>NZ_FUZC01000036.1 GCF_900168115.1 Salegentibacter salinarum
CTTGAGTAGGTCTATATATGGATCCAATGCTTCCTGTTTAGACAGCAAAAATCAAACTAATATTTCAATTCACACACAACTTTTGAGAATGATCCATTAAAAGTAGCATCACGGGATGAAGTTATTTTGTTTTAATACTTCCGATATAACTTTTGGCTATTTCATTAACTTTGCTTTCCATTATATACTTTTTTAAGTGTTGATGAAAGAGGACGCAGTTTTCGAGGATGACTCCCTCTTTGCTTTTAATTAATTATTATCCTGTTTTGAGTTGCCCAATAAAAGGATCTCATCTACCAGAATTTCGTTGATGTACTGTTTATCTCCAGCTTCATTGTTATAGGGGCGATAAGTTAATTTTACTTTAATAGGAATTTCCTTTCCCTTAGAGATATAATTACTAGCAAGTTCTGCCTGTTTACTCAAGGCTACCAGCTGGTGCCATTGTGTTTCCTGAACTTTCTCTCCGTCTTTAAAAATTGTTCATTGGTGGCCAAAGAAAATCGGCAAACCAACATACCATTTTCAAACCTGTGGGATTTAGGATCTTCCCCTACGTTTCCAATTAACTGTACTGTGTTTCTAAGCGTTTTCATAACTAAAAGATTTAAAGGTTTATAATTGATTTTAACTGATTTACTTATTGTATCCTGAGCGTTTTCCTTTTTTAGATTTTTTTAATTCCGCTTCCTTTTTGTGGATGTTGTATGATTTCATTTTTTCCGTTATTAGATTTACTTCCCGTAGTGCCTTCACTGTTACCTTTTTTTGATGCTGATACACTTTCAAGATTTAGAAGTTAGTCCGGACTTATAAAAAGGGAGCGCAGGGACCGGCTTTATGCAGTCCGGACTAACTTCAAAATCTTGGTATTTTGCATTACAAAAAAAGGTAGTGGCAGTGAAGTCCGGGAATACTTCAAATAGGGAAATGGAAGAATAGGGAAGAAGCAGGAAGCGGAATTAAATTAATGAAATCCAATTTAAGGACTTAAGTGAAAACCAGAACCGGGAATGGAGCTTTTCCGCTTTTTGTGCGGAAGAAGCGAAATAGGAGGTGGCGGTTTTTTACTTGTGTCCGGTGTTTGTTAATGAAGCTCTTTAGCCTGGAGGTACGGAAGGCTAATGTGCTGAATGGGTTATTGGATACTTCAACTTATTCTAATCTTTAAAGCGTTAAGGGTTTATTGCTGAATGCATATTGAAAATTTAAATAAGGTATAAAATCAAGATATTATGTAAACCGTACTATTTGTACGGTTTAATTTCATCAGGAATTCTTAAAAAAAATTATTTTTGGGTTATTTAAGGAAAATTTAAGATATCAATGTAATTGACGCTGGCGAAGCCATGTTGTTTTTTAATTGGAGATAAAGATGGGAGAAGAAATAAACGTCTATTATTCGTTTAATATACGACTATGGTTTTTATTCCTTTTATTTTTAAGAGGGTAATCTGTTTTATAATTGCCTGATAAGGAATGGAGACTGGAAACTTTTCTTTCTGAAGGAACCTTCTATAAAATATAAAACAGAAAGTGTTGCCAAAGTAGTAAGGGAAGCAGAGAATAGGGCAGGAATCAAGAAACGAGTAAGCCCGCAAATGCTGTAGGACTCCTTTGCCACTATTTTTTGGAAAGTGGAACCGATTTAAGATATATACCGGTATATTAGGACATAAAAGCACCAAAACCACTGTTATTTGGACCCATACGGCTAGAAATATTTTTTTTTAAAATCAAAAATCCGCTAGATTAGCTGAAGTAAAGACATAATAGATATAAATGTAATACTGCATTTATACGTACGTTGTGTGCAAGCAAAATGAATCATAATGAAAGTACAATTAGTTATAGCAGTTTTCCTATTTGGATGTTTAACATCAATTTTCGGACAGACAATATCGAAAAATGAGTTAAAAGAAATTCTGCAGGAAACTTTGATTAAATCTCGAGATTTTGTGCCAAATGCAACTAATTCTTGGATTTACGACAATAGTGAGAAGGACTATGAGACCAAGGATACTTTGATTTTAAATACTGCTCGAAGTTTAAAAAGAGATTATTGCCAAACAATTAATTGGACTTTTTACAAATGGAATAAATTCCAACTTGAAGTTGCGGACTATTGTAATGAACCACCGACAAAATTAGCATCCAAGGATAAAGATTATTTTCAACTTCTGATAAAAGAGACTGATGGTAAAATCCACCTTATGTTCCAGAATCAAAATAACATCCAAGATAAATTCGAAATTATTGAATTGGTAGAAAATTTACCTCTTGAGAATGATAGCAGCCAATTTGCCTATACTTTAAAATAAAAACGGATTAAATAAAGCCAGCACACAACAATATATCCTATGAAAAGCAATAAGTCCTTCTCTCAAATTTAATATTTTATTTTCTA
>NZ_FUZC01000014.1 GCF_900168115.1 Salegentibacter salinarum
TCTTGTTTCAACCATAGGCTCATACACTGTTTCACCTATGTCTGTGAGATCTCCCGCGGTAAGACATATCACTTTCATTCCATATATCCGCATCATCTACACCCTGATCTCCGTATAGCTTTAGGACTTCGCTTTGTATGGCAAGCTCATCCAGATCAGCTATGCCTTATATGATGTTCGTGTTCCTCGGACCGGAACTTTGCCGCAGGCTTCCTTCAGATTCCACCTCACGATGGACACCCTTGCCTTTGGCTAATGATAGGTAGCTATAAACCCCCATAACGGACTTGCACCGTCAAGTGATATGCCATGCACGGCACACCACTAAAAAACCCGAAGCTTTCACTTCGGGTTTTCACGCACTAATACTACTAAGATGATAGGCTTATCGTAATCGGTCCACAGATTTTACGAGATCTTCGTCCTTTTTAATGGCCTTATTGGCCAAAACAAGAAAAACGATAGAAATGATTGGAAGAAACATCCCAATACCCTTCTCTGAAATATCCATTTCTCCAGGTAAACTTAGCGACCAATAAACAAACACTCCTAGTAAAAAAAAGTTTAATAAAATATTTAGGCGCCCCAATACAAATTGAAGCTTTCTGTTTTTGAACATAAAAATACTCACCAAAGATAATAAAGCTGAAGCAAGAAATGCAATAAAAACCATAAGATAATCTTCTGCAAACATTGCCACACCTTCAGAATTTTCCCAAAGTGAAAATACGAAAATAAGTCCGCCACTTATAATGGCAGCAATAAGTAAATATACTGTTTGTATTCTTTGTAGCATAACTTCTGGTGGAATTCGCGAACAAAAATAAAGATTCTTTTTAGAAATGCTATTTAAAATATTAAAATAAAGTTGTATACTTGCAGGAACATTTCGTAACCAATTCAAAACAGGTTACTTAAGTCTCCAAATTTTTTTCGATTCTTCCTCGAGAAGTTTAACAATCAACCCAAACACAAATTTATTCTTAATTATTCATGTTTGAAATTTCAGAATTAAAAGCTAAAAAGCTGCCTGAGCTGCAGGATATCGCTAAAACTTTAAATGTTCCCAAATTCAGGACTTTAAAAAAACTAGACCTTGTATATCAAATCCTGGACTATCAGGCTGCAAATCCTAAAAAAGCTAAAGAAGCATTAACCGACGATACTAAAAAGGAAGAAACTCCTAAAAGTGACGAGCGCAATAAAACTGCAGAAAAGCCACAGCCTAAGAAAGGCGGGAAAGTAGGAAGCAATAAAAAACCACCAAGGGCTGCTGCAACGGCAGAAACCAAAGAGCCCCGCCCTGCCCCTGCCAGAAAGGAAAATTCTTCTCCTAAAAAAGAAGATACACCGGCAAAAGCCAGGGAGCCTAAAAAGCAGGAACAAAAACCAAGAGAAGACAATAGCAATTCTTCTCACGCAAGTAAAAACAATCCTCGCGATCAGAAAAAAGATACACGTAGCAATAGCAGTAACAAAAGCAATGGAGGCCGCGATGTCGGCAACCGTGACGGACGAAACCGCTACCGTGAACCTGATTATGAGTTTGACGCGATTATAGAAAGTGAAGGTGTACTGGATATTATGCAGGATAACTACGGTTTCCTTAGATCTTCAGACTACAACTACCTTACTTCCCCAGATGATATTTATGTATCCCAGTCACAAATTCGTTTATTCGGATTAAAAACCGGAGATACTGTTTTAGGGCAAATTCGACCTCCAAAAGAAGGCGAAAAATATTTCCCCTTAATCAAAATCAACAAAATTAACGGATTGGATCCGCAGGTAGTGAGAGACCGTGTTTCTTTTGAGCACTTAACTCCGCTTTTCCCTAAGGAAAAATTCAATATTGCTGAAAAGCAAAGCAGCATGTCTACCCGTATTATGGACCTCTTTTCCCCTATTGGAAAAGGCCAACGTGGTATGATTGTTTCCCAGCCTAAAACCGGTAAAACAATGTTGCTTAAGGATATTGCAAACGCAATTGCGGCAAACCATCCTGAAGTTTATCAAATAGTTTTACTAATTGATGAACGTCCTGAAGAGGTTACCGATATGCAACGTAACGTACGTGGTGAGGTAGTAGCTTCTACTTTTGATAAGGAAGCACACGAACACGTGAGAGTTGCCAATATTGTTTTAGAAAAAGCAAAACGTTTGGTAGAATGTGGTCACGATGTGGTAATCCTTCTGGATTCTATTACACGTCTGGCGCGTGCATATAACACGGTACAACCTGCCAGTGGTAAGGTTTTAAGTGGTGGTGTAGATGCCAACGCCCTTCACAAACCAAAACGATTCTTCGGTGCTGCCCGTAATATTGAAAACGGAGGTTCGCTTTCAATTATAGCTACCGCCCTGACCGATACCGGTTCTAAAATGGACGAAGTGATTTTTGAAGAATTTAAAGGAACAGGAAATATGGAACTGCAATTAGACAGAAAAATTGCAAACCGTAGAATTTTCCCTGCAATAGATCTTACTTCTTCAAGTACACGTCGCGACGATCTTTTATTAGACGAAGCTGCACTGCAAAGAATGTGGGTATTGCGTAAATATCTTGCCGATATGAACCCTATTGAAGCCATGGAGTTTATAAACGACAGGATTAAGCAAACTAAAAACAACGAAGAGTTTCTAATCTCGATGAACGGATAAAACCTTTTTTAGTTATAAATATAAAATCCGGAAGCTTTACAGTTTCCGGATTTTTTTATACTGAAATTTTAACTAAATAATCTTTTCGCTCCTCCCCTTATTTCCAAAGGGAGCCCGCCTGAAAGACTAAGTCGGGCAGGGTGGCCGCAGGGGTTGTTTCTATTCTTCTAAATTATTCACCCCTGTATCAACCAACCTGAAATTTTCAACTTTTTTACCTTTTAAATGTTTGTTCCATTTTTCTATTAGTGGGGCTTCCAGTTTTAATTCCCGGTATTCGTCTGGATTCATAATTGGAATGCCCTTTATTATTGGATAAATACGTTTACATTTCTTACAACTTAAAAAACCTTCTATAATTTTTCCTTCAATATCCTTTGAAATTGAAGTGAGTTCCAGGTCATTTTTATCAAAAGGGCAGCATAATTTATCTATTGTGGAAGTTCTCATTTTTTATTTTTTTAAATTCTGAATTATAATTTTCTGCTGAAATTGAAGGATTTTCGGCATTCATTATTCCTGAGATCACCGCAACTCCTTCAAAATCTAATTCTTTAAGTAAGTGCATATTGGAAGGTTTAATTCCTCCCGCCAGGAAAATAGGCATTTCGGTAATTTTCCGGGCTTCCTTAATAATCTCAAAATCTACTAAGTCACAACTATTGGCGGTTGAAGAAGGAAAAATTGAACAAAATGAAATATAATCCAACTTATTGATCGCGGCCCATTTTACAGTCTCAAGGTTATTATTACAGGTTAATCCCATTAAAGCATTTGATGAAATGTTTTTTTTAATCTCTTTGAAATTACTTGGGATCTCATCAAAATGCACCCCATTTGCTTCAGTTTGATTTAAAAGATTCCCGTTATTATTCAGTAAAACCGGAACCTGGTAGTTTTTAAAAATTTTACAGATTTCATTTATAAGCGAAATTTGATTCTCAATATTTTTAAAATTATCCCACACCTGGACCGCGGCAATTTCACTTATATCCACAATCTGCTTTAGTTTGCTTATTAAAACAGTTTTCTCCATTTGCGGATCTACAACGAGGTATACTCCTTCTTTTATTTGTGGCTTTTTTATCATTTCCAACCAGATTTAATCGCGGTAAAAAAGGCTTTCCAGTAAGGATCTTCGGTTTTATATTCTAAACTTTTAATCTTATCAGCCTTAGCGATCTTAACACCCTCTTCTTGAGCTTTAATTACTCCAACGGCTGTGCAATTAATATTTTCCGCTTTTAAACGAGAAATAACTTGTTCTTCTTTTCCCTTTTCACAGGATATTATCATTGAACCCGCGCCTATAATCTCCCTGTAATCCAGTTTAAAAAGTTTACAAACTTCTTTTTGCCACGAAGTTACCGGCAAAGCTTCGTCATAAATAAGGGCGCCTTTACCCGAAGCTTTAACCATTTCATATACTGCCCCAAGCACACCACCTTCAGTAACATCGTGCATAGCGTGAATTTCCGGAAATTTATCCCCGGCTCCTACGGCTGCAAGTCCGTCTTTTAAAGAAGAGGTTTGCCAAAACATTTCACAGCCTGTCTCATAGGTTTGTGGTCCTAATTTGTTTTTTATGGTTTCAGGAAAACTCATCGTTAATAATGCAGAAGAAGAAAGCGCACAGGTTTTGGTTACCAGAATTACATCATTTTCCTCTGCGCCATTAGAAAGAATAATCTCTTTCTTGGGAGCCACGCTAAAAAAAGTTCCCCCGCCCGAAATTGTTGAATTCTGACCTTCTACAAATCCGGTATGTCCACCGGTTATAGCCACTCCAATTTCTTTGCAGAATTGATGAATATAATTCCAGTAAGTTTTAAAATCTTCCCTGGAAAGTGATGCCGGTAAGTTTAGCACCATTTGTGCATATTGGGGTGCAAATCCGGTAGTTGCCATATCGTTGGCCATAAGATGTACCGAAAGCCAGGCAGATTCTTCTAAGCCGAGCGTGGGAATAAGCGACAATGGATCACTTGTGGATATTAAGGCTAAGTTATCTGGTAAATCTACTAATGAAACATCTACCCCAAACCCGGGTTTTGTGCTGACTTCCTTACGAGTATGCCCACAATTTTCCAGGATAAATCCTTCTAATTCTGCTTCGGCTATTTTTCCTAATTTTTCACCCATCATTTTACATCTTTAAATTCTACATACAACCCGAAAAAATCACCATATGGTAATCCCCATTGCTGAACCGGGAACCATTTTGGCAAGCCGGTGCATGACCATTCTATACTATACTCCCGTCCCTGGAGGGCTTCCTCTATGATTTTAGTAAGTTTTTTAGGCGTATAAAAAGTGGCGGTAAGATAAAATGGGTTAGCGCCAAAAATTTCCTGGACCCGCCGACGAACTACTTTGGTAGAATTCCTGTTCATCATTCCCAGGGCTATACCGTATTTTCCAACCCTGGCTGCTTCGCGAATAACTTTTACCGGATCTTTGTAATATTCAAAAGTGGTTATAAAAGCCAGTGAGTCAAAAGTATGATCTTTAAAAGGCATATAGTGAGAATCTGCCATGACAAGATCTCCTTCAAATAAATGTACTGCCTGCGAAAGCATAAGTGGAGAGATATCGCCACCGGTAGCCTCGATTCCTATTTCTTTCCACCATCTTGTGAAGCGCGTGGTCCCACAACCAAACTCTAGCAAGGTTTTTACTCGTATATCTTTAGAAACAAGTTGTTCCATTACCTTTTTCTGCCAGACCTCGGCACGCTTGTAACGGCCTTCGTACCACTGCTCGTAGGTGTCTGTATGTTTGCGGTTAAAAAACCATTCTTCCCTGTTTTGCCAGTTCTGATGATTTACGGGGAGTAATTCAAATCGGCTGCTCTTTTCAATTTCCATCTTTATTTTTTAAAAAAGAAAAACTCCACGCTACCCGGAAAATGCCGAAAACATGGAGTCTTAAAATGGAAATTTTAATCCTGCATCCCTACGTTGGCATTATCCAAATCAGGTTTTCGGGTGTTATCTCAGCCTTGCGGCACCCCGTGCGTGAGTTTATCTGGTTATATTAACTCTTTATATTATTTATTTGACGAATTATCTGAAGGGAAAATACAAAATAAAGCAGGAAGAGGAAAGTTTTTCTCTGTTTGAAAATAATATAATATCCTATATTTTTTCTTCTTATTATCAAGGATGCTACCACCCCTTTTGGAAACGGATGGCAGCCCGTAGGCCGTAAGAGTTTAATTTCGTCAAACTGAACTTGTTTCAGTTTCTAATATTTTACTAATTTTCACAACTTAGATCCTGAAATAAATTCAGGATGACGTAAAAAATTATATGGGACAGCCGGATCAAGCTCTAACCAGGGGCAGGCTTCTCACCCGGTGGTTTTCTTTTCATTCTTTTTATAAAAAAACCAACTTTTCTGTTGAGATTTTCTTTAGAGCGGGAGACCGGGTTCCCCGATATTACGCCCTACCGGCTTCAATCGGGATAAATTTCTCACCCCATGGGTTTCTTTTCTCATTCTCTTCCATAAAAAAACCCCAACTTTTCTGTTGAGGTTTTCCCTAGAGCGGGAGACCGGGTTCGAACCGGCGACATTCAGCTTGGAAGGCTGACGCTCTACCAACTGAGCTACTCCCGCCTGCCCTGCAAATATAAAGTTTAAAGTTTTCAAATTCCAAAGGAAAATTAAAATTTTTCGGCTGTTTAATCCTCTGTAACTTGTATTCAGTAAAAAACCAAACTCAAGCGATAAAATCTTGTTAAATGGGTAATGAAAAAACGAGTGTTCCGACAAATAAATCTTATTTTTAATGCCTAACAGTATATATTTTAAAATAATTTTTTATGAGCAATAAACCCGGTAAAACCCAGGACCTAATAGACGCAAAATTCCTTAAAGAACGTAAAATCTTCCTTTGGGGTGAAGTAAATGATAAATCGGCTAAACATATTATAGACAGGCTTTTATATCTTGATATGGAAGGCGATAAAGAAATCCAGTTTTTTATTAATAGTCCCGGTGGCTATGTAACCGATGGATTTGCAATTTACGATACCATGCAGAGTTTAAATAGCCCTGTTTCTACAATTTGTAGCGGTTTGGCTGCCTCTATGGGTTCCATTTTACTTTCCGGAGGAACCAAAGGCAAAAGATTTATACAACCCCACGGGAAAGTGATGATTCACCAACCTATGGGCGGTGCTCGCGGCCAAGCTTCCAATATTGAAATTCAGGCAAACGAGATCTTAAAAACAAGAGAACTTAGCGCTAAAATTCTTGCAGAAAACTGCGGGCAAACCCAGGAAAAAGTGCTTAAGGATTTTAACCGTGACTACTGGATGGACGCACAGGAATCTCAGGATTACGGAATTGTAGACGGTATTTTTAAGAAATAAAACTATGGATATTAAACACCGAGAAAATGATAGCCGCGGAATGTTTTTCGTGGAGGACGAAAAAGGCATCTATGCAGAATTAACGTATACCAAAAAGCCGGATGATGTTCTTACCATAGATCACACCGAGGTAAGACCGGAACTGGAAGGCCAGGGAATTGCCACAAAGCTTTTGGCGCATAGCGTAGATTTTGCTCGTGAGCATAACTATAAAATAGATCCTTTATGCCCTTTTGCCGAAGTCCAATTTGACCGAAATGAGTCTTACAAAGACGTAAGGGCATAATTCCCCGTTTATCCCCAAAAGACCTATGAACCTGCTTTTTCCTATGAAGTTTTTTAAATTTTTAATGCTTTTTGTTTTTGTTTTTTTTATTTCCTGCGGGGATGACAAAAACAGGGAGCCCGGAATTGAAACTACTAAAGAGGAAGAAGCAGAAGTCATTGAAAAACTCGCTTCAGCCGATTTAATTGCCAAAAAATTTCCGGGGATTTCTAATTCGGTAGGAAATATTGATTTACAGCACGCTAATTTGCTGGATTCTATTTATTCAAAAAGGGATTATACCCCAATCTGGACCGAAAGAGCCCTGCGTGAAGATCTCTACCGAAGCATTGAAAGAGCCACTGAAGACGGCCTGGAACCCGAAGATTATCATTTAACTTATCTACAAAATTCACTCGCTAATTTATCGCAGTTAGATGATGAAGAACTCAGCCTAACCGAAATTATTCTTACCGATGCTTTTTTTGGCCTTGCTTCGGATTATAATTCGGGTAAGTTGAATCCCAAAGAAATTTATAGCATTTGGGGGGTTGAAAATAATATAATTGATCTTCCCGGGCTTTTAAATTATGGAGTTCAGCAGAACAATATCATTGCGGCAATAGATTCAGTTGTTCCTAAACACGAAGTTTATAAAGGACTGAAACGCTCTTTAAAAGAATACCGAAAGCTTGCTGAAAACGGAGAAAATCCCACGATAATTTCCGAAGAAGGGGAAAGTATTAAAGCCGATGAAAAGGATGACCGCATTCCTAATATAAAACGCCGCTTAAAAGAATTGGGATATTGGGATAAAGAGATTGTGGATACTGCAACAGTATACGATGAACCGCTACAAGAAGCGGTAAAGCAATACCAGGAAAAATATGGAATAGAAACAGATGGTGTGATTGGGGGCGGCACAATAAAGACCCTGAATAAAACTTATCAGGATCGCCTGGAACAAATACTCGTAAACCTGGAACGCTGGCGCTGGTATCCTAAAGATTTAGGCGATCAACATATTGTAGTGAATATTGCGAATTACCGGTTACATTTTGTTAGAAATGGAGATACCGTGGCTACGCATCGTACAATGGTTGGTACTGAAGCCCGAAAGACCCCGGTTTTTTCCGATGAAGTAGAACATATAGTTTACAATCCTACCTGGACTATCCCTCCTACTATTAAAAGTAGAGATGTAATTCCTTCAGCAAAAAATGATTCCGATTATATTTCCCGAAAAAACTACAGCATTTTTAATCGCAGCGGACAGCGATTATCTGCACGTGAGGTTGACTGGTCTTCTTCTGAAGTAAAAAGCTATACTTTTAGGCAGGAAGCGGGGCCGGCGAATCCGCTTGGGTTGGTTAAGATTATTTATCCTAATAAATATATGATCTATTTGCACGACACACCTTCAAAATCGCTTTTCAACAAAAATTTACGGGCGCAAAGTTCGGGTTGTGTTAGGGTACAGGATGTTTTAGAGCTGGCAAAAATGTTGCTTAGCGATCAGCCCGAATACGATGATGAAAAGATTAAGAAAATCCTTGATTCCGGTAAAACCACCACTATTAAGATCACACAAAAAGTGAAAGTACATCATCTTTACTGGACGGCCTGGAACGAAAATGGCAGCACCCGTTTTGCAGAAGATATCTACAAAAGAGATGCTGCCATTTATAAATTACTTACTGCGAATTAATTAATTCAGCAGGGAAGAATTATTCAAATAATTATTATCGTTTTTGTGAATATATACTACAGATTCTTCTTTAATAGTATCTATCACATCTTTAGCGATTGTATTTGGTACTGCAGGACAACCGTAGCTTCTTCCTAATCTTCCTAACCTATCTATAAAATTAGGCTCAGCATAATCTGCCCCATGGATTACCACATAACGCTTTCGTGCGTTGCTGTTAAAGCCTTTTTCCATTCCATCGATAAAAAGCGATAATCCGTTTTTACCATAATAAGTTTCAGCGGTAACGTAAAATCCCAGAGAACTTTGCAGGGAATTCACGGTGTTAGAAAATTTGGTTGCAAATTCACCCCCGGTATTCTTTCCGTGGGAAACATAAGTATTAAATAATACTTCTTTAGTTTCCATATTCATAATCCACATACGTTTTTGGGTAGAAGAAAGTCCGAAATCTATCACGGTAAGTATTTTCTTTCCTACTTTTCCTTTTTCTTCAAGTTGGTCATAGCCTTTCATAGCTTTTTCGAAAACAGGCTTTGCAGGAATACTGCTATTGTTGGTAGAGAACTCGCTGTATAGATCAGCGACCTTAGTTTCAAAACTTGTTTTAGTATTATCTTCAAACACCGGCGAAGTGACTGCCGCTATTTCTGAATTTTCAAGGTTGGAATCTAAATTATCTGTAGTTGTAAATGCAAAAGAGAAGGTTAATACAGCAAATACAGTCAGAATTCTATAAATCATACACGTTGTTTTAAATTAATGTTCTGTTAATTTATTCCAAATGTGATGCCAACATACAAAATATTTCGGTTAATTAAATTTTTTAGGCCTGAGAATACAAATTTTAACATTTATAGGCTTATAAATCTAAACTTCAGCATATTATCGTTTCACTTTGGGGTATTTCAAAAACGCAGTATTTATAAAAAAAGTATTCCAGAGTATGGCTAAGAATGTTAAAATTTTAAAATAATTTTTCTGATAGAAGATTTCAACTTTTATGTAAATGAAAAATTAGAGGAAATACTTCAAAAATTGGCTCAGCTTCTATATTTAATAAAAGATTAGGGAGTGTGCATTTAGCATACCACCAATTTGTTTTTATCTTTATGCTCAAATTAACTAATATTATGAATAAGAAAGTTCTACTAATGATTTTAGACGGCTGGGGAATCACGCAAAACCCCGACGTATCAGCTATTGCCAAAGCAAAAACTCCTTTTATGGATAGTATCCTGGAAAAATACCCGCACGCCGAATTGCGCACTGACGGGATGCAGGTTGGACTTCCGGAAGGACAAATGGGAAATAGTGAAGTAGGACATATGAATCTTGGCGCCGGCCGAATTGTTTACCAGGATTTGGTAAAAATAAATATGGCGGTTGAAAAGAACACATTAAAAGACGAGCCTGTTTTAGAAGAGGCTTTTAATTATGCGATAAAGAACAACAAACCCATTCATTTTATGGGGCTTTTAAGTGATGGTGGAGTGCATTCGCACATCAATCATTTAAAAGGATTGCTTTCGGCTGCAGAAGAATTTGGAGTAAAAGAAAAATACGTTCACGCTTTTACCGATGGTCGTGATGTAGACCCACATTCGGGAAAAGGTTTTATTGAAGAAATTGAAGAACATTTGGCAAAAACCAATGGAAAACTTGCTTCAGTTATAGGGCGTTATTTCGCGATGGACCGTGACAAACGCTGGGAAAGAGTTAAAAAAGCATACGATCTTATTGTAAAAGGTGAAGGAGCCAAAAGCACCAATGCTGCTGAAACCATTGCCAAAAGTTACAAAAATAAGGTAAGTGATGAGTTTATTGAACCAATTGTAATGACCAACGAGGCCGGCGAGCCCGTTGCAACTCTAAAAGAGAAGGAAGTTGTTATCTTTTTCAACTTTAGAACTGATAGAGGGCGACAACTTACCCAAGCCTTAACCCAGGACGATTTTCCTGAATATAATATGAAGAAATTACCCTTGTATTATGTAACGGTAACTAAATATGACGATAGTTTTGAGGGTATAAACGTAGTTTTCAAAAAAGATAATATTAAATCTACTTTGGGCGAGGTCCTGGAATATATGGGTAAAAAGCAAATTAGAATTGCTGAAACCGAAAAATATCCCCACGTAACTTTCTTCTTTAGTGGTGGCCGGGAAAAACCATTTAAAGGCGAAAAACGTTTAATGTGCAGTTCTCCAAAAGTAGCCACATACGATCTTCAGCCAGAAATGAGCGCTTTTGAAATTAGGGATAAAATTATTCCTGAACTTAAAGAAGAGTCGGCAGATTTTATTTGTCTGAATTTCGCAAATCCAGATATGGTTGGCCACACCGGAGTTTTTGATGCAGCAGTAAAGGCCGTTGAAACCGTAGATTCCTGTGCTAAAGATGTAGCTGAAGCAGCGTTAGAAAATGATTATTCGGTTTTAATAATTGCAGATCACGGGAATAGTGAGATTATGATTAACGAAGACGGTAGTCCGAACACGGCACATACCACCAGCCCGGTTCCGTTGATTTTACTGGATAAAGACGTAAAGTCTATTAAAAGTGGTAAGTTGGGGAACATCGCACCGACTATCTTAAAGCTAATGGGTATAGATCAGCCGGAAATGATGACTGAGGACCCACTAATTTAATTTTAAAATGGTTAATAAAGTATTATTACTTTTTTTGGGATTTTCAGTAATTTCAGGAGAGGTTTCAGATGAAAAATCTATTATAGAAAATAAAAATTCAGCAGAAATCCTTATAGGTGAATTCACTCAGGCCGATTTGGAAAAAGCACCGCATTCCCGGTGGTTCACTCCCGGTTATGAAAATTACAAGCCTAAAAAAGAAGCTTTAGTAAGTATTAAAAAGAATATTCACGATTATGAAATTCTTCTGTTTATGGGAACCTGGTGTGGTGATAGCCGTTACGAAATCCCAAAGTTTTTTAGGCTTTTAGATGAAGTTGATTTTAATAGAAAAAATCTCAAGAATATTGCTGTAAACCGGGCTAAAAAAGCTCCCGGAGATTTGGATGAAGAATACAAAGTTCATCGTGTTCCTACCATTATTTTTCTGAAAGATGGAAAGGAAGTGAACAGGTTTGTAGAGTATTCTATAGAAAGCCTCGAAGAAGATATCGCTAAAATAGTTGAAGGAAAAGAATACACAGATCCCTATTCTGAATAAAGAGACACTTCCGAAGTTAAAATTCGGTAAATCTTACTAATTTTGCGTTATGCCCCATACTTTAACCATTGCAGTAGATTTTGACGGAACTATTGTAGAAAATAAATTTCCGGAGATAGGGAAACCAAGGCTTTTTGCTTTTGAAACCCTTAAAAAACTTCAGGAGGATGGGCACCGATTGATTTTATGGACATATCGGGCTGAGGATAAACTGGAGGAAGCAGTGAAATTTTGCGAAAAGCGAGGAATTCACTTTTACGCAGTTAACAAAAGTTACCCTGAAGAAGTTTTTGAAGAAAATATTAGTCGTAAGATCCTGGCCGATATTTTTATAGACGATCGCAATATAGGCGGGATGTGGGGTTGGGGAGAGATTTACCAAAGATTGAAAGACAGAGCTATAATTAGAGAAAATAAAAAGCAAAAGAAGAAATTCGGTTTTTTTGGCCGATTTTAAATTCAGTATATGATAATTACCAAAAACCCTGAAGAAATTGAACTGATGCGCGAAAGCGCACTAATCGTGTCTAAAACGCTGGGAATGCTTGCACCCCATATTAAACCCGGCGTAACTACTTTAGAGTTAGATAAAATGGCCGAGGAGTTTATTCGTGATCACGGTGCTGAACCGGGTTTTTTGGGAATGTACGATTTTCCGAACTCACTTTGTATGAGTCCTAATGCGCAGGTAGTACACGGGATTCCTAATGATAAACCTTTAGAAGAAGGCGATATTATCTCTATAGATTGTGGCGCTTTAAAAAACGGATTTTACGGTGATCACGCTTATACTTTTGAAGTTGGCGAGGTAAAAGCGGAAGTCAAAGACCTTTTAAAAGCCACCAAAGAATCGCTTTATGTTGGCATCAGGGAATTTAAAATTGGTAACCGTGTGGGTGATGTAGGTTATGCCATTCAAAAATATACTGAAGATAGAGGCTATGGCGTAGTGAGAGAATTGGTAGGTCACGGATTGGGTGCAAAGATGCACGAAGATCCCGAAATGCCCAACTATGGAAAACGCGGTCGTGGGAAGAAATTTATAGAAGGCATGGTTGTGGCCATTGAACCTATGATAAACCTGGGCACCAGAAGAATAAAGCAATTGCCAGACGGGTGGACCATCTTAACTGCAGATAACAAACCTAGCGCTCATTTTGAACATGATGTAGCCCTAATAGACGGTAAACCACAATTATTATCTACCTTCGGTTATATTTATGAAGCTTTAGGAATTGTGAGTGAGGAAGAAGATGAGTTTAAAGCCCAGGTGTATGGTAAAGAAATTTAGAGGTGAAATTTGGAAAAGACTTCATAAAGAAGAATGGCAGGACCGTTTTGTTTATGATGTTTCCAATTATGGCAGAATAATTAGCTATGTGCAAAATCCTGAAGGGGAATTAATAAATGGCGGTCGCACTAACGGGTACACCAGTTTCTCGCCAAGGCTTCAAAATGGAAAACACAAAGCTTACTACGTTCACCGCATTGTGGCCGAACTTTTTCTTGACAAGAAAGAGGACGATAAATTCGTAATACATAAGAATTTTAAAAAAGACGACAATCGCTTAGAGAATCTTGCCTGGACCACCCAGGAAGAATGGGTAAAACACCAACACAACAGTCCCGGAGTTAAGGAAAATAAGCGCAAAAGAAAATTGAGACGTGTTGTTACTTATTCTAAACTTACCTATGCTCAAGCTGTAATATTAAAAAAGAAACTTTTAGATCCAAAAAGGAAAACCAGGATCAAGGTTTTAGCTAAACAATTTGGAGTTTCGGAAATGCAACTTTACCGAATTAAATCTGGTGAAAACTGGGGCGATATTAAAGTCTGAACCGCGTTAGCAAATTTTAATGAGTAAGCTTTTTAAAGTAGTTTTAAACACCCTTCCAAGACCATTGCTTATCAGGTTAAGTTATTGGGTAAAACCTTTCTTTAAATATGCGTTGCGTGGGAATAAATATTCCGATCCTATTGATGGGAGAAGCTTTTCTAAATTTTTACCTTACGGATATATAAACCAGCGGGAGAATGTACTCTCTCCTTCTACCCTTTCTCTTGAACGGCACCGATTACTCTGGCTATATCTTAAAAATGAAACTGAATTTTTCAGTAAAAATCTTAAGGTATTACATTTTGCTCCTGAACAGGCTTTTTATAAGCGCTTTAAAAAACTAAAAAACCTGGCTTACACTACCACCGATCTTAATTCACCTTTAGCCGATGTAAAGGCTGATATTTGCGATTTACCTTTTGAAGCAAATAAATTCGATTTTATTCTCTGCAACCACGTTTTAGAACATATTCCCGATGATACTAAAGCGATTCAGGAACTATACCGCATTCTAAAACCCGGCGGCACGGCAATTTTGCAAATTCCGCAAGATTTAAACAGGGAACAAACCTTTGAAGATGATTCCATAACCGACCGAAAAGAGCGAGAACGAATTTTTGGCCAATATGACCACGTTAGAATCTACGGCAGGGATTATTTTGAAAAATTACGAAGTGTAGGATTTAAGGTAGAAGAAGTAAATTATACTGAAAATTTATCTCCAGAAGAAATCAACAAATATCGACTGGCTAAAGGGGAAGTGATACCGGTTTGTTATAAATGAAAAAATAAATTTGACTTCAAAAAAAAGAAAAACATTTACTAATCACTAAAATCACCCTTTAGTACTTTTTCAATTGCAAGGTCTGAAAATTTATTATTTGAATAGAAACTTTTATAAAATTTAAACCTTTCCGTGGGATAATTTAATTCGTAATCTACTGGAACCCCTTCTTTTTCGTAAGGACGCCCTTCCCTATCCATATAAACTTCATTAGAGAGACTATATTCCCAGCCAATGGGAAGTTTTTTCCATAATATTTCTGAAAAGATTCCTGCACTTTTCGTACCCAGAATTTCGATATTAGAATACCTAAGGGAACCAAGCGCAAAAATTTCGGCAGCACTAGCGGTTACAGGACTTATTAATAAGTAGATTTTCTTAGGATTCTTTGTTTCTGGTTTTAAAGAAATTTTTTGAGCAGGTGTAAATCCATTTTCAATCCTTGCTTTTATTTTTATTATCTCTTTTTCTTCTGAAACAAAATAGCTTAACAACCTTAAGGCAACCGTTTCATATCCGCCGCCATTAAACCTAAGGTCTACTACCACTGAATCGTTATCTTTTAAATCAATGAGCACCTTTTTCATAATCCGGTTAATCCCGTTAATTTCATCCTGAAACTGCTCCAAAGGTTCTGCTGAGTATTTGCTCAGGTTATAAATACTATCAAATTTAGCGGTGTTTTGATATTCTTTTGGAACGTAATTCGCAAAATCATTCATATCGCTTATTCTTATATAACCAATATTAGAATCTTGCACACTACCCCATTTTATTACCCCGTTATTATAAGAATTTATTTCTTTCAGGTAGATTGAGTCTATTGCGGAAACTATGTGGTCTTTGGTAATTGAGCTTTCAACCGACTTAGATTTTGACTGATTTTCCAAAATTGAATCTGGAATTTCAAGGTTTATATGTCCATCCTTGAATTTTCCTATTATCTCCTGCAGAACTAAAGCAAATTCGCGCTTAGTCTTTAGTTTTTTAACTTTTGGCAAGTAGTTATTATATACTTTTTGCCAGTTTAAATTTCTTTCTTCAAAAAAGGCATAATTTTTATCGAAGGTTTCCCAAAATGCCTTAAAATTGGTTTCGAAAGATTTTTCTTTTTTAGTGTTTCTCCGCCTACATGTTTCCGGTAATTCTTTAGTCCTTTTAAACCTATAATCTACAATCCCTCCCGGATTCAAAATTAAGTGGTCGGCCGTGCTTTTTACAATCTTAAACCTTCCGGTAAATTTCCCCTCTACCAAAGTTGCGCACTCATATTTATCATTATTAAAATAGGAATAAGTAGAATCTTCAATTTTTTAAAATTCTATCGTAACCCTCCTGAATCCACACTGTATTTTTTAAGCTATCGGAAATTTGAGAATAGAGATTTATTCCGGAAAATATGAAAACAAGAAGGCATAATCTTTTAAATAACATCAAAAAGGTTTTAATAAAGACAATTCAAATTATTGTTTGTTACTAATTACTAAGCGGAATGCTAATATTTAGTTGGTAAATTCTATTTCAACTAAATAATAATGTGGAATATTGAATTCTTTACCAAAATTGTCAGGATCTATTTCCGATTGTGCGACCCTGCAATAGGATGCTGATCCGTCCGGGTTTCTATTTGGAGTAATTATGGCTAAAATGTAAAAAGGATGATTCATATTTTCTTCCAGAACTGTTTTAGCTCCAAAGAAATCTTTGGCTACATAATTTCCATTTTTGTCATTAATAGGAAAGTACAATTGTTTGCTCCCAAAACTATTGCCTCTAATCCAGGTTTTAAGATCTTCGTTCCCAATTTTACTTAGAAATTTAAATGATGTTTGCGTAGAATCTATTTTAAAGTAGTCATTGCCCCTTTCATCAAATAAAGTTGTTGTATTTATTAAATCGCCATTCGAAAATTCTTTCATTCTTATCACAAAATACTTCCCCTCAATTGATTTTCCCTGAAAAGAAAATTCAGAATAATTAATATTTTCAAAATCAAATAAGGTTTGTAAATCTGAATCTTCCAGACCATTTTGTATGGAAACATTCACAACATCAGAATTCTCAATAGATTTTGCTTGAGCATTTGTGAGTATAGGAATTAGAAAAATGAGGAGTAAGAGTTGTTTCATAATTTTAAAGTTCTTAATTACTCACCAATATAAGTTTTTACCAATAAATGCTATATAATAGACATAAGGTTTCAGTAAATAACTTGAAAAAGGTGAACTATGAACTGAATGTACAACTATAAATTAATTAAGTACAGGAAGATAAAGCCTTAAAAGCATTTAACGCAAAGCTTGCTCAAAACCGGTAGATGTAAAAACCCTTATACTTTCTTCATCATCGGCATAGATAAAATACACATCTATATTTTCCAGATTTTCGAGCATTTTGAGGGACTTTTCATAACCTAAAGCCATAAAAGCGGTTGCATAAGCATCGGCCAGGGTACAATTTTCAGCGAGAACGGAAGCGCTAAGTAGATCACTTTTTTCGGCTTCGCCCGTTAGTGGGTTTATAGTATGTACAAAGCGTTTTCCGGTTGTGGTGTCTACCCTGAATTTCCTGTAATTCCCGGAAGTTGCCATCGCCCGGTTTTTCAAGGCTAAGACGGTTTGTAAAGTCCGCTCATCCTCAGTTTGCTGAGGATTATCTATAGCAACGTTCCAATTAGATTCCCTTTCTAAATTTTCTCCTTTAGCTACGAGTTCTCCACCCAATTCAATTAGGTAGTTTTCTACATTTTTGGAATCCAAATACTGGGCGATTACATCTATGGTGTAACCTTTGGCAATAGCATTAAAGTCGATATAGATATCAGGATTTTCTTTCTGAATGGTATTAGCCTCAGTTAGTTTTACCTTTTCAAAACCAACCAGTTGTTTTATGGAATCTAACACAGCTTCATCAGGCTCATTTAAAGGCTTATCAGGGCCAAATCCGTATGCATTGACCAAACTACCTACCGTGGGATCAAAATAACCATTGCTTTCCTTAAAAATCTGCTTGGAAAGCTGAAATACTTTTTGGAAATGAATATCCACCTCTATATCCTCATTTCCGGTATTAATTCGGGAAATATCAGAATCATCCTGGTAAGTGCTCATTGAAGTATTGATTACTTCAAAAATAGAATCTAAAGCTTTTTCAGTATTTAAATTTTCAGATGAAAAATATTTTATCTGGTAGGTGGTTCCTAATGCTTTTCCGGTTTTGGTATAAGAATGAGGACCATTATTTTTACAGGAAATACTAAGAAAAACAAGAAGGAATAACACAGAGATTCTTTTCATCTAAATAAGTTATTTACGGCTATTTTTTTTACAGAAGTTGATTCTAAGCTGATTGAGGTAAAAATTTAAATTTCCTGCCATCCTTCATAATTTACCACATATTCTTCGTCGTGCATTACCGGTTTTTCATAATCTGAAGAATTGGCCAGACCTACCCCGGCGTAAAAAGTTCGGGCTTTAAATTTGGTTGCGTGGTCTTTTATAGATCTAAGAAAAGTGAGATCATAATCTTTGGGATTATGCGGATATTCTATTGCCCTAACGATTACAAAATGCAGTTTTTTATCTTTTAAGGCCACGAATTGCGGATCTTTTTTTAGCTCGCTGTTTACTCCAAGAAATTCGTAACCCTGTGCTTCGAGCTCTTTTCCTACAATATTCATTGCAAGATTATGCAGTTCCTGATCGTTTAACTTTGCCATAGTGCAAAAATAAAAAATCCCGCTTTAAAAAGCGGGATTCTATTTTATTAACCTCCAAAATCATCAAACCTGATGTTTTCGGGCGGCATTCCAAAGTCTTCACCCATTTTCTGAACAGCTTTGTTCATTAATGGTGGTCCACAGAAATACAATTCAATGTCTTCCGGCTCTTCGTGATGACTTAAATAATTATCTATTACAACCTGGTGAATAAATCCAACAAAGCCGTCTCCTTCATCGTCAAGGCTTTCCTTCACCTTCCAGTTATCTTCTTCCATTGGTTCAGAAAGCGCTAAGTAAAATTTAAAGTTAGGGAAATCTCTTTCCAAGGCTCTAAAGTGTTCTATATAGAATAATTCTCTTTTAGAACGACCCCCATACCAGTAAGTCACTTTTCTACCCGTTTTAAGGGTACGGAATAAATGGTAAAGGTGAGAACGCATTGGCGCCATACCGGCTCCACCACCTACGTAAAGCATTTCTGCTTCACTATGATTAATGAAGAACTCTCCGTAAGGACCAGATATTGTTACTTTATCCCCTTTTTTTCTTGAGAAAATATAAGAAGAAGCAATACCAGGATTTACATCCATCCAGGTATCTTTGGATCTATCCCATGGCGGAGTTGCAACACGCACGTTAAGCATAATCTCACGCCCTTCAGCAGGGTAAGAAGCCATAGAATAAGCACGCTCTACAGTTTCCGGGTTTTTCATTACCAGTGGACGAAGTTTAAACTTATCCCACTCGGCCTCAAACATATCAGGGACATCGTGTTCTTCAGGGTGAGCAGTGATATCCATATCACTAAATTTAACCTCACACTTAGGAATCTCGATCTGAATATATCCACCGGCCTTATAATCCATATCTTCAGGAATTTCAACTACAAATTCCTTGATAAAGGAGGCAACGTTGTAATTTCTTACTACGGTAGCTTCCCATTTTTTAATTCCGAATACTTCTTCCGGAATGGTGATTTTCATATCTTCTTTCACCTTCACCTGGCAACCTAGTCGCCATCCCTGTGCAATCTCCTTACGGGTAAAGTGAGGCTCCTCTGTAGGAAGAATGGCACCGCCACCTTCTTTTACAATACATTTACACTGTACACAGGTTCCACCACCACCACAGGCAGAAGGTAAAAAGAGTTTATTATCTCCCAGGGTAGAAAGTAAAGTTCCACCGGAACCAACTTCCATATCCCTTTCCCCATTGACGTTTATGGTAACAGGACCAGAAGGCGCTAATTTTGCCTTTGCTCCCAGTAACACAGAAACCAATATAAGTATCAATGCTAAAAATACTACTATACTTGCTATAATAACTGTCATAATCTTTCTTTTGCGATTATAATTTAATTCCCATAAAACTCATAAAACCTAATGCCATAAGTCCGGTGATAATAAATGTTATCCCTAAACCTTTTAATGGGGCTGGCACATTAGAGTATGCTATCTTTTCACGAATAGCTGCAATACCAAGAATTGCAAGGAACCATCCAATTCCACTACCAAACCCGTAGGTGATAGCTTCGGTTATAACTCCAAAATCTTTTTGTTGCATAAATAGCGCACCACCAAGTATAGCACAGTTTACAGCAATAAGCGGTAGGAAAATACCTAATGCACCGTATAATGCAGGAGCAAATTTCTCAACGATCATCTCTACTAATTGAACCATAGATGCAATTACCGCAATAAACATTATAAAGCTTAGGAAGCTAAGGTCTACATCGGCAAATTCGGCACCCAGCCAGGATAAAGCTCCAGGTCTTAAAAGGTAATTATCCAGCAAATAGTTAATAGGCACAGTAATGGTAAGTACAAAGATTACCGCCGCACCTAACCCAACAGCTGTTTTCACGGTTTTTGACACTGCTAAATAGGAACACATTCCCAAGAAGTAGGCAAAAATCATATTTTCTATGAAAATACTTCTAACAAATAAATTTATAAAATCCATAATTTAGTTTTATTTAAGCTGTTGTGCTTTTAGTTCTCTTCTATCAGTTTACGGTTTCTGGCACGTTGCACCCAAATGAGCAAACCAACCACAATAAGTGCCATTGGTGAAAGCAACATTAAACCGTTATTTTCATAACCTAAAGCATATAAACCAGTAGAATCTGCTACAGTTGCTGCTTTATGTCCTAAAACTTCAAATCCGAATAATTTTCCTGATCCTAAAAGCTCACGGAAAAATGCAACGATTATAAGAATTAAACCATATCCTGCAGCGTTTCCTATTCCATCAAGGAAAGACTTGTAAACCCCGTTCCCTAAGGCAAAAGCTTCAAGACGTCCCATTACAATACAGTTGGTAATAATAAGACCAATAAATACCGAAAGCTGTTTACTTACATCGTAAGCGTAAGCCTTAAGAACCTGGTCTACTAAAGCCACAAGGGACGCAACCACTACAAGCTGTACAATAATCCTGATTCGACTTGGGATCAGATTACGCAGCATAGAAACAATAATGTTACTAAATGCCATTACAAATACAACCGCAATTGCCATAACCACTGCGGGTTCTAATTGTACCGTAATTGCCAGTGCCGAACATATACCCAGTACCTGTACGGTAATTGGGTTGTTATCGTCTAAAGGATCTGACAATAATTTTCTATTGCCCTTAGAAAGGAAATGTTCTTTTTCTTCTGAACTGGATAGAAAAAGGATCATTTCTTTCTTTTTGGCTTCTTTCTCTTCTGAAATATTTTTTTTCTCTGTAGCCATAATTACTTTGTTGCAACTTTAATATCTGTTTGCTTTTTGAAGTAAGGCAGATAACGCTGAAGTCTTTCAGAAATCATATCAGAAACCCCGTCTCCGGTAATTGTAGCTCCCGATATTGCATCTACCTGGTTATCGTCTTTATCTGAAGGGTCTATATCACCTTTTACAACCGATACTCCAACAAGATTTCCGCTTTCGTCAAAAATCTTTTCTTCGGCAAAACTTTCTTTAAACCATTCTTTGGTGATTTCTGCACCAAGACCAGGAGTTTCCCCAAGGTGGTCAAAAGTAGCACCTTTAATGGTGTTTACATCATCTTCTAAAGATATGTAGCCAAAGATCGCGTTCCATAACCCGTTACCTCTAAGTGGAACTATATAATAAGTTTCACCCTCGTACTCGGCAATATAAAGGGGGAAGTTTTGCTCTTCATCTTCCCTCTTAATCTCCTTGGCCAAATCTACGGTAAAGGCATCAACACCTTCTCTTTCTTCACCCTGGTAATCAAGGGTTACCGCTTCTGTAATATAACGGTTATAAAGCTCTTCAGCTCCTGCCCTGTCGGTTTCAACACCAATAGTAGCAAGAATACTTTGCATCTTTTCCTGTCGTACGTTTTCCCTTTGAATAGGTTGAAGCGATGTTGCTGTAAAAGCCAATACTGAGGCCACAACAATCACCATAATCACCGCAAAAAGAAACGTATAACCGTTACTATTTGTTTTATTTACTGATTTCTCTTCCATAACTAAACTGTTGTTTTCACCTGTGCGGTGGCGGATTGAATTCTTTTCTTTCTACGCTTAATATTCGACTGAATTACATAGTGATCTATCGTAGGCGCAAAAACGTTCATAAGTAAGATTGCAAGCATTACCCCTTCTGGATATGCCGGGTTAAATACCCTAATCATTACCGATAGAAAACCTATTAAAAATCCGTAGATCCACTTTCCTTTCAATGTTTGTGCTGCCGATACAGGATCCGTAGCCATAAACACGATACCAAAAGCAAGACCTCCTATTATAAGGTGACCATACCATGGGAAGTTTGTAAGATCGTTACCGGTAACTCCCATTGCAGGTAAAGCGTTAAAAATAAGCGCCATTGCAGCGGCTCCTATAAATGCACTTAACATAATTCTCCAGCTTCCTACTTTTGTTAGAATTAAAAGTAAGGCTCCTACAAGTATTAAAAGCGTTGAAGTTTCGGAAACGGAACCCGGAATAATTCCGTAGAACATATCCATCATCCCATAACTTACATTATCTCCTGCTGCCAGTGAACCAAGAATTGTTTCACCGGAGATTGCATCTACATTGCTGGCCTCACTAACCCAAACCTGGTTACCAGACATATAGGTAGGATAAGCAAAAAAGGCAAATGCTCTCGCTGTAAGCGCCGGATTAAGAATATTCATTCCTGTTCCTCCAAAAGCTTCTTTACCAATAAGTACAGCAAATACTACAGATAATGCCAACATCCAAAGTGGAAGGTCTATAGGCATAATCATTGGTATCAATAAACCTGTTACCAGGTAACCTTCGTTAACCTCGTGCCCTCTAAAGATGGCAAAGGCAAACTCAATTCCGAGGCCTACTGCATAAGAAACCACGATCATTGGAATAAATTTCAATGCCCCGTGGCCAAGTGCTTCCCAAAAGGTAAATGCTTCACCTAATTGAGAAAAGTGCTGGTAACCTGCATTCCACATCCCGAAAAGTAAAGCCGGAACAAGTGCAAGTACCACTGTAATCATCGTACGCTTTAAATCTACTGCGTCACGAATATGAGCTCCCTTTTGAGTGGTATGATTTGGAGTAAATAAGAAAGTATCTATGGCGTTAACCGCAGGTGCATACTTTTCATATTTTTTTCCCGGTGCAAAGGGCTCTTTTATTTTATCTAATCTTTGTCTAATCCATTCCATATTCTACTGCTTTTTAACCTACTTCAGTAATCATTAAATCTAAGCCAAGACGAATCACCTCCTGAATTTCAATCTTAGATGTATTCACATATTCTACCAAAGCAAAATCTTCAGGAGATACTTCATAAATTCCAAGATTTTCCATTTTCTCAATATCCCCGGCCATACAGGCTTTAATAAGCTGCATAGGGTAAACATCCATAGGTAAAACTTCTTCCATTTCGCCTGTAACTACAAGAGCCCGCTCTTCACCATTTAAATTGGTTGTAGGCTTAAACTTCTTGTTTGGAAACAAAAAGGATAATGAAGTTCTTGAGTTAGAGTGAATGTTATTATATGTAAAAGGCAACCAACCAAACGCCCTGTAATTATTTCCTTCGGGAATTAGGGTTACTTCGTTAGAAAAGAAGCTTATGTGTTGATCGTAGGCTAACTTAAGTCCCGTAAGCACATTACCTGAAATGATTCGCACATCCTCATCAACTTTATTGATAATATCTGCCACCTCAGCTCCAATTGTAATAGAGAAATACTTACGGTTAGTAGCTTCGCTTCCTGTGACAGCAACGGTTTTATCGGCTATAAATTTTCCGGTTAGGAAAAGGTTACCAATAATAGTTACATCTTCAGGATTCACTGTCCAAACTCTATCTCCCTGATTAATAGGATCTATTTTATGAATTTGAACCCCAACATTTCCTGCCGGGTGCGGTCCTTTTACATTATGAAGTTCTACGCCCTTAATATCTTTTAAATACTGCGCTGAACTTGCATCTACAGCCAGGTGAACTTTACCCGGAGTAAGTTTTTTAAGCGCATCTACTCCTTCCTGAAAGGCTGCTACCTTATCTTTTAAGATAAAGCCCCAATCTGGAGCTAAAGGCGCCGTACTTACTGCAGAAATAAAGATAGCTTTTGGCGTATCTTTTGGATCGGCTACAATATCGTAGGGACGTTGATTAATAAATGCACCACAACCGCTTTCTAAAACGCGTTGTTTTACAGCTTCCGCATCAGAAGAAGCAGCGTCCATTTTTCCAAAATCTCTGTAAGTGTCTTCAGGATCGGCCTCTATAATCACTTCCATGATTTTACGCTTCTCACCACGCTTAATTTCTTTAAGCGTCCCACTAACGGGGCTGGTAAAACGTAATTCATCAGTGTATTTTGAAAAGAAAAGTTCATCACCGGCAAGGACTTTAGCTCCTTCTTTTAAGACCATTTTTGGTACCAAAGCATGAAAATCTGGCGGTTTAATTGCGTAGGTTTTAGACCTTGGAGCTTTTACAAGCTCTTTTTCCGCCTCCCCTTCTAATTTTAGAGATAATCCTCTTTTAATTCGAATGTCTTTTGACATAGGATGGAGTGTATGTTAAAAATATTATGTTTTGAGTCGTGCAAATTTAGGAATTTTAACTGCACTTATCCCAAGAAAACAAAGAATTTTAAGTACTTAAAACTGTTAAAATGAAATGTTAAAAATTGCGGAATAAGATTTGTAAGTACATTTGCGTAGATTCTATTTTAATGAAAAACTATTTTTTATTCTTTCTTTTATCAATTTCCTCGCTAAACCTGGTCGCCCAGGTAGAAGAAACACCACCGCCTAATTATATAAGAAGCGTGCAGCTGTCAGGCAATACACAAAGCAATAAAGGAAATCCCATCTTACAAATGGGAGAGCAGCTAACTTTAAACTTTGATGATATTATTGGTGACGAAGCCGACTATTATTACACTATAGAACATTATAACTACGATTGGACCCCTAACCAACTGGCAAAATCTGAATATTTAATTGGTTTTGATGATATCAGGATTTTTAATTATTCAAACTCCTATAATACGCTACAGCCTTTTTCACATTATGAGCTTAAAATCCCCAACGAAGATACCGGCGGATTTAAGTTAAGCGGAAATTATATGATAAATATCTTTAACGGGGAGAAAGAACTGGTCTTTTCGCGAAAATTTATGATTTACGAAAATATTGCCCGGGTTAAACTAAATCTTAGACGCTCAAGGGACTTGAATTTTATAGATGAAAAACAGGTGGTGAATTTTACCATAGAATCTCCGGACTTGATACTTAAAAATCCGGATAATACGGTAAATGTTCTCATCACTCAGAACCACAATTTAAAGTCCGCAATTAAAAATATTAAACCGCAATATACGGTGGGAAATGACCTGGTTTATCGTTACGATTCTGAAACCGCTTTTTGGGGCGGCAACGAATATATTCAGTTTGATAATAAGGAATTAAGAGCATCTTCAGCAGATATTAGTTCGGTTTCGCTTAATGAACTTTATCACCATTATTTATTTGCAGATCGCACTAGGGCTAATGAACCATATACTTATAATCCCGATATTAACGGGCAATTTGTGATAAGAAGCCTGCCAGCCGCAAATCCTTCAATTGAAGCTGAATATGTTTGGGTTCATTTTAAACTTCAGAATTATTCCGAATTAAACGGAGGCGAAGTACATATTTATGGATGTTTTAATAACTTCACCTTAGATAATAGTACCCAACTTACTTATAACAAAAATACCGATCTTTATGAGGGAGCCAGGTTATTTAAACAAGGCTTCTATAACTATAAGTATGTATTAAAACGCCCAGACGGAACAATTGATGAAGGTTTTTTTAGCGGAAATTTTGACGAAACCGAAAACTCTTACCAGGTTTTGGTTTATTATAGAAGTCCGGGTGCCAGATACGACCGTTTAATTGGCGTAGGTTCCGGAAATTCTACCAGGATTACCAATTAGATTGAGAGACTAAGCAACTCGTTATAAATATGGCAGGTAGCAGATACGATTTAAAATACAGGGGCACTAGGTGTCTTAACTGTGAGCATCCGCTGGATAAGAGTGACAAATATTGTCCTAGCTGCGGGCAGTTAAACAGCACTAAAAAATTAAAATTCGACGATTTTTTTTCAGAATTTTTCTCCGGAATATTTGCCTACGATTCTCGTTTTCACCGCACAGTTCGGGTTTTACTGTTTTCCCCTGGTAAAATTTCTAAAGATTATATACAGGGAAAAAGGATGCGTTATGCGAATCCTTTTAAATTTTACTTAAGCGCTTCTATTATCTTTTTTTTAATCTGGGGCTTTGGGAATTCTTTTGAAAACGTGGAACCCATAGTAGACGATGAAGAAATTGAAAAATTAGTTCAGGATAGTATTACCGGTCCAAATATGATCCCTACACCGGGTGGAAAAGAAATTAATTTAGATTCTTTAATTGTAAATCAACAACGTAACGCCAAAAGATCTTACCGGGAATTATATAAGCCGAATGAAGAATTGGATACTATGAGTTACCTGGATGCGGGAAATGTGAAATTTGATCTTTATTCCAGGTTTTATAAAGAAACTACAATTAGAAATGCTGAAACTGCAATGGACAGTCTTTCGTATCCACAAACCAGTTATAACCACTGGCTCTATAAAAAGGCGGTAGATTGGAATACTTTAAAAGAGAATCCGGGGTTGTTCTTAAATTACTTTATCAATAAACTTCCATTTATCATCTTCTTCTATTTACCGGTTTTCGCACTCTTTATCTGGCTATTATATATTAGACGGCCTTTTAATTATATTGAACATTTAATTTTTACTTTTCACGTACAAACTACCTTTTTTATCCTCTTAAGCCTTGCTTTATTCGTGGATTATTTGTTTCCCGGAAACTGGGCTTTCTTACTTTTCAATTTTATTTTTGCCTTTTATTTATATAAAGCCTTACGTGGATTCTATGCACAGGGTCGTGTTAAAACGGTTGTAAAGTTTGTGCTCTTAAACTTTATATTTTTTATTTTAGCAGGAATCGCATCAATAATTTCAATTTTAGCATCTTTTGCTATATACTAGTATATGATTCAACAAGTTACAAGAGGCATAAAGATTTCGGTTCACACCAATTTTGAAGGTACTTTCTTAAAGAACCTTGGCTCTCGTTTTGCTTTTTCTTATCATATAACAATAGAAAATCAGAGTAACGATTCAGTACAACTAACCTCGCGTTTCTGGAAAATTAAAGATGCCCTAAACCATACCGAAATTGTTCAGGGGGAAGGCGTAATTGGACAAAAACCGGTCTTAAAACCCGGTGAATCCCATACTTACCAGAGCGGTTGTTTGCTTAGTTCTCCGTTTGGCTCTATGAGCGGTTACTATAATATGATAAGCTTTACCTCAACCCGAAAATTCAGGGTTAAGATTCCTACTTTTAAATTAAGCGCTCCATTTGCCTTAAATTAAAGTCTGGGAAATTCTTTTTCACTTATTTTTCCCTGTTCCAGGTCTTCATATTTAAAATTTAATTTACCGGGTAAAAATTCTATCTGGGAAATACTCTTGGTTTTCAGAAATCCACGATCTATAATCAAATCGATCTCCTTATCTCCTTTTCCCGCCGAATGATGAAACTCCCATAAATTTTCAGCTGAAAGATTTTTCTCCTTTTGAAATGTAGAAAACCATTCTTCCCGTAGTTTTTTCATTGCTGAAGTATATAAAGGAGAAGAAGACCATATTTGTGGCTGAACCGGCAATTCTTTAAAATGCTTCTGCGCACCATCCCAAACAAATTCAGCAAAAAATAATTCTGAAGACCAATCGGCTATCACTACTGTGAAGGGTTCTATGTTTTTGAGATTGTAGTTTTCAATTTCGGTTTTAATATCTTCCGCAATTAGCCAGTCCTTTAATACCACGCCCCTGCTTTTTCGATAAGAATCTTCGCGTTTATGAGCTTCAAAACCGCCATTCATCAAACATAAAACCCGTTGTTTTTCACTCACACCAATCCAGCTTCCACCGGCCACGGCATCTTCAGGAAAAAGTAATAAAGTATTTTTTTCGATTTTAAAATCGGGCGGATAGGTTTCCCGCTCTGTAGCTTCGTCTCTATTAGATGTTAAGATAAATCCGTTTGAATTTTTGAGATGAGGCGTGAGACTTATGGTGCACATAAAATTATCTTAATAAAAGTATTGAATTTACAAAAATAGTTAAGCTTTCGTGAATGCGCTTTCATAAGGATTCAAAATCACCTAATTTTTTTACCTTTATACTCACAATAATTAAAAACCAAAAAAAACATACAATAACTATGGGAAAAGGATTTTTTCACGTTCCACAGGCGGTCAACGAGCCGGTAAAAACTTATGCTCCGGGGACCCCGGAAAGGGAAGAAGTTTTACTCACTTATAAAGATCTCTACAACTCCAATATGGAAGTACCACTTTATATTGGATCTGAAGAAATAAAGACAGGAGATACTGCCGATATTCGTCCTCCTCATGATCATAAACATAAGGTAGGAACTTACCACCGTGCCGAGAAGAAGCACGTTCAACAAGCGATAGACGAGGCTTTAAAGGCCAGAGAAAAATGGGCAAAACTGGAATGGGAACAACGTGCTGCGATTTTCTTAAAAGCAGCCGACTTAATTGCAGGGCCTTACAGATCAAGAATTAATGCTGCTACGATGATTGGGCAGTCAAAAAATATATACCAGGCAGAAATTGATTCGGCTTGTGAACTTTGTGACTTTTTACGTTTTAACGTAGAATATATGTCAGATATGTACAATGAACAACCTGAATCTTCTGACGGCAACTGGAACCGAGTAGAATATAGACCATTAGAAGGTTTTGTATACGCAATTACGCCTTTCAACTTTACCGCTATTTCTGGTAACCTTCCTTCCAGTGCAGCCCTTATGGGAAATGTAGCTGTTTGGAAACCCAGTGACAGCCAGATTTTCTCTGCACAGGTGATTATGGAAGTATTCCAGGAAGCCGGTTTACCAGATGGTGTAATTAATATGGTCATGGGAGATCCTGAAATGATCACCAATACCGTGCTTGACAGTCCTGATTTCTCCGGAATTCACTTTACCGGGAGTACAGACGTATTTAAAGGAATTTGGGGTAAGATTGGTAACAACATCAATAAATATAAAACCTACCCAAGAATTGTAGGAGAAACCGGTGGTAAAGACTTTATCGTGGTTCACCCAACATCTAATGCAAAAGAAGTTGCTACTGCAATTTCCCGTGGTGCTTTTGAATACCAGGGACAAAAATGTAGTGCCGCTTCCAGGGTTTACCTCCCAGAAAGCCTTTGGCCAGAAATTAAAGAGTTTGTAAAAACCGATTTGGAATCCTTTAAAATGGGTTCTCCGGAAGACATGTCTAACTTTATAAATGCCGTTATTCACGAAGGAGCATTTGATAAACTAGCAGGCTATATAGACAGGGCTAAAAAAGACAAGAATGCTGAAGTAGTAATTGGAGGAAATTACGATAAATCTGAAGGTTACTTTATTGAACCTACGGTGATTCTTACCTCAGATCCCCACTATACAACAATGGAAACCGAATTATTTGGACCTGTTGTGACCATCTATGTTTATGATGATAAAAACTATAGTGAAGAAAAGTGGAGAGACCTTCTTAAAACTGTAGACAACACCAGTATCTACGGGCTTACAGGAGCAGTTTTCTCTGGAGATCGTTATATGGCTGCACTCGCAACCGATTTATTACAAAATGCGGCTGGTAACTTCTATATAAACGACAAACCTACCGGCGCAGTAGTTGGGCAGCAACCTTTTGGTGGCGCACGCGGTAGCGGTACTAATGATAAAGCCGGTTCTAAAATGAACCTACTAAGGTGGGCATCAGTTAGATTAATTAAAGAAACTTTTGTACCAGCAAAAGATTACAGATACCCATTTTTGGGAGAATAATTTTGTAAAAATATAATTTCAAAAAGCCGCGTAATGAAAATTGCGCGGCTTTTTTATTTATTAATTTTCTGCAGGTCTCTTCTATACTTCTTCCTTATTTTCATCTCCTTACCACTGGCTAATTTTTCAGTACTTTATTAATTCCTGGGAGAATTAAAAAGATGGAAACGCTTCAGGAAAACACCTCCACTGCCCTACACTCCACGAGTAAACGGGCACCTTAGGGCTACCAATGATACCTGGACTCATATTGAGGTTTGATGTCCCAAACCGCACCGGAATTCCAGGAGTACCTATTTATCGCACACCCCTCTAAATCCAGACTTCAGAGGACGGTATGGGGCAGCCGACAGGGTCAGTACTTCTCCAAAATAAAATATCTTCATTCTTAATCTTGTAGGTGGCAGAGTAGGAAACTAATACGGTTGTATTATGAAATAAGAAAGTCTTTTCTTACAAATGAAACCATTCATCCTGTACAATAGGCATTTTATCTGATTTTTAGCGTTTTAAGCTAAAATTCTGACTTAATTTCTTGTTAAGATAGTTTTTTTATATGTAATTTTACCCTTCGTAACATTTAAGTTGCCTATGGGTAAAATTACTCCCCGGTATTTATTAATAATTCTTATTTACGGCTTGTTTATTCACTCCGCAAATTCCCTGTTTGCCAATACCACCTATAGGCCTGAAAAACCTGTTATAATAGATAAAACTTCAAATGAATTTTTTTTTATTGGGTTCTATTTAAATGCAGCACCATCCATTACCGCTCCTGATGATAAAACAGTGGACAGTAATCCTGGACAATGTTACGCTTTAAATGTAAATTTAGGTTCTCCCCAGACAAGTGGTGGAGGAAACGTTACTAATGATGCCCCAAACCAATTTCCATTAGGTAACACTACCGTCACCTGGACTATAACCAATGAAGAAGGGACTGCTACCGACAGTCAACTGGTCACTATTACTGATAATGAAAAACCAAGTATTTCCAGTAACGGAAACAGGGAAGTTAATCAAGACCCGGGGGAATGTGGCGCCATAGTTTCCGTTGAAGCTAGTGCAAATGACAACTGTTCAGTAAATAATCCCACAGGCACACGAAGTGATGGTCAAAACTTAAACGCACTGTATCCGGTTGGAACAACTACCATAACCTGGGAGGTAACTGATGAAAATGGAAATGAGGCTGAGACGGTTACTCAAACTGTTACCGTAATAGATAATAAAAAACCGATTATTTCTCATAATGGCAACAAAGAGGTTAATAATGACCCGGGGGAATGTGGCGCCTTAGTTTCAGTTGAAGCTAGTGCAAATGACAACTGTTCAGTAAATAATCCCACAGGCACACGGAGTGATGGTCAAAACTTAAACGCACTGTATCCGGTTGGAACAACTACCATAACCTGGGAGGTAACTGATGAAAATGGAAATGAGGCTGAGACGGTTACTCAAACTGTTACAGTAGCTGATAATGAAGCTCCTACAGCACCAGTCTTACAAGATTTGGAATGGACCTGCGCTACAACAATTACAGATTACCCCACGACTACCGATAATTGCGATACAGAAATTACTGGAACTACCAGTGATCCCCTGGAATTGGACTCTTATGGAGAATACACAATAATCTGGACTTTTACTGATTCATCTGAAAATTCGGTAACTGCTGAACAAATAATTTCCATTCCAGAACCTACTGTGGAAATTCCGGTGATCAATGGTAACGAATATTGCAATACAGAACAAGTCCCCGGTATCACATTTACAGGAAATAATCTACCAAATAAAAAATACGAATGGTTTTACGAAACCGATAATAATGCAAATATAGGCCTGGCTTCTAGCGGAACTGACGAGATTCCAGAGTTTACAGCAACCAACAATACGAGCAGTCCCATAGAAGTAAAATTCACTGTAATTCCATTTGGAAGAAATTGCGAAGGAGAAGAAAATTATTTTTTTATTACTATTAACCCTACTCCCACCATTACTACACCCAACGATATTGAAATTTGCGAGGGTGAAACCGTCAATACTATTGATCTTTCCGGTTTTTCGGTAACTGGAAGTACCGTGGAATGGTCTAATGATAATCCCAATATAGGTCTCGGCACTTCGGGTACAGGAAATATCAACTCATTTACAGCAAATAATAATACTAACGAGCCGCAAATAGCAACGATTTCATTAGTCCCTTCAGCCAATAACTGTGTGGGCGAAGTACAAACATTTACAATAGAAGTTAAACCAAAACCTGAATTAGAAAACCCTGTAATTCCCGAACTTTGCAACGGAGAACCCACTCAAGAAATAGAATTGACGGGGGATGTTCCAGGACTCACATTTGATATTTCCGGAGGTTCTTCTGTGGGGCTTTCCAACCGAACAAACGTGACCGAGATTCCGATTTTTACACCGGTAAACAATTCAGACATTCTAGTAAACACTACCATTACCATCACACCAAAAGCGGACGGTTGTATAGGAGTACCGGTTCAAATCCCGGTAACTGTAAAACCAAGTCCGTTGGTAGACGCTTCATTTAGCAATCAAATCTGCTCAGGAGAAACAACGGATATTTCATTGTCGAGTCCGGTAGCAAATACAGGGTTCACCTGGACGGTTGATGCCCCGCCAGGTATCGAAGGAGCAGCAAATGGAAGTTTACAAGGGGAAGGAACGATAGAACACGAACTTATTAATACCACTTCTCAGCCCCAAAAAGTAACCTACAGAATTACTCCGGAAGCAGACGAATGTACAGGATCCACCATCCCTGTGGCTATTACTGTAAATCCAATGCCTGATTTTGAAATTACTGATCCAGAACCGGGATGTTCTCCTATTGAAATAGATCTTACAGCGTCAGAAATCACAGCCGGTTCCTCTTCCGGTTTGACATTTACTTACTGGAATAATGAAGCCGCAACTGACGAGTTTGAAAATCCTACCTCTGCCGGGGCGGGCACCTATTACATTAAAGCTACCACGAATAATAGTTGTTCTGTGGTAAAGTCGGTGACTGTGGTTGAAAACCAAACACCTGAATTAACCAGTCCACTTCAAGCACCTGGTTTTTGTTCTGAAACTGCTTTTGAATATGAATTTTCCAGTACTGTTCCAGATACTGAATTTAACTGGACAAGAGAAAACATAGCAGGAATTTCTACCTCTGGCAATAGTGATTCCGGGTCCATAAATGAAGTTCTAGTAAATGAAACTACAAATCCAATTGAAGTTGTTTATGAAGTGACTTTAATAAGTCCTGAAGGCTGTAGTAACCAGCAGGAAATAACAACTATTGTAACCCCAACCCCCCTTCTGACAAGTACTCTTACTCCAGAAGGAATTTGCAGTGGTATTAATTTCAATTATAATCCAACCAGTGAAACTGGAGGAACCGTATTTTCCTGGACAAGAGAGAGGGTAGACGGGATCTCCAACCCTCCAGCAAATGGAACGGGACCCATTAATGAAATATTAGAAAACACCACTACTCAACCTATTGGTGTTACTTACACCTATACACTTGCCTCAAATAATTGCGAAAACCCTGATGAATATAATGTTAATGTTGTAGTTACTCCATCTCCCGACACTCAAGTTCAGGTTTCAACAGCTGGCGAGAACAATAAACAAAATGAAATAGAAATTTGTTCCGGCACCAATGTAGATTTATTTTCGACTACTTCATTCGTTGATAACACCTCTCTACCATTCGAATTATTTAGATCCAATTTTAACAATGGGAACCAGGGATGGGAGACAAATCCCAGCGGCGGAAGTTCAAGATGGCAACTTACCAATTCTGGGACAGAGGCCTACACCTATGAATGCGAATGGTGGGAAGAATATTTTTACGGCTGCCAGGATGAAAGGATAGATTTCCAATCTAACTCCAATGATCAATTTTTCTTAGTAAACAGTCATGATTCTAATGATGATTTTAACAATATAAGCCTCACAAGCCCGGTATTTAATACCCAGGGATATAATACTTTAAATTTATCGTTCTGGCACCATTACAGGGATGGGGGAGCCAGTCGGTGGAATCAACGAGATATAGGATTACTGGAATACAGGTATGAAAATAGTAACGGAAGCTGGACGAATTGGCAGAATATTGATACATACACCTCAACGGAAGGCAATGCCGATAATTTCGTGCAGAGAAATTACAATATTGATAATTTAATTAACCGTAATGCTGTACAAATTCGGTTTAGATATGACAATGCCAGTGATGACTGGTATTGGGCGATTGATAATGTTTTAGTTACAGGAGATGGAATTTCAACTTCTCCGGAAGTAGAATGGACCTCTGACGTGAGCGATTGGACTTCTAATGAAGTAAACCCTACTAACGTGTCCACAGCACAAACCACTACTTACACCGCTACTTATATTAATCCTGAGACCGGGTGCCCGGGAAGTGCATCAGTAAAAGTAACTGTACGGGAACCACTTCAACCTAGAATCATAGCGGATTATTGTTTGTTTGCAGAATCAAACAGAATTAGATTATCCTCAGACCAGGAATTCGACAGTTACAGATGGGAATCAGCAGGAGAAAGACTCTCGAGTAATTCCTCTATAGATATTAGTTTAGCCCGAACCTACACTTTATATGTAACCAAGGATGGTTGTGAAGCTTCAACCTCCATTACTCCTAATGAAAATTTAGTTCCCAATGGTGACTTTGACAACCCCGACTACCCCCTACCCTACTCTGAATCAACAAATTACGGGGAACGTGATATTCTAAGTAATGGAGATGTATTATTCTCCACCCTGTACGATTTTAAAGTTAACCCCAATGACAACCAGAACACATGGGGAGCACTGGGTCCGGAAGGAACAATGGCTGTTGGTGATAACGCCAATGATTACCACTCCAATTTTAACGGCCGGGGCCACGGTGGACAGGGTAATTTTTTAATTGTAAATGGCGATAGATCTATCGGAAACATAGTTTGGGAATCGCATACATTTGAGATCACACCAGATACCGATTACTATTTTAGTGCCTGGACTTCGAATGTAAACCCCGCAAGTCCAGCCAGGCTGAGGCTTCAAGTATTAGTGCCCGGCAATAACACTCCTGAAGTTGAAAGTACCCTGGGAGACCTAACCAATGAGCCAGTAGGGAATTGGATTAACTTCTATAACCCTGAATTGTGGAATTCTGGCAATAATACAGAGGTAGTTCTAAGAATAATAAATGAAAATCCTACAGCAGGCGGAAATGATTTTGGAATTGACGATATTTCATTTTCTGCCTTTCGATCTTTTGATTTTGAGTTTACTCCAGAAAACAATGGTGCGATTTGCGAAAACGAAACTTTAGAATTAGCAGCAAACCTGGATGGCGGTCGTTTCCCAATAACATTTAACTGGACGGGACCGAATGGTTTTAGCAGATCAAAAACCATTTCTGAAGAAAGTGAGCGTGTTGCGGCAGATACAATTCGCATCCCGAACGCTACCGCGGAAATGGCTGGGGAATATTCCTTACAAATTACCGATTTCTATGGCTGTAACCTGGAATCTAAAACCACATCAGTAGAAGTAATTGAAAAAGCTGTGGTTTTCGCAGGAGATGATGTAGAAATTTGTTCTAATAATCCTGTTATAGATCTCTCTTCAGCTTCAATAACGCATCCAAGTATAGATTCAGGCTTTTGGAGCACCGCAGAAGGAGATAATTCAGGGTTTACAGATCCTAATACACTTAATACTACTTATCATCCTAGTGAAGAGGAAATTGCTGCCGGCGAAATAGAATTAATACTAACTTCCAATGAAGATGCCGGGGCCGTTTGTGAAACTGTAACCGACACTATAAATATTATTTTCAATATTAGTCCGGAACTGGAACTCGTTGCGCAAGATGTAAACTGTTTTGAAGGAGATAATGGTAAAATAGAAGTTAATATAATTGAAAATACCGGCACGGCTCCGTTTACTTTCGAATGGAGTGATGGCCAAACCGGAAGAATCGCAGAAAACCTGGTTGCCGGAGAATACTATGCCGATATAACCGACGCAAAAGGATGTACTGTAAGAACAGAAACTTATACCATCCGGCAACCTGAAGAACTGATTGTTGGTTCTCCTATTGGATTAGAAGAGGCTTCCTGTTTTGATGAATTTGGAGCTGTAGTTTCAATACCAGTAAGCGGCGGACTTTTTGCTGAAGAAACGATTGAACCTGAAAACATTCCCTACGTCCTTGAAATACTTGATGCTGACGGAAATCAAATTAATTTAGCGCAGGAACAGATAAATTATGATATCGCCACAGAACGTTTTATTATTTCAGGATTGCAAGGTGGAAAAGGATACACCTTCCTGGTAAGTTCCAGTGAAAATTGCGCTGCTGAAGTAAAAACATTTACCACCCTTACTCCTCCTGAAATAAATGCCGGGGAAGTTCCTGAAATTTCCGAATGTGGAATAAAAACACTTTGGCTGGCCGCCTCTCCTATAGATCCTGAAATAGGCACCGGCTCCTGGTCTTATAATAATGGAGAGACAGTCTTACTTGGGGACCCGGATAATCCGAATACCAGTTTTACAGGTCAACCGGGACAAACATACACCCTTAGCTGGAGTGTTTCTTCTGTTACAAATGAAAGCTGTAGTGTGACCGATGAAATTGAGATCACCTTCCCTCCTTCCTGTAGTCAGTTAAATTTTGATGGAATTGACGATTTTGTAGATTTAGGAGATCATTATAATATTAATTCGAGCTTTTCTATTGAAGCCTGGGTAAAACCACATTCAACATCCCGCACCAAAACTATACTTTCTAAAAGATCTGCCACCAATTTAAACTCAGGTTACGATTTATTCCTAAACAACGGCTCACCTACATTTCAGGTTAACAATACAAGTGTTGTAGCCAGAAGTAAAATCAATACAGATCGTTGGTATCATATCGCTGCAGTTTATAGCCAGGGCTCAGCCCTTAAAATTTATGTTGATGGTATTGAAATTCAAACAAACACCACTAATATTCCCCAATCAGTAGGAGCAACTGATACTCCTACACTAATTGGGGCGACCTATGCCCCGGATGAATCTATAGAAAGCAAAGATCACTTTGAAGGTTATATTGAAGAAGTCAGGCTTTGGAATACGGCAATTCCAATCGACCAAATAAGATTTTTTATGAACCAACGTCTTGAAAAAGATGGTACAAATGTGAGTGGGACCGTATTAACTAACAATCTGAACCTTCCAAATGCCCCGGAAACGATTGAATGGAGTAGTTTAGTTGGTTATTATCAGCTTCTTGCGCAGAATGATCTTATTAGCGATGGCTTCACGGATAATCTCGGAAGTACAGGTGGAACAGCCAATGGATTACTAAAAAATATACAGGAAATGCAGGAAAACACCGCTCCCCTTCCATATATTCTTTATACAAGCGGCCAGGAGTGGTTTAATAAAACAACCTGGAAATTACCTGCACAAATTGATGGACAGAATATAAGGGAAAGAGATGTTTGGGATGCACCGAGCAGCCCGGGAATTAATAATAGTCCAATAAACTGGAATATCGTAAAGCTTTCTAAAGATATAGAAAACCCGGCTACTCAAAATAACCACAATAATATAAGCCTACTGGGTTTAATTTCTGAAAATGGAACTCTCAATATGAAAGGTGAAAATAATATGGGGGGAAGCCAAACCGGATTTGGAACCGGGAATGCTTTAACCATTACACATTACCTGGAGCTTGACGGGTATATAGATCTCAATGGCGAATCGCAGTTAATACAAACAGAAGGAAGCGAAATTAGTGGTTCTGGTAGCCTGGAACGAGACCAGCAAGGGACAGCAAGTAGTTATAATTATAACTACTGGAGTTCTCCAGTAGTACCAACTTCTAATAGCCCAAACTACAAAGTTAACCAAGTGATGAAAGACGGTTCTACTGTAGGTACCAAAGACTTTCAAAATATCAATTTTAAATGGCCCCATACGCATGCTGACGGGCAGAAAGCAAATCCTATTAAAATTAGTGATTACTGGATAAATGCTTTCAGAGCCAGAAAAGCAAACGAGTATAGCCAGTGGGAACAAATTGGAAGCTACACTGCCTTAAAACCTGGTGAAGGATATACCATGAAAGGTACAACCGGAGAGGCACGAATAATTGATCTTCAAAATTATACATTCACCGGTTTTCCCAATAACGGCACTATTGAAGTTAGCGAGATTAAAGCGGGTCAAAATTATCTTTTGGGAAATCCTTATCCTTCTGCAATAAGTGTAGAAGAATTTATACTGGATAATATTAAAGACAGCGGAGGTCGCAATAACAAAAATCTTTTAAACGGAGCCGTCTATTTTTGGGATCATTTCGGGGGGCAAACTCATTACCTGTCACAGTATGTTGGAGGCTACGCTGTGAGAAATTTAATCGATGGAGTTTCGGCCATTTCCAATGATTCCAGGATCAATGATTCGGGGGCCCAAAGTACTAAAAAGGCCGGGCCTTATATTCCGGTAGGCCAGGGATTTTTTGTAAACACTACCCTGGATGCACAGGCCGAAGATATTGATGAGTTTGGGTCGGGAACAATTGTTTTTAAAAATAGCCAGCGTTCTTTTGTAATGGAGCGAGGACAAAGTTCTTCCTTCTTTCTAAAACCAAGCGATAATACAAAAAACAATAAAAATGTTGAAGAAAAAAGCGAAGATGGCCGATATAAAATAAGATTGAAGTTTAATTCTCCTACCGGCTATCATCGAGAAATATTAGTGGGTGCAGATGCAAGAACTAGCCAGGACTTTGATCTGGGCTTCGATGCACCCTTAATAGATAAAGGCAAAGAAGATATGTATTGGGTGATTGGCGAAAGAAATTATGTAATCCAGGGAGTTCCTCATTTCAACCTCGATCAAAAGTTACCCTTGGGTATTAAAATTGCCGAAGAAAAAGAGTTCAGTATAGAAATTGGGGAACTTCATAATCTTCCTGATATTATAGAAATTTATTTGCATAACAATATTGACAGCACGTATCACGATTTACGAAAAGAAGCTTTTAAAGCCACACTACCCGTGGGAGAATACAAGGATTTATATGAGATTGTTTTTCAGGATATAACCACCATTCGAAAAGACAAAGAACCCGGGGAAGGACCTGTTGATTTTTACTATTCAATGGAAAACAGGGAATTTGTAATTAACAACCCCGAATTTCATAAAATTGAACATATAAATGTTTACAATATTGCCGGCCAGTTGGTAGATCAGCATTTTGGAATACCCGACATTAAAGAGATTCATATTCCGCAGGAAAAATCTTTGAGTTCAGCAGTGTATATAGTGAAAATCTTTACCAGTGCAGGAGATTATGCCAAGAAGGTAATTATTCGTAAGGACTAAGATTCATCCTTAAATTCCCGAACTACCTTTTAATAACCGAATTTCCTCTCAAAGTTAATCCCAGTTTTTTTAAAAGACCTGCGCATTAGTATGGTCTACCCCAAACGTGCTCCCTCGTTAAAGACACAGAAGTATTATAGTCCTTGCGCTTCATTTATTTTGGGAGCTTTCCCTTACCAAATACAGAAATTCCGCCTTAATTTATTTCTAAAAATGATCCTAAAAATTTCAGTAGAAAGGTGATAGTTAGAGGAAAATATCATTTCAAAAAAAGAAGGTTTTTTCCTACAATTTGGTTTATTACGCTCTAAAAAATAGCCTTTCATCTGATATATAGGGTTTTATATCTCCAATTTTGGCTTGAATTCCTGTTAATATAGATTTATTATATGTATTTTTACCTTCTGTACTAATACAGTAGCCTATGGGTAAAATTACTCCCCGGTTTTTTTTAATAGCACTTATTTCTGGATGGTTCTTACTTTCCGGAAATTCACTATTGGCTAATATCTCCTATGGGCCCGAAAAACCTGTTTTAAAAGAAAAGCAGCAAAAGAATTTATTTTTCGTCGGTTTTTTATTAGAGCTTGCTCCCTCTATTACTTTATCAAAAAATACTCCTGCCACTTGTAGCAATGCCCAGGATGGCGCATTAAATATTGATGTTTCTGGTGGTGTTTCCCCCTATTCCTATTCCTGGAGTGGTCCAAATAATTTTTCGAGTACAAGCCAGGGAATTACCGGTCTCGCATCCGGAAGTTATACCGTAACGGTAACCGATAGTAATAAGGATACGGCTACTAAAAGTTTTACGGTTGAATTTGAAGACTCTGAAGCTCCTACCGTTAATTTTAGAAATATTACCGTTGAATTAGCATTGAGCGGGTCTGTTTCAATCCAAGCGAGCGATATTAACAACGGCTCTTCAGATAACTGCGGAATTGACCAGATTTCGATAAATAAAACAAATTTTAGCTGTACTGATGTTGGAGATAATACTGTTACACTAAGTGTAACTGATGTGAACGGAAATACAGCTACAGGGAACGCTACCGTTACCGTTCAGGACAATATTGCTCCTAATGTTAGCACGCAGAACATAACAGTTCAATTGGATGAAAACGGCACTGCAAACATCACCCCAGACCAAATAGACAATGGCTCTACTGATGCCTGCGGAATTCAATCAACTTCACTGGATATTTCCACATTTGATTGTACTAATATCGGTGCTAATACTGTTACTCTTTCAGTAACCGATAATAACAATAATACTTCGACAAAAACAGCCACCGTCACTGTAGAAGATAATATTGCCCCTCAGGTAATTACGCAAAATATAACTGTGCAACTTGATGAAAACGGTACGACCAGCATCACCCCAGATCAAATAGACAATGGATCTACTGATGCCTGCGGAATTCAATCAACTTCACTGGATATTTCCACATTTGATTGTTCTAATATCGGCGCGAATACTGTTACTCTTTCCGTAATCGATAATAATAACAATACTGCCACAAAAACTGCCAGCGTCACTGTTGAAGATAATGTAGCCCCTCAGGTAGTTACACAAAATATAACTGTGCAACTTGATGAAAACGGTACGGCCAGTATAACCGCAGCTCAAATAGACAACGGTTCTACTGATGCCTGCGGAATTGATTCCAGTTCTCTGGATGTTTCCACATTTGATTGTTCTCATATCGGTGCGAATACCATTACACTTTCAGTAACCGACATTCACAATAATACGGCCTCAAATACAGCTACTATAACTGTAGAAGATAAGATAAAGCCTGTTTTACCAACAGTCAACGATATTACCTGGGGCTGTGAATATACTGTGGAAACTCCGGTTGCACTAGATAATTGTGGAGGTGAGATTACCGCAGAAGCGAACAGGTCTACCATTTTTGCTGAATCCGGTACAATTATATGGACTTTTACTGACACATCAGGAAATACAGATAGCATAGAACAAAATGTTACCATTAATCAGATAGAATTAAATGTTAAGGTTGATGATATTTTATGTAACGGGTTTGCTTCTGGCGAAGCCCAGGCTATCGTTACCGGTGGAGTTGGAGAAATCATCTATGACTGGGGAGAATTAGGAAACGGGGCAGCCAAAGACGGGTTAAGTCCGGGCACCTATTCAGTTACAGCTACCGATGTGAATGGATGTTCGGCAACCAAAGAATTTACCATTACTGAGCCAGAGAGTTTTATTGAAACAACCAGTATCAATATCAATGAAGGATGTTTTGAGGAAAACAACGCCTCTATAACTGTTGAAGCTCAGGGAGGAACAGGGCAGTTAACTTATAATTGGAGTAATGGCCAAACGGGAGCCGCTATTAATAACGTAAATAATACGTCAGCTTCCAATAATCTTATTTTAACTATTACCGATGAAAATGGATGTTCTATTGAAGAAACCATTACAGTTTATCCTCCGGAAGAATTAGTAATCACCAATATTGTTGATACTGAAACTAATACTTTTGGTTCTGCTACCGGAACTGCCACTGCCATTATTGAAGGTGGAACAGCTAATTTTGAATTTTTATGGTCTGATGGCCAAACAGGTCAAACTGCAAAGAATCTTGCTGCGGGAACATATAGCGTTATAGTAACTGATGCAAACGGATGTACCGATGAAGAGACCATTACCATTATAGACCCGTTAGAAGCGAGTATGATTCCCACTTCAAAATGTTTAAGTGATGCGGGCGGATTAAGAACTTCAACTTTTGAACTTGACTCTGTTCAGGGAGGAATTGCACCTTATAATTATAAGTGGGATTTTGCCGGGGAAACTGTAGAATTTGGTGATACCAACAATCAAACCGAAGGTCCCGGAGTACACGTAGTCAATTATTTAGAAGGAGGAGTATATCCTGTTTCTCTTACAGTTACAGATTCTGCGGGGAATGAATACACTGAAATATTTAATCATTATGTAGGGGAATGTTTTGAACCTTGTGGCCAAACTGGAAATTTAGATTTCGAATTGGATACATTTTATATAGGAAAAGAGGACAGCAGCCCACTTACTGGTGCCGAATGCCAGTCTTATACCGGAAAGCGTTATATATATCTTCGTATAGAACAAAATGCAAATGCCTATAATCCTTCAGTAGAATTTATTTATTCAATATCCCAGGGTGGGGAATTTATCTCTGAAGAAAGAATAACGGGATGTATAGATATTGGTGATGAAAAAATACCCGAATTATTGCGAATTGGAGAAGTGCAAAACTGGTCTTGCGGAAATGCTATCACCCTGGAAAGCTTTTACATGGATTGGACCAATAATCACAAAAAAGCCTGTGGGGACGTACGCCAGAGAATGTGTGTTTCAACCAACGAGAACGATGAAATTCACTTCCCTTTATCTGCACGAATAGAGAAAATAAACAATTTTTGTCACGGGGATGAAAAAGGAGCAATAGAAATAATACCCACGGGAGGGGTTGGAACCTACCACTACGAAATACAAAATACCCTAACCGGAGATATTTATGGTCCTAAAGACACACGAAAATTCGAGGGTCTACCGGCCGGAACTTACAAAGCAATGGTTCATGACGACAATGAATCATATACCGTAAATAATATTATAATTACTCAACCAGAAAATCCGCTTTTACTGGAGGAAATTGACCAGACACCATTAGTTTGTTTTGGGGGTAGTAATGCTACAGCTACCGTAGAAGCTTCAGGTGGTACAGCTCCATACACTATAGTTTGGGATCATATTAGTCAAACTTCAACTGAAACAACGGGAACCGCTAACAATCTTTCTGCAGGCGCTTACACAGTAAATGTTGTTGATGCTAATGGGTGTGAATTTACTACCGAAGTAACTATAGCCCAGCCTGAAGAATTAATTGCCAATGCAGGAAGTGATCAGGTTTTAGAATGTGGTGTAAACCAGGTGAATTTAGGAGGAGTTTTTGAAGGCTATATCAATCCAAGAACCGAAGAAGAAGAATTTGGAACCTGGCGAATTATAAACGGCCCCTCGGGAGCTGTAATTTCAGACCCAAATAATCCCGAAAGTCTTTTCACTATTACCACAACAGGAACTTACACCCTGGAATGGACAATTCCCTGCGGAAGTACCGATAGAGTTAAAATAATTTTCAGTAACTGCAGCACTATAGATTTTGATGGCGTAGACGATTATATAGATTTTGGTAATAACCTAAATCTCCCTTCCGGGTTTACTTTAGAAGCCTGGGTAAAACAAGATCCAAGCGCTGGCACCACGAGAAAAACTATTCTTTCAAAAAGGGATAATAATAATCCTGCCGCGGGGGGATACGATTTAATTATTGAAAATAATACCCCTACATTTAGATGGAATAATGAAACTATTTCTTCAACTCATCAAATTGATTCTGACCGCTGGTATCACATCGCGGTAATTCAGGGTGGAAATGATGCCGGAATCTATATAGATGGTATCAAAACAGGTGAAACTGCACCGGGGATCCCCACCAGTACCGATAACAGGTTTTTAATTGGGGCTATGCATGACAGTACTTTAGAACCGCTTCCCACGCACTTTTTCCACGGGTGGATTGAAGAAGTAAGGGTTTGGAATACTTCCTTAGATCAGGCTCAACTCCAATTTATGATGAACCAACGCATTACTGATAATAATGCGACCAATGTAAAAGGTGAAATTGTCCCTTTAAATGTTCCTAATAACCTTGAATGGGCAAATCTCACGGGATATTATAGACTTATAACTTCTGAAGCTACAAACGGTATCACCAAAAACAAAATACCCAATGGCATTGACGGTCGATTAAAAAATATTCAAAGCACCCAGCAGAATACTGCCCCCCTTCCATATATCGCTACGGGTGGGGATTGGTGGAACATTAACTCCTGGAAGCAGCCCCAGGTATGGGACACTCCCAACAGCACAGGCGTAAATGGTGAGAAAATTAACTGGAATATAGCCCGGTTAGACGGCAAGACTTTAACCAATGCTGCAACTACCGATAATTCAAATAGCATAACTTTACTAGGACTTTTAGATGATGGAGGTTCTTTAATCATGGATGGAACCAACCAAACTTCCGGCAATGAATTACACATTAGTCATTATCTCGAACTAAACGGGCATATAGATCTTAATGGCGAATCACAACTAGTACAACCCGAAAACAGCCAGATTATCGGTTCCGGAAGCCTGGAACGCGATCAACAAGGTACTGCAAGTAGTTTCAATTATAATTACTGGAGTTCTCCAGTAATTTCAGATCCTGCAAATACTACTTACAAGGTTAACCGGGTTATGAAAGATGGATCTACCTTAGGTACCAATAAATTTCAAAATATCAACTTTAAGTGGCCTCATACCCACGCTGATGGCCCCAAAGCGAATCCTATTAAAATAAGTGACTACTGGATTAATGCTTTTAGAGCCAGGCAAGCCAATGAATATAGCCAGTGGGAACAAATTGGAAGTTATACAGCTTTAAAGCCCGGCGAAGGGTATACAATGAAAGGAACCGAAAATATAGATATTGCCGAAGGAAAACTTCAGAATTATACATTTAATGGCTTTCCAAATAACGGGATAATAGAAGTCAGTGAAATTAAATCGGGACAAAATTACCTTCTGGGTAATCCTTACCCGTCTGCCATTAGTGTTGAAGAATTCATCTTAGACAATATTAGAGAAGGTGAAGGCCGTAACGATAAAAACCTTTTAAACGGAGCCGTTTATTTTTGGGATCATTTTGCGGGTAAAACTCATTATCTTTCACAGTATGTTGGAGGATACGCGGTGCGAAATTTAATAGATGGGGTTCCTGCCATTTCTAACGACTCCAGGATCAATGCTTCGGGTGCTGAAAGCAACAAACGTCCCGGCGCCTATATCCCGGTAGCTCAAGGGTTTTTTGTAAATACCACACAAGATTCTCAAGCAGGAAGTTTTGGTAGTTTTGATACAGGAAATATCATCTTTAAAAACAGTCAACGTTATTACAAAACCGAAATTGAACGAGAAATTTCATTTTTTCTACAAGCTCGAGACAATTCAAAATCTAAGCAGGAGACAGAAGGAAAAAGCGAAGATGGACGATATAAAATAAGGTTGTTGTTCCGTTCTCCTACCGGTTATCACCGGGAACTTCTTGTTGGCGCAGACGCCAGAAGCAGTCAGGGCTTTGATCTTGGCTTTGATGCCCCATTAATTGATAAAGGTCCTGAAGATATGTATTGGGTTGTAGGGGAAGGCAAATATGTTATACAGGGTGTGCCCCACTTTAATCTGGACCAGGTGCTCCCTTTAGGCTTTAAGATTGCCGAAGAAAAAGAATTCAGTATAGAAATCGGGGAGCTGGAAAACCTACCGGAAATCACCGAAATTTATTTACGGGATAATAGCGATAGCACCTATCACGATTTACGGAAAGAAGCTTATAAAGCTACTTTACCTGCAGGTGAATACCAGGAATTATATGAAATTGTATTTCAGGACATCACCTCGACCCGGGAAGATAAAGAACCCGGCGAAGGCCCCATTGATTACTTCTATTCCATGGAAGAAAGAGAATTTGTTATCAGTAACCCGGAACTTTATGAAATTGAACACATAAATATTTACAATATCGCAGGTCAATTGGTAGATCAACATTTTGGAATACCAGACATTAAAGAAATCCATATTCTGCAGAAAAAATCTTTAAGCTCGGGTGTTTATATTGTAAAGGTTTACACCAGTGCAGGCGATTATGCTAAAAAAGTAATTATTAGAAAAGATTAAGGCTTATATTTTAAAGGAAGATAAACCACTTTTTTAGTGTCATAGAATTCTTCGTCGAAATAATCACGGAGTTCATAAATTCTCGCTTTCGGATAATCGCGAAGTTCTACGGTGAGATCTCCGCCTTTAAGGTAAAGAATTCCGTTTTTGAGTTCGTGCTGACTTTTCTTCGCAATTTTTCCTTTGGTCCAATGCACAAAAGTAGGCATCGCTGCCACTGCCCTGCTTACTATAAAATCGTAATTTCCTGAAATTTCCTCTACCCTGGCATTGGTGGTTTTAACATTGGTAAGCTGCAAACCTTCTACCACTTCATTTACCACTTTCATCTTTTTTCCTATAGAATCTACTAAATGAAAATTGGTTTCAGGAAATAATATAGCCAATGGAATTCCAGGGAAACCGCCGCCTGTTCCTACATCTAAAATATTTGCTCCCGGATTAAATTGTTGAATTTTTGCAATTCCCAGCGAGTGTAAAACATGCCTGAGATAAATTTCATCTATATCCTTACGGGAGACCACGTTAATTTTAAGATTCCAGTCTTTGTAAAGCGATTCCATTTGCGCGAATTTCGCGTATTGGTCATCGGTTAAATCGGGGAAATATTTCTTTATTAAATCCAAAGTTTTCACAATTTCCACAAAAATACATAATTTGGTGCTGAATTTGCAGCGTATATTAATACGGTATAGATTATAGATTAACTATTTAAATATTTTACCTTTACCGCTTACAAAAATTACATGGAAAACATTCAAAATCATATTAAATTCTCCAGAAAGGATTCCACAAAATTCTTTAGAATCCTCAATAAAAGAGTAAACAGTTACTTTAAGGATAACAACATTAAAAAAACCGGAAACTGGAAACTGCATCTTAAAGCAGTAGCTATGTTTTCTTTGTTTTTAACCCCATACTTTTTAATTCTCACCCTTGATATTTCCCAGTGGTGGATGCTACTCCTTACTGTAGTAATGGGCGCCGGAATGGCAGGAGTAGGAATGAATATTATGCACGATGGTAACCACGGCTCTTATTCTTCTAAAAAGTGGGTAAATAAATTTATGGGTGGCACTATTTACGTTCTTGCCGGGAATGTTTATAACTGGCAGGTCCAACACAACGTTTTACACCATACCTACACCAATATCCACGGTCACGATGAAGATTTAGACGCCGGAAGGATTATTAGGTTTTCTGAACACGCTAAATGGTACAGCTTTCATCGCTTTCAGCATTATTATTCCGTTTTTTTATATGGTTTATTAACTTTCAACTGGGCTTTAACTACAGATTTTAAACAAACCAGGAATTATCTGAAGCGAAAACTTTCTTACGGAAAAATGCCAAATCCGGTAAAGCAATGGAGTATTATCGCGATCACTAAACTTATTTACGTATCAATCTGGATCGTAATTCCAATGCTTATTTTATCGGTTTCCTGGTGGAAAATTCTAATAGGCTTTTTCGTGATGCATTATACCGCAGGTTTAATTCTTAGTATTGTATTTCAGTTAGCCCACGTAGTAAAAGAAACCGAAATGCCTTTGCCGGATGACACAGGATCTATGAAAAACACCTGGGCAATTCACCAGCTGTTTACTACGGTTAATTTTTCGACAAAAAATAAAATAGTAAACTGGTTTACCGGCGGATTAAACCACCAGGTAGAACATCATATTTTTCCGAATATCAGTCATATTCACTACACCAAAATAGCAAAAATAGTTAAGGAAACTGCTGCAGAATGCAACCTTCCTTACCACGAATACAAAACCACACGCGCAGCAATAATTGCCCATTTTAAACATTTAAAAGAAATGGGTGCGAAACCTGCAATTTCGTAAATTTTCCTGGGGGCGAGTCCCTCAAAATTGAGATTAGGAAAGTAAATTCGTATTCCAAATGTGAGAAACTTTTCCGGTCTCACTAAGTGAGTAATTAATTAGTAACCAATTAAAGAATGCAAGAACAATTATCCAACCGAATTAACAACTTAGCGACTTCCCAAACTTTAGCTATGGCTGCAAAAGCGCGTGAACTTAGAGCCGAAGGGAAAGACATTATTGGGTTAAGCCTGGGAGAACCAGATTTTAATACCCCAGATTTTATTAAAGAAGCCGCGATACAGGCCATTAACGACAATTATAATTCTTACACTCCCGTAGACGGTTATGTGGAATTAAAAGATGCCATCATCAAGAAATTTAAGCGGGATAACAACCTCACTTATAATCATTCTCAGATTGTAGTTTCTACAGGTGCCAAACAATCTTTGGCTAATGTGGCTATGGTTTTATTAAATCCCGGTGATGAAGTTATTCTCCCCTGCCCATACTGGGTAAGCTATGCTGAAATAGTGAAGCTTGCTGAAGGTGTACCGGTAGAAGTTCCAACTTCGGTTGAAACAGATTTTAAAATGACTCCTGAGCAACTGGAAGCCGCTATCACACCAAAGACTAAAATGATTTGGTACAGCTCTCCCTGCAATCCCAGCGGAATGGTTTATAGCAAAGAAGAATTAAGAGGTCTTGCCGATGTGCTTAAAAAGCATCCCGATATTATTATTGTAAGTGATGAAATTTACGAACATATCAATTTCGTAGGGGGTCATGCTTCTATGGCACAATTTGAAGATATGTACGATCGTGTAGTTACCGTAAACGGTGTTTCTAAAGCTTTTGCAATGACGGGCTGGAGAATTGGTTATATAGGGGCACCGGCCTGGATTGCCCGTGCTACCAATAAAATGCAGGGCCAAATCACCAGTGGTGCTAACTGTATTGCCCAACGTGCGGTAATTACAGCTTTGGAAGCTCCCGTGAGCAAGATTAGCTATATGGTAGATACCTTTAAATCAAGGAGAAAGCTTATTATAGATCTTTTAAACGGAATTGAAGGTTTTGTTACTACAGAGCCCGAAGGTGCTTTTTATGTTTTCCCAAATATTTCTCATTTCTTCGGAAAAACAATTAAGGGCCATAAGATTGAAAATGCTACAGATTTCTCTATGTTTTTATTAGAAGAAGCACTTGTAGCCACCGTAACCGGTGATGCTTTTGGAAATCCAGATTGTATAAGAATTTCTTACGCTGCCAGTGAAGACCAGATTGAAGAAGCAATGAAGCGAATAAAGTCAGCTTTATCTGAAGCATAGATTTTTCAGCTTATAAAATTATATTTTTTAAAATCCTGATGCGGTTTAAAAACCTATCAGGATTTTTTTATGGACTATAAATTACTCATGAATAAACAATTTGTCTAATTCTTAAAGAACTAAATCGTACTGTCAAGAAGAAAGTTTCCTTATGCCAAAAAATGTTAAAGCCAGTTGAGAGGAAAGCGATGATTGTATATCAATCATCCAACTTATTCTTAATTTAATAATCTTGTTTTTTAACTAATTCACTTTAGATACGGATTTCGGTTGTGATTAAAAAAAAATTCACCGCAATTTTTAACAACCCAGAGCGTAACAAATAATAAAAAACTGCGCCCTATACCTGTTGATCTTTTGAAGATTTAATCTAATAAAACCTTTCTTTTTTTCTTTATTTTAATTTTAATATCATTAAAAACTTTCGATGAAATATTTTTTATTTATTGCTGCAATGCTTTTGTCGGTTTTCGGCGTTAAAGCACAAAATGAACAAATAAATCCATACCAGAAAAACAACGAAATAAAAATTGACGTAATCCAACCCTTACTTAGTGGATCAGTTGAAGCAGTTTACGAAAGGAATTTCAATCATAAATCATCCTTGGGAATTTCGGGAGTCTATTTGTTTACTGAGAAAATAGATGATGATATGAATTATTCCCTCACACCATATTACAGAAGGTATTTTGGGAAAAAATATGCCGCAGGTTTTTTTCTGGAAGGATTTGGAATGTTCAGTTCAATTGACGGCAAAAAAGTCTATGATACTGAGGAGCGGCTAACATTTACTGAGGGCTCTGATGTATATGATTTATCCCTTGGGATAGGATTAGGAAGTAAATGGATCACCAAAAGCGGATTTATTGTTGAAGCTAACTTTGGGTTTGGAAAACAACTTTTTAATGCTGAAAAAACGGATCACAATCAGGTTATTCGCTATGGGATTAAATTAGGTTATCGATTTTAAAATATATGTATAGAGAGAGTAGAATAAATAATTATTAAATAAAACTTGAAATGAAAAACAGTAAATTTTCAAAAATATTCGTAGGGTTATTTTTATCTATTGGTATTGCCTCTTGCAGTAATGATGATGAAGTGTCTACTATACAACCTTCAACCAGCTTAATTGAAATGGAGGCAGAAGGTGGTGAAACAGCAATATCTTTTACTAACGGTGATTGGCAAATCGCAGAGGTCATCAACCATAATAGTAATTATAGTATTCAAGGAAACATCTATTCACAAGACGGGGAAGTGATAAGGGTAAATTCAGTGTTATCTTTAGAAGATCAGGGCAAAATCGAAGCTTTGTGGGATATTAAAGGTTTTGTAATTACCAGAGATACTCCTTCTTCGCTTGAAATTATGTTAAAAGAAAACAGTTCGAGTGAAGAATTTGGTTTTACCGTAGTGCTAAATTCAGGAGAAGAGGTCAAAGAGATTGATGTATTTCAGAAAAAATCCCAGGGATACCGGTTTGATAGCATCGCATACACTTTAAAAGAAGATGATGGTGATTCTCTTTTTGTTAGAAAGGGAACAACTTACACATTCAATGTACTGGAATCCCAGGAAATTTCAATTTCCCCATATGGAGGGGTTGATATTCATAATCAATCGCATTTTAAAAGCCCTCAAGACGATGCATTTATTTGGTTAAAGAATGATTCTTTAATGGTTGAAGTTCCCACAGACATTTATCAAAATGAAATTTATTTTAATGGCGATGAAAGGTTGTATAGTGAGTACTCTTCGATAAATCCACACGGTTTCGAAGAAATGAAATCAGTTTCTATTCCGGCTGGTGAGTCTGAATTTTTCGTTAAACAGGAGTGGCGAAAGCGCAAGGTTTCTTATAGACTTAGCTTAATTAACAATAGAACCGGGGAAGAAAAAATTATAGAAGGTAGTTGGATTGAGATTGCTCCTACAGGCGGATATTCGATACATTGGGAAGATTAAAATCAAGATCGTCCACTGTTTTTATAGTAAGGTCGGAATGCATTTAACAAAAACCAATGAACAATAATCTTCTTAAAGTGGGAGACCAATATATTGTAACTGATTGGAAGGGAAATGTAAAAACCATCATTGAAACTATGGAAGTTGAAAAAGTTCTTTATAAAAAAATTACGGCAGAATTTGCTGAGATGGAAGGCAAAGCAGATAAGTCTTTAAACTACTGGAAAAAGTCCACGAAGCTTACTACAAAAGAGAAATGGAACCTCACGGAAGGGTTTTCGATGAAATATGATTATTCTCTGGTAATACTTCCAATATATTTAAATAATGAATAAAAGTAAATACATACTAAAAGAAATAGAACAGAGCGATATAAATAATATTCATAAAGGATTATCCAATTCTGAAATAACAGAATTTTATGATGTTCATTTTTCAACATTAGAGGAAACAGAAGAACAAATGGAATGGTATCAAAATTTAAAGAAAGAAGGTACGGGAATTTGGTGGGGAATTTATGATAAAAAAGATAATGAATTTTGTGGTGCTGGAGGTTTTAATGGTTTGGATAAGAACCACCAAAAAGCTGAAATTGGCTTATGGTTATTAAAAGAATATTGGGGGAAAGAAATTTTTAAAGAAGTAATGCCACAACTATTTGAACAAGGTTTTAAAAACTTAAATTTAAATAGAATAGAAGGTTATGTAGTAAGTAAAAACACAAAATGCAAAAGCGCTTTAGAGAAAATTAACTTTCAATATGAGGGTACGATGCGAGAATGTGAAATTAAAAACGGAGAAAAAATAAGCGTAGATTTTTATTCAGTTTTAAAAAGTGAATGGGAATAAATACCCTCTACAACAAAATAACCCCAATTACGGCGGATTCAACTAAGTCCGCATCCACTCGGATTTGCTATAGCCTGTACCTAAACGAAAATTAACGCATAGGATCCCGTAACTGATTGTTATACGTATCCCTTGGCAGAAAGTAAAATTAAAACTCAATTATTAATTTGAACGATAAATCGTCGCATGAATAAAATCCTTTTAATCTTATTTTTTTTAATAAGTGCATTTAGCTATTCTCAATCTAATATTAAAGGCAAAGTAATAGATGCAGAAACTAAATCAGAATTACCTTACGCCAATATTGGAATCCAAGGAACAAATATTGGCACCGTTTCGGATAAAAAGGGAGATTTTAATCTTAATTTAAAGAAAAACCTAAGGCCATATGATACTTTACAGTTTTCATTTCTTGGATATAAAACGAATTTAATTCAAATATCTTCTTTACTAAATAAAGAAAATGTAGTGGAAATGATACCACAATCAGATCAACTCACCGAAGTTATTATTCCGAGTAAAAAACCAAAAGAAAAAACAATAGGAAGAAGCCATATTGGTACGGGAACATTATGGTTTAATTTTTATAGTGCAGGTGAAGTACAAGATGACAAATTGGGTACAGAAGCAGGGATGAAATTTAATTTGAACGGTGACTATAGGCTGAAAAGTTTAAATTTTTATGTTGGAAGTAATCAATATAATTCTGTAAAGTTTAGGTTAAATATCTATAGATTAGCTAATAATGAGCCCACTGAATTACTTAATAGAGAAGACATTATTTTTGATGTTGGAGATATTCAGTCAGATTGGTTTAAAGTTGATTTAGATACTTATAATATTTATTTAAAAGAAGAATTAGGTAGTTTCGCCGTTACTATTCAATGGTTAGAAAGTATAAAGAAAGCTCCAGATAGTAAGTTTTTCGCGATTCCTTTAGGTATTAATCCTTTGGATACAAAATATTTTAGGGAAAAAGGAATGTCTACATGGGAATCATCAAATCATAATTTGAGCTTTTATTTGGAAGTTGATCGTTATTGAAAAGGTGTTTCCATTGATGAGAAGTAAATCTAATGGACAAAACACTGTTATCGCGGAATACCAAATTACTGATTAGTACTAAACTATAGATCTAACTGAATTTCTTAGTATTTTTTCGAGAAATAAGGTAAAAATCACTGTATTTTTCGAAATTTTACTAAAGTTGAGTTTAAGCGAATTTATAAAAGAGCGATTGTCCTTCGAGAAATATACTTTTACCTGGAATGAATTAGTTGAAAGCACATCCGGTAAATCGGAATCCTTGATATGTAATGATCTCTAATATGTCGTGGGAAATGGTGATATTGTTTTTTAAGGGCATAAGTTTTAAATGATTATTCCGCCCAGATATTCCTAGTAGGACGATCGCCTAGTGCTACTTTTAAAACACGCATCCTTTTTTCCTTAAATCTAAATTAGAATCACCTATTCCTCCAGAAAAATGGAGTTAACAGGATTAGAACCGTAAAGAGTTCTAACCTTCCTATGAGCATTAAAAATGCGCACCACCATTTACCAATAGGTGGAAGAATGTCAAAATTATTCACCGGCCCTAATGCGCCAAAGGCAGGGCCGATATTCCCAAGGGAAGAGGCTGCACCACCAATAGCTGTTTCAAAATCAAGCCCCAGGCCTCCCAGAACCACAGAGCCAATAATAAAAGAAAGCATATAAAGAATAAAAAAGCCAAGAATATTAAAGGTTACACCTTTTCCAATAGATTTTCCGTTAAATCGTACCGGAAGGATTGCGTTGGGGTGTAAAGCACGTTTAAATTCTATCCCACCGTTTCTAATCATTATAATGTGACGCATCACTTTAACCCCACCCGAAGTTGACCCGGCAGAGCCCCCCAAAAAGAACATACCGAAGAAGAGAATAGTAAGAAAGGGGGTCCACATAGTATAATCGGCGGTAACAAAACCTGTGGTAGTTATAATCGCTAAAACCTGGAAAAGAGCGTGTCTAAACGCACTTTCAGCATCTCCCCAAACCATGGGGTGGTCTATTTGTGAAAGCGCAACATCGGCTTCAAAATAAATAAATGCAGAAGCTACTACTGTGAATATTGCTATAAAAAAGAAATACCATTTAAATTCATCGTCGTGCAGTACTTTTTGAACCCGACCTTTAAAACTGTAATAACTTAAAACGAAATTGGTCCCTGCTAAAAACATAAAAAGCATGATGATATACTGAATAATAGGCCTGTCGTTCCAATAAGCTACACTAATATTTTTTGTTGAAAAGCCGCCGGTAGAAAGTGTACTTAAAGAATGGTTTATTGCATCAAAAAAGCTCATTCCAGCTACTTTCAGCAAAATTGTTTCAGCAACGGTATAGCTCACGTAGATTAACCAAAGACGCTTGGCGGTATCGGTAATTCTGGGCTTTAACTTATCGGCACTTGGCCCAGGCGCTTCAGCAGCAAACAGCTGCATCCCTCCTATTCCCAGTAAAGGTAAAATTGCAATGGCTAAGACTATAATTCCCATCCCGCCAATCCAATGGGTTAAACTTCGCCAGAAAAGGATTCCTTTAGGAATAGATTCAATATCATTTAAAACCGACGCCCCCGTGGTGGTATACCCAGACATGGTTTCAAAAAAAGCATCGGTAAATGCAGGGATAGATTCGCTTAAAACGTAAGGCAATGTTCCGCTTAAAGCCATAAAAATCCAGCCAAAGGTTACAATTATATAACCTTCCCGTTTTTTCACTTCCTTGCGGTGGCCCCTGGTAGTAAACATTAGTAACACTCCAAGAAAAAGGGTGGTAAAAGCAGCTGCAAGAATATGCACCGTGACCCCATCTTCATAAAACCAGCTCACTAACACCGCCAAAAGCATAAAACCACCGTTGCATAAAAGCAACAGCCCCATAACGTGCAGAATAATCTGGTGATTAAGTCTTGGCATTAGAGAAAGAGTTTTTCAACCTTTTTAATAGATCTTGGCAAGCAACACACCACAATACGATCTCCCCGGGTGATGGTAAAATCTCCCAGGGCAATAATTCCCTCGCCATCTCTTATGATTCCTCCAATAATTGCCGATCTTGGGAAATCAAGATTCTTAATTTTCTTATTGCAAACCTGTGAATTTGGTTTCACAATAAATTCAAGTAACTCGGCATTCATGTTATTGATCTTGGTCATTGCCACCACTTCCCCTTTTCTCACATATCTAAAAATATTATTTGCGGCAAGAAGTTTTTTATTGATCAAAGTATCAATCCCAATGGAATGACTTAGCTGGTAATAATCCATATTCTCTACCAAAGAGATTGTTTTTTTTACACTCTTGGATTTCGCAACCAGGCAGGACATAATGTTGGTTTCAGAATTACCCGTCACGGCAATAAATGCATCCATATCATGCACATTTTCTTCTTCCAGTAATTCTACGTTTCTACCGTCGCCATGAATGATTAGCGCATTGGGGAGTTCATCGGCAAGATCGTAAGCTTTCTCTTTATCGCTCTCTACCAGTTTTACGTGAAAGTTATTTCTGCAAAGGTCCCTCGCTGTTTTTTTACCAATTTTACTTCCGCCCAAAATCATTACATTTTTTATGGCATGTTTGGTTTTACCGGTAAGTTTATAAAGGTTTTCCACGCCGCTTTTAAGCGTAATAAAATTTACCTGGTCTCCTTCTTTAAATTGAGTATCACCACGTGGAATAAGAGTATATTGAGTACCATAACGCTGTATAGCGATTGGCACAAAATTGAGATCGGGGAAAATATTGGCTGCTTCTTTTACCGTTTTACCTACAAACAAAGCATTTCGGGACAGGCTGAGGCCTATCATTGTTAAAGCGCCGTTTTCAAATTCATAGCTATCGTTAAATGCCGACTGATTCAGCAATAAAGCAATTTCTCTTGCCGCTAGGGCTTCAGGAGAAATTAATTCGTCTATTCCAAAACTGGTAAAACCTATCTCCTCTTTATTTTCAAGAAATTCGGTATTAGAAATACGGGCAATGGTTCTTTTAGCTCCCAATTGTTTTGCCAGTACACAACAGGTAATATTAGTAGCTTCGCTGGAAGTCACGCTTATAAGCATATCTACATGCTTGACCTGTGCATCTTTTAAAATTGAAATTGAGGTTGCATCTCCTTTTATTGTTCTAATATCTAGATGCGTATCAGCATAAGTAAGATTATCCCGGCTGGTATCAATAAGTGTGATATCCTGGGACTCAAAAGAAAGCAATTTTGCCAAATGAAAGCCGACTTCACCTGCTCCGGCAATAATTATCTTCATATAACAGCTTGAAATTGAAAAGAAGAACAAAGGTACAGTATTTTAGACAAACCCAAAACCAAAGCATAGATCAACAAATTCTAAAAGTTTCAACCTCAATTATTTCATATCGTGTATCTTTGACCCAAAATTGTTATTATGAGTAAAAAGGTTACTCCTTATCAGGACTCCGGTCTTAATAAGAAAAAACAGGTGGAACAGATGTTTGATAAAATATCTGGTAATTACGACGGGCTAAATCGGGTAATCTCTATGGGAACCGATGTTAAATGGCGCAAAAAGGTAATTGCACTGGTTAAAGCCCAGCAGCCAAAATCCGTTTTAGATATTGCCACGGGTACGGGAGACCTTGCCATACAAATGGCAGATATTAATGCTGAAAAAATAGTTGGTCTTGATCTTTCGGAAGGCATGCTGAAAGTAGGCCGAAAGAAAATTGCGGCAAAACAGTTAACCGATAAAATTGAAATGGTCCAGGGAGACTCTGAAGCATTACCTTTTGAAAATAACTCTTTTGATGCCATAACCGTCGCCTTTGGTGTTCGTAATTTTGAAAATTTAGAAAAAGGATTATCTGAAATTCAAAGGGTTCTAAAACCCGGCGGAATTTTTGTAGTTTTGGAGACTTCTGTCCCTACCAGATTTCCGTTCAAACAAGGTTATAAATTATACTCCGGCTATATGTTGCCCCTCATTGGGCGGGTATTTTCTAAAGACCGCGAAGCTTACTCCTACTTAAGTAAAAGTGCCGCTGCATTTCCTTATGGAGAAACTTTCAACAATATTTTAAAGAAAACGGGGTTTATAGATGTAGAAGACAAACCTCAAACATTTGGGGTTGCCACCATTTACACGGCTTCAAAATAAAACTATGAAGAAATTTTTTGTTATTGTCTTACTTTTTTGCGTTCAGTTTGGTTATGCGCAAATTTTTGGAGGAGACAAAATTATAAACAACGAGAACTTTGATAAGCAACGTTGGTCCTGGGGCTACTACCTGGGATTTAATACCTACGATTTTAAATTTAAATATAATGATGAAATAACTTCTAACGGGAACGATCTCATCATTGAAAAAACTATGGGCTTCAATGTTGGTCTGGTCGGTAATTTACGACTTAACAATAATTTAGACCTTCGTCTTGAACCGGGAGTTACGTTTAATACCCGTAATTTCAGACCTCCCTACAGTCAGGATATCGAAGAAGTAAATTCTACTTATGTCCATATACCATTACTGTTAAAATTTTCAGCCGATAGGCATAATAACTTTAAGCCTTTTGTAGTTGGCGGTTTATCTACATCTATAAATCTCTCAAGTAACGAAAATAACCCAGATGTAGATACGCGTTTAAAAACCAACAACTATCATTATGAAGTGGGACTGGGAATAGATCTTTATCTCTATTATTTTAAATTTTCCCCTTCTATTAGAGGAGTTTTTACTATAAATAATGAAATGGTGGAAACTCAATATCAGGTTGTAGATGCCATGCGTTCACAAGCCGTGTTCCTTAATTTTACATTTCAATAGAATAACAATACATTTCTAAAAGAATTAGCGTGTAAAATCCTTACGCTTAAATTCACTTAAAAGAATTGCGGTGGCGGTTGCCACGTTTAGGCTTTCGGTTTCTTTAAGTTCCCCAAAACGCGGAATGCTTATCTTCTTTTGTATTAATTCTTCGATTTCAGCTGATATCCCATTGGCTTCATTACCCATTACCAGGATGGCTTTTTCTTCGGTTTTACTTTTATAAATATTCTCCCCTTCCATAAAAGCACCATATACCGGTAGTTCAGAATTTTCAAGAAAAGTTTTTAAATCGCAGTACGAAATATTCACCCTGGCCAAAGATCCCATCGTGGCCTGCACCACTTTCGGGTTAAAACAATCTACCGAATCCTGAGAACAAACCAGGTTTGTTATTCCGAACCAATCGCAAAGCCTAATAATGGTTCCTAAATTTCCGGGATCGCGAACACCATCTAAAGCAAGTGTGAGAATGTTTTCCCTACTAATTTTTTCTTCCGGAATTTCAAACAATGCCAAAGCAGTCTGCGGAGTTTTAAGAAAACTGATCTTCTTAAGTTCGCGCTCCTCAATTTTCTGAATTTCATCAGGTTTAAGCCCAAAATCTGCATCTAAAGTAAAGAGCCGGTTTAGTTTAAAGTTCGAATTTATAAGCTCGTTAATTAGCTTAAAACCTTCGGCCACAAAAAGTCCGTGTTTATAACGGTATTTTTTTTGTGCAAGACTGGTTATTAACTTAATTTGGCTTTTACTAACCATACAAAAAATGTAATTTTGATCTCTTAAAAATGTGTGTTTGAATCGGCATTTCGCAAAAATATCATTATTTTTTTTAAGCCTGCTTTTTTTAATTTCCTGTAATGCCGTTAAACGCGTAGAGGGTAATGATAAATTGCTCACTGAGAATGAAATTTTCGTTAACGACGAAAAGATCAAAGAGGCACGTATTTACAATCAACTTTACCAGGAACCCAACACCAGTTTCCTGGGGATACCGCTAAGACTTCATTTTTACAATCTCGCCAGGCCAGATATTGATTCTATTTTAAGTGAAAAATACCTGGAAAATGAAAGCAAGAAAAATACCCTGGTAGATATCCTTTCTTACAAGCAATTTGAGAAATTTCTGCATTCGCGAAAATCTTTTAATGAGTGGATAAAAAGAACCGGTGAAGAACCGGTTATTGTAAGCGAAGAAGAAACCCGGAAATCGGTTAATCGCCTTAACTCCTGGTACTGGAACAACGGCTGGTTTAATGTAGAAACCGATTACGAGATTATTCCTTCAGAAAACAAAAAAAAACGCGCCCGTGTTGAATATGAAGTAAGCACCGGGGAAGCATATCATTTAGACTCTATCACCACAAATATTGCTTCAAGAGTTATAGATTCTTTATACGAACTTCATAAAAATGAATCTGTTATTCAGGAAGGCGTTCAATACAGAACCCTGGACATTAATGAAGAACGAGACCGCTTAACTTCTCTTTTTAGAAATAACGGGATTTATAATTTTGACCAGGAATATATAAGCTTTGATGCTGATACTATTAATACCGGCGGAAAAGTTAATACTACTGTAATTATAAAAAACCGATTTGCTTCTGAAGAAGATACCACCTCACGGGTACCTTTTAAAATTCACGAAATTAGTAAGGTTAATATTTTTACCGATTATAAATACGCCAATAGAAACCAGCCGTTAACCGATAGTGTTACTACCGACGAAGGCTATATGCTTTATAGTTTTGACGAACTGCGTTATAAACCCGAAGCCATAACCGATGCTGTTTTTATCAGACCCGGAAACACTTATAGCGATCTTTCCCGTTCCAGAACTTATAATCGTTTAAACTCCTTACGGGTTTTTAAATATCCAAACGTACAATTTACACCAGACCCCGCCGATTCTACCCGAACCGACTTGGTGGCTAATATTTTTCTAACTCCGCAGCCGAAATATTCGCTGGGCTTTGATTTTGATGTTTCCCAAAGTAATATTCAAAAATTCGGAATTGGTTTTGGAGGTTCCCTTTTAATCAGAAATGTTTTTCGGGGTGCCGAGAATTTTGAAATTTCCGGCCGCGGAAGTATAGGTTCTTCTACAGATGCTGCAATAAGCGGAAATGACGATCGCTTTTTTGATATTTCAGAAGTTGGAGCCGATCTCAAGCTTACTTTTCCGCGTATATTCCTGCCAATTAATACTGATAAATTTATTCCCAAATATATGCAGCCTTTTACTTCACTGAGTTTAGGGGTGAGCACACAAAATAATATTGGTCTGGATAAAAGAAACCTTTCAGGGATTATGAATTATAGGTGGAACCCTTCCCGCCAGCTCTCTAATCGTGTAGATCTTTTGAATATTCAATATGTAAGAAATTTAAATATTGATAATTATTTTAATGTTTACCGAAATTCGTACAACGACCTTAACGAGATTATCCAGTCCGGAAGTATAGTTACAGACCCTGATTATTTAAATGAAGAAGGCCTGCTAAGAATCCCAACAGGCGCCGAAAGTTTTATCCGGGATGTTTCTAATAACACCGGAGGCACAACAGGCCTAGATGAAGATCAAATTCAGTTAGTAAATAATATTGGCGAAAGAAAAACTCGTTTAACAGAGAACAACCTCATTTTCGCATCTAATTACACCTACCTGTGGAATACTAAAAAGAATCTTTACGATCAGGAATTTACCCGCTTTCGCTTTAAAGTTGAAACAGCCGGGAATGTACTTTCTGCAGTTTCCTCTTTGGCCGGTTTTGAGAAGAACGAGAACGGAAATTATGATGTTCTGGGTGTAAACTTCTCTCAATATATTAAAACCGAACTCGATTTTATAAAGCACTGGGATATGGGGCAGAGTAATATCTTAGCTTTTCGGGCTTTTGGCGGAGTGGCCATTCCCTATGGCAACGCCAATAGTATCCCATTTGTTAGAAGTTTCTTTGGCGGCGGTCCTAACGATAATAGGGCGTGGCGTGCTTATGACCTTGGCCCCGGCAGCAGCGGTGGCCGTAACGAATTTAACGAAGCTAATATGAAGTTAGCTTTCAATTTGGAATACCGCTACAATCTTTTTGGAGCTTTAAATTCAGCGGTTTTTGTAGATGTTGGTAACATCTGGAACGTACTGGATATCGTTGAAGATGAAGATGCTACTTTTGAATCTTTTTCCGATCTTAAAAATATTGCCGTAGGCTCCGGTTTTGGACTTAGATACGATTTTAACTTCTTTGTACTACGGTTTGATATTGGCTTTAAAACCTACGACCCTGCCCAGCCGGACGACAAACGCTGGTTTAGAAATTACAACTTTAACCACGCGGTATATAATGTAGGGATCAATTATCCTTTCTAAGCCAACATATTTTCTTATTTTTGCTTTTCTAATTCAACTAAAATTATGAGTCACAACATTAAACCAGGCGTAGCCACAGGAAAAGAAGTACAGGAAATATTTAATTATGCCAAGGAAAAGGGATTTGCCCTTCCGGCAGTAAATATTATAGGCTCCAGTAGTGCAAATGCAGTAATGGAAACCGCCGCAGAACTAAATTCACCCGTAATTATTCAATTCTCAAATGGAGGTGCACAGTTTAACGCTGGAAAGGGACTTTCTAACGATGGTGAAAAAGCCGCTGTTGCAGGTGCCGTTGCAGGTGCAAAACACATTCACGAACTTGCTGAAGCTTATGGTGCTGTAGTAATTCTACATACTGACCATTGTGCAAAAAAATTGCTTCCATGGATAGACGGTATGCTAGATGCCAGTGAAAAACATTATGAGCAATTTGGAAAACCACTTTACAGCTCGCATATGATAGATCTTTCTGAAGAACCTCTAGAAGAAAATATAGAGATCTGCAAGAAGTATCTTGAAAGAATGAGCAAAATGGGAATGACCCTTGAAATTGAACTTGGGGTTACAGGTGGTGAAGAAGACGGTGTAGATAATACTGATATTGATTCTTCCAAATTATACACGCAGCCAGAAGAGGTTGCTTATGCTTACGAAGAATTAAGCAAAGTAAGTGACCAATTCACAATCGCTGCCGCTTTTGGTAACGTACACGGGGTTTACAAACCAGGTAACGTAAAACTTACCCCGGTAATTCTTAAAAACTCTCAGGAGCATATCACTAAGAAATACGGTGTAGAAGAAAATCATATAGACTTTGTATTCCACGGTGGTAGTGGTTCTACAGTTGAAGAAATTCGCGAAGGAATTGGTTATGGGGTAATTAAAATGAACATTGATACCGATCTTCAATACGCATATCTCGAAGGAATTCGTGACTATATGGGCAGTAAAAAAGATTATCTTGCAGCGCAAATTGGTAATCCAGAAGGAGATGATGTACCAAATAAAAAACATTACGATCCAAGAAAATGGCTACGTGAAGGAGAACTTACATTTAAAGCCCGACTTAAAAAGGCTTTTGAAGATCTAAACAACGTAAATACTTTATAAATCTAATTTTATAACAGCTGGAATTTTTTAGAATTCCGGCTGTTTTTATTTTAAGTAAAACTTTCGGTTTATTCCCTATATAGATAAACTGAAACCTGAAACCTGAAAATAAATGGCTTGGTTTAAAAGAACACAAAAAGGAATTCAAACCCCAACCGAACACAAAAAAGATGTTCCCAAGGGACTTTGGTACAAATCACCTACCGGAAAAATTGTAGATGCAGAGCAGCTGGAAAGCAATTTTTATGTGAGTCCCGAAGACGGCTACCACGTAAGAATTGGTAGTAAAGAATATTTTAAAATCCTTTTTGATGATAATGAATTCAAAGAATTGGATAAGGATATGACTTCCAAAGATCCTTTGGATTTTAAGGATACCAAAAAATACAGTGATCGTTTAAAAGCAGCCCAGGAAAAAACCGATCTTAAAGACGCAGTACGTACTGCGGTTGGAAAATCTAAAGGAAAAGAACTGGTAATTGCGTGTATGGATTTTAGATTTATTGGGGGTTCAATGGGATCTGTTGTTGGTGAAAAAATTGCCCGCGCAGCAGATTATGCTATAAAGAATCAACTTCCTTTAATGGTTATTTCTAAATCCGGTGGTGCAAGAATGCAGGAAGCAGCTTTATCTTTAATGCAGTTGGCAAAAACTTCGGTGAGGTTAGCACAGCTTGCAGAAGCCCGTCTTCCCTATATCTCTCTGGCTACTGATCCCACCACGGGAGGGACCACAGCTTCTTTTGCAATGTTAGGTGATATTAATATTTCTGAACCCGGTGCCTTAATTGGTTTTGCCGGCCCAAGGGTAGTAAAAGATACCACCGGGAAAGACCTGCCAAAAGATTTTCAAACTTCAGAATTTCTTAAGGAAAAAGGCTTTTTAGATTTCATAACACAACGGTCTGAGCTTAAGAATAAAGTGAACCTTTATTTGGATCTTATTCAAAATCAACCGGTAAGAGCTTAAAATAAAATAGAAAAAGATATTCTATAAATAGGTAATTATTTAGAAAGTAGTATCTTTGCCGCCTGACAGAAAAACTGTCAATACATAAAAATCATTAAAATTAATATTGGAATGTATTTAGCCAAAGAAAGAAAAGAAGAAATTTTTGAGAAGCACGGAAAGAGCAAAACCGACACCGGTTCTGCTGAAGGACAAATTGCTTTGTTCACCTACCGAATCTCTCACCTTTCTGATCACTTAAAAAAGAATCGTAAAGACTACAACTCAGAGCGTTCTTTGGTAATGTTGGTTGGTAAAAGAAGGAGCTTACTTGATTACTTAATGAAGAAAGATATTATGAGATATCGTGCTATCGTAAAAGAATTAGGATTAAGAAAATAAATTTCAAAAGGGGGCTTTACGCCCCCTTTTTTTATATAATAGTAAGTTGTAAATTACTTGAAATCCCAAATATTATTGGGAATAAATCTCACTTAGTGAGGAAAATTGTCGCTCAACGAGAGTAGTTTTTCATTGGTCTACACAACACACAACAACACAACTCCCGGCCGTCCGGTATAGGCGGAGACCATTGTATAACAAAAGATCTGGTGAAGTTATTCAGATCATTAGAAGAATTCAAAATTATTATGATTCCACAAACATTTAAAGAGGTTATCGATTTAGGAGATGGAAGAGAAATCTCCCTCGAAACCGGAAAATTAGCAAAACAGGCTCACGGGTCGGTTGTTGTTCAAATGGGCAACGCTATGTTGCTTTGTACTGTAGTGTCTTCTTACAAAGAAAGCACGATGGATTTCTTTCCATTAACAGTAGATTACCGAGAAAAATTCGCCGCTGCAGGACGTTATCCTGGAGGTTTCTTTAAAAGAGAAGCAAGACCAAGCGACGGTGAAGTATTAACTATGAGAATTGTAGACCGCGTGTTGCGTCCGCTATTCCCATCAGATTACAGAACTGAAACTCAGGTAATGATCCAGTTGATGTCTCATGATGAGGAAGTAATGCCAGATGCTTTGGCAGGACTTGCCGCTTCTGCAGCTATTCAACTTTCAGACATTCCTTTTGAAACCGCTATTTCTGAAGCCCGTGTGGGTAGAGTTAATGGTGAATTCATCATTAACCCAAGCCGCAGCCAGTTGGCAGAGTCAGACATCGATATGATTATTGGTGCTTCTTCCGATTCTGTAATGATGGTTGAAGGTGAGATGAAAGAGATTTCAGAAGAAGAGATGGCAGATGCTATTCAATTCGCACACGAGCATATCAAAAAACAAGTTGAAGCGCAGTTGCGTTTGGCTGAAGCTTTTGGTAAAAAACCGGTACGAGAATATGCTGTAACTCCGGAAAATGAAGACTTTGAAAAAAGGGTTCACGATGCAGCTTACGATAAAATTTACGAAATCGCTAAAGGCGGTCACAGTAAAAAAGAACGTAGCGAAGCATTTTCAGCAGTAAAAGAAGAAGTTTTAGCTTTATTTTCTGAAGAGGAATTGGAAGAAAGTGAAAAGCAAATTAAAAAATACTACAGCAAAACCGAAAAAGAAGCGGTAAGAGAACTTACCCTTGCAGAAGGTATTCGTCTTGATGGTAGAAAAACCGACGAGATTAGACCTATCTGGTGTGAAACCGATTATTTACCATCGGTACACGGTTCGGCAATCTTTACCCGTGGGGAAACCCAGGCACTGGCAACGGTTACTTTGGGAACTTCCCGAGAAGCCAACACCATAGATATGCCAACCCACCAGGGCGAAGAGACTTTCTATTTACATTATAATTTCCCTCCATTCTGTACAGGAGAAGCTTACCCGATTAGGGGAACTTCAAGACGTGAGATTGGACACGGAAACCTTGCACAACGTGCATTAAAAGGAATGATTCCTGAAAACAACCCTTACACAGTACGTATTGTTTCTGAGGTATTGGAATCTAACGGATCTTCTTCTATGGCAACGGTTTGCGCCGGAACTATGGCAATGATGGATGCCGGGATTAAAATGAAGAAACCGGTTTCCGGGATCGCGATGGGATTGATTTCTGACGGTGAGCGTCACGCTGTACTTTCAGATATCCTTGGTGATGAAGATCACCTGGGAGATATGGACTTTAAAGTAACCGGAACGGCTGACGGGATTACCGCCTGCCAGATGGATATTAAAGTAAAAGGACTTCCTTACGAGATTTTAGTAAAAGCACTAAAACAAGCTCGTGCAGGGAGGCTTCATATTCTTGAAAAACTTACTGAGACTATTTCTGAGCCAAACGAAAATGTAAAAGCTCACGCTCCAAAAATCATCACCAGAAGAATTCCTAATGAATTCATCGGTGCACTTATTGGACCTGGAGGAAAAGTAATTCAGGAACTTCAGAAAACTACAGGAACAGAAATCGTGATCAACGAAGATCCTGTAACCGAAGAAGGTATTGTTGAAATTCTTGGAACTAAACAGGAAGGAATTGATAAAGTTCTTGCTAAAATTGAATCTATCACTTTCAAACCTGAAAAGGGAAGTGTTTACGAAGTAAAAGTAATCAAGGTGCTTGATTTTGGAGCTGTGGTAGAATATCTTGATGCTCCCGGCAACGAGGTTTTACTTCATATTTCCGAACTGGCTTGGGAACGCACCGATAATGTTACCGATATTCTTAATGTTGGTGATGTAATTGATGTGAAATACTTTGGTGTAGATCCTAAAACCCGTAAGGAAAAAGTTTCTAGAAAAGCTTTGCTTGACAAACCGGAAGGTTACCAGGCGCGTCCGCCAAGAGACAATGATCGTAATGACAGAGGTCGTGATAATCGTGGTTCTCGTGACAACCGTGGCCGTGATGACCGTGGCCGTGATGACCGCAGAGGAAGAGACAACAGAGATCGTAAAGACAACGACTAAACAGTCTTAAGCTTATAAATTGAAAGAGGTTGCCTTAAAAAGCAACCTCTTTTTTTATTATCATTTTTGATATTTATTATTTTTTTGTAATGAAAGCTTAAATTGTATTTAAGACCCATGAGCAGCTTATCATTTCGAACGTCTCCGGTTAGAGGTCTCATTCTCAATTTCGCTGTCAAACTCCTTTTTTCCTGTTTTTCTAAACATTCCCGGAATAAGCCAAATTACATCTTCCGATAATCAGGAAAGTATCTGCTTATGGTCGCTTTTTTCAAAACCATCAATATATTTTTCTACGATCATCTTATTTTCAGACATAGTAGTGTGCTATTTATTCAGGATTAATAATAAATCATCCAGATGTTCAAGGGTTGAGATCATTCCTTCCTTCACTCCACTGTTTCCAGGTCTTTCAATGAGTTATATTTGATAAGTGTTTCCTCCAGGGCATTTTCTTCGAAATCTTTAAAATTTACCTGCCATTCAGAACGTGGCATTTCAGGATTTAATTTGCCCGTTGAATCACAAAATCCATCCAATGCCCTGTAAAAATCAATCGGGCTAATTTGTAAATAATCCATTCGACTCCAATATTCCGTCCCATTGGGTTCTACCATGGCGTAAATCCAATGACCACCCTCTTTAAAATCCATTGATTTGGTTTTTGTAGTTAGTGGCTTTGGGGAAAACCATTGATCGAGTAATTCACTTTTGGTATAACAATCCCAAACCAACTGCCTATTAGCGGCAAACTCTCTTTCAACGGTAATCGCGTTATTTTTCTTATCAACTATAAATTCAAAATGTAATTTCTTCATTTCTTATAATTTTAAGATGTTTGAGTTCTACTGCATTAAAGCAAAATATTTCTGTTTATTTTCATACAAAATCCAAAGGAATACCGCCCAGATAAGTATTGCCATTACAAGGCCCTCAGGGGCTACAAAAATATGCGTAAGCAAAATACCTACCATAACCGGAAAAATCACTAATGCCCCCAATGCTCTTGTTTTAGGAAAGAGGATAAGTATTGCGCCTAAAATTTCAGCAGAAGCGATTAACGGCATCAACCAGATTATTTCCATTAGGGCCTCATTATCTCTGGATATTGGTTGGGGAAGATCCTCCGGTACCGGCATATAATTAAAAAACTTATTCAATCCACCGTTTAGGAATAATAAGCCGAGAAGTACGGACAGGATATTCAATATTTTTCCTCTCATTTTATGGAGTATTTAAATTAGATAATACTTTATCCAGGTTTTCCAGAGCCATGGAGAAACCTTCTTTAAAGCCCATCTGAATCACCATTTCGAGATCAGCCTTACTTTCGTGCTGAAGCGTGATATCAACGGTGGTAGTTCCATTTTCTTCTGAAAAAATATTCGTCCAGGAAGAATTTGGCTTGCCATAAGTATCATTACCCTCTTCATCACAAAAGGCGTCCAACCAGGAGATAGATTTTAGGTGTGCAATCTTTTTGTAATCTGCCTTACACCAGTCTTTTTCATTCGTGGGACTAACCATTGCGTAAAGCCACCGGCCACCTTCTTCAAAATTCAAAGATTTGGTCTCTATATGATAGGGTTTGGGCGCCCACCATTTATCGAGTAATTCAGGATCGGTCCATGCCTGCCATACCTGCTTAAGATTAGCATCAAACTCGCGTTTGATATGAATACTATTGTTTGCCTTGTTAACCGTAAATTCCAAAGAAGCATTTTTATTCATTTTCTTTCATTTTTAGGGTTGCTAATACATCATCCAATTGGTTAAACCTGGTTTCCCAAATTTTTCGAAATTGTTCTAACCACTGGTCTATTTCTTTCATTTTTTCTACCTCAAGTTCATAGTAGATCTCCCGCCCTTGGTGCTCTTTTTTTACTACCTCACACTCCTGTAAAATCCTTAAGTGTTTGGAAACTGCCTGCCTGGAAGTATCAAAATGCTCGGCAATGGCATTGGGAGTAAGGGCCTGGACGGCTATTAAGGCAATTATTGCCCTTCGGGTTGGATCTGCTACGGCTTGAAATATATCTCTTCTCATTTAATTAAGTTAGGAAACCTTTTGGTTGCTAATATATACGCAACTATTCGGTTTCACAAATTATCAAAGATTTTTTTTTGGATAAATAGAATTTTAAAGGTTACTTATTTAGAACCCAATAATTCATTAAAAAATAAGTTACTGAACTGACTTAAGAAGCCAATAACTACCTACTATTAAGCTATCTTTTTTTACAATTTCGTAATAAATACATTCTTGAAGTTTTGGATACTGCTTAAGCTTAGGATGTTTAAAATTTCCCTTTTTCACCATACCAATTTTTTTCATCACATTTTCTGATCTGGTATTATTCTTAGTACAGGTTGCTATAAGCCTTTCAATTTTTAAAGTATTAAATGCCCAATCAATACATTTTTTTGCGCCTTCAGTTGCATATCCCTTCCCCCACGTACTTCTTTTTAGCCGCCATCCAATATCTACTGCAGGTGTGAAATCTGATTTATATTCCTGAAGGGCCAAACCTATAAAGCCTATAAATTCTCTGGTTTCCAGAACTTCAGTGGCAAAATAACAATACCCGTTTTTCTCGAAGTGTTCCTTAAGCCGACATAAAAAATCTGTTGATTCTTTCTCTGTCAACGGTTTTGGAAAATGTTCCATTACTTCTCTATCAGCATTCAATTCAGTGAATTCTTTTAGGTCGGTATCTACCCAATTTCGAAAACCAAGTCTACTGGATTTAAAAAGGTAACTTTTTTTCAACTATAAAATTTTGAGCAGAACTATATTTCCTGTCTTAGATTTAAATAATTTATTTTTCGTTTAGCCTGGCCTGTTCTTTAACCAGTTTTTTTATTTCTGCCGACGGAATGTTTTGATCAAACTTAATTTGGATAGTCTTCTTACCCGTTTTATATCCTTTTTCTTTCAGTATTTCACGCATTTCAGTGGTCAACGTATCTATACCAAAACTTACGTGTTTTTTAGCCAGTGAAAACCCGGCAAGGATACCATGATATTTATAGATAGGAACATTCCAGCTTATTCCACCTTCCGCATCCGGAACAGTAGTTTCAATGAGTTTTTTAAGCCTTAGCATAATCCGCTGTGATTCCTCAGTGGCAGCATTTATAAATTCGTGAACAGTTGTGGGTTTAAAATCTTTCATCTTACTGCTGAATTAGTTTTCTACCCAGTGGTCTAAAGTACCAGGATATAATCGTAAGCACCAATAACAGTATGGGACCAAAAAAGGTGATGATTTCATCTCCAACCATTAAATGCGAAATAGCAGCCCCCGTCATTACAAAAAAGAATCCGGCATAGGCCCATTCTTTTATAAGTGGTGCTTTAGGGATAAGAATAACGATAGTCCCTAAGATTTTCCATACGCCAAGTATATATAGTAAGTAAGCTGGGTAACCTAAGGAATTCATACTTGCTACTTCTTCTTCCATTTTGATTAATTGGACAATACCTGTGGAAAGCATCCCCAAAGCCAGCCAGATGGTGGCAATCCAGTAAATGATTTTGCTTTGTTTTGTTGCGGTCATAACTATTAATTTATTTTGTTTAAAACATCCTCTAACCTGCTATGGGCCATTTCAAGGCCTATAGCAAAAGGTTTCTTTAATAATTCATTTCTTATTTCAGCCGATTTAAAAATGATGTGCATCGTTAAAATACTTTTCTCACCTGTAATAGCATTAAAATTTAAAAATTCCAGTTGCGGGGGAAGTGAAAACACATCCATTTCAAAAGTTCTAACAATCATTTCATTCGGTATTAAGCTGTGAAATGCACCTTTCCCGCTAAACATTAAATCTCCTGTGGGACTCCGTGTTTCAAAATGATATTTTCCATATTCTTTGAATTCAAAGTCTATTAAATTCGTCCCCATCCATTTTTCGAACAACTCTTTATCTTTATAAGCTGTAAAAAGAGATTCGACGGGCAAGCTGAATTCTCGGGTTATTATTAGCTCCTGTTTTCCTTCTTCGGCTTTTATTTTTGTTTTTTGTTCCATGAGTTATTAGGATTCTGATTGATGGTTTTTCATTAAATTTTCCAATTTATCGAAACGATCATCCCACATTTTTCGGAAAGGCTCGATAAATTCGGCTATTTCTTTCATTCCTTCCGGATTTAAGTGATAGTAAATTTCCCTGCCATTTTGCTCCCGTTTCAATAGTTCACACTCAGTAAGAATTTGTATGTGTTTGGAAATAGTTTGCCTGGAATAATCAAAATTTTCGGCAATGGCAGTCGGTGTCAAAGCCTGAAGCGCTACTAAAGATATGATCGTTCTTCTGGTTGGATCGGCTATAGCTTGAAATACATCTCTTCTTAATTTCATTATGCAGTTATTTGACTGCAAATATAATCGCAATTATTTAGTTACGGAATATTTTTCGGTAAATAGTGAGAACGTGTTTTAATATTTTCAGGAATGGGAGAATTCATTTTTGTATTTACATTTATAACTTATATCCAATAAAGGAGAAGTTATAATTATGATTATAATTATAGAGTTTTAAATTCTTTGTTTCAATTTAACTTGCAGCTTAGGCCTTTAAACTTTGCCCTTAAAACCCCATAAACCTAATGATTTACGTTTATGTATTTTAAAAAAAGGTTTACTCAATAATCGCAAGCGAACGGACCTAAAAGACATAGGTTTGTATCAGATAAATTTGATACTCAATGTCCAAAGATAAATACGTTTTCGTTTAGTTGCTCTTAGTTCTTAATCGGAGCAAATTCAGTCGTATTGTAAAGAATTTTAACTGTTGGAATCAACTGCTTGCTTTCTAATGGTGAAAGTTTAAGCGGTTTGAAAACAAGCTCAAATAGCTCATTTTAAAAAATTCTTTCGCATCAAAAATTAGAAGTTTAGCCGTATTAGATCTTCCATTGATCCTTTTCTAAGATTTCTTGGAAACATTGACTTTTCTTCTCTGTACAATCGATAATCCTATTTTACCAAGTTCCATAAGCCTGCGTCTTATTCCAGGAAATTCTGTTTCTTTCTAAAATAAAAGTTTCCAGTTCAGAAATTTATTCTAATATTGCCAAGATTTTCGGTTACAATTACTTTCAGGGTATTGTATTAAAAGGGAATCAGGTGTAAATCCTGAACAGTTCCCGCTGCTGTAAATCCCTTCCGGAATTTCCGGAAAAAATCTTTTTATAAAAAACCACTGTCTTTAAGGATGGGAAGGATTTAAAAAGAGGGATAAGTCAGAAGACCTGCCATCAATCAGAAAAAAACAAAGCTTTCGGGAGTTATTGCTTTGGGTAGATCTTCTATTCTAATTATTCCCCTATCTGTTTTGTTTTGTAAATAAGTTAATCCTAATTATTAACCTTAATACAAATCAAATGCAAACATTAACTATCAAACTAGTATTCTTAATCGGAGGAATTCTCCTCCTTGTCTCATGTAGCAAAGATGATGATTCCCAAGCTATTCCTATGGAATTTACCGAACTCCAGTACCAAAAGGATTATGAGCTATTACCTGGTGACACCCTGAATATCTCACCTTCACTTTCGAATGTTGCTGAAGATGTAAATTATCTTTGGACCCTAAATGGGATAGATATAGGATCCACCCAAAATCTCAGTTATACTGCCCAGGAACCCGGAACATTCAGCCTTGAATTTAAGGCTATGGCATATAATCATTCTCTTATACGCACCTATAGGGTATCTGTGATTGATCCTTATGATCTGTACTCTCGACCAAAAACGCAATCCAGTAGTGAATTTATTTCTGAAATTATCGAATACAAACCAGCACCGGGTCAATACATCAATAAAAATTTCGGAAGCACAGAGGCTGCCGAAAGTATTATTGGAGGAAAAACAAATATCCTGTCTCTTGGCGCCTGGGGTGGTTATGTAGAATTTAGCTTTGACCATACTATTGAAAACCGGGAAGAGGACAAGGATTTTGTTATTTACGGAAATGCTATGAATGGTCATTCTGAACCTGGAATTGTACAGGTTTCATTTGATGAAAATGGTAATGGATTGCCAGACGACACCTGGTATGAATTGGCAGGAAGTGCGCACCAGGAAGAAGAAACCTTACTTGACTATGAAGTAACCTATAACAATCCTGGAACCCATGCTAATGTTCCCTGGACTGATAACCGGGAGACACAGGATAGTATCCTTGTGAATTCTTTCAATACACAAAATTATTATCCACTTTTCATCCAGGAGGAGAAAGCGGTTAGTTTTAACGGCACCCGGGTTTATCCTGTAATAAACCAGGAAGGTTTTGTTTCAGTGGACGCCCTGGAATGGGGTTATGTTGACAATTTTGATGAAAACTACGACACCTATGGTGGGAATGCCATGGAAATAGACTGGGCTGTTGATGATCAAATGAATGCTGTAAAACTCAGAGGTATTGATTTTGTACGGGTTTATACCGGCGCTCTGGGAAATGCCGGCTGGCTTGGAGAAATTTCTACAGAAATTAAAGGAGCTTCCGATCTTTCGATGGTAGAATAATCATCTTGTTAAAAGGGCAAAATATATCGTATCCTGAATAACTAGGTAGGATAGGTTTTGCCTTATTACGAACTCCCAATATTTCTCCATCTTTTAGCGGAACATAATTTTATCAATAAAAAACGCTCCTTAATAATGTTAAGTTAGCTTTACTCTATTTCCCTCTTTCTATTTTACTATAAAAATGACAGAAAAAAACTACTATTAAATTATTGATTATTAGATAAAAGGAAAATAAATCCGCCAGAATTCAGACTACAATAAAGCTCCATATCAAAATCTATAAAAAATAATTAAGGTTTTTTGTAACATTTCGACTACTCCTTGCGTATAAACTAATACAAGAGCTATTCATAATTAAAATCCAAGGAGACGATAGATGAGACAACTTAAAATTACGAAGCAGGTAACAAACCGTGAAACTGCTTCGCTAGATAAGTATTTGCAAGAAATTGGTAAAGTTGATTTAATTACTGCCGATGAAGAGGTAGAATTAGCACAACGAATTAAAGCGGGTGATGACCGTGCATTGGAAAAATTAACCAAAGCAAATTTACGTTTTGTGGTGTCGGTAGCAAAACAATATCAAAATCAGGGGTTAACCCTACCCGACCTTATTAACGAAGGAAACTTAGGATTGATTAAAGCTGCGAAACGTTTTGACGAAACACGTGGTTTTAAATTTATATCCTATGCGGTATGGTGGATTCGCCAGTCTATTCTTCAGGCTTTGGCCGAGCAATCTCGTATTGTTCGTTTACCACTGAATAAAATTGGATCTATTAACAAGATCAACAAAACTTTTGCCTTTTTAGAGCAATCTCATGAGCGCCCACCAAGTGCTGAAGAAATTGCAAAAGAGCTTGATATGACGATTAATGACGTCAAGGAATCTATGAAGAATTCTGGCCGTCACGTCTCTATGGATGCTCCTTTAGTGGAAGGTGAAGATTCTAACCTTTACGATGTACTTCGTTCCGGTGAATCTCCAAATCCAGACAAAGAGCTTTTACACGAGTCTCTTAGAACTGAAATTGAGCGTGCCTTAGAAACCTTAACTCCGCGTGAAGCAGATGTTATTCGTTTGTACTTTGGTCTTGGTGACCAGCACCCAATGACGCTTGAAGAAATTGGTGAAACTTTTGATCTCACAAGAGAAAGAGTTAGACAAATTAAAGAAAAAGCAATCAGAAGGTTGAAACATACCTCCAGAAGCAAAATCCTAAAAACCTATTTAGGATAAGATATTTAAGATGACAACAGTTAATGCCGGCGACGGCCGGCTAACATAACTGTTCGTTTTTTGATTGATGAATGACCCCGGCGTGATGAACCGGGGTTTTTTCGTTTATAGACGCAACCCTTTATACAAACCTGCATCTTATAAGAAATACCTCCTAATGAAGTTAATTTATAAACTTTTAATTCTAGTTACAGTTTTATCTGCCTGCGAGACAGATGATGTCATTGAACGCAAGAGCGGATCAGTTCCACGAATGGACTGTATAGACATTGAAGAAGAACGCGGAATAATAGCTGAATATAAAAATGAAAACAGTTTTATCCTCGCGCCAGATGAAAATTGCCCGATATATAGAATTGATGACTTTTTATGGGCTTGTAATTTACCCAAGGAATTTCAAAAAGACAGTTTAAAGGTTAGCTTTAGCGGTTACTTATATGAGTCTTTAGAAAATGCAGATGTATGTGCAGAAACCTTTGAGCTTACCGAGATAGAAATTCGCCAATAAAAATCCGCTTTATAATATAGTATCCCAAGGCAGAATCTCGAAAAAAAAATTTAACACAAGCTAATCTTTTGTTAACCCCAAGGCGCTTTTATCCTTTCATATTCAATTTCTAAGTATCTTAAATTCTCAGTTTTAAAAAATTGAGAAGATGAAGGATGAAGGCAAAACTTTAATTGCGGGTGCTTCTGGAGCCCTGGGTACCGAAATCATAAATTTACTAACAACGGAAGGAAAAGATATACGAGCCCTAACCCGCTCTGATAAAGGCGTTTCAAAACTTTCAAAGTATACCGATGATGTGTGGAAAGGTGATGCAGCTAAAGACCAGGAAGGGATTAGGGGCATTACTAAAAATATTACCACAGTAATTTCTGCACTTGGAAAAAGTGTAAGTCTTTTTACACCTTCCCAGGAATCTTTTATGGAAAGTGATTTTAGAGCAAATAGAAATCTCCTGAAAGATGCTGTTAAAAACGGGGTGAAGCGTTTTATATATGTTTCAATTATGGGCGCAGATTCGTCAAAAGATTTCAGCATAGCCCGCGCCCATAAAATGTTTGAAAAAGAATTAAAAAGTTCGGGGATAGCATATACAATTGTAAGGCCAGCAGGCTTCTATTCTGGCCTAAATGATCTCGCTATAATGGCCAAACGCAAAGTCATTCCTTTAATTGGCTCGGGAGAAGCACAAACTAACAGTATTCATCATAAAGATCTCGCAAAAGTTGTGGTTTCCTTTTTAAACGATGGTCCAGAAATCGCAGAGGTAGGTGGCCCAAATATTCACACCAGGCGTGAAATGGCCGAAATGATAAAAGAAATTGTTGGGGGCGAAATTATTGAAATACCTGAACCTATGGCCAAAATAAGCGCCAGCCTGGGATTACCAAAAATATTCAGTGAAGGAATTAATGATAAACTGGATTATTTTACCTTTATTACTACCAACGATATGATTGGGGAGTCTAATGGAAAAATTTCCTTCAGGGAGTATCTTGGAAATCTTGACCTTAAAAAAATCACTTAATGTCTTTAAGCTACGATGCTATAATTATCGGAAGCGGTTCTAATGGAATTTCAGCCGCGATATATTTGCAACAAAAAGGATTGAAAACTGCCATTTTTGAACAGGCAGCTAATCCCGGCGGCTCCACCCGAACCCAGGAATTAACCTTACCGGGATTTAAGCATGATGTGGGCTCAGCCATTTTGCCCATGGGGTTTGGATCACCGTTTTTAAGAAGTTTACCTCTAGAGGAACACGGCCTGGAATGGATATTTCCTGAAATTCCATACGCCCATCCCTTTAGTGATGGGAGCGCACACGCTTGTTATACCGATATCAGGAAAACAGCAGTCCAATTAGGTGATGATGAAGCTTCCTATTTCAATTTATTTGAACCCCTTGTTAAAGACTGGGAAAAATTAGAAAATGACCTGCTAGGCCCTTTAGGAATTCCGCAGCATCCGCTGGATTTTATGAAATTTGGTTTAAAGGCACTACCATCGGCTAAATTACTGGCCAAACATTATTTTAAAAATGAAAAGTCGAGAATATTCTTTTACGGCTCTGCTGCACATTCTACCTTACCGCTAAATAGCCTCGCTTCAGCATCGTTCGGACTTGTATTAAGTACTATGGCGCATAAATATAACTGGCCATTCCCCAAAGGTGGGGCGCAAAACTTTATCAATAGTATGCTAAGCTACTATACTTCCATTGGCGGCGAACTACACCTTGAAAAGAATATAACTCAGCTGGATGAACTTCCGGAATCTAAAACATATTTATTCGATTTAACCCCGAAGCAGTTATTAAAAATTAAAGGAACCGATTTTCCCGGTCTTTATCGCAAAAGAATGGATTCTTTTAAATATGGGGCCGGAGTCTTTAAAGTAGATTGGGCACTTAGTGAACCTATTCCTTTCACCAATGAAAAATGCCGGAAAGCGGGCACGGTGCATATTGGATTTTCGGAAGAAGAAATGGAGAATTCAGAACAAAGTATACATCAAAAAAATATGACGCAAACTCCGTATGTTCTGGTTGCACAGCATAGTATTTTTGATAACACAAGGGCTCCGGAAGGTCAGCACACGGCCTGGGCTTATTGTCATGTCCCCAATGCTAATACAGAAGATTTTTCTAAAATAATTGAAGATCAAATAGAGCGGGCCGCACCAGGATTTAAAGATTGTATCTTAAAGAAATCTACTATGAATTCTGCTCAATTAAATGCCTTTAATCCTAATATAATCGGTGGTGATATAAACGGTGGAAAACAGGATATTACCCAGCTTTTTACCAGGCCGATCGCAAAAATGTCTCCTTACTCCACTCCTAACCCAAGGATTTATATTTGTTCATCCTCTACACCTCCCGGTGGTGGCGTGCACGGTATGTGCGGTTTTAATGCAGCCCGGGCAGTAGAAAAAGATCATTTTTAACCCACTCAGCTATTTAAATATTATTGAAAAATCAGTCTTTTCCTTAATTTTTTATATAAACTTTCACTGTATAGAATATCAAGCCTACTTAATTTCCGCTATTTTTGAGTTCAACAACTCTTAAACAATATGCGCTACGCAATAAGTTATGTAAGTACCGCTAACCCGGCACTTTCAGAAACTGAGATACAGGAAGCTTTAGATTTTAGTAAAGACTGGAATAACAATCACAATATCACCGGGATTCTTTTATACTCACAGGGAAATTTTTTCCAGGTGCTTGAAGGGGAAGAACAACTTTTAAAAGATCTGATTGATAGGATAAAAACTGATGAACGCCATCAGAATGTTATAACCATTTTTCAAAAAAGTATTCCGAATACTCAGTTTGATGGTTACCAGGCCGATTTTATTTCTTTAAACGACAGGTATAACGACGAAAATTTTGACACCTATCTTGCTCAAATTAGTCTGTTGAATCCTTCAATTCAAAGTTCGGTAAAGTACATCTTAAATAAATTTACAGAAGGCATCAAATAAGTATAATCTTGTTATTTTTGTGTGCACACTTACAGCATAATACTTATGACAACAAAACTTATTGCCCCATCTATTCTTGCTGCCGATTTCGGGAATCTTCAGCGTGATATTGAAATGGTTAACAAAAGTGAGGCCGACTGGTTTCATATTGATATCATGGATGGCGTTTTTGTACCGAATATTTCTTACGGAATGCCGGTACTGCAGGCTATTACCAAACATGCCGAAAAAACGATTGATGTTCACCTCATGATCGTTGATCCCGATAGGTATATCAAGGAATTTGCAAAACTGGGAGCCGATAACCTTACCGTTCATTACGAAGCCTGCACACATTTACACCGTACGCTACAGGCAATAAAAGCTGAAGGTATGCAAGCGGGAGTAGCGATAAATCCGCATACAAGTGTAGATCTATTGAAAGATGTGATTCAGGATATCGACATAGTATGTATAATGAGTGTAAATCCTGGTTTTGGCGGACAAAGTTTTATTGAGAATACCTACCATAAAATTCAGCGTTTAAAGGAGCTTATTGTAACACATAATGCTTCTACTTTAATTGAAATTGATGGTGGCGTAACTAATGAAAATGCTTCTCAACTAATAAAAGCCGGTGCCGATGTTTTAGTGGCCGGGAGCTATGTTTTTAAAGCTGAAGATCAACTGGAAACCATAAAAGACTTAAGACAACTTGCAAACTCCTAAGAATACTTACGATGTTATAATTATTGGCGGTGGGCCAATTGGTATTGCCTGCGCCCTGGAAGCCGAAAAGAAAAATCTTTCTTATCTCATCCTGGAAAAAGGCTGCCTGGTAAATTCGTTGTACCACTACCCTACCAATATGACATTCTTTTCTACTTCAGAAAAACTGGAGTTGAATGGAATTCCGTTTATCAGTAATAATCCAAAGCCCAGAAAAGCTGAAGCTCTGGAGTATTACCGAAGGATAGCGACTTCAAATGAACTTAACATCAATTTATTTGAAAAGGTTACTGGAGTAGAATCTAAAGACAATTTTCATAAAGTAAGTACGACAAAAAACAATTACACCGCTAAAAATGTAGTGGTTGCCACAGGATTCTATGATATCCCGAATTACCTGAATATTCCCGGGGAAGATTTGCCAAAAGTGGCTCATTATTACGGCGATCCTCATTATTATGCCACTTTAAAAACCATAGTAGTGGGCGCCAGCAATTCTGCTGTAGATGCTGCTTTAGAGATATATAGAAAAGGCGGCGAAGTTACTATGATCGTCAGAAAAGAAGAAATTGGAAGAAGAGTGAAATACTGGGTACGCCCCGATATTGATAACCGAATTAAAGAAGGAAATATCAAAGCGCTTTTCAACGCTAAGCTAAAGGAAATACGAGAAACCGAAGTGGTTATCGAGACTCCCGATGGAGAACAAACCCTGGAAAACGATTTTGTGTTGATGCTCACCGGATATCGCCCAAACTTTGAATTTCTAAAAAAGATGGGTATTAAATTATCTGATGACGGCAGAAAAATTCCGCAATATGACCAGGAAACCATGGAAACTAATGTCCAGGGAATCTATCTTGCAGGAGTTATCTGTGGTGGTGTAGAAACCCATAAATGGTTTATAGAAAACTCCAGGGTACACGCCAAAATGATCATGGGAGATTTAGCCAAAAAATTTGAAGCTTAAAGATTTATTTCTATCAATATAGAATCAAGAATATCTCGAAACTTCAATTTGGCTATATCTGACCAAATTATTTTTTGTTAGCCATTCTTTCATTTCATTAATTACAGATTCATTGCTTGAAAACTGACCGTTTTTTATTTGTTTTCTACCTATTGTAATTGCATCTTTTTGCTCAGAGGATAATTGAAATAATTCCTGTTCGGATGCATCAAATATAGTCTGAAGAGCTTTTAAGAAGTTTAAATCTTTGGAATCCTTAATTCTTGAAATCAAGGTGTTTTTTATTTGAGCAGTCATATCCATTTCAATCCAATTTTTGCCTTTTATGAATAGTAGTGATTTTTGTTCAATGCTCTAATTTTTGAGTATGAGTTTTTATGTTTGCTAATATCCCGGGGTGAGTAGATATTAAGAACCTCTATCCACAGAATTACAAAAAATTACAGCTGAGTAAATAAAAAAATATAGCTTAAAAAAATTATTTAAGACTTACAAGGGGTACTTAGCCGATTGGATACATCGTAACATTTGTCAGCTTAATTTCCCGACCAATTTTCTAGCGTATTTTCCCAAATACCATTTAATCCGCCACGGTTTTGTTGTTCATTTTGTATTTAGCCATTCTTTTTGCATTTAGCTTTTAATTCCTCAAGATTTTTTTTCGGGTCGAAATCGTGATCAATTTCGCTATCAATTCCTTCTTGAATAGCATTTCTTAGCGCAATTACTTTACTTTCCTCATTTTCTAAAAGTCGAAGGCCATCTCTCATTACTTAACTTACATTTTTATATCGCCCTGCAGAAGCTTGGGTTTGTACAAACTGGTCAAATAATTCCCAGCGATATTGATGGATGTTTCATTTATTCAAATTTCAATGCGTTGTATTCCTGGATTGCTTGCTTAACGGTTTCCAATAGGTCTGTAAAACTTGGGCTGTCTTCTGGAATCATATTGGTTTGCATCGTTTTATAATCGTCTTCCCAAGCTTTTATAAAATCGTCTGGTGGAATAATGTTTAAGTTTGGTGGATATAATGTATTATAATCTACGCCACGCATTCCATTAAATCTTTCTCTGTGCTCAATAATGGAAACTATTAATTCTTGGCCGTAGGCTTTGTCTTTATGTTCGCTATTGTAGATTTTTGTAATATCGTACAAATGCCTGCTTAATCGTTCTACACGTATTTTATAATTAGGCTTTTTAAACTCTTCGTGCAACAAAAATAGTTTCTCTAAATAAGTACGCTCTGGATTTACACAGAGTACAGTTATGGGCGAATCGGCAAATGGACGACTAGGAAATTGTTCACCTACAAATGATATGATTTTGCAATTTGTAAAGGGGTCTTTTAATGCGCGACTGCCCAATTCTACCTTTACTCTTGGTAAAACATATTCTGAATGTTCTGTAACCGCAGGATAATAGATTAAAATAGATACTGGGTCTTGGTCGCTATCACCTAAATTTTCAAAATCGAAAGTAACGTTTGTATAGCCCTTTTCTGCGAATGCTTTTTGTAAGGCTTCATAAAATGTAGTGGTAACAAACTCAAAAGATTTTTCTCTCAATTTTTTTACTTGCGATTTGCTAATCAAACCACCAGCAAAACCTAAATATTCTCTGTTTAGGGCTAAATCTATATCTTCAGAAAAGCGGTTGATTAACTGCCACGCTTTACTTAATGACGTACCGCCTTTGAATAATAAATGTTCGGCAAACTCTAATTGAGAAAAGATAATATCAAGGGTTTGTACTACCCACCAATCTTTTTCTAGAGCATATACAGGCAAGCCTTTTTGTTGCGCTACCGCAGTAAAAATCTCTGCCTTTTCTGCATCTTTTAATTTATAAAACTCTTGGGCTGCCATTTACAATGCTTTTGCCATTATTTCTGCTATCCATTGTGGTGCTAACCAAATGTCGTGTTTTAAATTTTGCTTATCTTCTTTTAATAATAAGCTTTGTATTTTTTCTAATTCTTGGGGCGTAGCCTTGTCCTTACCAATATCTTTTAAAGCTTGTACCACCAATTTGCTTATCTCGCCTTTTAGCGCCAAATTTTTAGGTGTTGTTTTTTTAAACTGTATGGTGCGCTTGCCAATTTGGATGGTTCTGGGTGAACCATCTGTTAAGTACACAATGCGTAATGGCACTTGGGTAGATAAGCCCAAAGCGTTTTGCGCTTGTGCTCCTGTAGGTAATAAACGTGCCTTATCTCTTTTAGCAATAGCAATAGCTACTTCTTCAGCATCTGGCAATACGTCTTGATTAAGCAACTTACTAAATGTTGGTTTAGCATAAATACCTCTTGCTAAACGACTTATTTTTTTTGCTTTTACCAAACGATGCAGTGCGGTATGTACTGCGCCATTGCTACCGAGGCCTAAAAAATCTTCTATAAACAGAATTGCACCAGGCTTGTTATCATTTACTTGTTCTGTAACTTTATCATCTACACTTCGCATAACACAAATATAATATTTTGTAATTTAATTAAAAATATTTGCGAGTTATTTATGCTATGAAACTTACAGATATGTACTCTTTAATAATAAAACGCACCGTGTGTTTGTAATACTATTTGTGTATGCGTCCGTCTAAGTGCATCCTTTCTGAGAATTCGATGATCATTCCTTTTTTGCTATAGTGCATTAATCTTTTACAGGACAGTCTTGATTCATTATATTCAATTGAGTAGGAAGATAGGGATTAATTCCCTATCTGTCCTCTCACACCACGCGTACGTACGGTTCTCGTATACGGCGGTTCCTTGCTTTGGCATCCTTTGGATGTGTGGATGTTGTTTTCAGTTATCCCGTTGGGTGATCATCACTCTTACCTATTCTTCGGATTCCGTCCTATTCTTATGGTAAGGAGTCTCTGTTTTGAGCATCTGATAATTTAAAACCATTAGGTAACATTCATTTACTATCCGACTGCAAGGTTTGACCCTTCGTCATCCTTCGAGACTTCCGTCTTACCTTTATCAGGAGACGGCTCGTAGAGTGGCTACTATGGTCGCTGCTGACTTCTCACGGCAAGCTTTACTCCGTGCTTCCAAAAAAAAACGGCTGCACGTCCACGAGACCTCCCCGGGTAAGAACAATAACTTTCATCCCATATACCTGCTGCATTTACCCCAGAGACCCCGTGCAGTAACGGACTTTGATTTGTTATGCAATCTCATCCGGTCTCCATAGGCCTTATATGCAGTTTCTGTTCGTCAGGCCGGGAATTTGCTCCAGGCTTCCTTCAGATTCCACCTCGCAGTGGACACCCTTGCCTTTTGCTAACACTTCCTACTGCCAAGCGTGTTCGGGACTTGCACCCTATAGTTATTGCCCATGCCGGGCACAATCGGGTAGAAAGGTAAGGATTATTTCCCTACCTGTCCTCCCACACCACCCAGCATACGGTTCCGTACTGGGCGGTTCCCTAATTTACGTTCTAACTTTAAGGTAATAGTCCAGAAGAGAAGTGTAACCAGCCTGTCTCAGTCTGTGGATGGTAATAGTCCTTTTGAGGATAAAGCTGTTAGCTGTATGCCAGTAGCTTTTCCTCGTGTTGGCATATTCCCACGCTTTCCACTTGTTCAGGCCAAGCTTGATAAGCATCTTTCCTTTCGTGCGGATGCGTTTCCATTGTTTCCAGATACACATCCTTAGACGTCGACGGTACCAGCGATCTATGTTTCTCAGCAGGCTTTTTATATCTG
>NZ_FUZC01000010.1 GCF_900168115.1 Salegentibacter salinarum
CTCTGCAGTTCCTGCTACCTCCAGTCTTTTGGGGGATATATCGATCTACAGGGTTGGTTCTTCTGTAAGCGGATTAAAATTTTCTACAGGAAACAACAAGGACTTCTTACAGGAGATCGATTATGCGTATAATATAAGGGGTTGGCTTAAGCAAATCAACGACCCGGAGAATCTGGGTGACGATCTCTTTGGTTTTGGGATCAATTATAATGACCCTACCGGTGGGGCACCCCCGCTATATAACGGGAACATCTCGGAGACGCATTGGAATACCCAAAGTGAGAATATAAGTGGTAACCCGGTAAGCAATTATTATGGGTATAGCTATGATGCATTGAATAGGATCACCGGAGCCACGGACAATACGGGGAATTATAATTTAAGCGGGATTGCCTATGATAAAATGGGAAATATTTTATCTTTACAAAGGCAGGGGCAGACCGATGCCGGTGCTACGTTCTTTGGAACTATGGATGACCTTGGCTATGATTATGATGGCAATAGGCTCATGAAAGTTAGTGATAGTGGGGAGAAAACCTGGGGTTTTAAAGAACCTACAACTTCAACCGGCAATGATTATGAGTATGATGTCAATGGCAACTTAACATCCAATGCCAATAAGGGAATAGCCGCAGGTGGTATTGAGTACAACCACCTGAACATGCCTACAAAGATTACGGTAAGTAATGCGGGTAGCAACAATGGGGTTATCGATTATGTTTACACTGCCGACGGTATAAAACTCCAAAAGAAAAAGACACAGGGAGAAGTAGCGACCACCACCGATTATGCAGGGGACTTTGTTTACGAAAACAATACGTTGAAACAGTTTTACCAGCCGGAAGGTTATGTAGAACCAGATGGTAGTGACTGGCAATACGTCTACCAGTACAGGGATATCTGGGGCAATACCCGGATCACCTACGCTGATGATGATAACAGCGGTAGTGTAACTAGTGCTGAAATACGAAGGGAGCAAAACTACTACCCATTTGGATTGGAACACAAGGGTTATAACAATTATTCTTACGGAGCCAAGAATAATCTAAAAACCTACCAGGGACAGGAATTTACCGAAGACTTAGGGCTTAATACCCATGAATGGAAATACCGCATGAGCGATCCTGCCATTGGAAGGTTCTGGCAGATCGATCCGTTAGCTGAAGATTATACCTATAACTCTACTTATGCTTTCCAAGAAAATAAGATGGGATTAGGAACTGAACTAGAAGGTAAAGAATTAGATCCTTTCGGAGTTGCTCGTACAGTTTCATATTATTCTCGAAAAGCGATTGCTAAAACTGTAGAAACAACTAAGAGAATAGATACTTATTTAAAATCAGAAGGAGGTGGTTTTAATTTTAGAAGTAAAAATGGCGGTAACGGAGATCCAGGAAGAGATGGTGGAAGAAACGTAGAGATGGTGGATGCCGATGGATTACTACAAGCTGCAGGTTTTGCAAAAACTGGAGGAACTATGGGACCTAAAAAAAACCCAAAAGATTACGGCGAAGTTGCAAAGAACGTATTTACAATAGCGGCTAATACTTTAGATGGGATGGAAACTGGAGGTGAAATTGTAGAGGAAACAGAAAATTTAATTGAAGCTACTGCTAAATTTCCAACAGGAGAAGTTATTGAGGGGGAAGGTAATTTTAAAATATATCCTGTAAAAGATTCTATGGCGACATTTGAAACTCAGATTGAAGCAGATAATTTTAAAAAACAAGCACAGACTGAAAAGAAAAAATTAATTGAAAAAACTTATGAAAATCAATAATAATACAACGAAAAATTTCATGCTACTTTTTGTACTAGTTTCTCAAATATTTTTTTCATGTAATGTAAGGAATGACAAAGATTTTTCGAAAATAGAAAGAGAAAGAGACTCCCTAAAGACGATTTTAAATAATATTAATCAAAAGTACGTTTTTGATAATGTACGTATAGTTACTAAACCAAGTAGTGAGAATGTTATTAGCCCAGGGAATGAATATAACCTAGAAGTCTATTTTATAGGCTATAATAATGATAGCTACTTTAAAAATTATGATTCAATTAATAATAACTCAATTGATTCTATATATCCCCAAAAAGGAATATTTCATTTTAAAACTATTTTGGAAAAAAGTGGTAATGAATTTAAAGGTCTAATTTCTACGAATAGTGAATATGGAAAAAACTATGAGGCTATATTACATAACCCAGATTTATTGAAGCAATAGACTAAATTTATTTATCTATGAGCTTCTCCAGATAAGAAACCTTGTCCTTCTCGGCCTACACCAGTCGCTCATAGAGTTTTTTATTTTCTTCGTAAGCTTCCACCAGTTTATCAAGCGGGTTAAAGGTACAGTGATGATTAACCGTAGGCCCAGCATTAATGGTAGATCCTTCGTAGTAGTTCTGAATATTGTTGAAGATCGCTTCCTCCGCCAATTACACTACAAATTGAAACAAAAAGCCCCAAAACCTACGGATTTGGGGCTTTTTTGTTTTTCAACATATCAAAAAATAACAGTTAATATCAATCTATTCGGTTACACATTCGGTTACACCTGTCACCCTTAAATTAGGTGTAACCAAAGTAATATAATTCCTACAAAATAAAACTTAACACCCTAAATATAAAGGGATTATGTTGTATCTTAAAACTGTCTAATAAAATTTATATAGTTATGAATACAATATTTTCCCATCTTTTTTACTTGAGAAAAAGTAAGACTAAAACGGATTCTGGAATAATATACTTCAGAATAACAGTGAATGGCAAGCGGGCAGTTACCACAACTGGACGAGAAGTCCCAGTCTCACTATGGAACCCGGCTTCCGGTAAAGCAACTGGAAATTCGGCTCAAGCTAAAGCTGTTAATAGATTTCTCAGTAAAGTTGAGAATGATATTTATAATGCTCATCAGAGACTTGTGGACAAAGGAGATTTTTTCTCCTCTAAGGATATTATAGATATCTACCTTGGAAAAGACAAGAAAAAAGAGGATGAGGAAAAGATACTTCTAGAGATCTTTCAGGAACACAATGATCGTGTTAATAGACTTGTAGGTAAGGATTTTGCAAAGGGTACGGCCGAAAGGTATAGAACGGCTAAAAAGCACGTTGAGGAATATATAAAGAAAGAATACAAAACTTCCGATATTCCCGTAATGGATGTTAATCACAAATTTATTACTGGTTTTGAATATTATTTAAAAACAGAAAGAAACTGCGCGCATAATTCAGCGATTAAATACATAACAAATTTTAAAAAAATAATCCGCATTGCTTTTACCAATGAATGGATCAGTAGGGACCCATTTCAGAACTGGAAGGCTAAACTAAAGGTGGTGGACCGGGAGTTTTTAACTGAAGGGGAACTTCAGGTCTTGATATCTAAGGAAATTAAAAACGAACGCTTAAGTTTGGTTAAAGATATTTTTACGTTTAACTGCTTCACGGGGCTTTGTTACGCCGATGTAAAGAAACTATCAGAAAAAGATGTGGTGGTCGGTTTTGATGGAAAACGTTGGATTAAAACTAACAGAACTAAAACTAAAAGCAGTATTCCAATTCTTCATACGGCAGAAGCCATTTTAGAGAAATATTCCGCGCATCCCGAAGTTAGTGAAAAGCATTTAATTCCGATTTTAAGCAATCAAAAAATGAATGCTTATATCAAAGAAATTGCAGATATCTGTGGCATAAATAAAAACCTCACTTTTCATTTGGCCAGACATACTTTTGCTACTACAGTTACGCTCTCAAATGGAGTTCCAATCGAGAGTGTTAGTAAGATGCTGGGGCACAAGAATCTTCAAACTACCCAGCACTATGCTAAAATTCTAGATCGAAAAATAAGTGATGATATGGCAATTTTAAGAGAACGATTGGTCGCTAAAAATTTTTAGAGAATACTTAGAAGTGAGGTCAAACCACAACGCTAGCATTGCTAACCTTGCATTGAGGATCTAGCTGTCCACTTAATTAAAGATCACCAAATAATCTTACTAGTCCGGTAATTGAACTAGTAATAGACCAGTAGGGAGCAAACTATGAATCCCTTCTGAAGAAGATCGGATGCGATTGGTCTCGAAGATTACAGAGATGCGCTATTGAGTTTAAAACTTATCAAATTTTGTTAAAAAGTTTTTTTATTTTGCTATGCCCTATAAATCTTTACTTTATGTTTTCAATTTCACCACTTTTTAAAAACAAAAAAAGGGGAAATAGTATCCCTTTACTGGATAAAAAATAAAACGTAGAGAACGCCCTGTATTTCAATTTACCAGTGTTAACAAAGCATCTCATAGAGCCTTAAATTTTTGGTCACCGAATTGGTCTCGCTTCAACAAATTTTAACTTTTACAGGTTTAATCAATTTTTATTCGAGGCTTTTTGATACGATTTTTTAAAATCTAATTCAGGTGATCAAACAAATAATTGGTATACTTAGAACTCAAGCTTTCTTTAATTTAATGAGTATTAGAATTTTTAAACATTGCCATCTCACTAATAACCCGAAGGTCATTGGTTCGAGTCCAGTTCCCGCTTCTAGCAAAGACAAGGCTTCACAGAAATGTGAAGCCTTTCTTTTTTGTAATGGGTACAGAATTTTGGTTTTTTTATTCCATGATCATAATCTGACTCTAATCGATTTCATTTACCTATAAATATCATTAAGATCCTAAATGTTTTGTAAACAAAGATTAGGGGGTGTGTTAATTATTTTTGGCACCTTTTATATTGAAGAAAATCTTTAAAGTTTTTTTGTCTCAAAAAAGGCGTGATTTTGTGACATAATAAAATCCTCTAGAATTGCACGTTTTTGTTATTACCTGCAACTTGTTCCGAATCATCTGTCTCTAAATATACCAGAATATGACCATCTATTTCTATAAGATCTTCATAAGAAATTAATGTTTCGTCATCCTGTTCTGTAACTCTTGTAGGTTCTAATTGACAAACTATCTCTTGATTTCGGAATGATTATTATTTGTAAAGTATGCCTTTACAAAATAAGTTTAAAATTTTCATCGGTTAATAATACTATAAAACAGGAAATACAACAAAATAAGGCTGTATAAAAATATTTATAATCACCGTGGGAAAAATGGACCATTAATGCTCCTATAGCAAATGCAAAAAGCCATATGGTGGAAAGGTTTTTAACATGATGCATCCAAATGCCAAGAATAAGACCAAGAACTCCTAGTAATTCCCCATAGCCTATTATAAGTGTCCAAATTTTTCCAAATCCAAAAGCCTCCATATTTTCCATCATACTTGGCTTTTGAAAAACTTTAAATAGACTAGCATAACCAAAAGCATAGACTAAATAACCGTAAGCAATCCAGTGAATAAGCTGTCTTAGTACATTCATTGTTTATTTTATTTTTTTCAAAACTAATTCATATATTCAAAAAATGAAAGTACTTACAAAATTGTATGGTACTAACAAAAAAGTAAGAAATGAGAAAACAAAGCTCTACCAATACAATAAACAAAGAACATATAGAATCAAACTGTGGAATTGCCTATACAAATTCTGTTTTAAATGGACGATGGAAGCTTAATATTCTCGCATTTCTTTTAGATGAAGAGAAGTTGAGATATAGTGAATTAAAAACCCGACTTATAGGTATTTCCGAAAGAATGCTCATAGCGCAGCTTAAAGAATTACAAGCTGATGGTTTGGTACATCGTAATTCCTATCCTGAAGTTCCTCCCAGAGTGGAATATTCACTTACACCAAAAGGTAAATCTTTAGAAAAAATATTAATCCAAATGGCAGAATGGGGTACAAAGAATAATCAAAATTAAGAGCTCCACTTTTTCACTCTTTTTAAACCTTATTCAAAAATCACCATATTGTTAGGCACTTATAATTGCTGCTCAAGCGGTTTACTTAGGTGTAAAATATTTCAAATTATAACCGCTGTAGGCTTACAAAGGTATTGTAAAATCAATTTGCTATAGCCTTAAAAAGTAACCGAAATTTGTCTTTTTGTATTACTATAAATAACTTTAGTTATTATGAGAATTGATTAAAACCGGAAAGCTCTTTATAGCCAAGTATGAGACATGTGTTAATAATAGGGGGGACAGGAATGTTGCGGGATACAAGTGAATATTTTATTAAAAAAGGTCACTTTGTTACTTTACTTGCCCGTACCAATTATCGGATGGATGCCATCAAAGCAGAGTATCCAGATAAAGAAAAAAACATTTTTACCATCTCACAAGATTACACTGAGCCTGAAAAAGCTTTAAACGGTATAAAAATGTCTATTGATACTTTTGGACCGGTGGATATAGCCATACTCTGGATTCATACCTCTGGTGAAGAGTTTTCTAATTTGATAAAAACATTTTTATTTTCTCATTCTCCAAAAACCACAATTTTCCAGGTATGGGGAAGTGCTTCTGTTAACCCCAAGAGTTTCACCCAGAAAAACTGGAAGGAGAAGTATCCTAATAGATATAAAGAAATATTTCTGGGGTATAAAAGAAAGAATGGATCTGTCCGGTGGTTGACTAATTCAGAAATTTCAGAAGGAATAATAAAGGCAGTGCAAGAAAATGATTCTGAAAGTATAATAGGCCGATAGAACCGTGGATATAATTTTACAGCTTGCCACAATGAAGGATCTCCAGAATAAAATTTTAAAATGACAGGTTATGGAAACTAAACTAACGTTGAAAAAAGATTTCTTCTCCAGTAAATACACGCTTTATTCCAATAATGAATCCATTGGAGGGTTAAATGATAAAAGCTTTTCTCAAACTGTTATTGGAGAATTTAGGGGTAAGAAATACATATTTATTTCAAAAGGATTTCTGGCTCCCCCAACCGTTATTATTGATAAAGAAAAAGATGAGAGAATTGTATAATAATTGGTACTTTAAAGCTACAATTACAGTGAATAATAAGATGTTTAATTGGAAATATGAGAATATATGGAATACAAAATGGAGAATTTTTAATTCTGAGAAAATTAATATAGAGTATGCCGGTTCTTCCAGCCGTGGCGAAATCGAAACCGGATGGCACTGCTTATAGCAGTTTTTATCCCTGTATGGTTAACTATTTTTAGTTAAACTGAGAAGGGCGATAAGGGCGTTTTATTATCAAATTTATTAGTATGGAAAAGATAAGGAAGAAACTATTTGTTAGAATTGTAAAAGGAGAGGCATTTAATAAATTTGTCAATGAGATTAATCAATGGTGGCCAAAAGATTATTCTTGGTCCGGGGATGAATTGAAAGAAATAAAGATTGATGCCAGTAAAGATGGCCTATGTACCGAAATTGGTCCGTTTGGATTTCGTTGTGATTGGGGCCGTGTAACGCAAATTAACGTAAACGAGAAAATTGAACTGAAATGGCAAATAGGTCCGAACCGGGAGCCCATTCCCGATCCGGAAAAAGCGAGTGAGCTTGAAATTGCATTCATAGAAAATGGAAATTCTACCACCTTGGTGGAGCTTGAACATCGCCTCTTTGAAAAACATGGAGAAATGGGAGAAGATTACTTTAAGATGATGGACTCTGAACAAGGCTGGGAGTTTATCCTGGATAATTATAAAAAGTATTGTGAAAGTTAATTAGGAAAATACATATAACAAATTGAACTTTTAATAAATGTTTGATTATTTGATTAAGACAAAACGAATACATACTCCCAGGGGAAAAAAAGTATTACAAATGGGTTACTAAATTTATGGTAACCCCGTTAGGATCCTTTACAAAAAAACGCCTAACACCCCAACTTTCGTTGGTGATAGGATAAACAATTTCAATTGCTCGATTTTTAGCATCTTCGTAACACTGATCAATATCACAAAGTTCAATTGATAAAAATATTGCCGAATTATCTAAAGGCTTATTATTTTTATTTTTGAAAATTGATATCTGTGCAGTTTTGTTTTCCTTTGATGCGAAAGTGAGTATCCAGCCCATATCCATAACTAAGTCCATTCCTAAAAATTCGGTATAGAACTTTTTACTTTTTTCTAAGTTATTTGAATAAATATTGGGAACAATTCTTCGCATATTTAATCTTTTTTAGTGGTATGAGTTCATTTTTTAAGTTTGCTTAATGGTTTTATTACTTTCTAAAAATCACGTTCTTGATAGGGTAGTCCTTTTTGATTTTCACAATACGTCTTTAAGCTAAATAAAAACATTCCCCAATTATAACTACACCAACGATAAAAATCAGTTCGTTCTCTCCAGTCATAGTGTTTAAGAATAACCGCTGTGATGCCATCTTTTTCCGATAGTTCAAAGGACACCCTCGTTCCTACCCATTCTTCATCTGATGCCAAACATTCCCAAACAATCTTGCTGTTTTCTTTCAGTTCAATTATTTTAAATTTGGTAATATAATCTTCCTCAAAATCAAACTCATTTATAAAACCAATTTCAGGTTGTACTTTTAGATTTTTTGTCCACACATGTCCTAAACCTTCCTCTGAAGTTAATGCATCGTAAACAGTGGTGATAGGGGCTTTAAGGTAGTTGATTTGTTCTATACTTTCCATTACTGAATATTTTAATAAGCCTGATGATTAATTTGGTTATTTTTGATTATCAGGGCTATTGTAAAATATGATTTTATTTTTTTAATTTCAATACTTCATTTAATGATGACAAAAAATTAACTTGTTTTCCCTTATTACTTTCATAGATAAAAGCTTTTAAACTTTTGCTGGTAATGTGTGAAAATTCACCAACTATTACTAATCTAAAACGATAATTTGAGAATTTTTGTAGAATGTCTCCCGCCATTTTATTTTTTAAATCAAAAAAATCTGGGGTAATATTTTTCTGGTGAATGATAATCTTATCATAGCCCTGGTAATACAAATTACCCATTAAATCCAACGCATCATCAGTGTGCTGAATGAGTATTTCATTGGAAATTACTTCTGCGACTTTTATTTCCTCTACAATATATTCTTTGATTTCCATTTTAGTTAGGGTTTATCATAGTGTACTACCGGTTGACAGGTATATTTTATAATTTATTCTGCCGTGCCTGTTCTTTAATCAGCTCTTTTATTTCTGTTGTTGGTACTTCTTGGTCAAACTTAATCTGAATTGTTTTTTTACCCGTTTTATATCCTTTTTCTTTTAGTATTTCACGCATTTCGGTTGTTAAGGAATCAATACCAAAGCTAACGTGCTTTTTAGCCAATGAAAATCCGGCAAGAATACCATAATATTTATAGATAGGGACATTCCAGCTTATTCCCTCTTCTGCATTCGGAACAGTAACTTCTATGAGTTTTTTAAGCCTTAGCATAATCCCTTGTGATTCCTGAGGGGCAGCATTAATAAACTCGTCAACAGTTGTTGGGTTAAAATCTTTCATTTTATTTCTGGAATTAATTTTCTATCGGGTGGTCTAAAATACCAGGATATAATCGTAAGCACCAATAACAGTAGGGGACCAAAAAGGGTGATGATTTCATCTCTAACCATTAAATGGGAAATCGCAGCCCCCGTCATTACAAAAAAGAATCCGGCATAAGCCCATTCCTTTACTAGTGGTGCTTTAGGGATAAGAATAACGATAGTCCCTAAGATTTTCCATACGCCAAGTATGTATAGTAAGTAAGGTGGGTAACCTAAGGAATTCATACTTGCTACTTCTTCTTCCATTTTAATTAATTGGACAATACCTGTCGAAAGCATTCCCAAAGCCAGCCAGATGGTGGCAATCCAGTAAATAATTTTTTTCTGTTTTATTGTGGCCATAACTATTTATTTGTATTCATAATTGCTTCCAATCGATGGTGTGCCAGATCAAAACCTATAGTGAAGGGTTTTTTTAGTAGTTCATTTCTTATTTCAGCCGATTTAAAAATGATGTGCATCGTTAAAATACTTTTCTCACCTGTAATGGCCTTAAAATTTAAAAACTCCAGTTGCGGGGGAAGTGAAAACACATCCATTTCAAAAGTTCTAACAATCATTTTATTCGGTATTAAGCTGTGAAATGCACCTTTCCCGCTAAACATTAAATCTCCTGTGGGACTGCGTGTTTCAAAATGATATTTTCCATATTCCTTAAATTCAAAGTCTAATAAATTCGTCCCCATCCATTTTGCGAACAACTCTTTATCTTTATATGCTTTATAGAGGGATTCGACAGGCAAATTGAATTCCCTGGTAATTAGTAGCTCCTGCTTTCCTTCTTCGGCTTTTATTTTTGTTTTTTGTTCCATGAGTTATTAGGATTCTGATTGATGGTCTTTCATTAAATTTTCCAATTTATCGAAACGATCATCCCACATTTTTCTGAAAGGCTCGATAAAATTGGCGATTTCTTTCATTCCTTCCGAATTTAAATGATAATAGATTTCCCTGCCATTCTGCTCTTGTTTTAATAGTTCGCATTCAGTAAGGATTTGAATATGTTTTGAAATAGTCTGTCTCGAATAATCGAAGTTCTCAGCAAGGGCAGTCGGTGTCATTGCCTGAAGCGCTACTAAAGAAATTATTGTTCTTCGCGTGGGGTCAGCTATGGCTTGAAATACATCTCTTCTTAGTTTCATTTTGCAGTCATTTAACTTCAAATATATATGCAATCATATAACTGCGCAAATTTTTAAAGAATAAATGTTTTAATACTAGCTTTTTGGGTTATTAAAAATCTACTTGAGAAACTAAAAGGAAATTCATAAATAGAAGTATAGGAGGGGGCGGTCAGGAAAAACTATTCCGGTAATACATCAATTTGGAAGCCACTGTTTCTAACAAACATAGCTACAGTTGAAGCATCAATCTCGCCCTCTGCCACCTCAATACGCAGAATTTTATCACAATCTTCTAAATCAAAGTTGATTTTATAATCGGGAAAATGTTGTTTTAAGTTTTACCAGTATTGAGCCGCTTTCTCTAGCGAATTAATATTTGTTCGAAAAACCTCAACCATTTTATTCTAAATTATTATTACTTAAATAATGGCTATTTATAATGTTTGTTTCAGATACTTTTCAAAGGTGGTACTCAACCTAATTGGATTTTTTCCTTTTCTTTCAAGTTTTGCATTTCCTTCGGTTACTAATTCCGTCATTTTAATAAAGTTTTCCGCAGCATTTTTGGAAAAACCAATGCTTTCCATAGTTGGGAACCATTCCTCTTGTGGAATTTCCTGAACCTTTACTTCTCGACCGAGAACTTTTGCCATATTGTTTGCTACATCTCTTGAAGAATATTTTTCAGGCCCCACCAGTTCTATCACTTCTGATTTATCAATACCTTTAATGATGATATCTGAAATAAATTCAGCTACCTCTATTGGTGAATTCATATCAATTTTCAGATCAGAGGGAAAGAAGGAGGGTAAAACGTCTTTTTCTTTTACCATATCAATAGACATAAGCCAATTACTATAATAATAGGAGGGACGAACGAATACTTGATTTAATGGTAAACTTACAAATTCATGTTCAAGCATATTTGACATGAGTAAGCTGCCAGTATGTCTTTCATATTTTTCGTAGTGGGCCCCTCCCGAAGAAAGTCCGATTATAGATTTAATTTCAGAACCTTTAATAGCTTTTCGATAATTCTCCAGAATTCTTTTAGTGTCACCAAGTATGTCATCGGTTTTAATTGTTTCCGGGGTGATTACGAAAATTACTTCCCCTTCTTTGACAGCATTTTTCAAGGCCTTTAAATCAAAATAATCGGCAATGGCAACTTCTGCTCCTTTTTCTTTTAATATTTCTGCTTTTTCCTGATCCCTGATTACCGCTTTCACTGGTAATTTATTTTCTAACAGAAAATCTGTAATAGCCGATCCGACCTGTCCCGTTGCTCCTAAAATAATATTCATAACCTTCGTTTTTTGTTATATAGCAAAGATAAATAGTTGTGGTGACAGCTGTATGTCAGGGGTATTATATTGTTTTTCAGCAACATCTTTTACAGTTGTTAAGCGTTTGGATTTTAATTGATTAAAAATTGCTGTTAATCTTGCCAGACTTGGTATACTGTTGCCCATCTCTGTATTTTGGAATCTGATTTTGATAGTAGATTTCGGCTTTCGATCGGTATAGAGAGTATTTAATTATAGTTCAATGTAAAAATAAGGTCAGTAAACATTGATGCCTGATTCTTGTTAACACAGGGTATCTGGATTTTTAAGAGGTCTTCAAGAAGATTTGAGAGAAAAGTCTCAAGTCTTAGATTTTTCGGATAAAAATTATTTCACTGGAACTCATATGATTAATCCAATAAGACCTACTAGGAAGAATTGGCAACGAATATTTAATACTGTTCTTGAAGACCTTACAGGTTTAATAAGTCCAAGACAAATAATTTATTGTGAGGGAAAAGATAAACCCGGGAGAAATGGGGAAGAAAAAGGATTTGATGCTAAAGTATTAAATTCCATATTTGATGAAAAATATCATGACACAGTTTTTGTGTCCAGTGGAGGAAATACAGAACTCGATCAGAGAAGCAACGAATCTCTATCCTTTGAATTACATAAAATTACATCTGAATAAATAGGCGAAAAAACTGCTTACAAAATTATACCCAATTTACCACGGGGGTACTTAGCCGACTGACTACTTTACAGCAGATATGAAGCATATCTACAACGCACCTAACCAGCAAGCTGCCAAAGCTGCCCTGGATGATTTTGCAGGGCTATGGGAAGGTAAGTATTCCTATGCCGTGAAGAGCTGAAGGGACAACTGGGAAGACCTTACGGTATTCTTTGAGTTCCCCCTGGAAATAAGAAAGATCATTTATACCACGAACCTTATTGAGAACCTCAATGGGAAAATCAGGAAGTACACCAAAAATAAATTGTCTTTCCCGACAGATGAGGCAGTGATGAAATCGGTATATTTGGCTACAAGAGAAGCCACTAAGAAGTGGTCAATGCCTCTCAGGAACTGGGCATTATCTTAAATCAGTTCCTTACTATCTATGAAAAAAGGGTCAGACTTTAAAAAGTCCAACCCCTGTTATTTTAACTTTACATGCTTTGCGGCCTAGTGTCCATAAATCTTATCAAAATACTATTTCAGATAAGCAAAAAGCCAAAACAGCAGGTAACAATGATGCTAAACACTATAGCGGTTAAGTAGAAACTTGAATCCCTATTTTCTTTTAATTATGTACCTTACAATTCAAAGATTAGTGCTTGTAGTCTGCTACTGCACTTACTCTTTATCGCCTGTTGTATAATTAAAAAAACGCACAGAAATCAATTAAAACCACCTTGTACTTACAGGTTGGTTTTAAGATTTTAACTTTTAGTACCACCAAACATCTATTTGGTGGTTTCTAAAATTGGGTAATCTATATAACCTTCTTTACCAAAGGTATACAGTGTGTCTTGATTAGGTTCGTTATAGTCTGCCCCGCGCTCAATGCGTTCAACTAAATCTGGATTTGCAATAAACGGAAACCCTATAGAAACTAAATTTTTATCATTTTCAAAAACTACTTTTTCAGCACGCTCTAGATCAAAGCCAAATCCGCCATTAAAAATAACGTTCCCGCTAAATTCTTTACCTAAATCTTCTAAAAAACCTTCAGGAATATCTTCCGAAAGAGAGACCATATGTAAATATGCCAAATCTAAAGTGTTTAGTTTTTCTATTAAATAATAGTATGTTTCTGAAATCTCTTTATATAAAGCCATATCATTAAATACGCCATAGGGAGAAATACGAATTGCTGTTTTATTATTTCCGATTTCTTTTGCAATTTCTTTAGTTAATTCAATTAAAAATCGAGTTCTGTTTTCTACAGAGCCACCATAATTATCAGTTCTTTGGTTGGTGCCTTTATTTAAAAATTGATCGGCTAAATAACCATTCGCAGCGTGAATTTCGATACCATCAAAACCAGCTTCAATTGCATTTTTAGCAGCTTCTACAAATTCTTTTTGAGTTTGTTTAATATCTGTAGTAGTCATTTCTAGAGGTATAGGGAACGGTTTTAGTCCTTCGCTTGTGAGCACTTCACCAGCTGCTTGTATAGCAGACGGAGCCATAACTTCACCACCTTTTGGTAAATTTAATTGGTGCCCTATACGACCTGTATGCATAATTTGAAGGAATATTTTTCCATTGTTATTATGTACAGCTTGAGTTGTTTTTTTCCAACCAGTAATTTGTTCTTTAGAGTATATAGCAGGAATATTAATATAACCTAGCCCGTTTTTTGAAGGCGAGGTTGCTTCGGTAATTATTAAACCTGCAGTTGCTCGTTGTGAGTAATAGGTTGCCATGATATTGTTTGGAAGATTATTAATAGCCCTGGACCTTGTCATAGGTGCCATAACCACATGGTTTTTTAAATTTAAATTTTGTGAATTAAAAGCCGAAAGTAATTTTGAATTTTTCATAGGCGATTTTTTGTTTAAAGATTTAAGGATAGTTGTAATTTCGGTTGGTTCAGCTCGATTTCTGTATTCTGGGTCTAAAAAGGCGTAAGCTATTGTCCCATCTTCATTTATTATATAGGTTGCAGCTAATGGAAGCTCATTAAAGTCATCTCCATTGTAATTTTTTAAACCAAACGCACTGTTGTAAGTTTTTGCCACCTCATCTGTTAATTTAAAAACGATACCGTATTCTTTTGCAATATTGTTTCTTAAATCACTTAAAACCTCGAATTCTAAATTATGTTTTTCAGAAGTACTTAAAGATTGATCAGGTACCTCTGGCGTTAAAGCAATTAATGTAGCATTATGGGCTTTAAAATTCGGCAATTCTTTATTCAACTGTCTCAAAGTTAAATTGCAAAAAGGGCACCAACCCCCTCTATACCATGTTAAAACGACTTTACCTTTTTTAAGGAAGTCTTGTAACTCAACACTATTTCCTAAAGCATTATTTAAAATAAAGTTAGGTGCCCTATCACCAACCTTTTTTGCATTTGCTACTATATCACCTTTTCTTACTGAATCCACACCTTCATTAAAAACTCTTATAAGTGAGGCATCAGCTTGCGATTCAAAGTCATTTTTGACTTCATCTAATTGTCCTTGTAATGTTTGCTTTTTCTTCATTTTTATATTTAATTTTTTGGGTTAAAAGGTTTTAAATAACTAAATAATTATTTAGTTATTGGTTAAAAAAAAATGTTATATCGTTTTAAATACCATATTAATAAAGTCTTCGATTTCTTGCTTTGTATTAATTCTAGAGATCGTTGCCAAAGCGTGTAATGAGAGAACTAAAAAGTTGGCTTCACTTAAAATAGTAGCTTTACTTTTAGTATGGTCAGTTTCTAATTTTTTAATAATGTGTTGTTTAAAATTTTTACGGTTTTTGACTTCCTTTAATATAAAATCATCATCACTATTTGGAAATTCATTTATAGTATTTGTTATTAAGCAACCATTTTGTTTTCCATTTGAGTACCAAACAGAAAAAAGACTTCTAAATAGTTTCTTAATATCTTCAACACCATCCTCACTGTTTTCAAAATTTGAAAATATGTAATTTGTTTTTGCTTTATAAGCTTTTAAACATTCTTTAAAAACACCCTCTTTATTGCCAAAACTAGAATAAATGGAAAACATATTGATACCCATACCCTTTTCTAATTCTTGAATGGAAGTGTTGGAATACCCTTTTTGCCAAAACAAATACATTGCTTTATCAATGACTTCTTCTTTATTATATGCTTTTTTTCTAGCCATAATTTTAATAACACTACAAATCTAAATAATTATTTTGAAATAAAATCAAGTTTCACACTATATTAATTTAATTAGTAGTTGGTGGCGAAAATGGACATTAATTAGGTTTAAGACAATATTATTTTCTCTAATATGCTCTAGCGTTTTCCTTATTCAAAAATTCACTCTTGACCTAAGGAATTTAAAATTCACTTATGACAACGGTAGTATTCCAACCCTAACAATTATTACCGCAGCAATTATTTCCATAATTTTTGTGGCTTGTGATGTTTGGACAAATAGAGAGATTGCTACACAGAGAGAAAACGAAAAATTTTTTGGTCTTTTACAAGATCCTAATTTGGAAAAAGAAATTAAAGAAGAAATTTTAAAAATTTTAAAAGGGAAGTACCAACACTGCACATAACAGCGGTCATCTTAAATAACGGGTAAACCAGAAAAAGTATAATTTTAGAAACCAAGCAATAAATAGGTAATATTTGGGTTCAGGATTTTCAGGGCATAGAATTAAACAACTACTTTTGTGATTATTTCACCAAATGAAATGAATAAATATTTGAGAACTATTGTTGTAGCTCCAATGACTACAAACCTCAAAAAATACCCACTCGGATTTCGATTAAAACAAATGACAAAAAGGGAATAATAGCAATTGACCAGATTCGGACAATTGATAAGCAAAAGATTGTAAAAGTCTTTGATTCTCTAACCAAATCCGAGATTCGAAAATGTAAAGGAGTACTGAGAGAAACATTTGTAGACTAAAATGTACTAATAAAAACACAGACGGTTAATCGCCAATAGACAGCAGCGTTTAAAAGAACATAAATATAAGTTATAAAGTTAAAGTTATATTAAAGGTGTCAAATTCGGTTACACTAGAATTTTGCTCTCTCTGAAAGGCCAGTAATAGTAGGGGTAAGCCATTTTTGGATAGTTCCTCTTCCTCCGCCACTTAAAACCGTAACACACTGATAAAATAGGAGTTGCGGTTTTTTATTTTGTATTTGTCCGTAATTGGTATCGGAAAAAGGAATCATTCTTAATGGATCAAGCCTAATTGTTGTAGTTAATCTGTATATATGGATTCTTTAATTTCACTTCCCTAAACCCTCTTATTTTTACACTGGAAGATTCGGTGAAAGCATATATACTTCTGTTGATGAAGTAATTTAGAATAGTCCTATAGTTTAAAACCAAAAAAGCCGAAAATAAATTCGGCTTTTTCAGTCACTTTAGGACAACCATCTTTCAAAATTTGAAAAATGGCCCCTCTTGCCCATAAAGTGTCCCCAACAACTATGTTCTTAATTAAGTCGCTTCATCTGAATCAGAACAGCTCCAGTTTTCCATATCATCCCAATCTTCTTCTTCGTATTCTTCTGTCCACATACTACAATCTTTGTAGCTTTCATAGAAGTTAATGACTGCCTGTCTATAATCCTCACAATTTTCTTCGGTTGGATCATTAATGTAAGTATTGGCTACTGACATCACATCTTCATAAGAGTTCTCAAAATCGGCACAGCCTGCGCTTATATCATCGGTCTCGTCAATACTATCATCGTCTTCAGAACATGAAGTGAGAAATCCAAAAGAAAAGACCATTAACAGTGATAAAAAATTTAATTTTAGATTCATAATATTATTTTAATGGTTAATAAATTACTTATTACATATTCTTAAACCAGCTTTCAAATTTATTCCCAAGGGCCGGCACCGGTTTCTCTTTTCCGTTTATGGCATTTAAGAGGCCCATAATCCAAAAAACAAGAAGAAAGAGAGAGCCCAAAAAGCTTATAATCCATCCTAAAATTGGAATAAGTCCCACGATAAATATGGCGAACCCAACAAGGCACAATCCCAGAGATTGTTTTATATGATAAGTAGCAAACTCGTTATTTTTATCTTTATTCATTATAAAAGCAGCTACTAGGCCTATTAGGGTTAAATAAGCTATAATGCCTATAGATTTGTCTTCGGTTTTTTCGTTATTTCCGGCAATACTTACTTGTGATTTCATAGTTGAATTTATAAAAGGTATTTTATATACTGAATTTCACACCAGCACCTAATACTAATTGTCCGCCGTCTATAATTACATATTTCAATTCAGCAAAAGGAGTAATATTACTACCTATATTAAAGTTGGCACCTGCCCCCAGGTTTAACCCAAATCGGCCATCGCTAGATTCAATACCTCCAAAACTTTCATCTCCCCAGTCAAAACTTACATGGGTATAATTAAGTCCGCCAAGTCCATAGAAACCGAGATTTTCATTATTCACAAAATAATAGTTAGCGTTTCCGTTAATTTCCCACCAGTTTAAGCTTCCTCCATATTGATCTCCGGGGAAATAGTAGATAAAGGCCGGTGAAATGCTTAGGTTTTCTAGAATGGGAAATTCAGCGTTGGCACCTGCGCCAATGGCTTCTACTTCGGTTCCGTAATTAAGCATAACCCCAATTCGGTTATCTTGTTGAGCTGAACTCATATAAATTCCTGCAAAAAAGAATAAAACAGCTACTAGTAAGTTAGTTTTCATAATTAATAGTTTGATTAATTAGTTTGCATTTTTTGATTTCTGAGGGTGAAGGTGCAAGCTTTATCTTCTGTTTTCAAGACTTAATGAGTAAAAGGCCCTTATGGATTAGTTAATCGACGAATTACAGGAAATTTTGATTTTTAGCTAAAAAATCACTTTCCCTAAACCAAAACTTCATTTCCCTAATATAAAAGCGTATTTTATCCTTAATTTTTTCTTAATTGGTTAATAACAATTAAATTAGGAAGACATTAATTTCAATAACCGGAATAATCACTCCTAAACTTTTAGTCCCAATCATTAGAAGAATAAATTTTCACACAAATGAAAGTAGCTATTTTAGACGATGAAGTACATTGCGTAGAGGGCCTGGTGCTTCACCTGCGCAAAAATTTTCCTGATGCCGAAATCATCTATAAAGGCACACGTCCCGAGGCTGCACTGGAGGTATTACCGAACGCTAAAATAGATTTACTCTTTCTTGATGTAGAAATGCCAGGAATGAATGGTTTTGAACTCCTGGATCAACTTCAGGAAACCAAATTTGATGTTATTTTTACCACCGCATACAGCCAATATGCTGCACAGGCCTTTAAAGCCAAGGCTGTAAACTATTTGCTAAAACCCATAGATGAAATCGAATTCAGGGAAGCGATTTTAGACTGGCAGGAAGAACGTAAAAAGAAAAATAATTTCTCTTCTGAAAAAATAAGTGACTTGCTTACCTATATGCGACGCGAAGGTATTTTAAAAAATAAAATCGCCCTTCCCGTAGCCGATGGTTATGAGTTTATTGAAACCAACGAAATCCTCTATGCACAAAGCCAGAATAACTACACGCAGCTTTTTCTCTCTGATAAACGAAATCTGGTACTTAGTAAAACCCTGAAGGAATTTGAAAAATTACTCGACAAGTATTTCTTTATTCGCATACATAAGTCTTACCTCATCAATCCCAACTATATGAAAAAATATTACAAAAATGACGGCGGCTATCTGGTAATGCAGGATGGGAAAACCATTCCCGTTAGTAAAACCAAAAAAGATTTAATTACCAGTCTTTTTGATGCCATTACCAAAACTTCCTAAACCTTATAAACCCTATGCCACTGCCTCAGTTTAGAAATTTCAGCGGATTATTTTCTTTAATTTGCCTCGCAATTTTATTTCTACCCGCCGGGTTATTATCCCAGTCAAAAATAGACAGCCTAAACACTGAATTTCAGCAGGCCGAAAAGGATTCACTCAAAGTGGTCACTCAAATTCAGTTAAGCCGGCAAATTCATCGTGAGGCACATGATGAAGAGGAAGAATTATTACACGCACAGGAAGCGGTGCAAAAAGCACTTCAGTTAAATGACACCTTGTTGTATGCCCACGCTTTAGATAACCTGGGGCTTTTGATGCGCTACCACCAAAATTACGACGAATCTTTACCGCTACATACAAAGGCCTATAACCTGGTAAAAGACAAAGATATCAATCCGCTGAACAAGATGATCTTTGCTAATAATGCCGGGGTGGCCGGGCGTTATAATCAAAATTATGATACAGCTATTTCTTATTATATGGAAGCGCTTAAAATCGCCGAAAAGGAAAACGATCTTAAAAATATTGCTATTGCCAGCAATGGTATCGGGAATGCCTTAACTTCCATTCCCGGTCGCGCCGACCAGGCTTTAGATTATTTTGAGCGTTCCCTGGAGGCCGAAAAACAACGAAATAACAGTCTGGGTGTGGCGATGAATTACCTTTCCATAGGCGATTATTACATCGATAAAGGTGAGTTTACGAAAGCCCGGGAATATTTAAACGAACTTTTGGAAATTAACCGCGAGCGAGAAGACCAATACGGTTTGGCGATAACCAACGAATTTTTAGGTAAGGCATATTTGGTGGAAGGCAAAAATTTAGAACGCGCCAAAGAGTTCTTTAATATATCTCTTGTAGGTTTTCAACAAATGGGAGATAGACAAAAACAAGCTGAAATTCTTTCCAGCCTTGGCGATATCGAGAAAAAACAGGGCCAGCCGGTAAATGCAGAAAAATATTATCAGAATTCGCTTGACCTGGCTTCAGCCTTAAACCTACACGGCCTACTAATGGAAAACTACCTGCGAATGGCCGATTTAAAAGAAGAGACCGGTGAACCCGCTGAAGCTTTAAGCTATTATAAGCAGGGGAAAGCTTATGAAGACAGTATAAAACTCAGCCAACAGAATGTGGAAATCGCAGCCCTAGTAAGAAAATACGATCTTGAGAAGAAGGAAAACCGAATTGAATTGCTTCAAAAAGACAGGGCATTACAGGAAACCCGGCTGAAAACCCAGGAACAGTTATTGGAAGAACGCCGGATTTTAATGCTGTTGATGGGAATTGGGTTATTACTCATTTTAATCATCATTTTTTTGCAATACCGCAACGCGCAAACCAAGAAGAAAACCAATGCCCGTGTTTTAAAGGAAGAAAAGGAAAAAATGAAGGCCATTTATGAGCGTAACCTTGCCAGGGCTGAGATATTGGTAACCCGTCTGCAAATCAATCCGCATTTTTTGTTCAATAGTTTGAACGCAATAACTTATCTCATCCAAACTAAAGAGAATGAAAAGGCTATGAAATACCTCGTGGTTTTTAGCCGCTACACGCGTATGGTATTGGAAACTTCGCAGAAACATATAATTCCGCTTAGCGAAGAGATAAAATTGACTCGCTATTATTTAACTCTGGAGGAAAACCGCTTTGAAAAAGATTTCACTTATGAAATTAAGTTAGAAGAATCGGCTGTAGAAGGTATTAATATCCCACCACTTTTACTGCAGCCTTTTATTGAAAATGCGATATGGCACGGACTGCTGCCGAGCAAATGCGACAAAAAACAATTGCTTATTAATATAATTCCTGCCGAAGATGAAATTACTATTATCATAGATGACAATGGGGTAGGCCGAAAAAATGCAGGGAAGAAAACAACCTCAGGTAAAAAGCATAAAAGTATGGGAATGCAAATTATTCAGGAGCGTATAAGCCTTTATAATAAGAGCTATTCAGGAAAAATAACCTATGAAATCATCGATAAAAAAGATGAAAATTGTGAACCAAAAGGTACAAGAGTAGTTTTAAAACTTCAAAGAATAAAAGGTGAACACCAGGAAGATAATTTCTATAAAATTGACACTGAGATTTCAGAAACGTAAATTTCTTAGGTAAACCTAATACATACTCAAGATGAAGTAAAACCTAATTGGCAAGGGAGGGTTCTTTCAGCATTCGTACTATAAAATTGATAAAAAAGCCCCAAACAGTAAATTTGGGGCTTTTTGAATTTCCAATTAATCAAGTTTTTACAGGTTTGATTTGTATATATAAGTTCGAAATTATTTCCAAGCAAGCTTCAGAAATTAGATTACGAGGAACTCAACATTATTTTATTTCTTACAGATCGTAAGCTTTATCTGCCTCTTCTAATAGATCTTTCATTGTAAAAACTCTTTTTTTACCGTGCGTTGGTACCCAATCCCGATTGTTGCCTAAAAAGGACTCTCTATCAAGTTCCAAAAGACCTAGAAGTACCTCTGCCACGATTCTGCCGCCCACAGGGCCCAGGCCTTCTCCCGAAGAGAATTGAGTGTCAGAGTCCTGCCTTCCTATTACTTCTGCTTCTGCCAAAACGTAATACCACAGCGGTATGCCCGCAGACAAATCAACATCCACCATTTTTTCCTTATTGTTCACAAAGTCTACCACCTGCTCAATTTCACTGTCTTCTCTTTGCATATGTCTCGCAACATTTTCTCCAGAAGGTAGAAGAAAGCTTTGTCCTCTTCTAAAATTCCTTGTTGCTAAAGATTTATCATTTGGATCATCAGAAGGCACAAAAGGTAATTCCAGTAAAATAGGAGCTAAGGTTGTGTCCAGTTTTTCTGCCTTTTGGAAATCGGTACCATAATCAAAAAAAGCGTTCCACTCAATTGCCTGGTCGCTACTGGTTAATCTTGAAAAACCTTTCCCAAATTCTTTTGAAAAGATACTCTTCATTTCACCATCTTGTTGCAGTTTTAATTTCTGCGCAATCATAGTATGTCCGAATCTAAAAGCTGCTACAGAAAATTCTACCGGAATGAATGCACTATAAACAGGCTTATAAAATTTACGACCATTTCCTAAAATATCGGCCACTAAATATTTTCCGCACATCATTGGTAGAAATTCATTTACAACAATCCATTGATAATGCCATGTTGTTGTTTTTCTTGCTTCTTCATATAAATGTTCAGGACTATATCCCGGGTTAGCGTCCTTCATTATTTTATAATTGGCATTATAAAATCTAACGAAAGCTAACTGCATTTGGGAAATCACCCGGTTTTCATCGTTCCTGGGATCTCCAATTATGGCGGTTTCCTTTCCGTTGCGCTGCAGGTCATTTTTTTCTGTAGCCTGGTTTTGACCTATATTATTATTACTCAATGCGGTTAACAGGTAGTAACCTTCTTCTCTTGGTTTGTAAAGAAAGGGATCATCTTCGGGGCCACCCCCAAATACGCTATCCAGGTCTAAATTAGCAGAACGTGAGTTTTCAATTTCATTGGGATTATTAATACTACTAAAGCTGGTAGAGGTATCAAAAGTTATATCATGGTCAATAAACTGACCAAAAAATACCATCCCTAATGGAACTGAATTAGTAAATTTAGGAGAATTACCTCCATTCATTGGTCCATCTTTTTTTCCTAATCCGGAAAGTGTGGATGGAGGATTATAAAGCGGTGACAACTCTCTGAACATTCTACCAAAACGGCCAAAGCTTTCTTCTTCAAAAGAATGATGCGAGCAAAGCACGTTTTTACCCTCAAAACTGTGCATTCCATGGTGATTTGAATCTGACATAATTAACTGGTTTTTAGTTGTTAATAAAATTTTTATTACGGTATATCCTGATAATTGAGGCATGAAACATTTAAGCACAATTTGGGGTGCTTTAAGTCCGAAAAATTAGTTGACCATATACAACCAATTCGATCAAAAAATAATTGATCTAATAGGGTGTATAGGGGTTAAATCGGGATATTAATCCCGGAACTAAATGTATGTAGGGGAAATGTTGAGAGGGATATAATCTGAAAATAAACCTTTTTCAAAAATGGTTCATTTCTATGATTATAGTAAAAGTTGAAATTATAAATGTAAGGTGTAGCTTAATTGATAAATCTATATTGCAAGCTACTGAAAATTAACATCTTAATTTAACTTTGTGGCAATTTAATAAAATTTTTTAATTATCGATCTAAAAGGAAAAATATTTTCCTTAAAAATATAAAGGACAACCGAACTATAACTTAATTTGATGTAAGTAATAATGTTCTATTTCAGGCAAACCACCTCGGAGTATTTAATCTCTTATTGAGTAGATACTAATTTTCAAAGCTAAATTTTATCACTTAAACTATTAAAAGACATCTGATTAATAATAGTTTAACTATTTCACCCGAGGTTTAGGAAAAATTTAAAAATCCTTATTTTCTATAGTTAATACCTGAACTTATTTTTATGGATTCACGCTATAAAAATAATTTTTTAAACCTAACTAATGATTTTTCAAACTTCTACCTATCAACAAAATGAACCTGCTTATGTAATCAAGAAAATATTTTTAGTCATTTTCTGTAGTATTTTTTTATTATCAACCGATAACACCTACAGTCAGTTTTTTGAAAAGGAAGATTCATTTATTGAGAAATCCGGAGATGCTTCGGTTATTTTACTTCCGGTTTCGGCCCTTACTACTTCATTAATTCTAAAAGACCACAAGGGGTGCTGGCAGTTTACAAAGAGTTTTCTGCTTAATTTGGCGGTAACCGGCGCGGGAAAGTATTTAATAAATAAAGAACGCCCCCTTCAGGGAGGAGGTTATGCTTTTCCATCGGGACATACCTCGGTGGCATTTCAGGGTGCTTCATTTTTTCATCGTAGATATGGTTTTAAATATAGTATTCCAGCCTATATTCTTGCAGGTTTTACCGGTTATAGTAGGTTAAATGCTAAACGGCACGATGGTTGGGATGTGCTGGCCGGAGCAGCAATAGGAATAGGAAGTACTTTCTTTTTCACCACTCCTTATGAAGATCAACAAATGGAAGTGACTTTTTCAAGCGGGGACGATGCCTACCTGCTTGGCTTTCGGTATACCTTTTAAGCAGTTTTTTTTCATTTTTCTTTTAAAGGAAGTTTGGGATCAACGCACGTAATACGTACTTAATCGTTATTCTTCAGGTTGAAAATGAATGTATTAGCTTTTTTAAATCCTTCAAAAAATTAAAATAAAGTGATTTTCATCATTTTTATAAAATTAATCTTGCTATAGTTTTGCATACTTACTGAACTAATATACAGTAGTATGAATGTACTTATTTTGACAGATCTCTCTGATGTAGCTAGAAATGCCGGAAGTTATGCGGTACAGTTTCTTGGCGATATTCCTGTGAATTTTTATATGCTTAATATAAGAGGATTTAATCCTGAAGCCAGCCTGGAACAGGAAAAAGAAGGAACTTGCTCTAAAAAAACTGCACCAGAGAATGGAGGAACTCCAGGAAATAAGTACAAATAACGATCACAAATTTTTCGCTTTATATTCAGAAAGTGACTTGCTAACTGCTACCCGTAAATATGCCGATGAAAAAAATGTAGACCTAATTGTAATGGGAGCAGCCCATAAAGGCCATTCCCCGTTTACAATTATTGGTAATCATACTTATGAAGTGATTAAAAAAATAAGGTATAATATTTTGGCGGTTGCAGAGCATTGCGAGTTTAAACCCTTAAAGAAAATGATTTTTCCAATAGATTATTCAACTTCCCTGAATAAAGATATTTTTACCATCTTCAATAAACCAAAAATTTCTGAAGGGGCAGATTTAACAGTTATAGAGATTGGGGATCCCACGAAAGGAGTAGATGTGGAAAAAGGAAGAAAGATTTTCTCCCAAATTAAGAACAGGAAAGTGAAGGTGATACCTTTTAAAGACAAAAACATTTTTTCTGATTCTAACCTGCAAAAAATTCAGGATCGTTTTGATATGATTGTTATGATGGGAAAAAACCTGGGATTATGCGACAGTTTTCTTCATACCAAACGCGGTATTTATTCTAAAGTATCAAATTCAATTCCTATTCTCGTACTACACGGAAGTGAAAAATAATTCATTTCCTAATTAAGAGCTTATTTACGTGATTTTGTAAGCTCCCGGTAAAGGAATTCTTTAAGCTCCTGGTTTTCTGATTTTAGTCTTTTATTTTCTTCTATTAAGGCAGCCGGCGTTTCAAGTTGAGTAAAAGTCACTATAAGGCCGGTAATGGCTTCTTCATTTTCAGAAAAATAAGGTTGAATACACATTAAGAACCTGCGTTCATCACTCAATTTAATTTCCTTTTCCAGGACTGTTTCGGTAATTAAAACACCCCTAACGTTCTCAATAAAAGACTTGTGTTTCATTTTTTCTTTAATTCCGCATATATTTCTATCCAAATGTTCCTTATTCAGCTTAAAAAGTCTTCCCGCCGCCGGGGTAAAATCTTTTAAGAATAATTCAGAATCAATAAGAAGCTGGGGAACAATAGAATTTTCAAAATATTGTTTTAGGAAATTATTCTCCGGTGATAAACTATTGTACATAGTAACTCCTTCCTGAATGCTATTATTAGTGATCATTTTTGTTATGATTATTGAATAAAAATTAGAGAATTCGGTGTGCCAAACGTAGGCAAACCGAATTCTCATTATGAAAATTCCGGGTTAATTTTGCCGCACTAAAATTTGTTTAGTTTTGCTTTAAAATTAACCTCCCACTTTTCTTCTGCCCTTCATTTTCTTTTCTTCAAGTTTACGTGCAGCTTTTTCTTGTTTACGTGCTTTTAAATCGACTTTTGAAGGTTTTAAATTTGTACCTCGCTTTGCCATTTTATAGAATATTTTAATTGAACAAAAATTTAATTAAATACCTACCTGTAGTAAAACCTTTATATAGCGAGTTAGGTTTCCCGTTTCGGGGAAATAGTAATTTCGTAGAGGCAAGCCTCAGCGTTTTTAACCTCGATTTTCGAGTAAATAAAATTTAAAATAAAGGATGCAGGTTAAGAAAGCACACTCGCGGGTGCTTAATAAGTCGGGAAGATGATCTTAAGTTTAGAAAAAACCTTGTTCATAGCTAAATTGCTAATAATTAAAATATTAACCTGCAATTTACCACCTTCTTGCATATAAACCAAAAAAAAAATTAAAAGCAGGAAAAATATTTAGGAGTGTGATAGGGTTAACTTTAAATCCATTTTGAGCCATATTTTAAAATGAAAACCATCTTTTTGTACCTTTAGGATTGGTAGTTTCAATTTTTAATCGGCAGTGAAAAAATAGCGTTTCAGTTATGGAGAGTTTTATTAGGAAAAATATAGAAAGAACTCTGGGCGAAGAAATTTCGTCGGAAATGCTTACCCATTTAAAAGAGCTTTCTTTTGAAAAAACCTACGACAAAAAGGAATACTTAGTTGAAGCCGGAAGTGCCTGCAATTACCAGTTTTTTATTCTTGAAGGGGGGTGTTTTTCTTACTACCTTAGTGAAAAAGGAGATAAAAATGTAATTCAACTGGCTATTGAAGAATACTGGATCACAGATGCTTCCAGTTATTTTAGGGATACTGAAGCCGTTTCCACTATAGAAACGCTGGAGCCCACCAGAGCATTACTTATCAATAAAGAAAATTTCGAAAAACTCTGTCGCATGCATCCCTTATTCGATAGGTTTTTTAGAATTCTACTCCAGAATTCATTAGCTTCCTTACATACGAGAATTGCCAAGACTATTAGTGAAGATGCCGATCATAGGTATAAAAGTTTTTCAAAACGTAACCCGCATTTTATAAAACGCATTCCGCAGTACCTTATCGCATCCTACCTGGGGATTAAACCCCAATCTTTAAGCAGGATTCGTAAGAACCTTTACTAAACCCCACTTAATTAACATAGGTGAATTATTTTAATAAGATTGTTCCCCATCTTTGTATAACAATTATTGAGTAAACTACCTCGGAGCATTTAAATCTTGATTATCGAGTTAAATTTATATTCAGCATTATAAAAAAAGAAATATGAAAGTTAAAATATGGTCAGACGTAAGATGTCCTTTTTGCTACATCGGAAAGAAAAAATTTGAAGCTGCGCTGGCAAAGTTTCCACAGGAAAAAGAAATAGAGGTTGAATGGAAAAGTTATCAGCTAGATCCAAATTTAAAGACCGATCCTAATCTCAGTACCCTGGAGTATTTCGTTAAAGCAAAAGGTGTAAGCGAAACTCGGGCAAAAGAAATGTTTAGCGGCGCAACCAATATGGCTGCTGAAGTTGGGTTGAAGTTTAATCTGGAAACTTCGGTGACCGCCAATTCATTTATGGCCCACAGGCTTATTCAAATGGGTAAATCAAAAGGCCTGGGAAATGAAATTGAAGAAGCACTATTTATAGCTCATTTTGAGGAAGCAAAAAATATAGATAATGCTGAAGTTTTACAGGGCATTGGTATCTCAAGAGGGTTAGAAACGGGAGAAGTAAAAAACACCCTGGAATCTGATGCTTTTGCTTATGAAGTGAAGCAGGATGAAATGGAAGCGCGCAATATTGGAGTAAGAGGAGTTCCATTTTTTGTGATAGATGATAAATATGCAATTTCGGGAGCGCAGCCTACAGATGCCTTTTTGCAAACCCTGGAAAAAGCCTGGAAAGAATTTAAACCGAAGAAAAATCATTTGGAAGTTTCTGAAGGAGATTCCTGTGCAACTTATGGAAATTGTGATTAAATATGAAAATTGCTCTAATAGGCGCCACCGGATTTCTGTGGTTAGAAGTATTAGATAGAGGCTCCCAAGTAACTGGTGCTGATTGATGAGTCCGAAAATCCGGCATATATTAAACAATGAAACTTTATTAATTAATCTAAACTAAATATTATGAAACAAGTATTTTCTTTTTTGTTTATCGCTTTTTTAAGCACAAACATTTTCGCACAAACAACCTGGAAGGCCGATCCGGCCCATACGCAGGTTTCTTTTGACATTGTACACCTTGGAATTGCTGAAATAGAAGGGCAATTTGGAGAATTTCAAGGTAGTATAACAGCATCTAATGACGATTTTAGTAAGGCAGAATACGAAATGGAAATAGATGTAGCCTCTATTAACACTGGCGTAGAAAGAAGGGACGGCCACCTTAAAAGTGCCGATTTTTTTGATGTTGAAAACCATCCTAAGCTGATTTTTAAAAGTAATTCTTCAGAAAAAATTGGAGATAGCAAATATAAGGTTACCGGAGACCTTACTTTTCACGGAGTTACAAAACCGGTTACTTTAGAGGTTTGGCACCGTGGTACGATAGAAAATCCGCAGAGTAAAGATATGACTTCCGGATTTGCTATTACAGGAACCATAAAACGATCTGACTTTAATTTAGGAGCCGATTTCCCTGAGCCAATGCTTAGTGATGAGGTGAATATTGAAGTAGACGGAGAATTCATTAAGCAATAAATATTGAGAGGAGACTGTAAGTTCATGAACTGAATTTATAAGCCTCCTCTTTTTAAAATACATAAAATGTCAGCCCTATCAGATTTTAATAAGTTTACAGCTAACCTACCCAGAAAGGAACAACCCATGCCTGTTTTGTTTATTGGTCACGGTTCACCTATGAATGGCATTCAGGATAACGAATTTAGTAGCGGCTGGAAGAAAATGGCAGAAGAAATGCCTACGCCAAAAGCTGTTTTGGTGGTTTCGGCGCATTGGCTCACTTACAGAACCAGAATTACAAGTATGGAATTTCCTAAAACCATCCACGATTTTGGTGCTTTCCCTCAGGAATTATTTCAGGTTCAATATCCTGCACCGGGAAGTCCTTTAATAGCTAAAGAGACCAGAGATTTGGTGAAATCTACAGCCATTGTAGAAGATCACGATTGGGGTTTAGACCATGGTGCCTGGACCTTAGTGAGGCATATGTATCCGGCAGCAGATATTCCGGTTTTACAACTCAGTCTAGACCATAGTAAAGACGAAAAATATCATTTTGAACTTGCCAAGGAATTAATGGAACTCAGGTATAAGGGTGTTTTAATTATTGGTAGCGGTAATATGGTTCACAATCTAAAAATGCTGGCCTGGGATAAAATAGAAGAACCGGGTTATGGTTATGATTGGGCTTTGGAGATGAATGATAAATTTAAAAAGTATATTTCTGAAGGCGATTTTAATCGGCTTATTAATTATAAACATCTGGGAGCAGAGGCGAAACTGGCCATTCCAACTCCAGAGCATTATCTCCCCTTGCTTTATACCCTTGGGTTAAAAGATAAAAATGAAGAAATATCCTTTTTCAATGATAAAGCCGTCGCGGGCTCTTTAACAATGACTTCAGTAAAAATTGGATAAAAATCAGCTTAATGGCTGAAATTAAGACTGAAAGTTTGAAATAAAAGTTACCTATTTCTTTTTGAAAAAACTCTAAAAAGGAAATTCTGAAGATTTAAACTTTCGGAACGTTTGAATAATTTAATAACCTGATTCCCGTCATTTTTAAAAGCTGACTAAGCATATAATTTTGTGTCTCTAAAAGCAGTTAAGATGATGACTACTACGCCACTTACCGACCTTGAAATTGCTCAAAAGATCGGGTTAAAACCTATTGCTGAAATTGCCCTAAAATTTGGACTTGATGCTCAAGAAATTGAAATGTATGGTAAGTCCAAAGCCAAACTTCCACTAATAGAATTGAAGGAAAAGGTATAAAACAGCAACCTAATCCTGGTTTCGGCTATTTCCCCCAACTCCGGCCGGGGAAGGGAAGACAACCGTTTCCATTGGACTTTCAGAAGCCTTAAACCGACTAGGAAAGAAAACCACGGTTGTTTTACGTGAACCTTCTTTGGGACGGGTATTGGGATTAAAGGTGGCGCCAAAGGAGGAGGCTGTTCGCAGGTTCTCCCTATGGAAGATATAAACCTTCATTTTACTGGAGATTTTTTAGCAATAGATAAATATCATAATTTGCTTGCTACCCTGGTAGATAACAATATTCAGTCAAAAATAAATAATCTTGATTTTGATCCCCACACTATTTCTCTTAAAAGAGTGATGGATGTAAACGATCGTTCCCTTCGGAATATCGTTATTGGGCTTGGAGGAACCGTTTCAGGAATTCCAAGGGAGAGCGGATTTGACGTTACTGCGGCTTCAGAGATTATGTCCATTATGTGCCTTGCCGAAAATCTGGACGATTTAAAAGGACGTTTAGGGAATATTTTTATTGGGTATACCTTTGGAAAAAAAACAAGTTTTTGCCCGTCATCTTAATGCCGAAAGTGCTATGGCTACCTTACTTAAAGATGTGTTTAAACCAAACCTTGTACAACTATTGAAGGAAATCCTGCAATTATTTATTTAGGTCCTTTTGCAAATATCGCCCAGGAACCAGCTCTGTTATCGCCACTCGAATGAGGTGAGTCTTTCAGATTATACGGTGACTGAGGCTGGTTTTGGTTTTGATCTTGGTGGAGAAAAATTCCTTGATATAAAATGTCAAAGTGCAGGCCTGGCGCCTAAGGTTGTGGTAATGACAACAACTATTAGAGCGCTAAAGTATCCCGGCGGTGCAGATTTAAAGACGCTTACAATTCCTAATGTAGAGGCCTTAATTAAAGGACTTCCCAATCTGGAAAAACACCTGGAAAACGCACAATTATATAATATAACCACGGTTATTGCCATCAACAAATGTTACACCGATAGCGATGAAGAGATTCAGGTTATTTTTGACCTGGCCCGAAAACTAAATATTAAAGTTGCCCTTTCTGATGGTTGGGCTAAAGGAGGAGCAGGAGCGCGTGATTTAGCTGCCAAAGTAATAGAAGCTATTGAAGAGAATAATTCAGATTTTAAACCGCTTTACAACTGGGAGCAGGATGTGGTGACCAAAATAGAAACCATTGCTAAAAAAAGTACAAGGAGCTGAAAGGGTAGAATTTTCTCCCAAAGCGAGGAGAAACCTTAAAACCATTATAGATCTGGGACTGGAAGAATTAGCGGTTTGTATCGCAAAAAACCAAAAATCTTTATCGGATAATCCGGCACTATTAGGAAGACCTACAGGATTTACATTAACTGTGAGAGAGATTGAAATAGCTACCGGTGCAGGATTTCTTATTCCCATAACCGGAGATATGATGCGAATGCCCGGCGTACCGGCGCATCCTGCTTCAGAAAATATAACAGTAAATTTGGAAGGAAATATTTCGGGGCTGGTTTAAGGGCAAGATTTATTTTTTTTCAAATTCAAAAGAACCTTCCGGTGTTTGCCGGAAGGTTTTTAATTATCTAAAATTATTTATTCGATAATCAGGATTGCTCTGAGGTATTTTACTCTGAAGTTTTAGTAGATAATTCTCCTGCTTTCAACTTTCGGTTATATTCCTTTAGGTCATTTCTTACCTCGCCAGACATAATGTATAAACCTATAATATTGGGGAAAGACATGGTTAAAATCATCATATCAGAGAAATCAAGCACAGCTCCAAGCCCTACTGAAGCCCCAACTACCACAAATAGAAGGAACATAGATTTAAAAACCAATTCGCTCCTGTTGGTTTTTCCGAATATATAAGTCCACGCGCGAAGCCCGTAATAAGACCAGGAAATCATAGTAGAAAATGCGAAGAGAAATACAACCACACTCAACACATAGGGGAACCACGGCATTACGGTAGCAAAAGCTCCCGAGGTAAGTTGCACCCCGCCAATGCCTTCTACCTCGTGCATCCCTGTAAAAATTAGAACAAGGGCGGTCAAAGTACAGATGATTACAGTATCAATAAAAGGTTCAATTAAAGCCACATAACCTTCAGAAGCAGGATGTCTTGTTTTTCCCGCACTGTGGGCAATGGCCGCCGAACCCACTCCAGATTCGCTGGAGAATGCAGCTCTTTGAAAACCAACAATAAGAACGCCTATTACTCCGCCTTTCAAGGCTGTAGCATTAAATGCTCCATTATAAATTGCAGAAAATGCTGAACCAATATTTTCGAAATTTACGCCAATAACTACAAGTGCAGATACGACATAAATTAAGGCCATTAAAGGTACAATTCTTCCGGTAACTTTACCTATACTCTCAATACCTCCAAGGATTACCAGGCCAACCAATCCTGCAAGGGCCAAACCAAAATAAAAACCATTTCCTTCCATAAATTTAAACTGACTTGCAAGAATCTCGAAAGACTGGTTTGCCTGAAACATATTCCCGCCACCCAGGGTTGCTCCAATACAAAGAACAGCAAAAAGAACCGCCAGAACCTTTCCGAAGCCTTTCATGTTTCTTCGTTCAAGCCCGTGTTGTAAATAATTCATAGGGCCACCAAAGATCTTTCCTTCCTTATTAATAACCCTATATTTAATCCCCAAAGTACATTCAACAAATTTTGAAGCCATACCTAAAAGTCCGGCAATAATCATCCAAAAGGTTGCTCCAGCTCCTCCCAAAGATATAGCAATGGCTACACCGGCAATATTTCCCAGCCCCACCGTAGCAGAAACTGCGGTAGCCATGGTTTGAAAATGAGTAATTTTTCCGGGTGCAGTAGGATCATCATATTTTCCCCGCGCCAGGTCTATAGAATGTCTTACCCCTTTAAAATTTATAAAACCCATTTTTACCGTAAAAAAAGCAGCACCAAATATCAACCAAATCACTATCAGAGGTATATTATGGGTTTGAGGATCTCCATTAGGATGAGCAACCGGCAGGGGAGTGGGGTATTTAATTTCGGCTAAATTATGAGCGCCGGCTTTAATAAGGTCATCGCTGTTGTTGGAATCGTAAATTACATCTCCGGTCTTGGTTAGGTGTTTCAGGCTCCCGTTGGTATTCGCATAAATATTTAAATCACCCTGGTTTTTTGAATTTACTATCGCTATAAGATCTCCTTCATTTACCTTTTCACCCTCATTAACTTTCCATTCCTTAAGTAAATAACGATCTTCTATAGAAGGGCTCCAATTTGGGATAGGTACTTTAGCAACTTCGGCATAAACTACTGGATCATAAATCCCAAATGCGGTAAACGGATCCCAAAACAGGAAACTCCCAAGGCTTTCTACCAGGGGAACAGCGGCACCATTAAAATGTTCGGTAATTGCTTTGGGCTTTATTTTAAACTCACTGGTAAGACTGGTACCTTCACTATCGGTAATCTTTACTTTATAAGAAATTCCTTCTGTAAGTCCGTAAGCCGATTTTGATTCTAAACCGGTATTTTGATCAGACCATTTATAAGTATAAGGAGGTTCACCACCCGAGACCTCTAAATCAATAAATCCGTCATTGATTAAATTTGATATATTTCCGGCTTTAACATCTACCTTAAGTTCCTGGGCATTTAAAATTGAGAGCGGAAGTAAAAGGATTAAAAGAAAATATTTTTTCATAGTTTAATTTCTAAATTTGAAATTCCACACCGGCAAAAACAGTGTTTTTTCCCTTAGAAATCATCGGGTTAGCTTTTATGTATTTCAATTTAATCTCTCTTGAAAATGAAGCGATAAAAAAGGGAAAATTATTCAAATTAGAAAAAAATCTTAGGTCACCGTGTTTTCATCAGGTAGATAAAATAGAAAATAAGAAAAGCATAAGCTCCCGTGACCACCGAGAAGAAAAATAAAACGGTTTTTACTCCTGTTTTATTCTTATATGAATTTGAAAAATTAGCTGTAAAGATAAAGTATAATCATTAGTTAGAAAAATTGAAAAACAAACATTTAAACTCAAAATAATGAGGCTTACTCGATAATCTAGGTTTAAATGCTCCGAACCTAAGATTGAAAATTAAACAATGGTTCTCAATGGATACCTTGTGAGCGTGCTTCGGGGTAGTTTACTTCCTAAATATTTTAGAAGCGTATAATTTTTTCCTATTTTTAGTTTCTTAAACCTGCCATAACATGAAGAATATCTTAGTAGCCGTAGACCATAAAAAAGATGCCGAAACGCTTATTTCACACGCGGTTAATATTTCTAAATTAACAAGCGCCAAAATTTGGATAATTCACGTTACCGAAGCCGATCCCGATGATTTTCTTGCAAGGGAAGCCGGGCCCCAATATGTATATGAGAAAAGGGCCGAGGAGCGAAAAGAAGAAAAGGCTATCATAGAAAAATGGGCTGAAAATCTTACGAAAGAACATAATGTAGATGTGGAAGGACGTCTAATTGAAGGCTCTGTAATAAAATCTATCAAAAAGTTGGTAGAGGAGTGTAATATTGATTTGGTAGTTGCCGGGCATAAGAAAAGAAATCTGGTGTACGGACTTTTTACATCTAACAAGAAAAAAGATCTTATAGACGAACTCCAAATTCCTTTACTGGCAGTACCATTGGGGTAAATCTATAAACGGTAAAACAAGGCGATTGTCTTAATTTAAATATTTAGCTCTTAAATTTAAGTTAAGTGTCAAACTGGGTTGTATTAAATCACCAAAGTAGGCTTTTGCACGGCATTTTCTCTGTCTTAAACAAGCTATGTTTTTCCTGCACATTTTTTCTTAAAAACAGTTTTTTAATTTTTTTAGGAATAAAGATTTAAGTGCGTGTTATAGTTTGTTAAACCTTTTATATAGGCTAACTCATTCATTAACTTTAAGATATAACCATAAAAACGAAAAAAATTATGAGTATTGTAAAAGTTATTGAAGTAATTGCAACTTCAACAGAGAGTTTTGATGATGCAACCAGAAATGCCCTTGCAGAGGCTTCTAAAAGTGTAAAGAATATAGAATCGGTTTACGTGAAAGAAATGCACGCGAATGTAATTAATAATAAAATTGCGTCGTACGCAGTGAACGCAAAAATATCATTTAAAAAAGAGAGCTAAATTTGGTTCTTTTGATTTTTTGGGGAAGTAATTTATTATTTAAATACTTCCCATTTTTATTTGAATTTTCTTCATAAAAACCCTGAATAGCCTCAAATTTCCTTACTTCTTGCCATTACTTATTAGGGGAAAATGATAAGGATTTTCACGAAAATATTTTCTATTTAATTCTTGAAGTTAATTAATAAGGGATTTCCCCCTTTCCAAAAATGTACTTATAGTCTTAAATTAAAGGTGAACTTTTTTGGACAATAACATAAGAATATGGTGGGAAATTACCTTTAAAAATTCTGATCAGTTTATCTTGAAAGTGTAAAACTTCAAAGTTATCTTTTCAGTATAAAAAGTTTATGCCACTACTTTTTTATAGCGAATTTCTATTAAGGTTCTATGTCTAACCTTAATATTTGTGCTATGAATCCTTTTTATATTTTTCTCGAAAATTACAAAACAGCCACTTCCGGTTTTCACTTTTTGGCCAAACTCTTTATTTTATTAATTTTGGCCTGGATATTTATTGCGGCTATTTTCGCGGTATGGGGAACTCTTAACCTTATATTTTAGGCTTGTGTTTTATATAAGGTGATAAGATAGTTTTCTGGCTGTCCCTGGTTAGCTTTGCGCCGGCATTACAAAACTGAAAACAGTTTCTTTGTCTGAAGAACTTACGTTTATTTGTCCGTTATGAGCTGAAGCGATTTCTGAAGCAATATAAAGACCCAGGCCTAAACCTTTTTTGGGTTCTTTTCCTTCAATACGATAAAATGGTTCAAATAATTTTTCCCTTGTTTCCTTAGGAATTTTCACGCCTTTATTAGTTATTTCTAATTTAAATTCTCCATTTAAGCATACCGCTTCAAGTTCTATAGATTTATCTGCTGCACCGTGGGTTACTGCATTTCCAAGAAGGTTAGAGCATAATTGTGCAATTCTATCTGGATCACAATTCACCGGATTTTTTATTTGAATTTTAGAAGAAATTTTCTGTTCAGGAGAAGTGATTTTTAATTCGTTTATTACCTGTTTTAATACCTCTTTCAACTTTTTAGACTCGGTAGTCTTATTAAGTTTTATCCCTTCTCCCAAGCGTCCACGGGCAAAATCTAACAAATTATCAATTAAACCTTCCATCCTGATGCTGGTAGATTTAATAAGGGAAGCATTGCGTTTTACAATCTCTTCTTTACTAAATTTCATTAAAATTTCAGCACTCATTCGGGTAGTGGCAATCGGGTTTTTTAAGTCGTGACCTAAAATTGCAATAAATTGTTCCCGAAGTTCAGCTATATGCTGCTCTTCGTTAAGTTCGGCTACGGCATTTTCTTTTTCCTCAATAGCTTCCAGGTGAAAACTTATTAACTCGGCATAAAGCTCAAACATCCCCCTAATTTCTTCGGTATCTATTTTGGCTTTTTCTTTATCTATAGCGCAAATAGTACCAAAAAAACTCCCATCTTTTTTATAAAGAGGAACCGAAATATAACTTGAAAAACCATACATAGCAGGAGTTGGATGCTTGGCATAGGTTTCACTGGTAGCTACATTATCTATAAAAACCGCCTGTTCATGCTGGCGTACCTCGTTACAAATAGTGGTCTCTACTTTAAGCTCGTCTCCCGGTCTTAATCCGAATTTAATTTTATCGTTTACAGCGCAGGTAATCCATCTATCTTCTGTGACCTTGGCAATAGCCGTAAACCCCATTCCTGTTGTAAGACAAATAATATCCAGTAACTGGGTGACAATTGGAATTTTATTAATATTCGCAATATCTGCTTTGAAATTCGGATGGTGAGTTGGATTCTTAATAGAAATAATTTTTTAAAATAAAAGTTGGTAAAATTAATTAAAATTTATGAGTAAATATATTACCCGCAAATTTTTAAGGATGTTAGTTTAAAATGGCTATTGAACATATAATTCGGAAATTTATTAAGCTCATTTTTCAGAAATAACAGAATAACCAAAGATTATAATTTTAATCTTTCCCCACCATTAGCTGCAGATTCATAGATTTTTTCAAGAATTACAATATCCTTTAATCCATCTTCCCCGGGAACCATCACTTTTTTATCATTGATAATGGCCAGGGCATCATCATCCATTTGCACTGCCTGTTGATTTTTCCCAAAAGGAGGTAATACGGTACCGTCGCTGGCTTTTCCTTTAACTCCAGAGTAAGATTGGAAAGGTCGTAAATAGTACCAGCCATCTTCACAATCTATTTCCAGGTTATTCATACTTTCCCCAAAACTGGTTTTGCAATTAGCAACAATTCCGTTAGGAAATTCAAGATCAAAAACCGTGGTTTCATCAACTTCATCAAAAATTTCAGGTCTATTTATAATATGTTTTGCGCTAACCGAAATTGGTTCTAAGCCGGTGGTATAGCGCGCTGCATTTAGCGGGTAAACGCCCATATCGTACATAGCACCGCCACCCATTTCTTTTTCTAGTTTCCAGGGATTCATAGGATCACCATAATAACCGGCTTCGGCTTTTACGTTTTTCATTTTACCAAAAGGTTTGGTTTCAGCCCATTTCATTAAGGTTTGCGTATTTTTCTCGTGTTGCATTCTATAACCAATAGAAAGTTTCACCCCGTTATCATTACAGGCTTCAATTATTTGTCGACATTCTTCTGAAGTTTTAGCCATAGGCTTTTCGCACCAAACGTGTTTACCTGCGTTGGCCGCTTTAATAGCGAACTCGGCGTGGAGTCCCGTGGGTAACACTATATAGATTACATCTATGTCATCATTATTGGCAATCTCATCCATGTTATCATAATTATACACGTTTTGATCTTTAATCCCATATTTCTTTTGCCATACAGGGATTTTCTCAGGGCTTCCCGTTACTATTCCTCTTAATTCGCAATAATCGGTTTCCTGAAGTGCAGGAGCAAGTTGTCCGGTGCTGTAATTTCCAAGGCCTACCAGGGCTACTCCTAGTTTTTCTTTATTCTTCTGAAGTAAAAAATTAGGAATTGGAAGCGTAGTGGCGGCGACAAATAGCCCCGACTTCTTGATAAATGTTCTGCGATCTTGCATAATTATGTTTTTGGCTGAACCCAAAAGTTACTCAAGCTTTTTTTAAAATGGCAATCAAAAATTATATTTAACTATTTTTTAAAAACTGATTACCAGTGCTTAGACTTAATTTTCTTAACTTAAAAATTGACTAAAACCAATATTATTATGAAAAAAATACTTTTTTTAACCGGAGATTTTGCTGAAGATTATGAAACTATGGTTCCCTTCCAGATGTTAGAAATGCTGGGGTATACTGTGCATACGGTTTGTCCGGGAAAGAAAAAAGGCGACAAGATAAAGACTGCAATTCACGATTTTGATGGAGACCAGACCTACACTGAAAAATCCGGTCATTTGTTTGAGCTCAACTATTCTTTTGATGAGGTTTTTGCAGACGATTATGACGGATTTGTAATGGCTGGTGGCCGCGCCCCGGAATATCTTAGATTGAACCAAAAAGTAATAGAAATTACGAAACATTTCTTTGAAAAAGATAAGCCGGTGGCTTCAATTTGTCATGCTATTCAAATTCTTACTGTAGCAAGAGTTTTAAAAGGAAGAACGCTCACCGCTTATCCAACCATAGGTCCTGAAATAGAACTGGTTGGTGGGACCTATAAAGAAGTTGAACCTACTGAAGCGGTGGTAGACGGTAACCTGGTAACCTCACCAGCCTGGCCTGGCCACGCAGCTTTTATAAGGGAATTTGTAAAATTACTTGGCGCAAAGATTGAGATTTAAGAGCGGGGTTTAACCACCCCTTTCTATAGCTGCGCTGAATTTATTCCCCTCCTAGAAAAGGAGGGGAGCTGTTTATGGTTTCTTAATTCATGTAAGTAGAATTATTCAAGCTCCTCCCCTTATTTTCATGGGGAGGTGACCGAAGGCCGGAGGGGTTACTGTTGAGATTTGTTTAAGAATTGGATTTATTCAGCGATTTTTACCTCAATAAATTCTTGAATTTCTTCCGGTGGAGTTTTAAAATCGAACCAGTGAATATCTTGATCTTTTCTAAACCAGGTAAGTTGTCTTTTTGCGAATCTGCGGGTATTTTTTTTGATTTCAGCTATTGCGGTTTCAAGGGAAATTTCTCCTTCCAAAAAACTAAAAAGCTCTTTATAGCCTACCGTATTTAAAGCATTGAGATCCCTTTGAGGGAAAAGCTTTTCGGCTTCCTCTAGTAAGCCTTCTTTCATCATTAAATCTACACGTCGGTTAATACGGTTATAGATTATTTCCCGATCGGCGGTAAGTCCAATACTTATCGGGATAAAATTGCGCTGTTTATTAGGCTGATTTAAATAAGAAGAATATGGTTTTCCTGATGCTATGCAAACTTCTAGGGATCTTATAACACGCTGCGGATTTTCAACATCGGCTATTTTATAATATTCGGGGTCGTGTTTTTGTAATTCTTGTTGAAGTGGTAACAAACCTTCTTCTTCAAATTTTAAATTCAGATTATGCCTGATTTCCGAAGGAACGTCAGGAAAATAATCCAGGCCTTGCAGAACACTTTTCGTGTACAAACCACTGCCGCCAACCATTATTGCCAAATCGTGATCTTGAAAAATCTCTTTTAATTTCTGAATGGCTTCAGATTCAAAATCGCCAACATTATAATTATCTTCAATAGAAATATGTTGAATAAAATGGTGTTTAGCAACCCGTAGTTCTTCAGTTGAAGGAACGGCGGTGCCGATGCGCATTTCTTTATAAAACTGCCGCGAATCAGCTGAAAGTATTTCAGTATTAAATTTTTTAGCGAGATTGATGGCCAGGGAAGTTTTACCGATAGCGGTAGGGCCAACTACATTAAGTAGATAATTATTCTTCATTGAGCTTTTTTCCGCAGTTATGGCAAAATTCAGCATCATCCATATGTTTGGCTTCGTTACAATGAGGGCAAACCTGGGTATTGGTAGGAATTGGTTTTTTTTGAGCCCGGGTAATTTCAGAAGTAACGATTCCGGTTGGGACCGCAATAATTCCATAACCTACAATCATAATAAAAGATGCGATAAACCTACCAAGGGGAGTGACCGGATGTATATCACCAAAACCAACTGTAGTAAGGGTTACAATAGCCCAATAAATACTAAGGGGAATATTATCAAAACCTCCTTTTTCTCCTTCTACCAAATGCATCACCGTTCCCATAATCACACAAATAATAAGCACGGCAAAGAGAAAAACAATAATTTTAGGCCTACTATTACGTAATGCTAATAAAAGTCGGTTAGATTCCCCGATATAGCGCGTAATCTTTAAAATTCTAAATACTCTGAGTAACCTTAACGCCCTTACCGCAAAGAGTAAATTATGGCCCCCAAGAATAAGGGAGAGATAGGTTGGGAGGGTGGAAAGTAGATCTACAATCCCATAAAAACTAAAAATATAATTTTTAGGTCTTTTAATTGCTATTACCCTTAAGATATATTCTATGGTAAAAATTATGGTAATAATCCATTCGGCAATATAAAAATGCCAATAAAATTTGAGATTAAGTGTGCTAACACTTTCCAGCATTACCAGAATAATACTTATAGCAATAACAATAAGTAAGGCAACATCAAAAAATTTACCTGCCGGGGTATCGGCCTCATAAATTATTTCGTGGATTTTGGATTTCCAGCCTGGTTTAGGTTGCGTTCTGTTCAAAAATGAATTTTTTGGAATTATTCAAATTTAAATAAATTCCTCTATGTTCTGAGTAATTTAAAACTTATTTAGTCTGCCGGGGCTAATGGTACAATTTTTAAGCGGGAATTTCGGCGTAAATAGCTTTGTATTATGTGCTGGGCGTCCCGGTCGTTTTTCATAGGAGTAATTATAGACCTGATAATATCTATATTGTTGATCTGGTGATTTAAGTTAAAATACCCAATACCTTTAAATTCGCCATCCTCAACGAGCAATGCGCTTTTTTCGTCTATATCACGGCCACGATCTATAACCAGCATATGTTGGTTTTTATAAGAATGCTGATTGATTAAGGCTCTCACCCTTTCGTTGTAAACTTCAGCCGATTCTGATTTTATGCAGGCCCCATTACATTTTTCTATGGTATAATTAAAGCAATTTCCATCACCTTTTTCCAGATTACATAACCTGGAGCAGAGCTCATAGGTTTTTGTCCACATCTCTAAAACGTTTTGAGCTCGTTTTAAAGAAGAAAAAGTGGTAATACTATTTTTTCTGCCGGCACGACCAATTTTTAAATTAATATAGCCGTCTTCATCGGTAGAGTAGTAAAGGGCGTGGCTGAATATATTCTTTTTTAAAACCTTATTGAATTTAGGTTTGTTATGTTTTATCTCCTGATTTTCTTTTAAAAGGGCTGCCAGTTCGTTTCCTGTGGCTTCAAAACTAACCGAGCTAACTTCTTTCTGCATTTCCCGGGCTTTTCGCTGTTCATTTGTGAAATGCTGGGTTACCCGTTTTTTAATATTCTGGCTTTTTCCTATGTAGATAATTTCGCCTTCTTCGTTATGAAAATAATATACACCCGTAATTACCGGTAAATCTTCAAGGATATAAACAAGACGGGTATCTATCTGGCGTTTTGGTTCTAATTTTACCGCATCTTTTAGAATATTCTTTTCAATATCTTTTGCGAGTAACATTTTAAAAAGCTTTACCGTCGCCTGCGCATCGCCACTGGCACGGTGCCTGTCGCTTAACGGAATTCCCAGCGCTCTAACCAGTTTTCCCAAACTATATGAGTCCTGCCCGGGAATAAGTTTTTTGGAAAGTTCTACCGTACAAAGAGATCTCCTTTCAAAATCGAAACCAAGCCTTTTAAATTCGGTGCGAAGAATTCTATAATCAAATTTCGCATTGTGGGCTACCAGAACACAATCTTCAGTAATTTCTACAATGCGTTTAGCTACTTCGTAAAATTTTGGTGCATTACGAAGCATTTCGTTATTAATTCCCGTGAGGTTAACCACAAAGGGCTGAATTGGTTTTTCGGGGTTTACAAGACTTATAAACTGGTCTACTACTTTTAAACCATCAAATTTATAAATTGCAATTTCCGTAATTCCTTCTTCGTTATATTTACCACCGGTGGTTTCTATGTCTACTACTGCGTACAAAAAATATTTTCTCTATCTCTTAATAATTCCTTTCACCAAAAATATCACTTCCTATGCGTACCATATTACTACCGCTATCTAAAGCGATTTTGTAATCTCCGCTCATTCCCATAGAAAGGATATTCATATCTGAATATGTCTCTTTAAAATCGTCAAAAACCGATTTAAGGTGTTCAAATTCTTTTTTTACCTGAGATTCATCATCTGTAAAAGTAGCCATTCCCATGAGTCCTTTTACCTTGATGTGATTTAAGCTTTTAAACTTGTCTGAATCTAATATTTCCCTGGCTTCTTCAGTCGAAATTCCATATTTACTCTCTTCTTCAGCAATCTTAATTTGCAGAAGACAATCTATAGAACGTTCATTTTTGTCGGCTTCTTTATTAATTTCTTTCAATAATTTTAAACTATCTACCGCGTGAATCAGAGAAACGTAAGGCGCCATGTATTTCACCTTGTTTCGCTGCACGTGCCCAACCATATGCCATTTAATATCTTTGGGAAGTTCTTCCCATTTCTCAGTCATTTCCTGAATTTTATTCTCTCCAAAATGTCTCTGGCCGGCTTCATAAGCTTCTAAAAGATCTTCTGTAGGTTTGGTTTTTGAAATAGCCACTAAAGTGACATCTTCAGGAAGTTCAGTTCTATATTTTTTTATATTTTCAGCAATACTCATGCAATCAATTTTTAGTTGGTTTCAAACTCGTAGATAGTGAGGCCGTTTAAAAGTTTGGGTTCAATATAGGTACTTTTGGGAGGCATCGTTAATCCTTCGTCGGCAGTTTCTTTTATTTCATCAATACTTAAGGGAAGCATTCCAAAACCGACTGCAAATTCACCTTTATCTATACGAGTTTTGAGCTCAATTAAATCATTTTTACCGTGAATATAAGAAATACGCTTATCATTTCTAAGGTCTTCAATTCCCAAAATTGGTTGAAGCACTTTTTTATACAGAATATAGGGATCTAATTTAGTCAAAGAATCTCCAAATTCATAGTTTGTTTTTCGCAAATAAAGCGAATAAAATTCCCCGTCTAAATACATATTAAAATGATGCTTTTGCTGGGGTTTATAAACTTCCATCCCGTGGTTTTCAATTCTGAAATATTCATCCAGCTGGATAAGAAATTCTTCTTTGGTATTCCCGTTTAAATCGGTAATGAGTCTGCTGTATTCGTGAATATTAAGGTTACTTTCTGAAATAAGGTAACTCATAAAAAAGTTATAAGGTTCTTTCCCGGTATGATTTGGGTTAGCCTTCCTGGATTCCTGCGCCAACAAATAGGAGGAAGCACTTCGATGGTGACCGTCTGCGATATACAAATGCGGCATTTGCTCGAATTCTTCCTGAATTTGCTTTAATAAATCAACCTGATCTATTTTCCAGAGATAATGAATTTCCCGGTTTACAGTGGCAAATTCATATTCGGCACGGGTTTGCATTACCTGGTCAATAACTTCATTTATTTTGGAATTATCGGGGTAGGTTAGAAGTACAGGTTCGGTATTAAAACCTACAACTTTAAGATAATCCTTAAACAAAGTTTCACGGCGCGCAATAGTATCTTCGTGCTTTTTTATAAGATTATTCTCATAATCTTCGGCACTGGCAGCAGCAATAATACCGCAACAGGTAGTTTCCCTGCTTACTATTTTATACAGATAATAGGCCGGTTTTTCATCTTTTATAAATGAATTTTCTTCCCTGAATTCCAGGTAGCGATTTTTTACCATCTGGAAGCGTTGCCCGCCGGTTATTTCATGCTGGAATTTATAACCCGGATTCAAAATATGTAAAAATGAATAAGGGTTATATTGTAAAATTGATCTTATTTCAGCTTCAGTATAATCTTCAAAAGATTTTGTAGCTACAAGTCCGGCTTTGGCCCGTTGCGGCCTTACAGCTCTAAATGGAAGTATTTTTGTCAAATCTAATTATACATTTATTTAGCTGAATTGTGCTGAAACCTTTTCGGCTTTTTTACTTTCAGAATAGTCGTAAAAACCTTCTCCAGATTTTATTCCCAGTTTCCCGGCCATCACCATATTCCTCAATAATGGGCAAGGTGCGTATTTCGGATTTTTAAAACCATCATACATCACTTCTAGAATAGAATGGCAAACATCAAGACCTATAAAATCGGCCAGTTGAAGTGGGCCCATTGGATGCGCCATCCCGAGTTTCATAACAGTATCGATTTCTTTTACACCGGCCACGCCGTTATAATAAGTTTCAATCGCTTCGTTAATCATTGGCATTAAGATTCGGTTGGCTACGAAACCGGGGTAATCATTAGCTTCAACCGGAACTTTATTTAGTTTTTCTGAAAGTTCCATAATGCTTGAGGTAACTTTATCACTTGTGCTGTAACCGCGAATAATCTCTACCAGTTTCATAATTGGCACCGGATTCATAAAATGCATTCCAATTACACGTTCGGGATTAGAAACTACCGAAGCGATTTTTGTAATAGAAATAGAAGAAGTATTACTCGCTAAAATCGTTGAAGCTGAACAATTCTCGTCCAGTTGCTTGAAGATTTTTAGTTTTAAACCTTCATTTTCTGTAGCGGCTTCAACTACCAGGTCTACTTCTTTTATTCCGGTAGGAATATCGGTAAAGGTTGTAATGTTGTTTAAGGTCGCTTCTTTATCTGCTTCGCTAATTTTTTCTTTAGAAACCATTCGGTCTAAATTTCCCGAAATAGTTTTCATCCCTTTATCGAGGCTTTCTTCTGAAATATCTATTAATTTAACCTGGTATCCAAACTGGGCAAAAGTATGGGCGATTCCGTTGCCCATGGTTCCTGCTCCTATAACTGCTACATTCTTCATTTTATGTGGTTTTATATAGAATCAAGTTCAAAATAATTCTGAAACTTGATTGTAATTAATATTTTTTATTTACTAAAATTTGCAATAACTCTATTTGCGACGCGCAAGGCTTCAGCGCCCTGTTCCAGCGTTACAATTGGCGTGGTATTATTATTTATGGCATCGGCAAATGTTTCTAACTCATCTAAAATGGCGTTGTTTGGAGAAACATCAGGGTTATCAAAATAGATTTGCTTTTTAACGCCTTCCGCATTTTGTAAAACCATCGCGTAATCATCCGGAGTTTCCGGAGCGTCTTTCATTTTTACGACCTCGCATTTTTTCTCCAGGAAGTCTACCGAGATATACGCGTCCCGCTGAAAAAACCTTGATTTACGCATATTTTTCATTGAAATTCGGCTGGCGGTTAAATTGGCTACGCATCCGTTTTCAAATTCAATCCGGGCGTTGGCAATATCGGGAGTATCACTAATTACTGAAACTCCGCTGGCGTTAATATTTTTCACCTTAGATTTTACTACACTTAGTACCGCATCAATATCGTGAATCATTAGATCCAGGACCACAGGAACATCAGTTCCGCGCGGATTGAACTCTGCAAGGCGATGCGCTTCTATAAACATAGGATTTTCAATCCTGGAAGCCACAGCCCTAAATGCGGGGTTAAAACGCTCTACGTGGCCTACCTGGCCTTTTACACCGTGTTTTTTCGCTAAACCGATAAGTTCTTCGGCTTCAGCAAAAGTGTTAGTTATGGGTTTTTCTATAAAAAGATGTTTTCCCTCAGTAATAGTTTTTTTGGCGACTTCAAAGTGAGAAAGGGTAGGAGTTACCACGTCGACCACATCTACGGCGGCGATAAGCTCACCTATGGAATCAAATTTTTTATAACCGAATTCTTTAGAAACCTTTTCGGCATTTTCTGAATCGGCATCGTAAAAACCGACAAGTTCATATTTTTCAGACTGATTAAGTAATTTGAGATGAATCTTTCCTAAGTGTCCTGCACCAAGCACGCCAGCTTTCAACATATTAATTAGCATTTTTCACAAAAATAGCATTTTGATTGCAAATAGTTTAGCAATATAGAGGAGAATCTCCCCCGTTTTCGCTTGGCATCTTTGACTTCTAATGAGTATTTTTGCATTTTAAACGGGAAGAAAGTGATTGAAGATAACTATAGACATAAGGGAAAAAGACAGCAATTGGTAAAAACCGTAAAGAAAAAGGGAATTACCGATAAAGCAGTTTTAGATGCAATTGGGAAAATTCCTAGGCATTTATTTATGGATAGTAGTTTTGAAGATCACTCCTACCAGGATAAGGCTTTCCCTATAGCGGCAGACCAAACGATTTCCCAACCATATACGGTTGCTTTTCAAACCGAAAAACTGGAAATTGAAAAAGGTGATAAAGTTTTGGAAATAGGAACCGGAAGCGGGTACCAAACTGCCGTTCTTTGCGAACTTGGCGCAAAAGTCTATAGTATTGAACGCCAACGGGAACTTTATAAGAAAACAAAAGCCTTTTTAAATAAAATAGGCTACCGCCCTAAACATCTAAGTTTCGGTGATGGTTACAAAGGAATGCCAGATTATGCTCCTTTTGATAAAATAATTGTGACTGCCGGTGCGCCTTTCGTGCCAAATGATCTTTTAGGACAATTAAAGGTTGGCGGTAAAATGGTAATTCCTGTGGGCGACGATATACAAATAATGACCCTTTTTATAAGAAAATCGCCGAAGGAATTTGATAAAACCGAGTTTGGACAATTCCGGTTTGTACCTTTGCTGGGGGATAAGAATTAAAAAAGACTGTTTAAATAGTTTCAATCCTTTCGTCATCCTGAATTTATTTCAGGATCTAACTTGTTATTAAATAGTAAAGCCGGTTTAAAACATTTTTAAACCGGCTTTACTATTTAAGGAATCAACTTATTTCTTTTTCTGCTTTTGTTGTTGCTCTGCCTGCTCCATCATTTCCTGCATTTTCCTGGTGAACTTGTTTTGCTTTTTAGGCTTCTTCTTGTTCTCCTGGATTTTTGCGTGAATTTTATCTTCATCAATAATCACATATTTAATCACCAACATAATTCCGATAGTAATAAGGTTAGAGGTGAAATAGTAAAGTGAAAGTCCACTGGCAAAGTTGTTAAAGAACACAAGCATAAATAACGGCGACAGGTACATAATAAATTTCATATTTGGCATTCCCGGTTGTTGGGCCTGCTGCATACTTTGGCCGGTGGTCATCATCATATAAACAAAGATAGCTATAGATGCTAAAATTGGGAATAAACTTACGTGATCTCCATAAAAGGGGATATGAAACGGTAATTCGGCGATGGTATCATAACTCGATAAATCATCTGCCCATAAAAATCCTTTTTGTCTTAGCTGGAATGCACTTGGGAAAAACTGGAAAAGTGCATAGAAAACCGGAATTTGCATCAGAGCCGGTAAACAACCACTCATTGGGCTGGCTCCCGCTTTGCTGTAAAGCTTCATGGTTTCCTGCTGCTTCTTCATCGCGTTATCTTTGTACTTCTCGTTAAGCTCGTTAATTTCAGGTCTTAAAACCTTCATTTTAGCTTGAGAGAGATAAGATTTATAGGTAACAGGAGAAAGCACAATTCTCACCACAATGGTCATTACAATAATGGCAATACCGTAACTAGGTAGAACTCCGCTAAGAAATGAGAAAAACGGTATGAAAACATATTTGTTGATCCATCCAAAGATTCCCCAACCTAATGGTACAATTTCATCCAGATTACGATCATAATTATTAAGGATTGTATAATCTGTTGGGCCGTAATACCAGTTCATATTATAATTAAGCTCTCCGCCATTTAACTCTAGTGGCATTTGAGCAGCAAAATTTTTGGTATAAACCGTATCTACTTCCTCATCCTGTACCAGGTTTTGCGAATTGAATTTTCCACGAGTAAATGGAGTGTCAGTTAGTAAAATAGAGGTAAAGAAATGTTGTTTAAAGGCTACGTATGTAACATTCTCATCTTCCTGCTCTTCAGAGTCACCGCCACCTAGATAGTCATCGTCACCATCATCATATTCATAAATGAGTTCAGTATATTGATTTTCGTATGAAATACTTTTGGCGTGACGGTAACCTTTTAACTGCCAATCCATATTAATATCCCTGGAACTGCTAAATACGTTACTTAGACCCTGAGATCTAATGCTGAAATCCAGCATATATTCTCCCGGTTTCAATACATAGCGATATTCAAGGAATTCGTTTTCTGCAACCTTCAGTTTCATAGAGATAATCTGGTTATCTCCGCTTTGAGTAACTTCAGGTTCGAAATAAAGGTTTTCAGTATCTAATGTTCTACCGTCTGTAGTGGTAAAATTAATGTTGAAAGAAGCATTTCCGTCTTTAATTAAATAAACCGGAATAGAATCAAAGGTTTTAAAATTCGTTAATCTTGCTTCTGAAATATACCCACCCTTATTATCAATTTTAAGTTCTAAAACATCATTAGAAATTGTAGTAGTATTTTCTGTAGCCGATGGAAGACTGGCTGAATACCCAAAGGCACCCAAACGCTCACGAGCCTGGGAAAGGGCAGTAGAATCTGCGCCCGGAGTTTGTGTTTCCTGTTGCTGTGGGGGTTGATTGGAATCTGTATTTCCGGGAACTTCAACCTGTTCGGTTTCCTGTTGTGGTTCTACTTCTGCTTCCGAAGGGCTGTTGGTGTACAACATCCAAAGTAAAATTCCACCAATAAGTATGAATCCAATTAAGGACTGAACATCAAATTTTTTTTCTTCCATGCTTTTCTAAACTATAACTTGCTTTTGGTCAATAAGTCGGCCACTTTTATTTTTGTGCCAGACTGGCATTTTTTCTTTTTTTGGAGAAATCGTAGGCAGCCTTAATAAAGGCGATAAAAACCGGGTGCGGAGTCGCAACTGTACTTTTATATTCCGGGTGATATTGAACTCCCACAAACCAGGGGTGTTCTTTTAACTCTATAACTTCTACCAGGCCGGTTTCGGGATTTATACCCGTACTTAGCATTCCTGATTTTTCCAGTTCTTCCTTGTATTTGTTGTTGTATTCGTAACGGTGACGATGTCTCTCTTTAATTTCGGTTTTACCGTATGCTTCGTGAATTTTTGAACCTTCTGTAAGTTCACAATCCCAGGCACCCAGTCGCATAGTTCCGCCCTTATGAGTAACCTCTTTTTGTTCTTCCATTAGATCTATAACCGGGTGTTTGGTTTTAGGATCCATTTCGGTAGAATTGGCAGTTTTTAACTTTAATACGTTCCTGGCAAATTCAATAACTGCCATTTGCATTCCTAAACAAATGCCCAAAAACGGCAAATTATGTTGGCGTGCATATTTAACCGCATCAATTTTTCCTTCAACTCCACGTTCTCCAAATCCAGGTGCAACTAAAATTCCGTCTAAATTGGCGAATTTATGGTCAATGGTATTTTCATTAATAAATTCAGAATGAATACTTTCTACATTTACCTTAACTTCATTTTCTGCACCCGCGTGAATAAAAGCTTCCAGGATAGACTTATAGGAATCCTGCAGCTCCACATACTTCCCAATTAAGCCAATAGTAATTTCAGCTTTAGGATTTTTATGCCGATCTAAAAACTGGTTCCATCTATCTAAATTTGGCGTGGTTTCGTCAGGTAGGTGTAATTTCTTTAAGGTTACTGTGTCCAGGCCTTCTTTCAGCATTAAATTTGGGACATCGTAAATAGTAGCAGCATCAATGCTCTGGATAACCGCTTCCTGTCTCACGTTACAGAAAATCGCCAATTTACGCCGAATATCATCTGAAAGTTCGTGCTCGGTTCTACAAACCAGGATATCGGCTTTCAGTCCGCTTTCCATCAAAGTTTTTACGCTGTGCTGGGTTGGTTTGGTTTTTAATTCACCGGCAGCGGCAAGATAGGGCACAAGTGTAAGATGAATAATTAGAGCGTTTTCATCGCCTAATTCCCACTTCAACTGTCTAACCGCTTCAATATATGGTAAAGATTCAATATCGCCTACAGTTCCGCCAATTTCGGTAATTACAATATCGTAATCACCGTTTTGGCCAAGGATCTGGATACGATCTTTAATTTCGTTAGTAATATGCGGAACAACCTGAACGGTCTTTCCAAGAAATTCCCCTCGGCGTTCTTTTTCAATAACACTTTGGTAAATACGGCCTGTAGTTACATTGTTTGCCTGAGAAGTATTTACGTTCAAAAAACGTTCGTAATGGCCAAGGTCAAGATCGGTTTCAGCGCCATCTTCGGTAACATAGCATTCGCCGTGTTCGTAAGGATTTAGGGTGCCGGGATCTACGTTAATGTAGGGGTCGAGTTTCTGAATAGTGGTTCTAAATCCACGCGCTTGTAGTAATTTTGCCAGAGAAGCTGCTATAATTCCTTTTCCAAGGGAAGAGGAAACGCCGCCGGTGACAAAAATATACTTGGTTTCGGCCATCTTAAGAAGTGTTTGTTGCGTTGTTTGATTCAGGGCGCTAAATTACAAAGAAGAATAGAAAAGCCGTTAATTTTAAACCTAATATTTTTAAAGTTAAAACCGCGTTTTAGACTGAAGAATACTCAGGGTTTTGGAAACTTTCTTCTTATATCTCTAAGCAATTGTTCCATCCCGTTGAGTTTAAGTTCAAACACCTCGCTCATTTGTTGGCCAAGTTTACCTTCTGGGAATCCTTTTTGGCGATACCAAACCAAATAATATTCCGGAATGTCGCTTAAATAATAGCCTTTATATTTTCCAAAATGCATTTTAGCGTGGGCAAGTTCTAAAAGTGCTCTATGATTTGGTTTTAAGCTCATTTACTCGATAATCGAGATTAAAATGTTAGGAGATTAATCTCTAAGTTTGAAATATTTTTTTTATGAACGGCTTGGAAGTTTTCCTCGATGTAGGTTACGATTGTTGCAAAAGCGGTTGGAGCTGGGCGAATTTATTCTTGTTCAAAGGCTTTTCTATAAATTCTATTACCGAAGGATATTCTTTTGCTTTATTACGGTCTACGGCACTGGTACTGGAGGTAAGGATAATTATCCTATGCTGATGCCCTTTAGCTTTCAGGCAATCAAGAAATTCCCAACCATTCATTTCAGGCATATTTAGATCTAAAAATATAAGCGTGTTTTGCCGCTCTTCCAAATAGGCCAGGGCTTCTTCTGGATTAGTGAAGTCTACTACATCTTTATCATAACCTTCTATTTCCAAAAGTTTTCGGGTAATAAAATTGGCTATGGGCTGGTCGTCTACAAGGATAATGGTCCTCATAATTCTTTTGCTTTTAGCTGGGTTAATTCTAAAGAAGCCATTTCAATAACTTCCCTTAATACCTTATCCATTTCTTCTGATGATTGTTTAAGTTTTGGTACTAATTCTTCCCTGCAGGTTTTATCGTCAAAAACTTCAAAAAGCTGAACTATACCCTGAATTCGGGATAAAGGTTCTCTAACATTATGGGCATTTAAAGCTGAAATATGTAATAATTTCTCATTCTTTTCTACCACTTCTTTAGTACGGTCAGCGATGGTTTGCTTTTGGTTTTCTACGATTTGATTGATTTTTTTATTCTGATTTTTAATTACGTCTAATGCTTGTAGCAAGGATTGATTTTTATGGTAAAGCTCTTCTTTTAAATAAATTTCCTGAAACTTCGCCTGGAAACTATCGCTTATTAATTTTAGCATTTCAATATCTCCAACATCAAAAGCTTTATTTTTATCTGAGATTAGGGAAACAGTAAAATCTACATCCATTTTTTTAAAAGTCCAGCACCATAAAGATGGGGATTCTAAGGTGGTAGAAACAATTTTCTCACTTAATTGAAACGGAATTTCTTCCGTCTTAACCGGAATATTATTCTCTAAAATCCGCAATTCATGAGCAAGTAAATTTTCTTTTGAAATAAGATCAAATTCACCACTGGAATTGCACTGGCAATAGACTAAATATGAGCCGGCCTGGTTTATACAAATTCTAAAAAGATGAAAATTAAGCAGATATTTTAAAAAACGCACAGAAACCTGAGAAACTTCTTCTAAATTTTTGCAACGATTTAGATTATTGCTGAATTTAGAAAAAGTTTCATAAGTAATTCTATAAACCCGGGAGGTTCTGTCCTGTAAGGATTCCATATAAAAATGAACTTATTCCGGAGTTTCCAGTAATTCGTTGTCTATTTTAATTCCTGAAACATCGGCTATGGTATTCAGCATATTCACTAAATCGGCCTGGGCCATTAATTCCTGAACTTCTCGTTGAGAAAAACCTGCTTTTTCCAGTTCCTCAAAATCTTCATCTGAAACTTCGCTATGGTTTAACGCGGCATGGGTGACAATTTTTACCGCAGTTCTAAAACTAGCCGGCATTGAAGGGGAATTGATGTTTTCTGTAGCTTTAAAACCTTCATCTTCAGAAATCATAGCACTCATACTATCGGCAAAAATCCCGTGAGCGTGAGAACAATAATTACAGCCACGTTCCTTAGACACATTGTATATTATAAGTTGTTTAAGCACATTAGGTACTTCTCCTTCCATCAAGGTATTCTTCAATTTACTCCAGTTTCCTTTTAATAAAGTAGCGTTGGTGCCCTGGCATTTAAACCAATTTAAAACAAATGGAAGTTGGAGGGTTTTTTTGGTATCATCATAAATTTCCTGAACTTCGGGAGAGGCCTCTTCATAAGAAACCATAGGGTAGCGGGCTGTAGAATTCATTCGGGTAGTTGTATAAAATAGATTTGGGTTTTTAAAGCTTGTCCAAAATAAGTCAATATTTTAAAACCTCCTAAATTAATTTAGTGGCATTAGCCTTTTAACAATTGTCTAATTCTATTAGTTTTAACAGACAAATTTGAAAAGTATATTTTTGTGACAGATTTTATAAAATGAAGTATCAATATCAAATTCGAGTAAGCCCGGAAGAGGCTGCAAATCAGCATAAACTTAAGCAGGCAGTTTCCCGGCACGGGGGTATAGCTAAAAAGGATATTACTTATGTAAATGTTTTAAAACGATCTATTGATGCCAGGCAAAAGGATATAAAAATCAATTTAAAGGTTGATGTATACGTAAAAGAAGCATTTACTGAAGAAAAAATTTATCTCCCAGATTACCAGAATATAGAAAATAAAGAAGAAATTATAATTATTGGAGCCGGCCCTGCCGGTCTTTTTGCTGCACTACGTTGTATTGAATTAGGATTTAAACCCATTATTATTGAAAGGGGAAAGGACGTCAGAACCCGGCGGCGAGACCTGAAAGCACTCAATATTGAACATATTGTAAATGAGGATTCCAATTACTGTTTTGGAGAAGGTGGCGCCGGAACTTACAGTGATGGAAAACTCTACACCCGCTCTAAGAAACGCGGGGATGTAGATAGAATTCTGAAATTATTAGTTGGTTTTGGGGCTACTTCAGAAATTATGGTAGAGTCGCACCCGCATATTGGTACAAACAAACTCCCGGCGATTATTGCGGATATCAGAGAGCTCATTTTAAATTGTGGTGGAGAAGTTCTTTTTGACACCCGGATGACCGATATCCTTGTTTTAAATAATGAAGTTACCGGAATTAAAACCCTAAAAGGCGAAACAATTAATTCGAAAAAAATTATCCTGGCTACGGGACACTCGGCCAGGGATATTTTTGAACTTTTACATAGGAAAAATGTAAAAATTGAAGCCAAAGCTTTTGCGCTAGGGGTTAGGGTAGAGCACCCACAAGAACTTATAGATCAAATTCAGTATAAATGTGATTCCAGGGGAGAATTTCTTCCACCTTCGCCTTATAGTATTGTGAAGCAAATAGGGGGTAGGGGTATGTACTCTTTTTGTATGTGCCCCGGCGGAATTATCGCTCCCTGCGCTACCGCTCCGGGTGAAGTAGTTACCAACGGCTGGTCTCCCAGTAAACGCGATCAACCAACCGCGAATTCGGGAATTGTGGTAGAGTTAAGGCTTTCAGATTTCAAAAATGCTGAAGGGAATCCGTTGGCTGCAATGGAATTTCAGAAGCAAATAGAACAAAAAGCCTGGTTGGAAGGCGGAAGCACCCAGAAAGTTCCTGCGCAACGTTTAGTGGATTTTATCCGGGGAAAAGTTTCTGCTAATTTGCCGGTTACGTCTTATAAACCCGGTGTAACTTCAACTGATTTGGGTGAAGTTTTTCCCGATTTTATTCATAAGACTTTACAAGGCGGGTTTAAAGAGTTTAACAAAAGTATGCGTGGTTTTTTAACCAACGAAGCTGTGGTTCACGCCCCGGAATCCAGGACTTCCTCCCCGGTAAGAATCCCGCGAGATCCTTACACTTTTGAACACGTGCAAATAAAAGGGCTTTATCCCTGCGGGGAAGGTGCAGGTTATGCCGGCGGAATTATTTCTGCAGCAATAGACGGGGAAAGGTGTGCCGAAAAATGTGTGGAAAGTCTCCAGCAATCTTAGCCGTTTATAAAGGTTAAATTATTGATAATTGTCAAGACATTAATAATGTTGATTTTGGTTTTTTTTATCTTCAATTTTGAATATAACCACCAATAAAAATCAAGATTATGCCCATAGTAGGTTCCTTAATTAAAAGTCTTATAGATCTTCGCGATACCATTGTTTCTGAACCGGAAGCAGAAGAAGCCCAAAAAGAGGTACTTACTAAATTGCTTAAAAAGGCACAAGACACCCAATTTGGAAAACATTACGATTTTGAATCTATTTTAAAGTCAGGTGATGTTCAAAAGACATTTGCTGATAAGGTGCCTTATTTTGATTACAATAAGCTTAATAATGAATGGTGGTATAAATTACACGATGGTGAAAAAGACGTTACCTGGCCGGGAAGGCCTCCTTATTTTGCCGTAAGTTCTGGAACTACCGGAACAAGCAGTAAACGTATCCCAGTTACCGATGAAATGCTGGAATCTATTAGAAAGGCAGGTATTAAACAGGTGAGTGCATTAAGCAATTTTGATCTTCCGCCAGATTTCTTTGAAAAGGAAATTATGATGCTAGGAAGCTCTACCGATCTTGAGAAAGAAGGCGACCACGAAGAAGGTGAAATTAGCGGGATTAGTGCAAGTAATATTCCTTTTTGGTTTCGCGGGTATTATAAACCCGGGGAAGAAATTTCAAAAATTGAAAAATGGGATGAGCGCGTTCAACGTATTGCCGAAAATGCTAAAAACTGGGATATTGGAGCCCTAAGCGGAATCCCGTCCTGGCTTGAACTTATGATGAAAAAGGTTATTGAACATAATAATCTTGATAATATTCACGATATCTGGCCAAACCTCAGAGTTTACGCTTCAGGCGGAGTTGCATTTGAACCTTACGAAAAGAGTTTTAATGATTTATTGGGCCACCCAATTACAGTTATTGATACTTACCTGGCTTCAGAAGGATTTTTGGCAGTCCAGGCGCGACCTGATACTAATGCCATGAAGTTGATTCTGGATAACGGAATTTATTTTGAATTTGTTCCTTTTAAAGCTGAATACATTAATCAGGATGGTTCTATTGTTGAAGATGCACCGGTTATTTCTTTAGGTGAAGTTGAAGAAGAAAAAGATTATGTGCTGCTGATTAGTACCGTTTCTGGCGCGTGGAGATATTTAATAGGAGATACCATTAAATTTACTGATGTTGAACGAAAGGAAATTCGCATCACCGGAAGAACAAAATTCTTTTTAAACGTGGTTGGTTCTCAACTTTCAGTTAATAAAATGAATGATGCAGTGCAGGAGCTCGAAGAAAAATTCGATATTAAAATTCCTGAATTTACGCTGGCTGCGGTAAGAATTGATGGAGAGTTTCATCATCACTGGTATTTAGGAACCAAGGGTTCTACTTCTGAAGAAGAATTAACTACAGCTTTAGATGAATCTTTAAAAAATGCGAATAAAAATTATAAGGTAGCTCGTTCTAAAGCTTTAAAAGGCGTAAAAGTAACGAAAGTGCATCCAGAGATGTTCCCTGAATGGAACGCCGCTAATAAGAAAAAAGGAGGACAGGTAAAAATGGAAAAAGTGATGGATGAGGAGAAATTTGCGAAATGGGAAAAGTTTGTAAAAGAACAAAAAGCCTAATCGTCGTCTTCGTCAATTTCATCAATTAAAGCCATAATCTCCTCTTGTGACAGGTAGAGTTTTTTAATTCGGGCTTTATAGGCATCAGCGAGGTGAGTGTGGTTTAAAATAAAATCTTTAGTAGCAATAATATATTTTCCAAGTCCATGGTTTACTGCGTATGTATCTGCGGCTCTTTCCGCTTCCTGGATATATCTTTTGGAAGTAAGATATTTAGCCCCAAACCATACCATATTTATTGCACTGCGTTCGCGATAATCCATAATGTGGCCTAGTTCGTGCCCAATCCAGCCAATAAGCACATCTGAAGGAACATTTTTCACATCAAAGACTTCATCTTCAATTTTAATATGCTCACTTATCATCACAAAATATGAACGATTTTTTTTATTCTTTAGCAATCCTGAAACTTTTGGCTGTGCCTGCATAAAAGATTTCTGAATCTTCTTTTTAAATTTGAATTCAATAGGAGTGTCTTTTAACTCCGGGTAATGGGAAAGGGCTACATAGGTTTCCCTCCAAATTTCATCGGGCACAATTTTATTTTCAAATTTTAAAGTATCTTTTTGTTTCATTTTTTCCTGGGCATAAAGCGCACTCCAATTCCATTGGCAAAATAGAATTGCTGTAATTAATAAAAAATATGTTTTAAGTATAGATTTCAATTTGGACTGTTTCTGTATAGAGCTAAAAATATAGTAAACCTGCTGGTTTCGCCAAGAAAGTAGTTATAAAATAAACATAAAAAAAGGCCACCTATAGGGGTGGCCTTTTTTATTACAATATTTCTAAAACTTCTTTAGAAATTATCCTTGCATTAACTGCTGTAATCTCTGTTGTAGTTCAGTATCGGTTTGAAGTGCCATTGCGATTTTCTCGTAACGTGCAACATCAAGACCTTCCTCTGAAATAGCACTTTCCATTTCTTTCTGGAATTCGCCTTGCATACCTTCAATTTCAGTAACAACTTCTTTGTGCTTTGTCATTTCTTCTTCAGTAGCATCAACCTCGGTATTTGGGTCTAAAGAGGCCTGGTGAATTTCATTAAAACGCTGAATGTCAAATCCGCTATCTTCTACTTTCTTCGCCATCTCCTGTTGCGCCTGCTGGTTTACCATTCTAATTTTTTGGTAAGCATCAGCAAATTTAGAAAGCTCCTCGTCACTAACATCTACTTCTACAGCTTGCTGTTGTTGCTGTGGCAGTTGTTGAGTTTGGGCAAATACACTTGCTGATCCTAATAAGGCAAAAGCAAATAATAAACCTGCAATCTTTTTTGATTTAATCATAATCTTTGTTTAAAGTTTTTAATGAAACGCAATCTAAAAAGATCATATTGGGACACAAAAAATATCCGTAATTTGTTTTATTTTTTTAGAGAAAGTTAACTGAAAACAGGAAAATTGTTAAAATTCGTTCTCTAAAACCTGTATTTTTTCTTTTTGCTTTTCAATCCTTCTACGGTGAAAATCTAAATTATGGTACACGCTAACTCTTGGTATATGTCTATGCTCAAAACTATTGGGCCCTTCTTTATACCTAAAGGTCCACATATATCCTACCTGTACTTGAATGTTTTCATTTAAAATATAACCAAGGCCAAGGAACATTCGGTTATCTTCTAAATAATCGTAAGTAATAGATTTACCGGCTTGAACAAAAATTTCTTCATAAAAAGAAAGGAATAATGTATTGTTGATTAGCTTATAATTGTTTAGAGGATAATATGCAGTTAATTTATACCGAAATCTATGGCTTAATTTAAATGGAGAATCTTCTATATAATCCCTTTTCCAGCGCTGCTCAAATCTAAATTGATGATTCAACTTTAATCTTTCAAATGGCTGAACAAAACAATTTGCTGCCATAACCTGTATTGCGGTACTACGTTATCCTGATTTGCTAAATTCTGCTCCGGAGCCCAGTAGAAAGGCGTAACAACCCCGGCGGTAAGTTCTACCTTGGGGTTTATTAAATAGGTAAGACCAAACCTAAGATAGATTTGAGCCATATCGTTCACAAAATTATTTCTACGTCTAAAATGGTATTCTCCATAATAGAATAGTTTTTCATTAAGTCTATATTTTGTATAAAGTCCCGTCCATAACCCGGTGGTATGGGTAAATTCTTTATCGTAGTTATTATTTAAAATCGAAGGTTCATTTTCTTCCTGTGCTAATGAAGAAAATGAAATTAAACATACAACGAATAGCGAAAATATTTTCTTCATTACAGGCTTCTAAGTAGTTCTAATTTCTCGTTAAAGGAGTCGGTTCTACGTAATTTTCTCTCCAGGTTTTTTGTATTCTTATCTTCCATAAAAATTAACCTGTCCTGCATTCTTTGTATTGAATTAAACTTTTTAAGGACTTCTTCCGGGTCACGATATGCTGCGCGGGCCTGGTTTTTTAAACCCTCAATAATAGTATTATTAATTTCGTTGTATAAGGTTTTCTTTTTTCTCGCCGGAACCTGATCGCTGTAAGTAAAAGGGTCAAAAGTGTATTCGGTGTATAAAGTATCTATTTCACCTTCTAATTCTGTTATTCTCTCCCCGGTTTCCCAAATAGTTTCCAGAAGTTCTAATTGTCTTAAAATGGAATTTCCCCGCTCTATTTGTATCGCATCATCTTCGGTATCTTCCAGGAAATTATTGACTAATTGCGGAAGGCTGTCCTGGTAAAAATTATTCTTGGTTTGTTTTACAATTTCATCCAGAGCCTCATCATTAAGTTGGTTGCTGTAAAGTTCTTCTATATTTCTTCGGGTGCGTGAAACCTCGTCATTTAACCGGCCAATTTCTTTATCTAAGCGTAAGTCTTCTATGGCTGAGGTAAGACTAATAATTAAACTGTCTGCAAGTTCATTTCTCTTCTTAAAATTCTCTGTAACATAGAGTAAGAAATTATTTGATTCTTCTTCACTGCGGTAATCATAAATAAGCTTTTCTCCCTGCACCATAAGGGTGTCCTGGGCTAACAATTCTTTAGCATAATTCACCAACAGTCCCTCACGATTGTAAAATGGCAACTGTTCTTTATAAAAAATATCGTTCCAGGGTTTTATATATTCATTTAGAGAATCTTGTTTTTGCTTCCATTTTAACGCTTTTTGAATATCAGCATTTTCAACCAGGTTTAGGTTTTCAATTTCCAGGTTGGTGATACTATCTATATTTTTTCGATACTTATTCTCAATTTCCTTCCATTCCTCAAGGGCGTTTTCTTCTTCGCTCTTTAGAGGGTAAAAAGCCCTGTTAGTACCTAACGGAAGTTGCTCCATAGGCTCTATTTGTGGATCGTATTTAAAAATTGCCTTGAAAATATTCTGAATAAGCTTTTCGCCTTTCTTCTGCGCCTTAATGTATTTGGAATTACGGGGATAACCATCACTAAAAGTTAAGCTTAATGGGCGATTTACGAGTTCCACATCGGTTTGCTCATTCGCCAGGGCAGCTTGGAGCCCTTCACTTAATGGATATTTTATTTCTTCAATAGTTCTTCCATTTTCATTGCGTTCCAGGCTTAATAAAATTCCCCTGTCGTAAGTGCGAATTTCCTGGATATCTTCGGTGAAATAATTAAACTCCCAAATTCCATCCATTAATCCGTTCACCATATTTCCTATCACCGAAACACTATCGTTCTCCCGGTTGGCAATAATATAATCGAACTTCCCGGTCATTCTTTGGTTCTGAAACTGGGTTTTCAGATATTCCAGCGTTTTCACCCGATTCCCATCCACGTATAATATAGTTTCCATAAGGAGATCCCCGGCAGGGTAACCATCGCGGTAGGTGACTTCCATAATCTCATCCTCTGTAAGAATATCGTAATCTAATTCCACATCGGAAATCTCATTGATTTTTACAATGTGATGCTTAACTTCATAGCTCCAATCATCAACTTTTTGGTTATTTTCATATTTTCCTTCCCAAAAATTATAGGTAGCAGAAGTTTCAGCCAGGCTATCTTTATTCTCTCTTAAAAAAGAGAATTCACCATCTTTTATTTTCTCATCCTCGTTTGCTAATTTGTAAGTAAACTGAGCTTTTCCTGTAATTCCCGGAATGGGTTGGTAAATACTATCGTAAGAATAATTTTGTCCAGAAACACCGGTGCAAATAAGGTTAATTAAAAAGAGTAGGAGTACAGGTCTCTTCATATTTAGGACTGGTTTAAAGGAAATTTTTATCCAGCCTGAACTACTCAAGTTTTACGCCAACTGAAATAATATGACTAAAGTTTGGCGTTTTTATTAGAATCTAAGAATTTAAAAATAAACTGGTTTTATGTATAAGCATTCAAGCCGCTGACAAATAGGTGTTTATTAAAAATAATGCTTTTAAACAATCACGGGATTAATTAATAAGATTAACACCGGGAATAAGACACTTGCCGAGTTTTCTGCCAAAAATTCTACAAATGTGTTGATATACTTCACAGGTGTTAGAATCCGCGAGCAGAAATCACTTCCAGATTAATAGATTCTCCAATATCTTCTTCTAACTGTTTTTTAATATCCCTAATTTGATCCCCAGTCAGATTTTCAGGGCCAACCAGGGTTAGGGAAACCCGCAAGGGATCTCCAAACCTAACTTTTACATCCCTAATTACCAATTCGTTTACCGTAGAACCTTCTAATTCGCGGGTAATACTGGCTTCTTTTTTAATTCGGTTAAAAGAAAGGGAAAGAGGCACCATCACCATCCCGATTAGAATTAAAGTATAGACCAAACCGAGTTTTGCCCTTTTAAATGGAGCAAAACCAAGGATGAGAAAGGTGATACCGGCAAACATAATAATTCCGGCAAGGTTGGTTAAATACAATAAAAATGCTCCCGAAAATACCTGCCAGTCCCACCAGCCAATTCCAATTCCGGCAACTGCCAATGGCGGTACCAGGGCAACCGCAATGGCTACTCCCGCGAGGCTTTTTGCAATTCCTTCTTTGGCATGCGCGTAAGCTGCAGCAACTCCGGAGGCTACTGCAATTCCCATATCTAAAAGCGTGGGCGATAGACGCGCATCAATTTCAGAAGTAATTAATTTTATTGGAATTATAAGGGTAACACCCGACGAGAATAAAAGCGAAACCCCGGTTCCAATTAAAATGGTGATTATTCCTCTTTTCAGCATATTGGTATCGTAACGTACCATTCCCATCGCGAAAGAAACGATAGGAGAAATAATAGGGGCCAAAATCATCGCCCCTATTATTACCGGTGACGAATCAGCGAACAATCCAAAAGTGGCGATAAGAGTTGAAAGAATCATCATTACCACATAAATAGAACTGGATTTTGAGTTTTCTCGCAAAACCTTAAATAATTCCTGAAATTCTTCGGTTGTGGCGCGGGGTAGAATTGGTATGGTACGTTTGGTTAATTCCTCACGTTTTTCGCCGGTGGGCAGAGTATCGGTCTTGTTACTCTTTTTTAAATTAGCTTCATCTTTCTCGGTGCAATATTTACTGGCCTGCGCCAGGCAAAGCGATTCTGGTTCTACCCTAAGTGATATTTCTTTGGCCTTCTCTTTTTCTCCATCTATGGTGAATTCAATATCAGAAGAATTTTTAATTTCCAGGTTGGCAATTTTTATTCTTCCAATAAAAGGAGGCGTTTTATCTAATTGTTTTCCGCCGGGAAGTAAACTGCGCAATAAAAACCATATTAACTGTAATAAATTAGTAGGCGATATTATAAGTGCAGTAAACATCCCGTCGTTCAAAGAACTTTCTGAAACGAGTCTCCTGGCCACAACCGAGCTTAAAGCATGTTCCACTACAATTATTCCCAGGGCTGAGGTATGAATTATTTTTTCACCTTCTGAGCTTATAACATAGGAGTTATGTGAAAGGGAAGATAAATGCCGTATATTCTTGAAAAAGGTATAAACTTCTCTTACAAAGTTGTTGTTTTGGTGATCTTCAGTAAAAATAAAAACATTCCCAATATTAACCGACTGGAATATGGGAATATCATTACAATAGAGCATATCTAAAGTATGTGCTTCTTCATTTTCAAGAATTTCTTTTATAACTTCCTTCGGGTCATTGGCAATTCCCAAACCTTTGGTGGTATACGTATTCTCGGGGTGAGGGAGAATTCCAACTTTTTGATTTTGCTTCGCAGCTTTTGGTAAAAATTCTCTTAGGAACTCATCGCTTAAATAAGTAATTACTATATCGTTTTTTCCTGCTTCAAATTCGGTTTCGGGGTAATCTATGGTTTGTTTTTCGGTATTTTCTAATAGAGGAAAAATATCATTTTCCACAGTTTCCCTATCATCAGGATGATGTAAAATATACAGCATAGTTTTTTATTGCGATTGCACCGCCAAGATAAGGCTTTTTGAAACCGGCACTAAAAGTTTAACCTGAGTTTTTGAGTTCTCCCTAAGAACAGCACGAGTTATTCTTCTTCTTTTAAGTATTTATCTAAAAATTGTCTTATTTGCCTGTAGCCTTCAATTTCATTTTCTTTTTTAATAAACCCATGACCTTCATCTTCAAAAACTACATACTCTACAGGAACATTATTTTCTTTTAATGCAGCAACAATTTCATCTGATTCTACCTGAAGTACCCTCGGGTCGTTAGCACCCTGTAAAACCATTACCGGATTTTTAACCTGTTCAGCGTGAAAAAGCGGTGATTTATTATATAGAGCAACCGAATCTTTTACTGGATCCCCCATTTCTTCGTAAAGCGCTTCGCGGAAGGCTTCCCAGTAGGGAGGAATAGATTTTAAGGTACGCAACCAGTTGGTTACACCAAAAATGTTTACTCCGGCTTTAAATTCATCAGGGGTAAAAGTCATTGCCGCCATCGTCATATAACCGCCATAGCTGCCCCCAATAATTCCTATTTTTTCTGATTCTATGTATTCCTGCTCCTGAAGCCATTTTTTACCCCAAATACAGTCTTTTAAATCTTCCTCTCCGTGTTTTTTATCGTCCATTTTAAAGAATGTCTTTCCATAGCCGCTACTACCACGATTATTTACCGCCAATATTGCATAACCCTGATTTACTAAATATTGAATTAAAGCAGAATAACCAACCCGCGATTGGCCTCCCGGGCCGCCGTGAACCCACACCAGGGCGGGAACTTTGTTGTTTTCTGTAGCTTGATGAGGTTTATAATAAATAGCTGGAATTTCCAACCCATCAAAAGATTCGTAACGAACTATTTCAGCTGAAACCAAGTCTTCTGGATTGATTTCGGGATTTAAAGTATTGGTTAATTTTTTTAATTCTCCCGATGAAAAATTATAAACGTACAGATTGTTAGGTGCTTTTGCTGTTCCAATGGTAAGCCGCATCAGTTCTTCACTATCTGAAATATTTACGGCCACAATATCTTCATTTTCCATATCTGGAAGGTCTACTTCTTCCCCGGTGTCGTTATTTTCAATAATCAAACTGTTTTTTCCATCTTCATTAATTCCTATCACCCTGTACTTATCATTTTCACTAAGATAACTGTACATTACATCCCAGTCTGTCTCAAATAAATTGCTGCTTTCTTTAGTTTCAAGATTATATTCTATTAAACTTTTAAATTCCCGTCCCTCGTTGGTGATATAATAGAAATATCCATCATTTTTATCAAAACCGGAAGCCGAATATTCAGCAGATTTTTCTGAAAGTTCAGTCATTTCTTCGGTTTCTAAATTGTATATATAAAGTTTATTCTCACTGGTGGTAATGGCTTTGGTAAGAGCAATTAATTTCCCGTGGTGGGAGATATCTTCAAAAGAAAGGTTTTCTTCATTTTTATAAATTAACTCACTTTCCTTGTTTTCCATATCCATTTTATACAGATCAAAAAATTGTGGATTCCTTTTATTTGAAAGATAGTAGAAGCCGGTTTTCTCCTTATCCCAGCCAGCAAATTGTGCCTTTTCATTTTCTCCCGGTGTTAAATCGGTAGAAGTTCCATTTTCCTCCAGCAGGTAAATATGACTGATTTCATTTCCGCCTTTATCTGCCGAATAAAGAATATTCTCAGAATCTGGTACATAATCAATAGCGAAATAAGAGTCCTCTTCAGACGAAGTAATTTGTTTCATTTCTTCGGAAGAAATAACAATTTCATACAAATTAAAAATTCCGCTTTTATCTGAACTTACTAGTAATTTATCTTCGTCAGGAGAAAAGTAACCTCCGCCTATGCGGGTGTTTTCATAAAACTGTTCAATAGTATAATCTTCTGGTTGCCGGGTTTCCTGTGCAAATACTGGAAGGCTGCAAAACGCCAGTAAGTAAACAATATATTTCATAATTATAAGTTTTGGTTGGTTATGTAGTTAGATAGTCAGTAATTTAGTTAATCTAAATTTACGTAATTTTCGCTGAAAACCTTCTGATAGCCCGTTTTTTGCAAAAAGTGGGGTTTATCACTATTTTAAAGAAAAAATCAACTCATTATGAAAAATAAAAATCTTCCAACAATAATCTTATTTTCAGCTACTACGGCTTCAAAAGATTTTAATTTTAGAAAAGATCACGATACCATTAGGGTTAAAGACTTAAAAACTTCTGTAGATTTCTATGGTAGTATTTTAGGTCTGGAACAAATTTCCAACGGCGGATTAGGAGATCACATAAAATGGCTTCAGCTAAACAACGGTGTGCAGTTGCACCTTGTAGAAAGCGAAGAAGTAGTAGAAAAAAACAAGGGTGTGCATACCGCTTTTAATACCGATAAATTATCTGAATTTATGGAGTTCTTACGGTTTAAAAATATTCCTTTTGAAAACTGGAAAGGAGAAAAAAATACGATTACAAACCGTCCTGATGGGGTTAAGCAAATTTATTTTCAGGATCCCGATGGGTACTGGATTGAGGTGAACGACAGTAAGATTTAACTTTTTACCGCATACTCCTTTTTAAGCAAGCCAAGTTCTTCTATGGTTTTTAAAACCCCGTTTTCGTTATTATCAAAATTGGTTAAATACTTACTTGCTTTAATAATTTCGGGATGCGCGTTTTTCATCGCGTAGCTGTATTTTGCGTTTTGCATCATTTCCAGGTCGTTGAGGTAATCTCCAAAAACCAGGGTTTCTTCAGGAGAAATATTTAACTCTTCCTGGATACCGCTAATAGCATTTCCTTTATTTGCAGTAATTGAAGTAATATCTATAAACACGTGCGCAGCAATTGCCACTTTATAATCATTTACAAATTCTTCTAAATTTGGGTAGGTGTTTTCTTCTACCCCATTAAAATTGCAAAAAGTCACTTTTAAAAAGGTATCCTCTACTTGAGTTAGATCGTCTACTTTTTCTATCTTTTTGTAAAATTTATTGATCTCGTTAAAGAAACTATCATCTTTACTTTCTATGTACGCCGAATTTTTCCCGCAAAGTACCAAATGAGTATGGGAAAGTTCCCTGCCTTTTCTTACAAAATCCATTGCGGCTGCTTTGTCTAAAGGGTTTACGTAAAGGTCTTTTCCTTTATGAACAACGTGGGTGCCATTTTCAGCAAAAAACATCATTCGGTCTTTAATCCTGTCAAATTTGCTCTCAAGATTGTAAAACTGCCGTCCGCTGGCCACAGCGAACATTATTCCTTTATCATTAAGTAATTCTTCTATTTCCCAAAAATCCGGATGTATCTCATGCTGATCATTCAACAAAGTTCCATCCATATCAGTCACAATCAATTTTATCATAGCGTAAAATTAAGCTGCAAATATAAAAGATTAGAATGGGGTAGAAGTTAAGAAAGCATCAAATGTACTTTTAACTAAATAGAATTTTTTGATGTATGTGTTTGACACACATAAATCTGTAATCTCTACCATTATTTTTATTTAAAATAATTATAAATAAGCTTTTAAAAAAGAGATTTGGTTTTTACATTTGCCTCATATTTAAAACCAATCTAAATAAAGATAATAGAAATGAAGCTTAAAAGTAGCCTGGTTATGTTCTTCCTTTTTGCTATTCAAATTAGCATTGCCCAAAATACCGGTGCAATAGAAGGAAACGTGGTAAATAATGCAGCAAACCCGCTGTCTAATGTGAATGTTGAAGTTAAAGGTCTTCAAATTGGCGACGAAACCAATAATAGGGGAGAATTTATTTTAAGAAATATTCCGGAAGGAAATTACACCTTGCAAATTTCTTATGTAGGTTACGAAACCCAGAATTTAAAAGTTAGCGTACAATCCGGCGCTACTACTAATCTTCCTTCTATTGTTTTATTGGGAAAAGAAGAAGAATTAGGAACCGTTGTTGTAAGGGGAAATGGGAACGGGAATAAGTTTACCCGGAATACCAGCGTAAGCGTAGCAAAAATGCCACTTAAAAAGATCGAAAATCCGCAGGTTTACAATAATATCACTGCTGAACTTTTACAGGAACAGGTAATTACCAATTTTGATGATGCGATTAAAAACGCTTCAGGTCTTACCAAACTTTGGGAATCTACAGGCCGTGGAAACGACGGAGCAGGATATTTTTCCCTAAGAGGATTTCCCGTGCAACCAACCCTGGTTAACGGTTTGCCGGCCTTAACCAATGGTAGCCCCGATCCGGCAAATATGGAAAATATAGAAGTAATAAAAGGTCCATCTGGAACGCTCTACGGAAGTAGCCTTGTTTCTTACGGTGGATTGATCAATATCACCACCAAAAAACCTTATAATTATTTTGGAGGGAATGTTTCTTACACACTTGGTAGCTTCGGACTTAACCGTGTAACTGCCGATGTAAATACTCCGTTGGATGAAACCGGTGATGTTGCTTTAAGAGTAAACACGGCTTACCATACAGAAAACAGCTTCCAGGATGCCGGCTTTAATAAATCTTTATTTGTTGCGCCTTCGTTAAGCTATAAAGTAAATGACAAACTTTCGTTTTTTGTAAATACTGAATTTTATGATTCAGAAAGTACAAATCCTTTGATGCTGTTTGTAGATAGAGGTGCGCCGCTTAAAGCTACTAATATTGCAGAATTAGGCTATAATAACGAGCTTTCTTACACCAGTAACGATCTTACGGTAGAAAATCCCACGTTTAGCCTGCAAGCACAAATGAATTACGAACTTTCTGATAGTTGGACTTCCCAAACCGCGGTTTCTACAGGTTCTGCAAAAGCACTAGGGAACTATTCATATTTATATGAAACCACCCAGTTTAACCAGGGTAGAGAAGAAGTTTCGGGAGATGTAACAAACTTAGACGAAGGACTTGTTTTTACGCGATATATAAGTAATCAAAATTCTACCACGATAAGTAATGATATTCAGCAGAACTTTATCGGGGATTTCGAAATCGCAGGAATGCGAAACCGCACCGTTGTTGGTTTAGATTACTTCAATAGAAAAGTGATAGACAACAATAGCGGATATGTAGGAAATGGCGAAGTTTATATTGGTAATGCCAGCCTTCAAAATGTAAACGAAAGTGTTTATGATATTTACGAGCCGGAAAATTATATCACGAGTTACGATAGCGGAATTCTGAGTAAAGAAGGAGTAGCCGGTTTATTGGAAAACGTTAATAGAAATAATAATATAGCTGAAGAAGATATTTACAGTGCCTATATTTCTAACGTGCTTAATTTTACTCCACAGCTTGCTTTAATGACGAGCTTAAGATTAGACCAGTTCGAAACTGAAACTAACAGTCAGACGGCACTTTCACCAAAATTCGGATTGGTTTATCAGCCGGTTGTAGATAAAGTGGCGCTTTTCGCAAATTATATGGACGGATTTAGCAATGTAGGTCCACGACAGGTAGATAATCTGGAAACCGGAGAAACAAGGACTATAGTTTTTGATCCTGAAAGAGCAAAACAGTTTGAAGTGGGAACTAAATTAAACCTGCTTAAAAATCATCTTTCTGCGACCTTAAGTTATTACGATATCCAGGTTTCTAATATGGTAATGCAGGATGTTGAAAATCCTTTTAATCTTGTTCAGGATGGAGAGCAGTACAGCCGCGGATTTGAAGCCAGTATTACCGCCAGCCCTTTTGAAGGTTTAAATTTAATCGCAGGCTTTAGTCATAATGACAGTGAGTTAACCGAATCTGATCAAACTGATTTTCTTGGAAGAAGACCGGAATCAGCGGGACCTGAAACCCTGGCTAATTTCTGGGCGAGCTACCGTTTTGTAGTGGGAGATCTTGAAGGTTTCGGAATTGGTTTCGGTGGAAACTATGCCAGCGAGAATATGATCTTTAACCGTCAAACCGCCGGAGTTTTTACCCTACCTTCTTACACGATTTTAAACGCTTCTTTATTTTATAATGTAGATAAATTTGGAATCAACCTGAAGTTGAATAATCTTACCAACGAAGAATATTATACCGGGTGGTCTACGATTAACCCACAAAGACCAAGAAATTTTGCGGCGAGTTTAACTTATAATTTCTAATAAAATTTAAATAATATGGTCACCATCAAAATTGTTTTGAGTTTTGGTGGTGGCCTGTTTATATGCAGAAAAAGACAAAAAATAAAGGTATAAAAAAGTGGATTGCTAAACTTCACCTGTGGCTGGGACTTGGTTCCGGTCTTATTGTTTTTATAGTGGCTGTTACCGGCTGCATTTTTGTTTTTCACGACGAGATTAAAGACATTACCCGCGATTATCGCAAAGTTACTCCCCAGGCTTCAGCATTTGTAGCGCCCTCAAAACTTCAGAATAAAACAAAAGAGCTTTTTCCTCAAAGCCAACCGGGAATGGTTGTGTACCAGGGCAAAGAGCGCTCGGCTTTTGTTTATTCTGTGATAGATGAGGTGCCGCATCACATTTACTTCAATCCTTATTCTGCAGAATTCCTTCAGAGAGAAAACCTGGGAGATGACTTTTTTCTTATTGTAGAAGATTTGCATATGCATCTTTGGCTTCCGGAGAAAATAGGAAAACAGGTGGTGGGGATTTCCACGCTTATCTTTGTTTTTATGCTTATTTCAGGAATAGTACTATGGTGGCCGAAAAAGCGTAAAAACCTAAAGAAACGACTCCAAATTAGATGGAATGCAAAATGGCGCCGTGTAAATTACGACTGGCATAGCATAACCGGATTATATATTTCGCTTCTGGCTTTGTTTATAGCTATTATGGGACTTAGTTTTTCTTATGAATGGATGAACCACGGGCTTTATGACCTTGCCAATTTATGGCAGGAAAAACCGGAGGATGAATTAAATATTCAGTTTGAAGATGCCGAGTATTCTGAAAATGCATTGGATATCGCCGTAGCTAAAACCTTAAGACAAAGGCCTGAAGATGAAATGTTCTTTGTTTGGGAGCAGGGTGGAAGAGCGCCAATAACAACAGGTTCTTATCCCGAGGCGATGGATTATGATCATCAATCCAACTTTTACTTTCATCCTGAAACAGGCGAATTATTAAAAAATCACGAATATTCCAGCAAAAGTGCCGGGATGAAATTGCAGGAAATGACTTTTGGGTTACATACCGGGCAGTATTTTGATTTACCCGGAAAAATTATAGCCTTCTTTTTAAGCTTGTTTGTAGCCGCACTTCCCCTAAGCGGATTTATGATCTGGTTTGGACGAAAAAATAAAAAAAACAAGCAAAAAGCTTAAAAAAGTATCCAGTCTACAATACCGCCTACAATAGCAATAAAAACGGCTAGCCATAACGAAGGAAGAAAACCTTCTGTTTTAAAATCGTCACTAAATTGGTCGGCAATTTCAATAATAATCGCGTATGCAATTACCCTTGTGATAAATCCTAATCCCAGGAAATAAAAAAGCCCGAAGGTGGCTACGTTTAGCAATAAAGTGAGCACCCAACTTAATAAAAAACTCAGCACCCCAATAATTAAAGCTACAATAATAGCAGTTTTGAAACCATCCAGTTTCACTTTAGGCATCATATTAGCCGCGGCGAGTAAAACCAGGGCGTCTATAACAATATGTACTATCCATTGCAGCATAGTCTTAAATGTTTTGGTTAGGTTATTTAAAGATAGAAAAAAATAGCCAAAAGCTGAAAGCTATTTTATTTAGGTTGTTTTTCCAGCGTGGTAGGTTCCTGATTGGTAATAATTTCCCAAATAGCTTTAAAATTAGCAAGTTGTTCCCGGCGCTTGATTGTTTCTGAAGAAGTATATGCAACGGGCGCGGCTTCTAGACCTTTATATTCAGCATCCAGGTTTTTAGCAATATAAAGGCTTCTGGGTAGGTGAAATTTCTGCGTTATTACTATGGCGTCTTCAATATCAAAAACCGATTTTGCTCTAAACATACTATCGTAAGTGTCAAACCCCGAGTGATCTAAAATAATATCTTCGGGAGAAACGCCTTTTTTCACTAAATGATTTTTAATAGCATTTACTTCATCATAATCATCAGTCCTATGATCGCCGCTTACCAGGAAATTTTCAATCTTATTAAGTTTGTAAAGTTGATAAGCAGTTTCTACCCGGTCTTCAAGAATTGGGGATAATTTTCCATCAGAATGTACACTTGCGCCAAGAATTATCCCTGTTTTAGCTGAAGGAATTTCGGTAATTTCAGAATAAATTAGGTTTGAAGTCTCTTTTTGCACATAGGCTTCTAATCCAAAAATTATTAGGATGCTTATAATAACAAAAAGTGCAAAAGCAAGAATTAATTTTCTAAACAACTTCATAGGGCGGCGCCAATTATAAAACGAAGATAAAGAATTATAGTTTACCTATGTGTTTAATTTATAGAGGAAACTTTATGTATAAAAAGTGATTGATTACCTTTGAAATTCTTAAAAAGAATACTTGAAACATGAGCAATATAAAAGCTTTACAATGGCGTTATGCTACAAAAAAGTTCGATCCTGAAAAAATACTCTCTATAGAGAAAATAAACATTCTTAAAGAAGCTTTTAATTTAACTGCCACATCTTATGGCTTACAACCTTTAAAAATGGTTGTTGTTCGCAATAAAGAATTGCAGGAACAATTAAAAACCGCCTCCTGGGAACAGCAACAGTTAAATACTGCTTCTCATGTTTTAGTGATTTGTATTGAAAAAAAAGTAGATAAAAATTTTATTGAAAAATACTTCAAAAGGGTAAAACATATACGCGAAACTCCAGATGATATTTTAGATCCTTTTAAAAGATCTCTGGTTGAAAGTTTTGAATCTAAGGCGGAAGAAGAAGTGCACGCCTGGGCTATAAATCAGGCTTATTTAACTTTAGGAACACTTTTAACCGTTTGTGCTACCGAGGAAATAGATGCCTGCCCAATGGAGGGTTTTAAACCCGATAAATATGATGAACTCCTTAAATTAAGCGATCATAATTTAAGGTCGGTATTGGTTTTACCGGTAGGTTATCGCGCAGAAGACGATATGTTTTCTGAATTTAAAAAGGTGAGAAGACCTTTAGATGATGTAATTATTGAAGTAAATTAATAATTAACGTACCGGGTAATTTCAAGTCCGTAGCCAATCATACCAACACGCTTGGTTTGTTGGGAATTAGAAAGCAACTTGATTTTATGAATTTCCAGGTCGTGCAGAATCTGGGCACCGATTCCAAAATCTTTATTATCCATATTAATTGGCGGAGCTTTAACTTCGCCTTTTTTCTGTCGTTCTTTTAGCTCTGCAAGGCGTGGCAATAAATTTAAAGATTGTAAGGCAGGATTTATAAAAACAATTGCTCCGCGGCCTTCTTCGTTAATAGCCCTGAACATATTATCCAGTTTCTTGTCGGCGTCATTGGTTAGTGTTCCTAGAATGTCGTTATTAATCAAGGTAGAATTTACCCTAACCAGAATTTCTTCATTATTTTTCCAGCTACCTTTTGTAAGTGCCAAATGAACCTGGTTATTTGTAGTCTGGCGATAAGCTCTTAATCTAAATTTTCCAAAACGGGTATCCAGATCAAAATCTTCCTTCTTTTCAATTAAAGAATCATGTTGCATTCTATAAGCTACTAAATCTTCAATTGAAACTATTTTAAGATCGAATTTTTGCGCAACTTCCACTAACTCCGGAAGCCTGGCCATTGACCCATCTTCGTTCATTATCTCAACAATAACTCCTGCAGGTTCAAAACCGGCGAGCCTGGCAAAATCTATTGCAGCTTCGGTATGTCCTGTTCTTCGTAATACACCGCCTTCTTTCGCTTTAAGCGGAAATATATGCCCGGGACGGTTAAGGTCTATAGGTTTGGTTTCTGGATCTATTAAAGATTGAATGGTTTTAGCCCTGTCTGAAGCTGAAATTCCCGTGGTCACACCTTTTCCTCGCAAATCTACCGAAATGGTAAAACCGGTTTCCATAGGATCGGTATTGTTGCTCACCATCATTTCCAGTTTCAGGTTTTTGCAACGTTCTTCGGTAATTGGTGCGCAAATGAGTCCGCGGCCGTGAGTAGCCATAAAGTTAATCATTTCCGGAGTCACCTTTTCTGCGGCTGCAACAAAATCTCCTTCATTCTCCCTGTCTTCATCATCTACCACAATAATTACCTTCCCTTCACGAATATCGTCTATTGCTTCCTGGATGCTGTGAAGTTTAAGGGGAGTTTGGGTAGTGGTTTCCTGAGCCATGTTGTGTGTTATTTTGGGCTGCAAAGATATTTAATCTATTTTTCTTTTCGGCTTAATAATACCAGCTTTTTTAAGAGCTTTGCGGATAGGTTCAGTAATATTATCAAAAGCAAAAAGACCCTGGTCTGTAGTAGCCCTATAGGTAAGGTAAATTCCCAACGGCAGCATAATTAATGTAGAAAGCCAGGTGGCCAAGAACGGACTTACACTACCATCTTCAGCACTGTTTTTAGCAAATATGCCAATAAAGTGGTAGGTAAGAAAAAGTAAAATTGCTACAACCATAGGTAAACCCATTCCTCCTTTTCTAATTATGGCACCTAAAGGTGCACCTACAAAAAATAAAATAATACAGGCTGCTGCCAGTACGTACTTTTCGTGTAGGGCTATTTCAAATTTATTAAGTTGTTTGGTAGAATTCTTTAATTCAGATTTTTTAATATTTAGATGCGAAAGAGCGCCATTTATAGACCCAAGGGATAGATTAACAATTTGAACAGCCTGGTAGATATCGTATTCTTCTAGAATAGTACTTTCTATCTCTTTTATGGAATCTGACGGATTAAGATTTACTTCAATTTTATCAAAATCTGTACGGCGGTACATATTTTCACTAAGATTTCTTTTCTTTTCGTTATGGGAAGTAGAAAATGAATCTATACTCTGCTTGAGTTCAGAAATATTAAGCATTCCCTGGGTGTTACTGTAACTTTCATCTTCCAGGTCTACGTTATTAAAATCTGAAAGATCCAGGTTTATGGTATATTCTTCAAAATAACTCTTGGCAAAGGGTTTATTCCTTCTTTTTGAATAATCTGATGGTTGAATTTCGTCGTAATAATTACCGTCTTTTAGAATTAGGGAAAGTACATCAGAATCTGTGCTACCCATTAATTCCCCTTCCTTAGCTTTCATCACAGTAAAGTTTCCGCTGCGGGCTGTTTTTTTATGGATAATAACATCGGTTAGATATTCACCATTATCACCACTTTTATCATCTACTTTAATATTTATAGTTCCTAAATCGTTAAAAACACCTTCGGTAATGGCCATTGCCGGTTTTAATTTGGCAATATTCTTTCTGAGGTTTATAGATTTATATTCAGCGGCGGGGATTACATTATTTGCAAAAAAGAAAGCGGTAACACTCACTAGTAGAATGAAGAAAGTTAAGCTACGCATCGCTCTTTGAAGTGAAATCCCGGAAGATTTCATTGCTGCAAACTCATAATTTTCAGCAAAATTACCAAAAGTCATTATGGAAGTAAGCAGAATGGTAAGAGGTAAAACCAGTGGCACCAGTTTAGGAGAAAAATAAAGAAGGAATTTGAAAATTATTTCGGTATCCAAATCTTTTCCTGCCAGTTCACCTATGTACAACCAAATGGTTTGGAGTACAAAGATGAACATTAGGATGATAAAAACTGTAAAAAACGTTTTTAGGTAACTGGTGAGTATGTACCGGTCTAATATTTTCAATTTAGTCTAATCTATTGATGTAAAAATCTTCGTAACGATCTTCTTCAAAGGTAAAAAGGTTTTGTGCCAGTTCCTGGTCGGTTTTAAAGCTTTTTACGGTAATAGTTATCTTGGTATTATTATCCTGGGTTTGGATAAGATTATAAATATGTTTGGTTTGGCTATCTATTCCCAATAGGATATTCTTAACCTCGGCATCACTATCTTTTGGCGTTAATTTTACATACTGAATTTTACGACCATTTAAATTTTGAGCGGCGTCCATCTCATAGGTATAACCTTCTTCATAAAAAGTAAACATTTTTGACGGAGTAATATTATTTTCTTCCTCTTCAACATAGGTAGAAATATTTATCTCTTCATCTTCAGGAATAATGGTGTAAATCTTCTCTCCATCAAACATTTGGGTAGTCCCCATTAGATTCAGTACATATTTTTCCCCTTTAATACTTACATCCCCACGCGTTTCCTGGTTTACATTCGCAGCATTATTTTGTAGGGTGTATTTAAAGTCTATCACCATATTGTCATAGCTTTTAACCTTCGAAGAAACTTCGTTTAAAAGATTTTCGGCTTTTTGAGAATTCTGGGCATTTAAGCTAATGGTGAAAACAGCGAGCGTAATAAAAATTAAATTTTTCATTTTAGTAATAGGGTATTATTCTTCATTTAATAATTGATCTAAGGCTGCAAGATCGGTCACTAAAACCTGTCGGGCTTTACTTCCTTCAAAAGGTCCTACAATGCCGGCTGCTTCTAATTGATCTATGATCCTGCCGGCGCGATTGTACCCTAATTTTAGTTTACGTTGCAGCAAAGAAGCGGAGCCTTGTTGAGCGGTAACGATCACCTCGGCGGCTTCCCTAAAGAGTTTATCTCTTTCGCTAACATCTATATCAACACCTGTGCCACTATCGTCGGCTTCGTAAGCCGGAAGTTGATGCGCCTCGGGATATGCTTTTTGAGAGCCGATAAATTCGGTTATTTTATCAACTTCAGGAGTATCTACAAAAGCACACTGTAAACGCCTTAATTCATTCCCCTGGGTGAAGAGCATATCTCCACGCCCAATTAGCTGATCTGCCCCCTGGCCGTCTAAAATCGTCCTGGAATCTATTTTTGAAGTTACCCTGAATGCGATCCTTGCCGGGAAGTTTGCTTTTATAATCCCCGTAATTACATTTACCGATGGTCTTTGTGTAGCAATTATTAAGTGTATTCCAATCGCACGGGCCAGCTGTGCTAAACGGGCAATTGGGGTTTCTACTTCTTTCCCGGCGGTCATTATTAAATCGGCAAATTCATCTACTACCAATACGATATATGGAAGGAATTTATGGCCGTTCTCGGGATTTAATTTTCTGGCTTTAAACTTAACGTTGTATTCTTTAATATTACGAACCATAGCGTCTTTAAGCAGCTCGTAACGATTATCCATTTCAATACATAAAGAATTTAGCGTATTGATCACCTTTGTGTTATCGGTAATAATCGCATCTCCCGAATCCGGTAATTTAGCGAGATAATGTCTTTCAATTTTATTGAAAAGCGTGAGTTCTACTTTTTTAGGATCTACCAGCACAAATTTTACTTCAGCAGGATGTTTGCTGTAGAGTAGGGAAGTAAGAATAGCATTCAAGCCAACCGATTTACCCTGGCCTGTAGCACCGGCCATAAGCATATGTGGCATTTTTGCCAGGTCTACCACAAAAGTTTCGTTAGAAATGGTTTTTCCCAGTGCCATTGGTAATTCCATTTCTGCATTCTGAAATTTTGGTGAAGCGATTACCGAACGCATAGAGACAATAGTCGCGTTTTTATTGGGAACTTCAATACCAATAGTTCCTTTACCGGGAATTGGCGCAATAATTCGAATTCCCAAGGCTGAGAGAGAAAGCGCAATATCGTCTTCCAGGTTTTTGATTTTTGAAATCCTAATTCCTGCCTCCGGCACAATTTCGTATAGTGTTACCGTTGGGCCAACCGTAGCTTTAATTTGAGCAATCTCAATTTTGTAGTTTTTAAGCGTGTCTACAATTCGGTTTTTGTGTTCTTCAAGCTCTTCCTGGTCTACCGTAATGCCGCCACCATATTCCTGAAGCAAATCCAGGGTTGGGAATTTATAATTACTCAGTTCTAAAGTGGGATCAAATTCCCCAAAATCTTTTACAATTTTATTACTGATTTTATCCTCATCCAACTCTTCTTCCTGGGCCGTTTCTACTTCCATTTCTACCTCTTCAGGCTCAACCGGTCTGGGTTTTGGAGTAGGAGCCGGTTTTTCTTCTTTTGGCGGCGTGGTATCCAGTTTTATTTCTGCTGAAGATTTTTCAGCGGGTTTTTCAGTTTTTGGGATTGATTTTTCTTTCCAGTCGGTTTCTTCTTCTGTAGCTGAAAGTTCTTCTTTATTCGATTGAAATTCTTTGTTTAGACTGTCTTTTTTAGACTTCAGAAATCCTCCTATTAATTCGGGAGTAAGATTCAGTCTTAAAGTTAAATAAGCAGTGAAGAGGAATAGCATTAATAAAATCGTTCCGAAGAAACCTAAATAGTCCTGAAGAAAATCGTTCATTTCAAACCCAATTCTACCACCCAGAAGCGGATTTTCTGCAGCGAAAAATCCGAAGAAAATAGCCAGCCAAAGCATAATTAAAATGCCCCAAAACCAGGATTCTCTAAGTTTTGTAGATTTTACGTCAAGAAAAAGATGAAAACCGGTGTAGCTTACCAAAATTGAAAAGATAAACGCGGCAATGCCAAAACCCTGGTACATAAAAAAGTCGCTTACCGCGGCGCCAAATTTACTTAGCCAGTTTTTGGTTTCTATTTCCCGGTTTGAGAATTCACCAAGCGTACTCTGGTCTACCTGCCAGTTGAATAGAAAGGAAATGAATGCAACGCTTAGCGCTAGGCCAAATAACATTAAGAAACTGCCTAAAACTACCTTTTGTTGCCGGTTAAGTTTAAAGGAAAATTTAGTCGACTTTTTCCCGGTGCTTGTTTTAGTCCTGGTTTTCTTTTTGGCCATAGATGATTTGTAGGATTTTGAGCAAAAATACAAATTAGCCCCGTCTAAAATAAAGAAAATTGCTTTCAGTTTATCGGGCGCTGTCTTGTATGCTTAAACGTTCAAATCTAAGCAATTATTTTTTGAGAAGTAGCGCTTACAAATATGCAGAATTTAAAAGCCTAAGCTTGTGAAACCTACTGAAGATAATTTCAGAAAATATAAGGGAAGTAAATAAACACGCCAATAATAACCGCGGTTACTGCGGCGATAAACACTGAACCGGCAGCAATATCTTTTATATGGCCGATTTTACTGTGAAAGTCTGGATGCACAAAATCTGCCATTGCTTCAATTCCTGAGTTTAGACCTTCTGCAGTCATCACAAGCCCTATTGCTACAAACTGAAACATCCATTCGGTTTTGGTAATACCAAAGAAATAACCGGTAATACACATAATAATGGCCAGCACAAATTGCACTTGTATGCTCTGCTCGTGTTTTAGTAACAACCAGGCACCTTTAATGGCATAGCCGCCTCCTCTAATTCTTTTTCCGAGGAAACTATCCCGCATTATAACAGGGTTTTAAGGGCAGCGAGATAATCTGGTTCTTCCCCAATTTCAGGAACTTGCTGGCTGTGGATTACATTTCCGTTTTCATCTAATACGATTACAACGCGGGAAAGCAAAGCCTCAAATGGACCGTCCATAATTTCCAGTCCGTAATCTTTTCCAAAGTTTCTATCTCTAAAATCTGACAGGTTAATTACATTTTCCAAACCTTCATCGTTTACAAAACGTTTTTGAGCAAATGGTAGATCACGGGAAATGCAAAGTACGACAGTATTTTCAAGCTCTGTAGCACGTTCGTTGAATTTTCTAACTGAAGTAGCACAAACCCCGGTATCTATGCTGGGAAAAATATTAAGAATTACGCGCTTTCCTTTAAAATCGTTTAAAGTTGCGGTACTAAGATCTGATTTAATGAGAGCGAAATGGGGTGCTCTCTCTCCTTTTTCTGGAAGGTTGCCATAGGTGTTAATTTTTTCACCTTTTAATGTTATTTGCGACATGGATGTTTTTTCTATTAAAATTGGATTGATAAATTTAGAACATCTCTTTTAGGGATTTACTAAAATTATCATAAAAACAAAGGGCTGCCTTAATATAAGACAGCCCTTTTTAAATTATAATCAAAACGCGATTCTTAACGGTCTATAGAACCAACTACTTTTTGCATAAAGTTATTGCAGGCATCTTTTTCAGGAGTTCCTCCATCAATAGAATGTTTTACTTCTACAGCGCCGCATAAGTTCGAGATTAATTCACCTATCACATCCATTTCCTCGTCTTTAACTGAACGGTGTTCAGTATAACTTTCAAGTACTTCTATGGTATGTTCCAGCTTTTGAACTTCGTTCTCGCGTGCTAAATGTTTAATTACTGGTAACTTCATTTACTAGGTCTTTTAAAGGTTCAAATTTATTAGTTTGTACCTGGTTTACGAGACTTCCGTTTTTAAAAGTGGCAAAAGTTGGCAGGTTATCTACCTTAGCCAGTTTTCTGGATTCCGGATATTTTTCAGCATCTACCAACAAGAACGTAGCGTTCTCATTTTCTGAAGCCAATTTTTTGAATTTAGGCTTCATTAATCGGCAGTTACCACACCATCCGGCCATATACTGTACCACAACGGTTTCGTTTTCTGAAACTATCTCGTTTAAATTATCCTGTTCTAATTCTTTTATCATAACAATCTTTTTCCCTTTTTCTTAGTTTAAGCTTAGGTAAGAAGCAACCCCGTCTCTATCGGCACTCATTGCATCTTTACCTTCTTCCCAGTTTGCAGGACAAACCTCACCTTTTTCCTGTACGTGAGTATAAGCATCAACAAGTCTTAAGAATTCTGCTACATTTCTACCTAGTGGCATATCGTTTACTCCTTCGTGGAAGATTTTTCCATCTTCGTCAATAAGGTAAGTTGCACGGTAAGTAACGTTGTCTCCTTCTAAAGTAACATCTCCGGTTTCTTCGTCATAAGACTCTCCGGTAATGTCTAAAATTCCAAGACGAGAACTTAGGTTCCTGTTAGAATCTGCAAGGATTGGGTATTTAACGCCTTCAATGCCTCCATTATCTTTTGGAGTACTTAGCCAGGCGAAATGTACTTCTGGAGTATCACAAGAAGCTCCAACTACCATTACATTTCTTTTTTCAAATTCTTCTGCTGCTTTTTGGAAAGCGTGTAATTCTGTAGGGCAAACAAAGGTGAAATCTTTAGGGTACCAGAATAACAATACTTTTTTCTTGTTTTTCTGAGCTTCTTCCAAAATATTTAGTTGAAAGGTATCACCCATTTCATCCATTGCGTTTACGCTTAAATTTGGAAATTTTTTTCCTACTAATGACATATTAATTCTGTTTTTTATTGGTTTAACTTACATTGTAATTCTGATGCAAATTTAAGGAAAGTTTCCCCTTAAAAAAGTTATTGAAATTTTAAAATACTATACAATAATAAGTTTTGCTTATTGCTTTTATGAAACTAAATAGATAAGTTTTATTTAGGAATTGTTTTATCAGTAAAAACAGGCAGTTTAAGCAGTTTGAGTTTTAGAAGAATCGCTTAATTCCTTGATTTTTATGCTGAAAGCTGCAAAAAGCAGGGTCATAAACGGACTCAAATAATTGAAGAAAGCATAACCGACATAACTAAGCGTTGGAACGCCCAGAACACCACTATGATATGCCCCGCATGTATTCCACGGAATTAAAACAGAAGTCACTGTTCCGGAATCTTCCAGGGTTCTACTTAAATTTTCAGGAGCCAGGCCTTTATCGCGGTATGCTTTTGCAAACATTTTTCCAGGCACCACAATGGCTAAATACTGGTCTGATGCCGTTGCGTTTAAAGCCAAACAGCTAAATACCGTACTGGCAAATAGACCAAAGGTAGTGTGGAATAAGTTTAATAAAGCTCGGCTTATTCGGGCCAGGGCGCCAATGGCTTCCATAATTCCGCCAAAAACCATCGCACAAATAATTAACCAGATTGTTCCCAGCATTCCTGCCATTCCCCCGGCAGAAAATAAATCGTTTAAATTTTCATTATCCGTTTCAACCGCGGTTTCCACAGTTATTGCCTGCATAACGCCCCGGTAGCCACTAACAAAATCCAGGTTTGTAGTTCCCGCAATTTGCGCTACAATTCCGGGTTGAAAGAATAGGGCAGCGGCAGCACCAAGAAGGGTTCCCAACAATAGAGCAATTAATGGGGAAGTCTTTTTTATGATTAATGCGATTACAATTATGGGTACTAAGAATAACCAGGGGGATATTCTAAATGAATTTTCTATGGAAGCAAGAATAGCAGAAGTATCTGTAGTTCCTGAAGTATCTAAATTCAGGCCGATAATCACAAAAATAATAAGCGTTATGGTTACCGTGGGAACCGTGGTAAGGGTCATATACCGAATATGCGTAAACAAATCGGTTCCGGCCATTGCCGGTGCAAGGTTGGTGGTATCGCTTAAAGGTGATAATTTATCTCCAAAATAAGCTCCGGAAAGAATTGCCCCCGCTGTCATACCTACCGAAATTCCTAAAGCTTCAGCAATTCCTATTAAAGCAATACCTACGGTTGCTGAAGTTGTCCAGCTACTTCCTGTAGCTACCGAAATCACCGCACAAATAATTACACAGGCCGCCAGGAAAATCGTAGGATTTAAGATTTGTAATCCGTAATATATCATTGTGGGAATAATTCCTGAAATAAGCCAGGTTCCCGCCAAAGCTCCAACCATTAATAAAATAAGAATGGCACCTGCCGTACTTTGAATATTGCCGGCAACTTCGTCTATCATTTTATCATACTCCACATTATGGAAATATCCCACAATAGCTGCAACAGCACCACCAAGCAATAATACAAACTGGTTAGAACCATTTAATGAATCGTCTCCAAAAACAAAAACATTAAAAGCCAGCATTGCGATTAGCGCGAAAACAGGAATTAATGCAGGCCAGATACCAAGTTCTTTATTCGTAGGAATTTGTTCAGATTGAGACGGGTTTTGGTTTTCCATTCAGGCTTGGAGTATATGTTTGAAACTTTACTAAAAAGGCTTTCGGTTGAATTTATTTTAATCAAATTTTTCTATTCGCCTGTAATTTTACGATTTTACAGGAAAATGAGCAAGTTTTCTATAAAACTATAAATTGATTAAAATTTATATCCTACTCCAAGTTGAATTCCAAAGGTGGTAAGTTTTTGATGAAAGTTTTTCTCTTCAAACGGAATTACTGCATACCTTCTAAAATTAGGATTTATGTAAACGTTGAAGTTATTAAACGCGTATTGAGCGCCAAGCCCAAAACCAACCCCAATTCCGGCCTGTGGATCTACAGATTCACTTTCTGAACTCTGAAAATCCATTACAGGACCTCCATTTACAAAGAAATAGTCCAGGAAATTATAATTGGCAAAAATAGGAATAGAAGTGGTTTGCAATTCTTCAGAGCGTGTAGTTTGTTCCGGCATTGGTACCGAAGTTATCAATACATCTCCCCGCCAGTAATTCAGTCCGGTTTCCAGGGAAAGATTATCGGTCACCGCAAGTAAATATCGAAATCCCAATTCGTAGGAGTTTTCAATATCGGTACTAGCAGCGCCATCAAGGTCTTCGCCTCTCAATAAATCGCTGTTCGTAAATCCGTAATACAGCCTAACCTCATTCTGGGTTTGAGAAAAAGCGCTAAGGCTAAAAAATGTAATAAATAAGGGAAGTAATAGTTTTTTCAAAATTTTATTTTTTGTGAATATACAAAAAATGAAAAGTCCGAAAATGTTTTCACCCTTTAACGATTTGATCTTCGGACATCCTTTTCTTCTAAACTATCTCCTCATCTAATATCCCAATATCCCAACTTCTGTCATACAGGATTTCATCATTTTATAAGTTCGTTCAATATCATTATCCAAACCTATTGAGAAGCGAATTAAACCGTTACTTAAGCCCATTTCTTCCTGTTCTTCAATTGGAATTTCAGAAGAAGTGGAGCTTCCAGGAGCGCTAAACAGGGTTTTATAGAAACCTAAACTTACGGCGAGGTAACCCAGGTTTTTTTCCTGCATTAATTCCATTAGCGCATTGGCTTTATCCAGGCTCCCAACATCTACAGTTAATAAGCCGCCAAAACCATAATCTTCATTCATCATCCTTTTAAAGGTTTCGTGGCCCGAATGTTTTTTTAATCCAGGGTAAACCGTTCTTAAACCGTCTTCCTGGAATTTTTCAGCTAAAAACATCGCATTATGGCTGTGCTGTTTTATTCTAATATGCAGCGTTCTCAAATTCTTTAAAACCGAAGCTGCCCGCATACTATCCATCGTTGGTCCCAACAGCATATTGGCGCCATCGTTGACGCTACGAAGTGCGTTGATGAAATCCTGGCTTCCGCAGGTAACGCCGCCGACGGTATCGCTGCTGCCATTGATGAATTTAGTTAAGCTATGAATTACCACATCTGCACCCCATTCTTTCGGACTAATTGAAAGTGGGGAAAACGTATTATCTACCACGAAAGTAAGTTGATGCTTTTTGGCGATTTTAGCCAGCGCTTCAATATCGGCAACTTCCAACAACGGATTACTAACCGATTCACAATAAAGAACTTTGGTTTCCTTTGTGATCGCCGCTTCAACGCTTTTAAGATTAGTGATATCTACAAAAGATGTTTTAATATTGAATTTCGGAATAAAATTCTTCATAAAAGCATAGGTTCCACCATAAACTGTGCGGCTGGAAATAATATGATCACCGGCCTTGCAAAGCTGAAGCAGGGCAGAAGTGATGGCGCCCATCCCACTGGCGGCCACATTGGCAGTTTCGGTACCTTCCATTGCGGCAAGCGCTTCGCCCAAATATAAATTTGAAGGTGAAGAATGCCTGGAGTAAAGGTAGCAACCCTCTGAATTTCCTTCAAAAGTATCGAACATGGTTTTTGCCGAAAGGAAAGTATAAGTAGAGGAATCGGAGATTGAAGGATTTACTCCCCCGAATTCACCAAAATACTGAAGGTCCTGGATATTATCTGCCGGTTTATATTTCATCTTTATCAAATTTATAGTTCATTCAAACTTACATGTTAATAGAATTATAATCAATGATTGATTCTTAATTCAGTAAATAAAACTATATAAACAGCATATAATAGATTTATAATCTCTAAATGCTTATTTTCGTAATTCATCCTAGAAAAATTTTCATTATGAAATTAGACCAAAAAGATCTGCAAATCTTAAAACATCTTCAGCAGGATAGTAAAATGACGAATAAGGAGATTTCCAACAAGTTGAAACTTTCAGTTACAGCTGTTTTTGAAAGAATTAAACGCCTGGAACGAGAAAGAGTAATTTCTAGATATGTGGCACTTGTTTCTCCAGATAAAGTAGAAAAGAATTTTATGGTTTTTTGCCAGATAAAACTTATTCAGCATTCCCGGTCTTATTTAACGAAATTTGAAAGTGAAGTAACAAAACTCACTGAAGTTTTAGAATGCTATCACGTAAGTGGCGAATATGACTATATCTTAAAAGTTATTGTAAAAGATATGGAAGCTTACCGGGAATTCATGGTGACTAAACTCACTAATTTAGATCATATTGGCAGTACGCAAAGTACTTTTATTATAAGTCCGGTTAAAAGCACCACGGCCGTCCCTCTTTAATCATTCGGTTAAATTATTATTAAAATATTAAGAAAATCACAATTATTTTTTCATAAAGTATTTGTATTAAAATTTAATTGAACGATTTGCATTAGCGCTTCCCGTGAATCTATAATTTATTGACTATTAATGAGATAAAAGGTTTTTAAGCTTTTGTTTTAAAGTAAGAATTCTTCAAATTTTCTCTCCTTAAATCAGTGTCAGAAGCTCTTTCTGATTGGTTGTCAGTAAGAAAGCCGTGTGAAGTAAGAAAATATTATTGTATATTAACAAGCACCGAAAGAAGGTGGGGCTTTTTATTTATTACTTCCCGGCTTTTACAAGTTTTTAGATTAACCATTCAATTGAACAACCAGATATTTTATGACTGAAGAGCAAACTAAATCTCAGCAGCTCCTTGATAGGAGAATAAACATTGTCGCCAACGGAGTTGGTGTTTTCAATACAGCCACCGTTAAAAAAGCAAAAGGTGCAATAATTACCGATGTAGACGGGAAAGAACATATAGATTTTGCCGGCGGGATTGGTGTGGTAAACGCAGGCCATTGTCCCGAACCTGTTGTGAAAGCTATACAGGAACAGGCTGAAAAGTACTTACATACAAGTTTTAACGTAGTCACTTATGAACCTTATATTCAGCTCTGTGAAGAACTTGCAGAAATTCTTCCGCATGGGGAGAATACCAAAGCGATGCTTATTAGCACCGGCGCAGAAGCCGTAGAAAATGCTATTAAAATTGCCCGCCAGGCCACAAAAAGACCAGCTGTAATTTGTTTTACCGAGGCATATCACGGTCGTACGCTTATGGGAATGAGTCTAACCAGTAAAGTTAACTACAAATTTTCTTCGGGGCCATTTGCTCCGGAAGTTTACCGAATTCCTTTTCCGAATTTTTATAAATATCACGGTACGCAAAGTAGGGAAGAATTTGTGGAAACTGAGCTAAATAGGCTTAGGGAAAGCGCCCATAGTATGGTAGATATAAATAGCGTTGCAGCTATTATTGTTGAGCCAATTCAGGGAGAAGGTGGGTTTAACCCAATTCCTCAAAAATACCTTGAAGGACTGCGTACCTTTTGTGACGAACACGGGGTTTTATTGATTTTGGATGAAATTCAAAGTGGTTTTTGCCGTACGGGCCATTGGGCCAGCTGGCAGCATTTCGGGGTGCAACCTGATATTAGCACTTATGCGAAATCTATGGGTTCCGGGCTTCCGATTGCCGCTGTACTTGGTAGAGGAGAAATTATGGATGCTGCCCAACCGGGCACTATTGGCGGTACTTATATAGGTAGCCCAGTTTGTTGCGCCGCGGCCCTCGCTACCATTCAACTAATGAAAGATGAAAACCTTAACGAGCGAGCAGTTTATATAGGTAAACTCATCACAGAAAGAATGGAAAACTTCAGGAAAGGATGTCCCGAAATTGGTGATGTAAGAGGATTAGGGGCTATGATTGGAATAGAGTTTATTGAGGATAACGACCCAGGAAAACCTCATACAGAACTTTGCGCCAGGATTGTAAAAGGATGCGCAGAAGATGGTTTAATCCTTATAAGCGCCGGTACGTTTAAAAATGTACTAAGAATATTATGCCCGCTTGTTATAACCGATGATCAACTTTATAGGGCGCTAGATATTCTGGAAAACCAAATAAGAATGCATACTTAAATTTTTCACGTTGAATTTTCTATAAAGAAAATCCATTGAATAAGTGTGCTCATTTTTAACTAAAACTAATTGGCAGGTATATGATAGTAAAGTACGTAAGAGCAAGCTCACGGGTCATTCATTGAGAAGCATTGGTTAATTCCGCGGTAAGCCTCGGAGCATTTAAAACTCGATTATCGAGTAAGTCGAATATATAAACCCGAGAAAATATTTTCTACGGATAATAAGAAATAAAAAAAATATGAATCCATTTGCAATAGCAGGAATACAAATGAAGGTTTCCGCAGTCGCTTCGAATGTTGAAATGATGAAGTTGAAACTTGATATCACCATGAGTCTTTACCCTTGGGTAGATATGGTGGTTTTTAGTGAATTATGCGGCTACGGCCCTTTAACCCATAATGCACAGGAAATTCCTGGAGATTTTGAAAGGGAGATGCAGGCCGCGGCTAAGAAACATGGGGTTTGGCTATTACCGGGTTCTATTTTCGAAAAGAGCGAAGATAAAATCTATAATACCGCTACAGTAATTAATCCACAGGGAGAAATCGTAACGCGTTACAGGAAAATGTTTCCTTTTTATCCTTATGAAGTGGGAGTAACTCCTGGCTCTAATTTTTGTGTTTTCGATGTGCCGGGAATCGCAAAATTTGGAGTTTCTATTTGTTATGATATGTGGTTTCCGGAAACTGTGCGTACCCTCGCCGTTATGGGAGCAGAAGTAATTTTACACCCTACCATGACCGGTACTATAGACAGGGATATAGAATTATCCATTGTTAGAGCTATGGCCGCGGTGAATCAGTGTTACTTCTTTGATGTAAATGGTTTGGAATCTGGCGGTAATGGAAGGTCGCTGGTTTGTGGTCCCGATGGCCGCGTGATATACCAGGCCGAAGGAAATGAGGAAATTTTTCCGCTAGAGCTTAATATTAACAGGGTGAGAAGAAGTAGGGAACTCGGAGTTTTACGTTTGGGACAACCATTAAAAAGCTTTAGAGATCATATAGGTGATTTCAATATTTATCAAAAAGATACTCAATTGCCTTACCTCAATTCGCTGGGGCCACTTATTAAGCCTACCAGGTTAGATAATCTTGCCAAGTTAAAAATGAAAGAACACGAATATGAGCCACCCGAAAATCCTACAGGATATAAAGGATTTGGAGCATAATTAAAAAACAAAACTATGGGAGGAGCATCACAAAAGAAGAAAAAGGAAAAACAGGAAGAAACCGTAAAAGATTTTATTAGCTGGTTTGAAATTCCTGCAATTAATTTCCAGCAAGCGGTAGATTTTTATAACCGCATTTTTAAAATGGATATGGAAACTCAATTTGACGGGAATTATGCGATGGCATTTTTTCCCGCGGCAAAAGGTATTGGTGGCGCTATTGTTACAGGCCCAAATTCCATTCCGGGAATAATAGGTCCGTTGCTATACCTTAATGCCGGCAAAGACCTTAACCGCATTTTAAATAGAGTTGAAGGAGCCGGAGGAAGAATTGTGATGACCAAAACCCTGATTAATCCTGAATCTGGTTATTTCGCAATTTTTATTGATTCTGAAGGAAATAAACTCGCTTTACACTCAAAAGATTAATTATGCCAGAAAAAAAATTAGATAGTGCACATTATTATAATATCGCTCAACTAAGAGTAGAATCCTGGAACACCTTAAAAAGTGAGTCGACTAAACTTCATTCTTCGGCCCGGGGCTCGGAAGACGAAAAAAACTACAAGAAAAATCTTCAACAGCTTTTTAAGGAATTGGAGGGTGTAGAATGCTTTTTTGCATTTCCGGGTTTGTCCTGTATTGAGAACCTAAGGGAAATGTTAAGAAGACAGGAACATACCGCTCTTTCCCATAAAATTGCAGAAATCACCAAAAACCTGGTAAGTGACCGGTATAGAAGTAATCCTGATTTTTTAGAAGATGAAGATCCCGGAGCCGAGCTGACGGATAAAGGAGAATATACAGAAGTAGCCAAAAAAAATTATTTTGAAGTGATGTTTGTAGAAGATATTTCTCAGGCAGAAGAAAATAAACTCAGGCACGATCTCAAAGAAATGCGCCTTTCTAACGAACAATTCGCTTATGGAATTGTGGTACAGCGTTCTTTTGAAGATGCTTTAATTGCGCTTCAGTTTAATTTTAATATTCAGGCGGTTGTAATTCGTTATGCGCCTCCTTACCATTCTAAAAAGATTACTCCGGTAATTAAACCATTTATTCAGAATATTTTAAAACTGAAGTTTGGTTCCAAACCACCTACCGAGTTAGGCCCGATTTTAGGAACCATGGTAAAAAAATTCAGGCCAGAACTGGATACCTATTATGTTACCGATACGGCTTTAGGTAATTTAAAGGATAGCACTTTAAAAACCTTTAGAAGGATTTTTTATAGAACTGAAGATTTACAGGAATTACACCTTACCGTAATTAGAGGAATAAGCGAACGCTATGAGACTCCATTTTTTTCGGCATTAAAAGACTATAGTAAAAAACCAACCGGAATTTTTCACGCGATGCCAATTTCGCGAGGAAATTCGGTTTTTAAATCCAGATGGATCAACGATTTTGGTAATTTCTACGGCAGGAATATGTTCCTGGCAGAAACATCTTCTACCACCGGGGGGTTAGATTCTTTATTGCAACCAACCGGTTCATTGAAAAAAGCGCAGCAAAAGGCCAGTGATGCTTACGGCTCACGAAATACATATTTTGTAACCAATGGTACTTCTACCGCCAATAAAATAGTAGTGCAGGCTTTAGTGAAACCGGGAGATGTAATTTTAATAGACAGGGACTGCCATAAATCGCATCATTATGGTTTGGTATTGGCAGGAGCTTATCCGGTTTATCTGGATTCTTATCCTATTGAAGAATATTCTATGTATGGTGCAGTGCCGCTGGAACAGATAAAGGAAAAATTACTTCAGTTAAAAAAAGCCGGAAGGTTAAGCCTGGTTAAAATGCTTTTGTTAACCAATTGTACTTTTGACGGACTCGTGTATAACGTAGAAAAAGTAATGCAGGAAATACTGGCCATTAAACCAGATATGGTTTTTCTATGGGATGAAGCCTGGTTTGCATTTGCCGGTTTCACCTATAATTATAAACAAAGAACCGGAATGTTTGTTGCGCAGAAATTGTTTAATAAATACCAAAGCGATAGTTACCGGGAAGAATACAATGCGCATATTAAAAACCTTAAAAAGAATGAGATTCCGGGCCTCCCAAATCCGGATGAAGTGCGGATCAGGGTTTATTCTACGCAAAGTACCCATAAAACGCTAAGTAGCTTCAGGCAGGGTTCTATGATTCATATTTGGGACGAAGATTTCCGTAAAAAAAGTGAAAATACTTTTATGGAGGCTTACATGACGCATACTTCAACTTCTCCTAATTACCAAATGCTCGCTTCGCTGGATGTGGGAAGAAGACAGGTACAATTTGAAGGCTATGAGCTGGTAGAAAAGAGTATAGAGCTGGCTATGGTGTTAAGGGCCAAGGTGAACGACCATCCTAAATTGAAGAAATATTTTGATGTTCTAACTATAGGAAATTTTATTCCAAAGCAACACCGCAAATCGGGCATAAAAGAATATTACAATTCAAAGGAAGGTTGGAATAGGATGGAAACCGCCTGGGAACAGGATGAGTTTGTTTTAGATCCAACCAAAATTACCCTACACATTGGTAGAACCGGTGTAGACGGAGATACTTTTAAGAACCGTTATTTAATGGATAAATTTAATATTCAGATTAATAAAACTTCCAGAAATACGGTTTTGTTTATGACCAATATTGGAACTACAAGAGGGAGTGTAACCTATTTAACCAATGCATTATTAAAAATAGCCGATGAACTGGACCAGGAATTTAAAACCCTGAGCCAGGAAGAGGGGAATAATCGTAGAGATAGAATTAAATCTTTAACTGAAGATTTTCCGCCATTGCCAGATTTTAGTTATTTCCATCATTCTTTTCAGGCAGTTCCCGGAGTTCCAGGTGGGAATATTAGAGAGGCATTTTTCCTCGCTTACAACGAAGAGAATTATGAATATATGGCGCTTACAGGTTGCTTACCGGCGATGGAAGAAAACCGGATCCTGGTAGCTTCATCTTTTATAATACCTTATCCACCGGGATTTCCGGTGCTTGTTCCCGGACAGGTAGTAAGTAAAGAAATAATAAGATTTCTTACTGCATTAGATGTATCTGAAATTCACGGCTACCGGGCAGACCTCGGACTAAGAATTTTTAAAGATAACGTCTTGAATCGCCAGAAAACGGTGAGTTCTATGGGCTCTATGGGGAACAATTCGAAGAAAAAGATCACTAACTTAAAAAATTAAAATTATGGAATCTAAGAAACCAAAAGCTTCCAATAAAAAAGGAGCAACTAATACAAAAAAAACCACGCCTAAAAAAGAACCGGTATCCCCGGAACGCAGCGCTAAAAAAGACAGAAAATTAAAGGTTACCGAAGAAAAGCCCCTAAAGGGGAAGAAATCTGTGCCTTTAGATTCTACGGCGCAGCAAGGCAAAGCTCCGGCTTCTTCCACTACTAAAAAGAAAAAAGCTACTACAGCTTCCGGCGCTAAAAAGAAACCTGCAAAAAGCAAAAAAGTGGTTGGAGCCAAACAGGTGAAAGTCGATAAATCAGTAGCTAAAGTTCCCGCAAAATCGAAAAGTAAGAATACGCTGGATGGAGTTTCAGACATTAGAAGATCTTTTCACAAGAACGAAGAACCTTTATATTTTATAAGTGCAACCAACTTCAACCTTTTAGGTGCTGATGAGTGGATTAAAGGATTTAAATTTATTTGCCATATCGAATGTTTTGATGGTCTTCATCCCAATGTTTTTTCACCTAAAACCGAAATTCCTCACGATGATTTTGAAGGAATTGAAGACATAAATAATTATTTATTACAACATCCCGAGGTTCAGGATTATCTAAAAACAAGATCTGTAGACGGAAGGGCAGGGAAAGCGATGTTCCTTATGTTTAATGAGAAAACCGAGGAGCTTGCAGAAAAACTCGGCCTGGAAATCATGTTTCCAAAAGCCGAAATGCGAACTTTTCTGGATAACAAAGTAAATACGAACCGAATTGCAGAAAAAGCCGGGGTGGCCTGCGTGCCTTATGTACTTACCAAAGTAAATAATTATGAGCATTTAAGGGAGGTTTCTAATCATCTTGGAAACGAGCTGGTTATCCAAACTCCTTTTGGTGATTCTGGACATACTACTTTCTTTATTTCAAATGAGGAAGAGTATGAAAAACACTCCGAAGAGATTGAAAAAGAAGAAGAAGTTAAGGTAATGAAGCGTATTCGTTGCCGAGGCTCTGCCATAGAAGCTTGTGTGACAAGACATGGAACAATTGTGGCGCCGCTTATGACAGAATTGGTAGGTTTTAAAGAACTTACTCCTTATGAAGGTGGTTGGTGTGGTAACGAGATTTATCCCAATGCCTTTACACCCGAGTTAAGGGAGAAAGCAATAGAATATACCCAGTTATTCGGGAATCAGTTGCGGGAAGAAGGTTATAAGGGATATTTTGAACTCGATTTCTTAATAGATCAGGATAATGGTGAGATCTATTTAGGGGAATTGAATCCGAGGGTAACAGGAGCCAGTTCTATCACCAATCACGCTGTATTTGCGCTTGCAGATGCACCATTATTTGTTTTTCATATTCTGGAATGGATGGATATTGATTATGATCTTGATATTGAAGCCATAAATAATCGATGGGCCCGCCAGGAGAATATAGATGGTTGGAGCCAGCTTATTATAAAACATACCGAAGACACCATAGAATATGTGACAAATGCACCAAACTCTGGTATTTACAGAATGTATGATACCGGCCATATTCAGTTTGACAGGATGGATACTCACCGTAGGGCCGTTGAAAATGAAAATGAAGCCTTTTTCTTACGAATAACCAGGAAAGGAGATTATTTATATGAAGGAGCAGATATGGGAATTCTGGTAAGCCGCGGACGTATGATGACAGATGATTTTAGGCTAAATAACAGGGCTAAACATTGGATAAAAGCCATTAGGGGCCAATACACTTCTGAAATAGTTGAGGACAAGAAAAAGCCAAAATTATCAGGAACTTTAACTAAATAATATGTTGGGATTTGTGGGAGTAATAGGAATTAAAACTATTTTGCCACATTAATAAATCAATATTATTTTAAAAACCATTCTAAATGCAGTTACACTTTAATGCTATTTCTGAACCCGGAAAACCGGGTTCCAAATGGCAAAAATTATATAATACTCACTGGCCCGCTTATAAAAGCTGGCTTAATTCAAAAGGAACAACCAATTACCCAGATCTTAAAACATCGCAAGAAGCACTTAAAAAGTATATGCCAGAGGTTTGGCCTACCTACCAGCGTTTATGCAAACTTGCAAAAGGAGATAAGGTAGCGGCACGTTTTTTAACAGGCTTTCAGCCTCCTGCTTATATAAGTGGCTGCTCACAAGCAGTTACTACAGGAGAAGATATTCAGTTGGTTAGAAATTACGATTTCCATCCAGATTTAATGGAAGGAACGCAATTGCTAACCTCATGGAATGGCAAAAAAGTAATTGCTACCAGCGATTGCCTTATTGGGGTTGTAGACGGAATGAACGAAGATGGCCTGGCCATTTCGCTTACTTTTGGAGGACGAAAAGAGGTAGGAGTAGGTTTTGGGATTCCATTTATTTTGCGTTATGTTTTAGAATTTTGTAGTGATGTTGAAGAAGCTGTTGCAGCTTTAATCAGGATTCCTTCGCATATGTCTTACAACGTAACCGTTGTGGATAAAACCGGAAAATTTAAAACCGTACAACTGGCACCGGATAAAACACCACTGGTTACTGATGCGGCTTTTACAACAAACCATCAGGGAACAATAGACTGGCCCGAAAATGCGGCTTTTAATAAAACCCGGGAACGCTCTTCTTTTCTGAATAAAATGTTGTCAGTCAAAGGAGTGAATTCCACTAAGGTGGCCGATGCTTTTCTAAAGGCGCCGCTTTATAATACTAAATTTAAGGAAGGTTTTGGAACTTTATTTACCTCGGTTTATCGACCCTTAGAAGGAAAAGTAGAACTTCGCTGGCCTGAAACTTCGGTTCAACAAAGTTTTGAAAACTTTCAGGAGGTTTATAAGCTCATAAATTACGAACCGGCTCAGGTTGCAACTGAATGGTGGAACCAGGATGCCGTAGAAGTGGCTCGAACAGTAGAAGATCCGTTTGAAGAGCAATACGCTGAAAATGTAGATTGGCAGGAAACTGTTACCGAAATTATGGTAAATGCCATGGCTCAGGCTCATCCATCCACAAATGAGCGAGAACTTGAAAAATTAAGAGGAAAAATAATTAATAAAGGAGAAGTGTCCTGGCAGGCAGTAGCCGGTTTCTGGAGTAAAATGGGAACAGGTTATGCCGATTCCTGGAGGAGTTAGGCATTTCTTTTAAATAATTTTCTTAAGGACCTGGTGCTATAAATAATGGATTATCTCCTATTTATTTCACCAGGTTTTTTAGTTAAAAATTCTTAGAAGTAATTCTAATTTAATACTCCATAAAAAATAAAATACAATGGAATTTTATAGCACAAACCCCTACAATGGGAAACAAGTTGGAAAATATACGGCTCAAACTAAAGAGGAAACCACGGTTGTATTAAATAATTCAGGAAAAGCCTTTAGAGAATGGAAAAAAACACCACTTTCTTACCGCACTGAACTTTTGCAGAAAGCCGGGCAGGTTTTAAGGGATAATGTAGAGGAGTATGCGAAAATGATTACTCAGGAAATGGGGAAACCAATTTCTGAATCCAGGGCTGAGGTTAATAAATGCGCCTGGGTATGTGATTATTATGCTGAGAATGCTGATGAATTTCTCGCTTCGGCAGAGATAAAAACAGATGCTACCCATAGTTATGTTAGGCACGACCCAATAGGGAGTGTTTTTGCTATTATGCCGTGGAATTTTCCATTCTGGCAGGTTTTTAGATTTGCAGCACCGACGCTTACCGCCGGAAATACCGGGATATTAAAGCACGCCCCTAATGTATTTGGCTGTGCCTTGAAGATAGAAGAGGTTTTTGAAAAAGCAGGATATCCCAAAGGCGTTTTTCAGAATTTAATTGTGCATCACGATCAAACCGAAATGATCATTGCACACGATGCAGTCCAGGCGGTTACTTTAACCGGAAGTGAAGCTGCAGGATCGGCGGTGGCAGAACTTTCGGGAAAATATATAAAAAAGAGTCTACTGGAATTAGGCGGTAATAATTCATTTATTGTTTGGGAAGATGCAGATATAGATCGCGCCGTTAAAACAGCAGTTTCCGCCAGGATGTTAAACTGCGGACAAAGCTGTATCGCGGCGAAGCGTTTTATTCTGCTGGAAGGAATTTACGATGAATTTATTTCAAAATTTAAGACTGCAGTGAACGAATTAAAACCCGGAGACACTATGGACGATAGCACGCAGGTAGGAGCGCTTGCGAGAAAAGATCTGGCAGATCAACTTCAAAGGCAGGTAAAAAGATCTTTAGAACAGGGAGCTGAACTATTACTTGGCGGCGAACAGAATAATTGTTTTCATCAGCCAACCATTCTTGGAAATGTTAAGCCGGGAATGGCCGCTTTTGACGAAGAAACCTTTGGCACTCTCGCGGCAATTATTAAAGCACAGAACATAGAGGAAGCTTTTGAGCTTTCAGAAAAATCAACATTTGGTTTGGGCACCACAGTTTTTACCAAAAATATCGAAAAAGCTATGGAAATGGCCGGTAGTGTAAGTGATGGCGCTTACTTTGTAAATGAACTGGTAAAATCTAATCCCCGACTTCCCTTTGGAGGAACCAAGCGTTCCGGCTACGGTCGGGAATTAGCAAAAGAAGGAATGATGGAGTTTGTTAATAAGAAAACAGTTTATGTTAAAGCCTAAATCATACTTTTATCAGCATTGGTCATTGCCCCGAATAGTTGTACTTTTGTGTTCACTTTGTTAAAAAATCAACATAAAACATAGAATTATGAGTAAATATGATGTTGCAGTTATAGGTTCTGGCCCCGGAGGATATGTGGCCGCTATACGCTGCGCGCAACTGGGAATGAAAACTGCTATCATAGAAAAATATTCAACTTTGGGAGGCACCTGCCTAAATGTAGGTTGTATCCCAAGTAAAGCTTTGTTGGATTCCACGCATCATTACCATGATGCCGTAAAACATTTTGAAGAACATGGGATTGAAATTCCAGGCGAAGTAAAAATTAATCTTGAAAAAATGATGGAACGTAAATCTTCGGTTGTAAGTCAAACTTGCGACGGGGTGAAGTTCCTGATGGATAAAAATAAAATTGATGTTTTTGAAGGGGTTGGTTCTTTTAAAGATAAAACTCACATCAATATTGAAAAGAACGATGGTGAAACTGAAACCATTGAAGCTGCGAAAACTATTATCGCTACCGGTTCAAAACCGGCTAATCTGCCGTTTATCGAACTTGATAAAGAAAGAATTATCACTTCTACCGAAGCTTTAAAACTTAAGGAAATCCCTAAGCACATGATCGTGATTGGAGGTGGAGTAATTGGCCTGGAATTAGGTCAGGTTTATCGTCGTTTGGGAGCTGAAGTTACTGTTGTTGAATTTTTAGACCGAATTATTCCTACTATGGATAGCGCTCTTTCTAAAGAATTACAAAAAGTACTTAAGAAACAAGGCGTTAAATTCCATACTTCTACCAAAGTGAAATCTGTAGAGCGTAAGGGAGACGAAATTATCATTAAAGCTGACGATAAAAAGGATAAGGAAGTAGAATTTAAAGGAGATTACTGCTTAGTTTCCGTAGGGCGTAAACCTTTTACTGATGGGTTAAATGCAGATGCTGCAGGAGTTAAAGTGACCGATAAAGGAATGATTGAGGTAAACGAACATTTACAAACCAACGTAGATAATATCTACGCTATTGGGGACGTTGTTCGTGGCGCAATGCTGGCTCATAAAGCCGAAGAAGAAGGAACTTTTGTTGCTGAAACTATCTCTGGACAAAAGCCACATATAGATTATAACCTTATTCCGGGCGTGGTTTATACCTGGCCTGAAGTTGCCGCAGTAGGTAAAACCGAAGAAGAACTTAAAGAAGAAGGTGTAAAATACAAAGAAGGGAAATTTCCAATGCGTGCTCTTGGACGTTCCAGAGCGAGTGGAGATACAGACGGATTTGTAAAAATACTTGCCGACGAGAAAACCGATGAGGTTTTAGGTGTACATATGATTGGCGCTCGTACTGCCGATTTAATCGCTGAAGCTGTAGTCGCAATGGAATACCGTGCTTCTGCCGAAGATATCGCCAGAATGAGCCACGCTCACCCAACTTATGCTGAAGCCGTTAAGGAAGCTGCCCTGGCTGCAACCGATAATCGGGCGCTACACGTATAATTTTTGAATTAAGATTTTAGAAAAATGGCTGTTTGATTTCAATATCGAACAGCCATTTTCTATTATAGTCTGAAGTTTAAGATCATATTATTAATTACTACTTTCTCGTGGTAAAGGGCGTCATTCTGAACTGGTTTCAGAATCTAAGCTAAAATCGACCCTGACATCAGTTCAGGATGATTTATTTAAATCTCCAATTTTTTCAATTCTTTGTAATTTTTATTTAAGCGTCTTAGGAGAATTCCGTAGATAACCCGGTAGAATAACCATATAAATCCGAGGAAAACTGCTAAACCACCTAAAATTATTCCGGCAAACATTAACCATTGTAGCGGTGTAAAACTATACTTTTCAACATCTTCAACCACGGTAGTAGACGCGTGATAATTCATAAAAAAGTAAGTATAAATAAGTGTAATTAGGGCTGTGGAAATTAATATATAACCTATATAGTATTTTACTGTTTTTCTTGTGCGTAAAATGTTTTTAATCAATTTCGCCACATTATCTGTAGAAGATATTCTTCGGTAATTCTTATAAAAGCAATAGATAAAGAAAAAGGAGATTCCATAATTAATCACGTAAGTTACTACAGTAAACTCTTTTAAATGAATACGCTCCATTTCTGCCCAATATTCGTGATCTGCCCAGAAAATTGTAATAAGTGCCCAGAATAGAAATTCAAGAATACTAATTACAAAAATCCATTTTACAATTGAAGATGAGCGCTTCCACAGCATCTTATAAATTTCGTCGTAGGAAAGCTGGGGAATATTACCTTCCCGTTTTTTCCAGTCTTTTTTTAATAAATCCAGTCCATCCATTATTCTCTACGGATTTAAAATATTTTTTAACTTAGTTTTCACCCTGTTCATCTTCACTCTTGCATTAACTTCAGTAATCCCAAGGGTTTCTGATATGTCCCTGTAATTTTTATCTTCGAGATATAAAAATACGAGTGCTTTTTCAATATCGTTTAACTCCTGAATTGCAGCATACATTACTTTTAATTGTTGCTCGGTCTCATCGTCATATTCTTCGGCTTTAATTTTAAAATCTACGCTATCAAAATCCTGCGTTTTTATACTTCTTTTTTTCTTTCGGTATAAAGTGATGGCAGTATTTAAGGCAACCCTGTACATCCAGGTGCTAAATTTTGCTTCACCCCTAAACTTGGGGTAAGCTTTCCACAGTTGAATGGTAATTTCCTGAAATAGGTCGTTGTGGGAATCCTGATCATTAGTATAAATGCGGCAAATTTTATGCGCAATATTCTGGTGTTTCTCCAGGTTTTTTACAAACTGATGTTCTAATTCCTTATCCACAATAATTGGTTAGCTCTTATATGTAGTATAAGAGGCTGCAATGTTACAAAAAAGTATAAAGTATAGTTAATGCAGCCGTATTTTTTCAGCCAAAGCAAGAGAAAACTTAAATTTGAGTGCACTACCTCCGTAAAAGGGGGTAATTTAAATCTCGATTATCGAGTAAAACCAACTTTATGAATATTCCAAGAACAAATTTACCCAGAGTCGTTATTATTGGTGGCGGTTTTGCTGGAATGGCAATGGTAAGAAAATTAATTGGTGAAGACGTACAAACCGTGATTTTAGACCGTCATAACTATCATACTTTTCAGCCTTTGCTATACCAGGTTTCTACTTCTGGTTTAGAGCCAGATTCTATTGCCTATCCTATGCGTAAAATTACACGAAATAGTAAGAAATGTATTTTTAGGATGGCCGAGGTAAAATCTATAAATACCGAAAAAAGTTATATTGAAACTACTATTGGCGATTTAATTTATGATTACCTCGTGATAGCTACCGGTTCTAAAACTAATTTCTTCGGTAATGAAAGTATCGAAAAGAATGGGATGTGGATGAAAACCGTTCCGCAGGCATTGAATATTAGAAGTTTAATTCTGGAAAATTTAGAACAGGCCGTAATTACCGATGATCCTGAGAAACGAAAAGCACTGCTTAACTTCGTTTTAGTAGGAGCGGGACCCACGGGTGTAGAGCTTAGTGGCGCAATTGCTGAATTAAAGAATCATATAGTTCCCAATGATTATCCCGATATTAATCCTAACGAGATGAATATTCATCTTTTGGAAGGACTGGACAGGGTTTTACCGCCTATGAGCGAAAAAGCTTCTAGAAAAGCCCACGCATTTTTGGAAGAGCTTGGTGTAAAAGTTCATTTAAATACTATGGTAGAAGAATATGACGGGCATTTAGTAACCACCAACACAGACCTCTCCCTTAAAACCGAAACTTTTATTTGGGCTGCCGGGGTAACCGGTGCGCCGGTTAAAGGCTTAAAAGCCGAAGCCATGGTAGAAAAAGCGAATAGATATGAAGTGAATGCCTTTAACCAGGTTAAAGGATATGAAAATATTTTTGCAATAGGAGATATCGCTTTAATGCAAACTGAAGCTTATCCAAAAGGACATCCTATGGTAGCTCAACCGGCTATTCAGCAGGGGAAACATTTGGCTAAAAATATTATGAATATTCTGGATGGTAAAAAACTGGAAGCCTTTAAATATAAAGATAAAGGTACTATGGCCACTGTGGGTAGAAACCGTGCGGTTGTAGATTTGGAACAAGGCTCCTTCGGCGGATTTTTCGCCTGGTTTATCTGGATGTTTGTTCATCTTTGGTTTCTTATTGGCTTCAGAAACCGACTGGTAACTTTCTTTAACTGGCTTTATAACTATTGGAATTATGATAAAGCCGCACGGTTAATTATCAGGCCATTTAAAGGTTATGAAAAACAAATGAAAGTAGACAAAGAAGAAATATAAATTTAAAATGCAGTTAAGTGAAAATTGTCACTTAACTGCATTTTAAATTAGAATTGTCAACTTGAACCTGCCCGTCCCTTCAGGCAGGTCATTACCTCATTTTCTTTATTGCTTTATTATAATCTTCTCCAAGGCTCGTTTTCTGATTCTCGGTTAGAGCTTTTCCTGCCATTTGAAAAACTTCCTGCTCTTCTTCATCTAAATGATGAGTCACCTTATGCTCGAGCTCTTTGGCTATTTTTAGCCAATTAGAAGCGTCCATTTCTGTATCTTCTAATTCTTCTATAAGTTCATCCATTTCGTGATGTTCAGCTACACTGTGCCTGGCTTTTTCCTGGGTAAGATCTTTCTTGATTAATGGAATATAAAAATGCCTTTCTTCGGCATCAGCGTGAATTTTTAATTCGTGTTTTAACTGTTCAAAGATCTTTTTTCTTTCTTCGGTATCGCCGTGGGTTTCTACCAATTTTGCAACGAGATCACGTTGTATTTCGTGTTCCTGGCGTAATGCTTCAAAAATATTCATAATTTAGTATCGGTTTTGTATCGAAATTATAGATTTATAAGTTAACGAAAATAAAATCGTGCGTTTTCTTTATAGTTTAAATCGGTTCTAAAGAAAAAATTACAATTCAGTTTAAGTTTTCTACAATTCAGAAATTATAATTAGTAAAAAAAATGACTTTCTCGCATCTTCGTCCTGTAAATAAAAATTGATGAAACTATTCCTGAAAATATTAAAGATTAGTTTGGTGATAACCGCCATGGTGGTTTTTCTTGAAATACTTTTTAGCGAATTTAATCTTGAAATTTTCCTGGAGCTGGAAACCTGGCTGCTATATTTTTCCTACAGTTTTATTCTCACCTTTATAAATGCAAGTTATTTCTGGTGGTTTGGAGCGAAAATTAGCTGGGAAAATGCAACCTTAAAAAAAGTACTTTTAGGCTCTTTTGGCTCTGTGGTTCTAACCTTAATAGGTTTCTTTTTTTGTCGCTTATTGCATCACGTAGTTTATGATGGAGTCCCATTTCAGGAATTTTTGAGCAACGAAAGAATGTCTTTTTATCTTTTTCCTTTGCTTTTTACCACTATTATTTCCCTGTTTTTTCATCTTATTTATTTCTACAAAGCTTTACAGGAAAAGAAAGTAAAGGAGCAAAAGATAATCGCCGGTACAGCTTCGGCTAAATTTGATGCGCTTAAAAATCAGTTAGATCCGCATTTCTTATTTAATAGTTTAAATGTTTTAAGTGCTTTAATTGATGAAAACCCGGAACAGGCACAAAAGTTTACCAGTGCGCTTTCTAAGGTTTACCGCTATGTTTTAGAACAAAAAAACAAAGAACTGGTTGATCTAGAGGAAGAATTAAAATTCGCTAAAACCTATATGGATTTGTTGAAAATGCGTTTTGAAGATGCCATTGTTTTCAATTTTCCTTCAGCTTTAAAAAACCCCGAATCTAAAGTTGTCCCGCTTTCGCTTCAGTTGCTGTTAGAAAACACTATAAAACACAACACGGTAAATTCTGAAAATCCATTAGAGATTAGCATTGTAGAAGAAGATAGAAATTTGGTGGTAAAAAATAATCTTCAGCCCAAAGCAATTCTTAAGCGGGGCAGTGGAGTAGGGCTTTCAAATATTAAACAGCGCTATAATTTACTAACCGACAGGAAAGTTCAAATAGATAATTCAAATAACATTTTCAGCGTAAAATTACCGCTATTAACCAAGATTGTAAAAATGGAAGAGAAACCACCGGTGTATGCCGAACAGGACGCTTATTTGCGCGCAAAAAAACAAGTAAAAGCAGAACGCGAGTTCTATGCAAATTTAACTTCTTACTTAATTATAATTCCTGTGCTGGCCTTGTTTAATTATCTCACCTACCGCGGTTTTGTTTGGGCTATTTTTCCGGCGATTGGCTGGGGAATAGGCGTGTTTTTTCACGGCCTATCCGTTTTCAATTATAATCTCTTGCTGGGTAAGAATTGGGAAGAGCGAAAAATTAAAGAATTAATGCAAAAAGATAAAATCAACTAATTATGGAAACTTCAGAAGATAAATATTTAAAAGCCCGGGAACGGGTTAAAGAATTACGTGAATTCTACAATCATTTATTCTCCTATATTTTAGTGAATTTGTTTTTAGCCGGAATCAATTACTATTCAAATCAATGGGAATATCCCTGGTTTTTATGGGTTGTAGGCGGTTGGGGAATAGGTTTGGCATTTGATGCTTTAAAAGCTTTTAGATTGAACCCAATGTTCGATAAGCGCTGGGAAGAGCGAAAAATTAGAGAGTATATGGAAAAAGAAGAAAAACAACGCTGGGAATAATGGAAATAGTAATTGTTGAAGACGAAAAGCCTGCCGCCCGCCGTTTGCAAAGAATGCTGAAAAAGCTCGATTTAGAAGTGAATACCATGTTGCATTCAGTAAAAGAAGGGATCGCCTGGTTTAAAGAAAACCCTGAACCCAATCTTGTTTTTCTTGATATTCAACTTAGTGACGGCATTTCTTTTGAAATATTTGAAAAGGTGAAAATTAACAGCGCAGTTATTTTTACCACGGCTTACGATGAATATGCCCTTAAAGCTTTTAAACTGAATAGTGTAGATTACCTGCTGAAGCCAATAGATGTAGAAGAATTGGAAAATGCCGTAAATAAATTCAGGGAAAATTACCAGAAGAACAATCCGCAGATTGATTTTAATGCTTTTAGAAGAATTCTTGAAACCGGCAGTAAGCCAGAATATAAAACCCGTTTTACCATTCAGGTTGGGCAGCATTTAAAAATTATTTCAACGAACGAAATTTGCTGTTTTTATTCTGAAAATAAAGCTACTTATCTCACAACAACTTCCGGAAGAAATTATCCTGTAGATGTTTCCCTTGAAAATCTGGAAAAAGACCTGGATCCTGGAAAATTCTTCAGAATTAACAGAAAATCAATTCTGAATATCGATTGTATAGAAGATATTATTAGCTACACCAACAGTCGTTTAGAAGTGAAGCTAAAGGCCTTTACTGAATTTCAATTAATTGTAAGTCGGGAAAGGGTTAAAGACTTTAAAAACTGGATCTCTTAGCCTTAAAATGTTAAAATTCACGAAATTAAAACTTTACCAACTATTTCTACGTAAATATTTATGAAGACTGGATTTTAAAAACAACTTTGTTTTCTTCCGGTTTTCTATTTCTATTTTTTTGGTTGGTTATGTGAATGTTTGCTTTATAAAATATGGGAGACCTTCATTTTTTGTAATAATTCAGACCCAATTAAAATATTTTATTCTGAAAATTAAGGTGCGGCTACAGTGCCCAGAACATAAAGTTGTTCCATGGTTGGAGTTTCGCTACCACCTTCAGGTTCTAAAGTGATTCCAAAAGCTTCAGATTGGTTTGGGTTTTCAAGGCTGAAAACTTTATTATCATCAGTTTCAAAATCATCCAGCAGGCCTAAACTGGTTGGGGTTAGTGGTTGCATGGTAAGTGACCAAACCTGGTAAACTTTTCCACGGGGTGGTTCGGGTAATTCTTTTGCATCAATATAAGCGGTGTTTTCCTGCGTGTTCCAGTAAACAGAAGCAAAGGCTTCAGGAGCTGCGTCCTGGCCCTTTAAAGGCACTCGTTCTACGTTTCTATCTCTAATAACGGCTAGAAGTTCTTCAGCTTTTTCAGCATCATTACGTGCGTTGGCAATCTGTTCTTCCATTTGGACATTTCTGGCGCGTTCTGCACTTAATTGTTCTCTTAACTCGTTGGTTCGGTTAAAGAACACAAATAGGCCAATAAGTAATAATAAACTTGCTGCCCAACCGGAATAGGTAATCCAATTAATAGATCTAACCGGAGTTGCTACAGGCGTTGGCGCTGAGGAAGATTTGGTTAACTTCTCTTTAATAGAGGAAATTAAATATTCAGCATTATTAGGAGCCGCTGCAGAAGAAAGACTTAGTAAAGCTTTTTCTATTTCTTCAACTTCCGTTCTAACTTCAGGATATTCTTTTAGGACACGACTAACCTCCCGACTTTCTTTTTCAGAAAGAGCGCCGTAAACATACAGTTCCAGAATTCCAGACGATATGTATTTTTGAATATCCATTATGTAACAACCATTGCTCTAAGTTTATCTATACAAACGCGGTTTCGGGTTTTAACCGTTCCCAGTGGCATATCTAATTCTTCTGAAGTTTCTTTTTGAGTGTAGCCTTTAAAAAATAAATAATCTATTAATTTTTTACAAACCGGTTTTAATGCGTCTATGTACTTTTTAAGTCCAATAGAGTCTACAGCTTCAGAGAAATTAGTTTTTGCTTCTAATATATCTACGAAGTTATCAGTCTTAAGGTTTTGTTGATCGTTTTTAAAATCTTTAGAGCGTATTTTGTCTATAGAGGCATTTCTGGCAATGTTAAGGATCCATGTGAAAAACCGGCCTTTATCTGAATTATAACTGGGAGCTTTTTCCCAGATTTTTAAAAACACATCTTGCAAGACTTCTTCAGCAACTTTTTCGTCCCTAATTATGGTGAAAATAATTCCGTAAGTACTTTCAGAATACAAATGGTAAATACGCTCAAAGGCACGTTCGTTACCCTTTTGGAGTTCTAAAATTAAAGCATCTTGTTGCATAAATAGATAATGACTTGCAGGGTAAAAATATGATAAACTCCCGTGTAAAAAAATAAAAAGCGGCCAATTGCCGCTTTTTATTAATTCTTATGTGAAAAGACTTACATTTTTATCACTCCACATCCAACTCTGGTGCCTGCAGCTCCAGAAGGTTGAGAGGTGAAATCATCAACTCCGTCGTGTACTATGATTGCTTTTCCAACAATATTCTTATTATCGTCATCACAATCAATACACCATTCATCTGTGGTCATACTAACCGTTCCTTCTCCGTTGGCATCAACTTCAAAGTTTCCGATATCTCCTTTGTGGTAACCTTCAGCATCGCCCCATTTCCCGTGTTGTTCGTTAGTTGGGTTCCAGTGGCCACCGGCAGAAGTTCCATCTTCAGCAGAGCAGTCTGCTTCCTGATGTATATGGATTGCGTGTTGGCCTTCAGCTAAACCTGTTATGGTAGCTTCCATAGTCACTTCTCCATTTTCCTGGGTAAAAGTTACTTCACCACCTAACTCGCTTCCGCTTTTAGGCTCCAGAGGTACAGTTATTTCTTTAACTTCTTCCTCTTCTTGCTGTGCTTCCATTTCAGAATTCATTTCTGTTTCGGCAGCGTTTTCAGCGTCATTGTCTTTTTTGTCGTTTTTACAGCCAATTATAAATAAAGAGGCGCAAAATACTAATGATAAACTTATTCTTTTCATAATCTATCGATTGGTTTTTAGATTAAACAGTACTAAATTAAGCCTATCCCAAGGCTTAGCCAAAGTTTTAAGGATAGGTTAACAAACTCATTTACCAATTTTTTAAATAAGTTTGGTAGTAATATTGGTTTCTGAAGTTAAACTTCGGTGCACCGGGCAACGGTCAGCTATTTCTAAAAGTCGCTGTTTTTGTTTTTCATCTAAATCGCCAATTAGTTTAATTTCCCTTCTAAAAGTATCTATTTTTGAAGTTTTCTCTTCGCAATTTTTGCAATCTGTACTATGTTCCCGGGAATAAAATACGTGGGTTTCTACGTCTTCTAAAGGCCATTTTTTTCGTTTGGCATACATTTGAAGCGTCATAGAAGTACAGGAAGCCAATCCCGAAGATAGAAATTGATAAGGCGTGGGGCCATAATCTTTACCACCGGCTTTTATGGGTTCATCGGCCAGGAAAGTATGGTTTCCAGCTTTCATTTGGGTGGTAAAAGCATCTTCTTTCTCTAATCCTGCCACAACATCGGCTTCAGATTCGGGAATTTCTTTCTTCGGCATTTCTAAATATCTGGAGGCCCAGGAAGCAATTACATTTCCGGCGTAAAATGCATCTTCTTTACTGGAAAGTAAATGTTCAGATCCGTCCAGGGATATAAAACTTTTAGGATGCCTTGCAGCAATATAAAGTTCTTCTGCATTTTTAATACTCACAATTGTATCCTGGGGAGAATGCATTATTAGAATTGATTTTTTAAGATCTGCCAGGTAAGGTTTTAATTCGTGTTTTGCGATATCGTCAAGGAACTGTTTTTTAATCTTAAAAGGCCTTCCGCCAATATTTACCTGTGCTTCGCCGTTTTTCTCAATTTCTTCTACATTATTTTGAATTAAATGCTGAACGTGGGCGGTGGTTGAAGGTGCTGCTATGGTGGTAACCGCTTTAACCGATTTCAATTGCTTTGCTGCAAATAAAACGGCCGCACCGCCCAACGAATGTCCAATTAAAAGGCTGGGTACTTTAAATTCCTGCTCTAAATAAGTTGCAGCAGCCAGAAGATCCTGAATATTCCCTGAAAAATTACTTTCTGAGAATTCTCCTTCGCTTTCTCCCAGTCCTGTAAAATCGAAACGTAAAACCCCATAACCGTTTTGCGCCAGAGTTCGACTGATATTTTTTGCAGCAAAAAAATTTTTATTACAGGTGAAGCAATGGGCGAAAAGCACAAAATTATGAGGATCCTGGTTAAACGGCAGTTCTAAATAACCGGATAAATCGTCTCCATTTTTATTCTTAAAGTTCACTTTTTCAGTTTTCATCTATAAGTTTTTATTCAAGGTACAAATTGTTTGGCAACGGCTGAAACAAAAAAGCTGATTGAAATTCAAAAATCAATTCTTTGAAAATTCAATCAGCTTTTTAATAAAGAGAGATTACTGCTTATTCCAGTTCCCTTATTTTTATGTTTCTAAACCACACTTTATCACCGTGGTCCTGCAAAGCAATATGGCCTTCTCTATCTTTTCCAAAATTCTCCCAGTCTTTAAATTTTGAATTTTCTACCATTTTACTCCATTCTTCGCCGTGAACCGGGAATTCATTGACCAAAGTTTCGTTTAATCTAACTGAGCCTTTGTTGGTTTTGTGATTAATTCTAAGAACGGTTTTGTTCCATTCCCCTGCATTTTTGGTTTTGTCTTCGCTAGGGGGCATCATATCGTAAAGAGCACCTGCCTGTCTAACTTCACCATTCTTGGCATCAGGGTGCAAGTCATTATCCAAAACCTGAATTTCAGGACCGGTTAAATAAGGTTCAGAAAATTCTTCACTTTCCTGAACGCCCCACATAACTCCGCTATTTCCTCCTTCTGAAATTTTCCATTCCAGGGAAAGTTCAAAATTAGTATAGGTTTTTTCTGAAATTAGATTCTCAGAACCTTCACGTTCTCCTTCAGCAGGAGTAAAAGCAAGTACACCATCTTCTACCTGCCACTGGTTTGAAATTGAATCGGCGTTAAAGGCTTTCCAACCATCAAGATTGTGCCCATTAAACAGTTCGGTATAATTTTCATCGTTATTAGGCATTGCTGTAGTGTCATTTGCTGCATCAGCTTCATAGGCCTCTTTTGCCTCCTGAGCTTCTCTATCAGACTTATTATCAGATTTACAGGCGCTGGCCATAACTGCAGCCGATACTAAAATTAAACTTATTTTCTTCATTCTATATCTATATGATTAATTAATTCCTAAGATTCGTTTTAATTTCTGTTGGTCAATTTCGCTTCCCGCGAAATCGTCAAATTTCTTTTGGGTAGCTTCAATAATATGACTTTGAATAAAGGGAGCTCCCTCTCGAGCGCCCTGATCTGGCGATTTAATACAGCATTCCCATTCCAGAACCGCCCAAACATCACAACCATATTCGGTTAATTTAGAAAAAATGGTTTTAAAATCTACCTGGCCATCTCCGGGATGTCTATATCTGCCCGCTCTATCTATCCAATCACCATAACCACCAAAAGAACCTTTTTTTCCGGTAGGATTAAATTCGGCATCTTTTACGTGGAACATTTTAATAAATTCATGATAATGATCTATATATGAAATATAATCTAATTGCTGCAGCACAAAATGGCTGGGATCGTACAATAAATTAACCCGCTTGTGATTATTGGTCGCTTCCAGGAATCGTTCAAAAGTAATTCCGTCATGAAGGTCTTCTCCGGGATGAACTTCGTAACAAACATCTACGTTTTGTTCATCAAATTCATTTAGAATAGGCATCCAGCGTTTTGCAAGCTCCTGGAATCCCATTTCAACCAAACCTTCCGGTCTTTGCGGCCAGGGGTGAGCGGTATGCCACAACAGAGAACCGCTAAATGTACCATGCACATCAAGTCCGAAATTACGGCTTGCACGGGCGGCACTCTTCATTTGTTCTACGGCCCATTCGGTCCTGGCTTTTGGATTGCCTTTAACTTCATCTGGCGCAAAATTATCGAACATGGTATCGTAAGCCGAATGAACCGCCACAAGTTGTCCCTGTAAATGGGTACAAAGCTCGGTGATTTCCAGACCGTAGGATTCTACTTTACCTTTAATTTCGTCACAATAATCTTTGCTTTCCCCGGCTTTGGTTAAATCTATTAAGGCCGTTTCCCAGGTTGGGATTTGAATTCCTTTATATCCTAAATCTGCCGCCCATTTGCATAATCCATCTAAACTGTTGAATGGTGCTTTGGTGTCCATAAATTGAGCTAAATAAACCGCAGGTCCTTTTACTGTTTTCATCTTGTTAAATTTTTATGCGTCTATTTTTATCCAAACATTTCCTTTAGCGTGAGACTCTACTACTTTTTCTATAAAGTTCATTCCGCGTATACCGTCTTTCATTGTAGGGAATTCCGCGGGATGATATTTTTCACCATTAATTGCGCGAGCAACTCCTTTGTAAATGTTTCCCATGGAATCAAAGATTCCTTCAGGATGTCCCGGAGGCAGTTTAGTACCGTCCAAAGACAGCGCCGAATTATAATCGTGACCGGGTTTTAAAACCTTCATAGGTTGCCCGTCTTCTAATTTATAAAGATAATTTGGGTTTTCCTGTTCCCATTTTAAGCCGGCTTTCTTTCCGTAGATCTTTACGGCAAAGTTATTTTCCTCCCCGGTAGCGATCTGGCTTGATCTAAGCACTCCTTTTACAAATTCTGAAAAACGTAGAAGCACGGTACCGTCCACATCCAGTTTATTATCTGAATATACATAATTCAAGTCGGCTAAAAGTTCTTTTAACTCCAGGCCGGTTACATATTCAATCATATCAAAAGCGTGAGTGCCAATATCTCCAATACAACAACTTATACCAGCTTTCTCGGGATCAAGACGCCAAATACTGTTTCTTTCTTCCTTATTGTGAATTATTGGATTTATCCAGCCTTGGTAATATTGAACGTCTATCTTTTGAATTTCGCCAAGCTCCCCGGCAGCGATCATTTCTTTCATTTGCCGAATCATGGGGTAACCGGTATAGGTGTAGGTTACCGCAAAAACCGTTTTAGATTTTGTGAGGGTCTCTTCAAGGATTTTGGCTTCTTCGTAAGTAGTGGTCATTGGCTTTTCACAGATTACGTGAAAACCGTTCTCCAAAAGTTGTTTTGCCATTGGAAAATGCAAGAAGTTCGGAGTAAGAATAGAAACTGCTTTTATACGGTCCTCTTCCGGCAATTTTGCCTCTTCCGCAATTAAATGGTCCAGGTCTTTATAAACCCTATCGGTTCCAATGCCAAGTTCTTCGGCAAACTCCTGACTTTCTTTTAATTCTGCATTAAAAACTCCGCCTACAAATTCAAATTTATCATACATAGAAGATGCTACACGATGTAGCACCCCGATAAGGGAATCTCCACCGCCGCCTAATACTCCTAATTTTATTTTTTTACCCATATTTAAGTAATTTTTTGATTGGTTATATTTCAATATCTTTTTTGGCTATTTTTTCATCTTTAAAGAAAATAGCAAATAATATAAGAACTACAAATGCAAATGCTGCCGGGAAAATCCAAATTTCTTCCCAACTATGGCTGCCATCGGCGTTTAAGTACATATCGCTTACCTGCCCGGCTACCCAGAAACCAATAAGCATCCCCACACCATAAGTGGCCAAAGTAATTAAGCCCTGTGCCGCACTTTTAATTTTTGGCCCCGCTTTGGAATCGGTATAAATTTGTCCGGAAACAAAGAAAAAGTCATAGCAAATTCCGTGAAGTGCAATTCCTATTATTAACATAAAAGCAAGCTCCCCGGTATCACCGTAGGCAAAGAGCAAATATCTAACCGTCCAGGCCAGCATTCCCGCGAGTATTGTTATTTTAAATCCGAATTTTTTAAAGAAGTAAGGAATAAGCAATAGGAATAAAGCTTCAGATACCTGGCCAATAGTCATTTTTCCAGTAGGATCTTCCATTCCTATTTCAGAAAGGAACGGGTTCGCGTTTTGATAATAAAATGCCAACGGAATGGATATTAAAATGGAAGAAATAAAGAAAATCAAGAAGTTTTTTCCTTTAAGTAAACTAATAGCTTCCAGTCCTAAGATATCTGAAATAGAAACTTTTTCACCTTTGCTGCTTGGTGGGGTTTTAGGTAAGCTAAAGCTAAATAAACCCAAGACAGCAGATGCTACTGCAGCCATTAAAAATGTGTAACGTAGCATTCCCTCAGAACGACCTTCAGCTGAATCCCAGGCAAAAACAAAACTTATTATTAGTCCTGAGATAATCCAACCCATGGTTCCAAATACACGAATACTGGAAAATTGTTTGGATGGATCTGACATTTGAAAAAATGAAATAGAATTTACCAAAGCAAGGGTTGGCATATAGATAATCATATACCCTAAAACATAAGGATAAAAATTGCTGAAATCTTCTGCCTGAAACATCATATAGAGCAACAAGGCACCAATTAGGTGTAGCACTCCAAGGATTCGTTCGGCATTAAAAAACCGGTCGGCAATTAGCCCAATAATAAAGGGAGCTACAATTGCTCCCCAGGATTGAGTAGAAAAAGCCATAGCCGTTTGTGCGCCCGAGGCATCTAAATTTTGTGGTAAAAATGTACCTAAAGTTACAAACCACCCACCCCAAATAAAGAATTCGAGGAACATCATGGTTGATAGCTGAAATCTGGTTAAACTTTTCATTATCTTCTGTAGCTTCTCTTAATTATTGTTGCTGTTTAATTTGCGGCCGACTTCTATTAAAAGTTCTTTAGTGGCTTTAATACCTTCTTCTGGTGATAAATTTTCGCCTTCATATTCTACCCCAATAAAACCGGTGTAACCCGCATCCTGAACAATTTTTAATATTCTTTCATAATCAAGGCTGGTTTCTTCACCTTCTTCATTAAAGTCATAAGATTTTGCGCTAACCGCTTTTGCATGGGGCATCATTTCTTCTATCCCCTGGTATTTTGGGTATTCTTCTACACATTTTGCTTCCCAGCGTTCTCCGCCTTCTCTTTTAAGGCAAAAATTACCAAAATCGGGTAGGGTACCGCAATTTTCCATATTTACATCTTCAATTACTTCTACAAGTAGCGCAGCGTCAGAAGAAAGATAACCGTGATTTTCCACTAAAACATTTATATTTTTTTCAGCAGCATATTCGCTAAGTTCTTTTAAACCTTTGGCAGCTGAAGCTTTCCATTCATCAGGTTCTTCACTTCCAAAAAGATTAACTCTTATAGAGTGGGCGCCTAAAAAGTTAGCAGCATCTACCCATTTTTTATGATTTTCAACGGCTTTTTTTCGTTCTGCCTGGTTTGGACTGGCTAATTCGCCTTCACCATCAACCATAATGAGAACATTCTCTACATTAAATTCTTCGCTTTTTGCTTTTAAAGTATCCAGCATTTTTTTCATTGCTTCTTCAGGATTATTGGCTTCGCTTATGCGTTGGCCATAAAAACTGCTAACATATTCGATACCCTCAAAACCCATTTGGTTTGCTTTTTCAGCAAAATCCATTGGATCTAATTCACCGGCAAAAATGGGTTCATTAAGAGACCATTGTGCGAGAGAAAGTTTAAAAAATGGCTCAGCATTTTTTTCGATTTTAACTTCAGCAGTTGTTGCGTTGTCTTTTTCAGCTTTTTGATCTTTACAGGAAAAAAATCCGAAGGAGATAAAAAGGAATAAAAAATAGTAAGAAAGTTTGGTTGGTCTTAGGTTCATAAAATACGTTTAAGAGTTACTGGAATGTGATTTTACTGATAGTTTAAGATCTTAAAAGTATACTTTTTTTTAAAGAAGCAAAATTATAACCATAAATTTATATATTTGGAGGCATTCGATTAACTAAATTATTAATTAATTATAGTACAGTGAGCAATTATTATGAAAAAGACACTTATGATGCAATAGTCGTAGGTACAGGAATTAGCGGTGGTTGGGCTGCAAAAGAGCTTAGTGAAAAAGGATTTAAAACCCTTGTGCTTGAACGTGGACGTATGGTAAAACATATTGAAGATTATCCAACGATGAATGATGATCCCTGGGATTATAAATATAAAGGACAATTAACCCGGAAAGAAGAAAAACGCCAGCAAAAACAAGCACGTACCGGTTATACCACTAATAAAGCAAGCGCACATTGGTTTGTAGACGATGTTAAGCATCCTTATAATGAAGTAAAAAGATTTGACTGGATGCGTGGTTATCACGTTGGTGGTAGATCTATTATGTGGGGACGTCACAGCTACCGTTTAAGTGATTTAGATTTTACTGCAAATAAAGAAGATGGGTACGGTGTAGACTGGCCAATTCGTTATAAAGATATTGCACCCTGGTATGATTATGTTGAATCGTATATTGGTGTTAGTGGTGAAAACCTAGGATTAAGTCAATTACCTGATGGAAAGTTTCTTCCCCAAATGCCGCTAAATTGCGTTGAAGATCACCTTAAAAAAAGCATGGCCGAGAATTTTAGTGACGGCCGGGTGTTAACTGCAGGTAGGGTTGCGCATATTACGGGTGATAAAGAATTTGAAGGTCGTTCCAGTTGTCAGTTTAGAAACCGTTGTATTAGGGGTTGTCCTTACGGAGCTTATTTTAGCAGTAACTCTTCTACATTACCGGCGGCAGAGCGAACCGGCAATATGACTTTAAGGCCTAATTCTGTGGTAAATCAGGTAATCTACGATCCTGAAACCAAATTGGCTACAGGCGTAAAAGTTATAGATACCGAAACTAAAGAGGAAATAGAATTTAAAGCCAACGTTATTTTTCTTTGCGCTTCTGCAATTGCTTCTACAAGCATCCTGATGCAATCAAAATCTGATAGATTTGAGGAAGGTTTGGGGAACGATAGTGGAGAACTTGGCCATAATGTAATGGATCACCATTTTAAAGCCGGAGCATCAGGAAAATATGATGGTTTTGAAGATCAATATTATAAAGGAAGAAAGCCTAACGGAATCTATTTACCACGTTTTAGGAATATAAATGGAAGCGATAATTTAGGATTTACCCGTGGTTATGGCTACCAGGGTGGTGCGAGCCGTGGAGACTGGAGCGAAGGCATTGCTGAAGCTTCCTATGGGAAAGAATTAAAAGAAGCAATCGTAAAGCCGGGAGGCTGGACTATGGGCTTGATGGGCTTTGGTGAAACTCTGCCTTACCACGAGAATAAAATGACCCTTGATTACGATAAAACCGATGAATGGGGCTTGCCAACAATAACTTTTGATGCAGAGTTTAAGGAAAATGAACTTCAAATGAGAAAGGATATGGTAGACCAGGCGGTAGAAATGTTGGAAAAAGGCGGATTTAAAGATGTGCAAGGTTATGATGATATTGGCGCACCGGGACTTGGAATTCACGAAATGGGAACTGCCAGAATGGGTAGGGATCCTAAAACTTCGGTTTTAAACGGAAACAACCAGGTGCACGCTGTTCCTAATGTATATGTTACCGATGGTTCTTTTATGACCTCTGCAGGGTGCCAGAACCCGTCTTTAACTTATATGGCAATGACTGCGAGGGCAGCGGACCACGCTTCTAAAAACTTTAAAAAATCTAACGCTTAATTATCAGGATTATGAATAGAAGACAGGCATTAAGAAACATAGGACTTGGAGCGGGGGCTATTATTGTAGGTCCCAGTACATTAAGCCTTTTGCAAAGCTGTAAAAATGATCCTTCTTATAACTGGGAACCCACTTTTTTAAGCGCTTCTAACGGATTTGCGTTAAAACAGGTTTTAGAAGTTATTATTCCAACAACTGATACTCCGGGTGCAGAGGATTTAAATATAGCCGAATTTATAGATTCTTATATGGAAGAGGTTGCTCCTGAAGACAGACAGGAGAAATTCAAACAATCGGCCGATGCTTTTTCCAGGGCTTTCAAAAATGAATTTGATAAAGACGAAGGTGAAGGTAGTGCGGAAGAATATGAGCAAATTGTAGCAAAATACCTTAGAGCAACACCTTCAGAAAGAGATGAAATAGCTAAACGAAATACAGAAACCCAGGATCCGCAGGATAAAGATCAGGAAGTGACTTTAGATGCTGATGCAGGTACTTTAGCTTATTTAGAAGAAGTGAGAAGTATGGGAATTTGGGCTTACAAAACCAGTGAACAAATAGGGGAAGAAGTAATGTGGTACGATCCAATTCCAGGGGAGTACATTCCTTGTGGCCCCTTAGACGAACTGGGCGGCGGCAAGGCTATGTCGCTTTAAGTTTTAGGTAGTATTAGGATAATTATAAAACCTCACAGGTTTTTAAAACCTGTGAGGTTTTATAATTTTAAATTTTTAAAAATAATCTGGAGTTTATTCTACTATAGGCAAATATATTTCAGCTTCCCATAGAGATTCATCACCCCCCATTTGGGGATTATTTTTGAAGACCTCCAGCATATTTTCAGATTTTACCTCAATATTATTCTTTTCGGCATAATCCAGTAAATGAAACCACGCATTATGTGAAAACATATAGTTGCCGTGGAAACTTGCTTTTAAAGCTTTTTCTGAAGGAATTGTTTGAATATTAATTAATAAATCCTTCGGGTAGGTTTTCGTTTCTGCAATAGGAAAACAAAAACTGAAGTTGATATTTTTAGTGGTTTTATCCCAGGAATTAATAAGGATTCTAGGCCTGCCCAGGGTCTCTAAACTGTTCTCCAGGATATAATTTGAAAGTATATCTATGGTCTTCATCATTTCAAAAGCTTTTTGATCTACTTTACTATCGGTTGTAATACAGGCACAGGTATTTTCAGGAGATACAGTTTCCCCTTCAATTTTTAGTGTGTATAATTCGCGATTGGTGGTTAAAGCTTTTTTAAAATAGGCGATTTCAGCTTTCATTTCTTTCTGAAAATCGTTTTGGCCTATCAGTAACAAGAAACGGTCTTCAAAAGAATTATTTTTATTAGTAATTTCTACATTTACATGTGTGACAGAATCATTCTGTGGTTTAATAATCCAATTGAGTTCATAGTTTTCTGAATTTAACTCTGCTTCCTGTATGACCTGCGATAAATCAGATTTAATTTCAGAATTTTTCACCTCCATTTGATCGAAAATAGGAGCATCTATCCTGTAAACTATTTCCCCGGGAAGCGCCTTCGCCTCGAACTTAATAGAGTAATCATCATTTTTAATTACGAAATACCATAGCAGAAAGAGCACAGGTAAGCCAGTAACAAGCAGTAGCCAGAATTTTTTGAACATTAAATTAGTAGGTGAGGGGTTTAATGTTGAGGTTTTCTACCACGTGGTTGCCAAGATTTCTTCCCTGAATAATACCATTTTCTACGGCTGAACGGTAATGAATTCCACCATATAATCTACTTATTGCAGCCTCATTGGCAGCGTGGGAAAAGGATGTGAAGGTTCTTACGGGTAATCCGTATTTTACTTCGGTGTCATCTTCAAAATGAAAGTCATCACCAAAGATTCTTGTAAGTACGATAGAAGCTGCACCCGAAACAACAGAATGTCCACTGGAATACTCGGGAAAGGGTGGTGTTTGAAGCACAGGCTTCCAATTGTCATCTATTAATTTATTTATTAAAGTTTCCGGGCGCACAAGGTTACTTCTGTATTTTTCGTCCCAACAGCTAATAAATCCATCGGCCAGGGCTATAGCAGTTGTGGTATAGGCGTAAGAACTTTGTGCGAAATCCAATCCGGCTTTTTTAGAAGCAATTTTGCAAATTCCCATCCAATGCCCCCCTGGAGTAATTTTTTTAGTTGCAAACATAAGGTGGCCGCGTTGGGTTGAAACATAAGGATTGCAATCCCAGAATTGGGCGATTTTCATTTCCTCAGATTCATCACCTTTTCTCTCCATTTCATTTTTTATCTCATAAACTTCAATGAGTTCGTCGTAGAATGCAGTACCTTTTTTAAGTGAAAATTCCGGATGCGGTGCAGGCTTAAACTGGGACGCAGAATCTAATGTAAAAGGACGTATTTTTGGCCAGTGTGGTTCGATACCGTCCATATAAGAAGGTGGTGTTGGTTGCCAGCGGGCGGGATCGTCACTATACACCGAATATTTCGGCATTGTGCGGGTTTCTTTGTAATTATCCTTATCAATCCAGGCAGAAAGATGCCGGGCAACTGCTAAGCCATAATCTTTGGAAGAATTAAACTCCACTTCATTCGTTTTTTTCCACTTTGTGTAAAGGCTATCACGGTAAGTGGTGAGCACATTTTCAGAAAATATTAATTTTTTTCCAATCTCCATTTTAGCCACCAGCGCTGCAAGTTTAAAATTGATATTGGCCGTAGTATCGGCTTCAGGAATAGGTTTAAGTTCTTCAAATTTTGAAGTAAAATCTATTAAATCTTTATTTTCCTGCCTCATAATTTGATAAGCGGCCAGGTTGGAATAAGCGTAAATGCGACTTGCCACCGGTGGTGAGAAAATATCGTGCACCATAATATCGGTGATCTTATCTACCGTTTGATGATAATTTTCAGCCGTAACCACAATGGGTTTTTCTTCTTTAGAACAAGAAGTTAAAACCAGTGTAGCTATAACGAAATAAAGATATTTTTTCATCTAATTCTTCAATTTGTAAAATTTTGGCTTGCTGTTATTTAGGCTCACCATTAAGTAAACAACCCCTTTAAAATTAATTAAATCAAGACTTCTCACACTTTTCTTTGTAAAATTTAATCCAAGTTCGAAGCCTTCCAGAATTTTTCCATTCTGCGTGATCATGTTTCCGGCCAAGGCATCAAACCTCCCGTGATATGGTGTTACGCCAAAATAATTTCCACCGACCAATACTTCTTCCTTCTTATCTTTATTAAAATCGGCTTTTAAAAAAGTCAAAATAGGTGCTTTTTGCAATGCATTTTCAAAGTGCTTAAAAATAAACTTTCCATCCTGATTTAACAAATATCCCGAAGCCATTGTGTGCACTTTCAGCAATTTAGCTTTTTCTAAAGCTTCTTTGTCGAAAACTTCTTCAATAGTTTTTCCAGCAAAATCTTTATACTGTGGGAACTTTTTTCGCAAATAAGAAAGTTGACTTACCAGTTCATCGAGGCCGTTTGAAGGATAATATTTCTGGTTTTTAGCATAGGCTATAATTGTCTCTGTATTTCCGTTTTGATCGAAATCTGAATAATACATTTTTAGCGGAAATTCTGCAGAAGCCGGAAATTTGGTATTCAAGCCCCAGTTTCCGAGCAAATAATCCATTTTCCCATCGTTATTTATATCAAACGGAATAATACTTTGCCAAAGTCCGTTTAGCTTTTCCTCAAGAATTTCTTCTGAAACATTTTCTAAATCTCCTTTATTATTCCTGAAAAATTGCGGAGACATCCATTCTCCAACTACAATCAAATCTTCCTGACCATCTTCGTCAAAATCTGTCCAGATCGCATCGGTTGTCATTCCCACTTTTTCAAGCCCAGAATTTTTCTGAAGCCTGAATTTTCCATTCTCATTAATGAGCAAGTAGGAGGAAGGAATCTTGCCGAAATCGTTCGAGACTGCAGCGCCACCAACGAAAATATCCAGGTCGCCATCGCCGTCCAGATCGCCTAATTTCGCAACTGAAGTATTTTCAAAATATTGCGGTAAATCTTTCGCCTTTAATTCGCCGTTTTCGAACTTAAATAGCTTATCCAGTAAGGCATCTGCCTCACCATAAAATTCTCCGCCACCGGAAGTGACAAAAAGCCCATTTTTATTATCCCGGTTTAAATCGGCAATAACTGCTGATGTATTTTCAGTTTTTTCATCATTTTTCAACAGCTCAAAATCCTGCTTTTCAAATGTATTTTCCCGCTGAAAATAGATTTCTGCAGGTTCAAACTTTGAATTGCCGAAGTAAATGTCGTCCAATCCATTTCCGTTTAGATCTCCAACGGCGACCGCAGGCCCACGGTCGGAAATTTGATACGGGATCAGTTTTTGCCGGTCAAAATCGGTATACCTGTTTTCTTTATGGTTAAAAGTAATTCCAGGGAGAGAATCGATCTTTTCAAACCAGGGCTTTGGCGAAGAATACAACTTTTTATAATTAATACTATCTCGGCTTTGATCTGGCCTTATTACTAAATGCTGATCTAAATCTAAATTTTCTTGTTTTTGGTAGGTATTATCTGGCCAAATGATCAATAGGGAATCTAATTTTTCTTTCTTCGGAAATCCAAAATGAATAATTGGCTCTGAAGAAGACTGGAAGCCCCTTGAATTATAAAGCTGGCGGGTTTGCATTTTTTCATCCTGCCAGGCTATTGCTTTCGTCCCAATTCCAAAGGTATTTTGAGAATCCAGCTTAAATGATAACTTTAAATAAGCTGAAAGTGAGTCTGACTGGTTTTCATAAATATTTGCATTTGAATTAATATTATTGCTAACGACATCTAAATCCCCATCATTGTCTAAGTCGGCATACGCGATGCCTGTAGAAATCACAGAATCTCGCGCCATCCATTTCCCGGACTGATCTTTAAAATCAAGGTTTGCAGAACCTTTAAAAACGTAATTATGCACCTTGCCGGAAGGCATCATATCTAAGGCTTCATTGTCGACCAAACGGGTATTATTTATTTTTTTCTGAATCTGGTTACTTGAAACGTATTTTATATAATCCAGATCATTGGGGCGTTTCGGAATTCCTGTAGCGATAAACAGGTCCTGGAAGCCATCTTGGTCAAAATCTGCAAACAGGGGAGCCCAGCTCCAATCGGTGGCCGCCACGCCGTTCAAAAGTCCGGTTTCCTGAAAATATTCACCCCGCTGATTTATTTGTAGCATATTTCTGGCATATTGGTAGTGGTAGCCTAATTCTTCCGTCTTTAGTTTATCCAGGTCACGGGGATCGTCGCTAACAGAGGCTTTTAAAACCTTCTCATCCTGTGGAAGCATATCCAGCGTGAGAATATCAATAAAACCATCATTATTAACATCTGCGGCGTCATTTCCCATAGAAAACCGACTTACATGGCCGAATTTTGACTTTAGGGTTTCGGTAAAAGTACCATCTCCGTTATTTAAATAATAAAAATCATCTTCGTGAAAATCATTACTCACGTAAATATCGGTAAATCCGTCGTTATTAAAATCGGCGGTAGCCAGGCCTAGTCCGTAACCATTAGCACCTCCGTAGATTCCCGCTTCCTCGCTTACATCAACAAATTTCCCGTCATCATTTCTTAAAAGTTTATCTCCACTTTCCGCGATACGTTTATTTCGAATACCTGCCGGGCCGTAAGTGTTTACCGTGTGTACGGCGTGATTTAGAAGGTACATATCCAAATCGCCGTCATTATCAAAATCGAAAAAAGCTGCGGTGGAAGAATAATTCTGAAAATCAAGTCCGAATTCTTCAGCTTTTTCAGTAAAGGTACCATCGCCGTTATTGATGAATAATTCATTTTTTCCGTTTAAACCGTTAATTCCCGAAACGGCGCAAACATAAATATCCAGGAAACCATCGCCGTTAACATCAGCCATAACCACCCCTGTATTCCAATCGGAAGAGCCTGAAACCCCTGCCTTTTCGGAAATATCTTCAAACTGCATATTTCCTTTATTGAGGAAAAGTATGTTTTTCACCTGGTTTCCGGTAAGGTAAATATCGGGTAAGCTATCGTTGTTGATATCACCAACAGCAACGCCGCCGCCATTATAGAAATACAAATAATCTAAGATATTTAGCGCATTGGTTTCGGTAAGGTCATTACTAAAGTTTAAACCCGTAGTTTCTGCCGGGAGGTTTTCAAAGAGAAAATCTTCCGATGTTTTTTCCTTTTCACACGAGGTGAGAAAGATGAATAAAAATATCAGGCTAAAGGGCTTTCTCATCAAATTTAAAGATTTTAGGTTCCTGATTATTTATGGCTACCAGAATAAATATTTCTCCATTTTTATTTGATATTTTCCTGATGTGCTTTACTTCACCATCAACTAAAAATCCCGATTTTTCTGAAGATATTATTTCCATTTCTCCATTTCCATTCACTTTTAAGAGAAGACCTTTACTGGCATCCAGGCGACCGAATTGAGGTTTTAAATTGAAATCGTTTCCGGCGAGTAAAAAATATTTGTTACCATCTTTCGTGATTAAATGTTCAATCGCGTGAATGCTAGATAGCTGTGCCTCCGTTGGAAGTTCCTTAAAATGATAATTTCCATTGGAACCACTTAAAGCAAGAAGACTTTTAAAAGTTGTTATTTCTTTTACGATGGAATTCTTAACAATTTTTTCCGGGAAAAGTTCCTGTATGGATTTTGTAGCATATTCTGAAAATTTGAGATTCTGTTTTTTAATTGCTGAAATCTGGCCGGCCAGTTCCCTTCTTAAATGGATTGGAACATCTCTACCATCAATATTTCGCGTAAAAATTTGTTCTATGGTACCGTTATTATCAAAGTCGTTGATATAAACCTTAACCGGATGTTCAGTTGAAGTTTGGTAAAATGAATTGGTGCCCCGGTTTCCTAATATAAAATCAGGATTTTCATCTTCATTTATATCTAAAACAGAAAGACTTGTCCAGGCCCCGGAAATTTCTTCGAGCTTAGTTTCTTTTAATTTTAAAGAACCTCCATTGTTCTCAAGGATTTTTGGCGCCATCCAATCCCCGGTTAGGACCAGGTCTTTTTTACCGTCACCGTTCGTATCCTCCCAGGAGGCATCGGTAATCATTCCAAGGTCATTAAGAATATAAGCTTTAGCATCGGATACATCTTTAAAATACCCTTTTCCATCGTTCTCTAACAATTGATGATTTGGATTAATACCAAAAATCGCCGGTACACTTCTGCTTCCTATAAACAGATCTATGTCACCATCATTATCAAAATCAAAAGGCGCTATTACTGCAGTATTATGCCCTGTATTTGGTAAGTTTGAATTTGAAAGTTTGAAATCGGCATTTCCCTGGTTCAGGTAAATTCTATTGCGAAAAACTTCTTTGTCAACATTTGCCTCATTTCCACCTGAACCTACGATAAGATCTGGTTTGTTATCTCCATTTACATCGGAAAAAACAGCGTAGGTGTCTTCAAAACCTGCAGCAGTAATAAAAATTTCAAGCTTATTTTCTGTGAAATTCCCTGAATTATTTTGCAGATAAAGCACACCGGACTGGCCTTTAGAGCCGCCTAAATAGAAATCCTCATTTCCGTCTCCATTTACATCGGCTACAGCCAATGCGGGGCCTTCACGAGATAACATTTTTGGTATTAAACCTTCGTAATCGTAATCTATATAGTTGTTTTCTGTATGTTCTTGAAAATCTGTTTCTATTTCAGTAAGAATAGGTTGAGATTTTGGTTGTTTCAGATTGTAATTTGAACTTGTCTCAGTTTGATTTAATTCCAGAGTAGTATTAATTTGCGGATTTTCAACGAGCTGCGTAGTTTTATCGGGCCAGATAATTCGAAGTGAATCTATTTTCTCAGCTTTTCCCAGTCCGAAAGTAAGGCTGTAATCTATGGAAGATTGAAATCCCCGGGTAGGAATTAATTCCTGAGAAAGCACCTGATTATCGAGATAGAGTAAAGCCTTGCTGCCTATGGCAAAAGTGTTTTTTCCCTGGCCGTTCAGGTTTAATTTTAGGTAATTATTTTCTAATTTTTCTGAAGATCTATTTTTATAAATAAATACTTCCTGATTTACATTATTGACTACCAGGTCAAGGTCGCCATCGTTGTCCAGATCGGCATAAGCAGAGCCGTTGGAAAAGCTGGGTTCATCTAAACCCCAATCCTGGGTTTTATTATCAAATGTAAGATCGGCATTATTTTGAAATGCGTAATTGGGAATGGGATTGCTGGGCATTTCATTCAGGATGGAATCAAATTCTTTTTTCTTACCGGTAATCACCATTTCCTGAAGAATATCGTTAGCAAAGAAATCCATAAAATCCTGGTTGGTGAGATCGTGGTAAATTCCGTTGCTTACATAAATATCTTTAAGTCCGTCGTTATCCATATCAAAAATGAGTGCACCCCAACTCCAGTCGGTTTGGGCAACATCACTATGAAATGCAATTTCCTGAAAATTGTCGTTCCCTGTATTTAGCTGCAGGGTATTCTGCATAAATTGATGATAAAAATCACTGCTTTCTTTGAGTTTATAAATATCATATCGCTCAAAATCTGAGGTTTCTTTTAGGCGTTTATCGCTTTCAGGAAGCATATCGGTCACAAAGATTTCAGGGCGGGCATCGTTATTTATATCGGCCATATCTGCACCCATTGAAGAGAGGCTTAAATGAGAAACCCGGTTTTTAATATCTTCCGTAAATGTGCCATCACCATTGTTAATATAAAGATAGTCACGTTCATAAAAATCGTTAGAAATGTAGAGATCGGGAAGTTGATCGTTATTCACATCCCCAACGGTAACGCCCAGTCCAAAACCAATTAAACTTCCGTAGATTCCAGCTTCTTCGCTTACATCAGTGAATTTTCCGTTGTCGTTACGTAATAATTTGTCACCTCCACCTTTAAAAATTTCAGGCAGATCCCAGTCTTTACTTCTAAGATCTCTTTTATTATTAAAACTTAAGCTTGAAACGGGAATAAAGCTATTATTAAGGATATACACATCAAGGTCACTATCGCCATCATAGTCAAAGAATGCAGCGTGGGTGGTAAACCCGTTTTCATCTAAATTATAAGAAGCAGCATCTTCTGTAAAGGTATTATCTCCATTATTGATAAAAAGTTCATTCTTACGATCGGCGCCTTCAATATTTCCCGCATTACTCACATAAATATCAAGGAGTCCGTCGTGATTAATGTCTACCATACTTACGCCTGTACTCCAGTTTTTTGTTCCTGCCGTTCCGGAGCTTTCGGTAATATCTTCAAATTTAAAATCACCTTTATTTAAATAGAGTTTATTTTTCCCGAGGTTAGAGGTTAAATAAATATCTGGCAAACCATCGTTATTAATATCACCAATACCTACACCCGCACCATTGTAAAAATTTCTATAGCGAAAAATGTTGAAATCTTTAGTATTTGTAATTTTATTTTCAAAATAGATTCCTGTTTCCGCGGCTGGCATCTTAGAGAATAAGGCTTCCTGATTTTCTTTTTCCGCAGGTAAGTCATTTTCCGTCTTATCATCAGCACACGCAATGAAAAATAGCATAATAAAAATTAAACTAAAAATTGAAAGAGAAGATAAATAGGAATTGATTTTCATTGAGAAAAACATGTTTGAAGGGAGGCTATTTTAACTGGCAATTTAAACAAATTTCAAGAAGAATTTAGGAGTCTAAAAGAAAAGAGACTAAAAATGCAATGCATTGATAGCCTCTTTTTTAATAAGCCTAATTTAAGTAATTAGTAACCTTCGTTTTGTTCTAAATTAGGATTAGAAGTTAGGGCTGTTGAAGGTATTGGGAACAATACCCTAAAGGCTTCTGTGTTATCTTTAAATTCCCATGTATCGGTATAAGTACCAAATCTAATTTGATCCTGTCTCCTGGTAAATTCCATGTAAAGTTCACGACCTCTTTCCTCAAGTAAATCCTGATCTGTAAGACTTTCAAGCGGAGTTGCCTCTCTTAGCTCACGCAATTCGTTTACAAGGCCTATAGCTGATTCGTCTGAAGTTCCACCGCGGTGAATAGCTTCAGCCTTCATAAGGTGAGCATCTGCATAACGGAATACTATTAAATTCCCTGGATAAGCTCCATCTGATGGGTGGTATTTTAATAATCTAATACCGGTTCTTTCGTTGTTACCTACCAGACCGGGTAATTCTTTAGTATACACCAAAGGATTTCCGGTTCTGTCAGTTAATTCAGATCCATCCAAAGCATATTGCTGATTTATAAGAAATCCATATCCAATATAAGAACCATCTTCCATTCCGTCGTCGTCATCATCTAAATCACCTTCTCCAGCGGTATTTCCTGAAGTAGGTACAAAACCTCTACGTTCTTCCTGGCCTGAACCCGGCACGTTAACCTCTGGATCCCCTTCAAAAAGGTCATAAAATTCAGCTAAAGTTGAAAAACCATTCCATCCTCCTGCTTGTTGTCCGGGTGTTCCCTGGTTATAGTGTAATGTACTCCACATACGTGCATCTGCACCGTAATTAGTTCTAAAAATTATTTCAGTATCAGAGACATCTACATCAGGTTCAAAAATTTCGAAGAATCCACTTTGAAGTGCAAATCCATCTTCAGCAATAGCATCAACGTGATTAACCACTTCAGTCATATCCTCAGCAGCTGGTGTACCTGTACCTAAATAAATATGTTTATTTAAGTGCATTTTGGCCAGTAGAAAGTTTGCAAGGGCTTTAGAAGCTCTATTGGTATCCGCTCCCGGTCCATTGGCTGGTAATTCCGGCAATGCTTCTTGAAGATCGTTCATGGCAAAGTCAAAAGCTTCAGCCCGTGACATTACCATTGGGCTTACATCGGGACCTTCATCTACACCTCTAAATGGAACCTGACCGAATAAATCTATTATCCAGTACATACTGAACGCCCTTAAAACTTTGGCTTCTGCAACCTGGGCTGCACTTGCTTCGGGGGTTTCCATAATTTCACTTAGTGAAAATACACTGGAATTAAAGTTATTCCAGGTATTTAAAAGATAAGGGTGAGTAGCATCCCAGGTGTGCTGGTGCAAAGTTCTCCAAACCCCATTATCTCCCCAGTCGGTTCCCCTGGTTGGAATTAATAACTCATCTGATGTAGCTTCCTGTAAAGCATATAAATTTTCCTGGGTTTGTAAATGCCCCTGGATGGTATTATATGCGTTATTTATTGAGCCTTCTACGTTACTTACTCCGTCAAATCCGCCATCTGAAGATTCACGGGATACCGAGTCGGTATCTTCAAGTTCCAGATCGGTACAGGACACGATACTTAGAACTCCTAAAGTAGCTAGTGTTATTTTTAAAATACTCCTTTTCATAATACTTTTTTAAAATGATGCATTTAAACCAAAAGTCACTGTTGTAGGTCTTGGGTATGCGGTATAATCTATACCTGCCGAAGGAACATTATTAAGTGCTTTATTAGTATCTACCTCTGGATCAAGACCTGTGTAATCTGTAATTACAAAAAGGTTTTGTCCCGTTAACGATAATCTCAATGAATTGAATAAACTTTCTTCTGCGATATCAAAATTATATCCTAAAGTAAGGTTTTGCATTCTTAGGAAATCTCCTTTTTCAAGGAACCTTGTAGACACATCTGGTGCATTAAGGTTAGATTCTCCATTTCCAATTACATTTTGAGTAACATTTCTCCCATTACCAATTGCTCCTGCTGTAAAGAAGGCATTCTCGGTATTGTTGTAAATATAATGTCCAAACTGTCCTGTTAGAAAAGCAGATAAATCCCAGTTTAAATATTCTACACTCGTAGATATACCTAAATTGGTGGTTGGTAAGGCGCTTTTTCCTACAAACTGTTGTACATCTCCATTAGGATAAATAGACTGCCCCGTTTCATCAAAGCCTGCGAACTCTCTTAAATAATAGGAAAATAACGGCTGACCACCAACTAAACGTTGAGCAAAGGCTCCCGTTAATCCCTGTCCGCTTATTTCACCGGTATCAATAACTCCATCAAAATCTTCAACCATATTATCGTTGTACGCAATGTTGAAGCCGAAATTCCAGAATAAATCTTCCTGCTGAATTATATTATAATCTATTGCAAATTCAACCCCTTTGTTAATCACATTAGCATCCAGGTTCTGGAATACGAATGGTTGAGGAGAAGGTTGAGCAGAAAACACCTGGATTAAAAGATCTGTAGTGTTTTTGTAATAGAAATCTAATGATCCGCTTAACCTATCATTCATAAAACCATAGTCAAGTCCAATATTCGATTGACTGGTTTCTTCCCATTGTAAGTTTGGATTAGCAAAAGATACCAGGGTAGTACCCGGAGCATCAATGCCGCCTCCATTGTTAATTCCAAAACCAGCCCATCTTTCACGTTGCTCGTATTGGTTATAAGGAATTTCCTGGTTACCGGTTACCCCGTAACCCAATCTAAGTTTTAAAGTAGAAATTGCATCGGGAATAAAATCTTCATCACCCATTTGCCAGGCAAAAGCTCCAGAAGGGAAGTATCCGTATTTGTTATTTCCTCCAAAACGTGTAGAACCATCAGCTCTTAAAGTCGCGGTGAATAAATATTTACCTGCCAATTCATAGTTTAATCTGGTAAAGAAAGACTGCAACTCATCGGTTACATCAAATTTATCACCGGCGATAGCACTTGCAATTATATTACCCGGATTGGACACATTATCTGTAGCAATTTCCGGGAAAAGACGGTTTACAAAAATATCTTCCCCGGTGTAACCATATTGTTGGTAAGAACCATCTATAGTACCTTCAATAGCATCTCTACCAGCTTGAAGTTCATCTATCATTGCATCCATATCCCCGGTTGAAAAACCATAGCCTGAAACCGTAATTCCAGAACGACTAAAATCCTGGAACGAATAACCGGCTAATGCCGTGAACTTAGAATTCTCAAATTGCTTTTCGTAATTCATGGTAAGTTCCATTAATCGGTTGGTAGAATTGATCTCGTTGATATAACCTCTACCATTCCCTGGAACACCAGATCCTACACCAGCGATGTCTCCAGAAAGAGCAGCACCACGGTAAGAATTAGATTCGTCATAACCCAAGGCAACTTTTGCACTTAGTTCCGGCAAGATTTTATAATCTGCAGACAGATTAAGTAAAACTCTGTCGGTTTCAGTTTCATCCTGATTATACTTTAATAAGGCTAACGGATTTATAAAATCACCACCCGGGGTAAATTCTGGGTCTGCTGGGTAAGTAGGATTTGCAAAATAAGCTGTTCCTAATAAATCACCCTGCGCACCTGCGTTATCTGATATTGGAGCACGTTCGTCGTTAACCCTGGCAATGGTAGATTGAAGATTTAACTTCAGTTTATCATCAAAAAGCCTATGGGTTAAATTTAATCTTCCGGTTAATCGCTCCATAGAGGAATTCTCAATAATCCCGTTTTGGTTGGTATAATTCCCCGAAACTCTATAGTTACCACCGGTATAAGAGTCAGAATAAGAAAGGTTATGAATTTGAGAAAAAGCAGAGCGGGTAATTTCGTCCTGCCAGTCAGTATTTCCCCCAAAATCCAAATCTTCTCTGTTGCCACCATAACTTTCGGCCGCGTCTAGGAATTCTTCTCTATTTAAAAGATCAAATTCGTTAGCTGGAGTAGCAATACCCAGGTTGGTGCTATAATTTAATCTTCCTTTGTCTCCTCTACCATCTTTTGTAGTAATAATCACAACCCCGTTAGCTCCTCTGGAACCGTAAATTGCGGTTGCTGATGCATCTTTAAGAACACTCATGCTTTCAATATCTGATGGGTTAAGGAAGTTTAATGGGTTTTTAGAACTGGAAGATCCAAAACCTACATCATCTCCACCTGCTGAAACTTCGTCTCCAGCCAGTGGTACACCATCTACAACAAAGAGAGGATTATTACCACCCCTAACCGAAGTTGTTCCACGAATACGAATGTTAACTCCGGCTCCCGGCTCACCACTGGATGTGGTTACCTGTAAACCTGCTGTTTTACCTTGTATAAGTTCTTCTGGCGAAGAAATTACACCCTGATTAAATTCATCAGAAGAAACTGTAGAAACGGCGCCAGTAGCATCTCGTCTTTCTACATTTCCATAACCAATAACCACCACTTCACTGAGGGCATCGGTGTCTTCCTGCATGGTAGCATTAACCGTTGTTCTTCCGTCTACCGAAATTTCTTGTTGGGCAAAGCCTACGAAGCTAAATACCAGAACACCATCACCTGGAACATTGTCTAACGAATAATTCCCGTCAAAGTCGGTTACAGTACCATTAGAAGTACCTTTAACCACAACATTCACTCCCGGTAAGGGCATTTCCCCATCAGTTACCGTTCCTGTTACTGTTTCCTGCGCCTGGACAAAGCCAAAACTGAAAATAGCAAACAGAAACAAACCGATTTTGAGTAATCTTTGTTTCATAAATTTAATTTTACAGTTGATTAATTAAACCATTAAGTTGAAGACCTAATTTAGTAAAAAATTATGCTAAATATTAAGTAGACTATATACGCAAACGTTTGCGTGTTTTAAATCATGTGAATATTTTGGGGTAATTTTAGAATAAAAATTAGGTTAATTTATTTTTGAAAACTTCGTGATGTGCGTTAAATGACTGTAAATCATATTTTTATGAATTAAATGTGTGTTTTACACGTGATAATATGAAAATTTTATAATTATTGTTGATAAAATTTCAATTTTAACCCCTTAATAGGTCATTATCGGTAGTTTTTTAGCTGAAATTTTGACAGAAATTTCTTCTTTTTCTCCAATATATTCCCCATCAACTTGAAAAGCAACCGGTTTTCTACAAAAAACCCTTGCACTTTTAACCGGGATTATCTCCACAAACTCGGAGTTTACATCAGTTTCATTCCGTAATGTTTTTAGAATCTCCAGGATGTCGAAATTTTTGAATAGGAGGATTTCAAAAATACCATCATCTAATTTTCCTTTAGGATTTACATTTGCACCGGTTCCATATTTCTGAGCATTGGCAAAAGCCAGAAGAATTCCTGCCCTGGTTAAATTTTCATTGTCCAGTTCAATTTCAAATTCAAAAGGATATTTGCTTTCCCAGAGTGTGGGGATTGATTGTAGCAAATAGCCCATTTTTCCTCTTATTCTTGAATGTTCGTAATTCTTAATTAATTCGGCATTTAATCCCAGGTCGCTAATATGCAGGCAGAGTTCTCCATTAATCTCCAACATATCCATTTCTTTATGCTTATTGCCCATTGCAATTTTTAATTGATCTTTGAGATTGTTGGGAATACCTAAGTTAACGGCAAGCCCGTTGGCCGAACCCGCGGGAAAAATTGCTATAGGAATTAAAAAATTTATTAAGGCCTCGGCGACTTGTTTTATAGTCCCGTCTCCGCCGGCAACAAAAACCCTATCAAATTTATCTTCAGCAACAATTTTTTTAATTTTATCCTGGTCATTTTCACCGGTTGTTTTATAGGTTATAAGCCGGGCATTAATTTTTAGAAGCTCATTTTCAATAGTTTGAATTATCTGCTCCTTATTAAGATCTCCTGAAATTGGATTCACAACAAGTAGTACCTTCTGTATTTCTTTCATATAGCTTCTAAAATATGCTTAAATTTAATTATTTTGGAATAAGAAAAATTCAATAAAAATCTAAAATTTTGAAGTTAGACCTAAAACTCTATCGTGGTTATGTAAATGACCAGGAGCTTAATGTATACGGACATTTATTTAAATCCTGGGCACCAGATAAGTACAGGCTGGATAGAAAAGGAATTAAACATGCGGTGGCCATTATTCATATGTTTCGAATTAGTCCTTTAAAGAACAGGGAAATCACCTTGAAGTTTCGCGATACTAAGGTTACTACCAAAACCCTGGACGATGGTTATTTTAGGTTTACAATTCCTTTTTCTGAAGAATTAAAAAGCGGCTGGCACGCATACGAAGTGAGTTGTAATATCAAGAATTTTGGAATGATAGAGAAGGGGGAACTTTTAAAACCCCATCCCTCTAAATACGGTATAATTTCAGATATTGATGACACTTTTCTTATTTCTCACAGCAACAGCTTCTTTAAGAAGTTGTATGTTATGCTTTCAAAAAACATTAATAAGCGTAAGATTTTTGATGATGTTGTAGATCATTATAAGGAATTAAGCCGGGCGGGGCAGGACTCAGATGAGGCTTCAAATTCTTTCTTTTATGTTTCCAGCAGCGAGTGGAATTTATACGAATTTATTAATGAATTTGCCAAGATGCACCAGTTACCCAAAGCGGTAATTAAACTGAAGAAGATTAAAACAGGGATTTCAGATTTTCTCTCTACCGGTCGCGGTAGCCACGACCATAAATTTGAAAAAATAAAGGATATTATCTCTTTTTATCCCAACATTCCCTATGTGCTTTTAGGAGACGACTCGCAAAAGGATGCACATATTTACGAGCGTATTTGTAAAATCTTCCCAATGAGTTTAAAAGCAGTTTATATAAGGCAAACCGGAAGAAAAAAGAAACCGGAAATAACTAAAATCCTCAAGAATATAGAAAGCCTTGGAGTAAGTACTTGTTACTTTAAGCACAGCAATAAAGCCATAAAACATTCCCGTGATGAAGGGATTATTTGAAGTTTTTGAAGCTTATATTTGCTAAAATTAACTTTCCCGGCCCTAGTGAGAAGGCCGAAGTTTAAGTCGATATTTTATTTAATTTGAAATTCCATTTTTTGAACGTACAGGACTATATACAATCCAGGGCGCAATTGCCCTCCAAAAGTATTCAAAACACCATTGCCCTTTTGGATGCCGATGCTACAATTCCGTTTATTTCGCGCTACCGTAAGGAGGCCACAGGGAATTTAGATGAAGTTGCAGTAGAAAAAATTTCGCTGCTCCTTAATGCTTTTAATGAACTCGAAAAGCGGAAGGCAGCTGTGCTGAAAGCCATTAAAACCCAAAATGAATTAACTGAAACTTTAGCTGAAAAAATTGAAAAAGCCACAACTTTAACCGAGGTTGAAGACCTTTACCTTCCTTTCAAAAAGAAACGAAAGACAAAAGCTGATATGGCTCGCGAAGCCGGATTAGAACCGCTTGCCAAAATCTTAATGGCGCAGAATACTCAGAATATTGAAAACTCGGTAAAACAATTTCTTTCTGAAAAAGTAAAAACTAAAGAAGATGCCTTTAGCGGCGCCGGACACATAATTGCTGAATGGATCAATGAGAATACCTATGTTAGAAATTCCCTTAGAAGATTATATACTCGAAAAGCACAGCTAAGTACCAAATGGGTGAAAACAGCAGAAGAGCACCCTGAAGCTTCCAAATTCACACAGTTTGAAAAATGGGAGGAACCACTTAAAAGAATTCCTTCACACAGGTTTTTAGCTATATACCGTGCCGAAAAATTGGGTATAATTAAGCTAAAAATTGGAGTGGAAAAATCTGAAGCTTTAAACTTAATTGAAAAAGCAATAATTAAAAATCCGGGTTTTTCCGGTGGGAAATATTTGCAAGAAGCGATTGAAGATGCTTATACCCGGTTGCTGAAAACATCTTTTGCTACAGAATTTCTAAATGAAGCTAAAGAAAAAGCCGATGAGGATGCAATAGCTGTATTTGCTTCAAACCTGGAGCAACTTTTAATGGAAGCTCCCTTGGGAAGCAAACGAATTCTCGCTTTAGACCCGGGTTTTAAATCGGGTTGTAAATTAGTGTGCTTAGATGAACAGGGAAATCTACTACATAACGAGACTATATTTCCACATCCTCCGCAAAAGAAAACAGATGCAGCTTCGGCAAAAATTAAAAGCCTGGTAAATGCTTATAAAATTGAAGCCATTGCCATAGGAAATGGAACCGCTGCAAGGGAAACCGAGCAGTTTATTAAAAATATTTATCTACCGAAAGAAGTTTCCGTTTTCACGGTAAATGAAGTTGGAGCTTCGGTATATTCTGCCTCTAAAATTGCCAGGGACGAATTCCCCAACTATGATGTAACCGTACGCGGTGCGGTTTCTATTGGCAGAAGATTGAGCGATCCGTTAGCAGAACTGGTAAAAATAGATCCTAAATCTATTGGGGTAGGGCAGTACCAACACGAGGTAGATCAAACCAAATTAAAGGAGAAACTGGATGTGGTGGTAATGCGCTGTGTGAATAAAATAGGGGTAAACCTTAATACCGCGAGTAAAGAATTACTTTCTTATGTTTCGGGAATTGGGCCCGGGCTGGCGCAAAATATTTTAGACTATAGAAAGGAAAATAAACGTTTTACAAGTAGAAAAGAACTATTAAAAGTACCGCGCCTGGGTGAAAAAGCCTTTGAACAGTCAGCCGGATTTTTACGAATTAAAAATACTAAAAACCCTTTAGATAATTCGGCTGTGCATCCTGAAAGTTATTTTGTGGTAGAAAAAATGGCTAAAAACAACGCTTTAAAACCCGAAGAACTTATAGGAAATATTGAGGTTCTTGAAAAAATTAAACCTGAAGAATATGTTTCAGGCAGCATTGGTTTACCGAGTTTAAAAGATATTTTAGGAGAATTAAAAAAGCCGGGTGCCGATCCCAGGGCAAAGAAGAAACCATTTAGTTTTGATCCTACAGTAAAAACAATTGGAGATTTAAAGCCGGGCATGAAACTCCCGGGAATAGTAAATAATATAACCAATTTTGGCTGTTTTGTTGATATAGGAATCAAAGAAAGCGGCCTCATCCATATTTCAAAACTTGCTAACCAATTTATTAGCGATGTAAATTCTGTGATAAAGTTAAACCAGGAACTTGAAGTTACCGTGCTTTCTGTAGATGAAGAAAAAAAGCGGGTTCAACTTTCTTTGGTGGATTAATAAAAAAGGCTGTGGAAAAAAATAAATTTCGTCTAGCTGTCTCGAAGATTCCGAATGTTCCAGCTTCAAAAATGATTAAATAATCAACTTAGGGATCTTGAAACAAGTTTAGGATGACGATTAGAAACTTTTAAAACAGCCTTTCTTTTACTTTTTAAATTTTCTAATTTCTTCTTCTAAAATTGGCACCGTCAAATTCTTCACGGTCATAAAATTCATCATCAGAGTATTGATCTTTGTTACGATGATCTTTATGATGATCTTCCTCGTCTACAATTCTTCCTTCCCGTTGGTCGGAAATTGGTTTATCAGCATATTCCTCTTCCTTTCGACGTTGTAGGTGCTCTTCTTCCGTTTCAGCTGAAGACGGACGGTTATAGGAGCTTAACACGGTTTTTTCATAATGACGATCTGGATTAGCACCGCGTTCAATTCGTTTCGTTTCAGCAAAAGTCTGGTGGGTTATCCTGGAAGTATAAATATATTTTTCATCTTCTTCGAGCTCTACCAGGCCAATGGGTACAATTACGTGGTTCTGGCCGTCCTTGTTTACAAACTCCTTGATTTCAGGATCTGCAGGTTTTCCGTAGGGATCGTGGCGCGAATCTATAATCGTCTGGTCTACTTCCACATCTACATAAACTACGCGATCCAGGTTTTTATTAATCAGTAAATTATCAACTTTACCAACTACGCGTTTATCGGCATCTCTTACAACCCAGCCCCGAATATCGGGATAACCGCCTGCAATTTTATAGTCTTTTAATTCACTTAAATAATATAAATTCTTACTCTTAATATCTTTACTCATCATTCATAGTCTTTTGGTTACGCAATCAATTCTTTATTTGGAATAAAACTCATTTTGTTATTTTCCTTAAAATAGATGCTTGAAGTATCATTCAATTCTTCAATCTCATTTGTATCTTCAATGTCGTCTACATCGTCATTAGTATCATCATAAGCGAATACATAGAATAATATTCCCAGGATGATAATAGCGATTAAAAGAATCCACGGCCAAACCGGTTTTTTCTTTTCAACTTTAATTTCTGCCATAATATTGTTTGATTGGTTATACTATTTAAAGGTAAATAATAATCCATCCTTAATTTATTAAGATTACCCCAAACAATTGTTAATTAGGTCATAAGCAAAAAAAGTTCTACGCTTACTTTTTTCTGACTAAAGATTTTTAATAACTTCTGCTGGAAGAACATTCAAGCGCCTAAAAGAAAAAGGGAAACTGAAAAGTTTCCCCTGTGCTAATTTACTCGAGAATCGAAATTTCACTGTTCCGAGATAGTCTACTTCCTCTTTCTAAAATTTTTATCATCAAATTCCTTCTTGTTGTAGAAGTCTTCATCGTCCTTATGATCTCTTCTGCCTGAGGCAGCATCCGTCTGAGATTGGGAAGTGCTTTGACTGGAACCTTTTTCTTTATTACTCTTGAAACTTGTCTTTTGAGTGTTTTTGGGGTTAAAATCATCTTTAATTTCACCCCTTTCACCAGTTTTTTTATGCGTGGGATCGTTATGTGAAACATCTGAATCGCGAAGTTCAGTTTCCCGATCTTCCCGGATTTTTGTAGCGGTATCATCGTTAAATTCTGCTTGACTGCGATCATCCCTGGGTTTATCTTCTGAAGAAATAGCGCCCCTGTTATAAGATGCTAAAACAACTTCTTCATATTCCCTGTCTATATTAGCAGCTTTCCTCTTTCTTTTGGTTTCCGCAAAAGTTCTATGGTTCACTTTATCTGTATAGATAAATTTATCATCCTCATTTAATTTTACAAGGCCGATAGGAATTATAAGATGTTCTTCTCCATCTTTATTCACAAATTCATGTACGCCTTCACTTGCAGAAGATCTGTAAGGATCATGATTTGCTTCAAGTATACTTTTGTCTACTTCTACATCAAGGTAAACAACACGTTCTGTATTTTTATTTACAAGAAGATTGTCTACTTTTCCTATAATCCTCTGGTCTACATCTTTTACTTTCCAGCCGCGGACATCTGGATCATCACTTGAAACTTTATAATCTGAAAGTTCATTTAGATAGAACAAATGTTTATCTTTATTTCTGTTGTTATTATTATTACTTGCCATAATCTCTTTAATTTTTTAATTAGCTCATTTTCATATTCTGTACTACATCGCCGGCTTCTTTATAAAAAGAATTAACTGCGTCCTTTTGATCAAGGGTAGGAATTGATGGCTCAATACTTTCTAATGCGGTTCTTACTTCTTGAACATCCCGTGATATGTCTGGGAATTTTTCTTCCTGCATTTTTTCCATCAGGTCCACTATCTTACCACCAACATCATTAATTGTATTAGCGTGAGTAAGCTCCTGTGGATCTTCTTTAATATCTCTAACATCATCTTTTAACTCCTGAATTTCAATTTCAGTATCTATATTAGCTTCTTCTGATCTGTTTTCAAGAGCATTGATGAGATAGATTAAGGCCTCACTACTATATTCATGGTCAATTCCCATTTTTTCGCGGTCACCAATATGGGTAAGGTATTTAGAGACACTTTCATCTCCGGAAAGGTTATCATCTTCCCACCGTGCAGTTTCAGTATCTTCTTCTTCCTCGGTTTCCATAGGTGTTGCAACCTGTTCGGTGTTTTCATCTTCATTAAAATCATCATCGTCGTCACCGTTATCGGCGATTACAAAATATACTATTACTGCAAGGATTATTAGACCAAGGAGAATCCAGGGCCAAATAGGTTTTTTCTTTTCAATTTTAATTTCTGCCATAATTCTAGTTCTTTGGTTAGATTCTTAAAGTTAAATAATCTCCTTCTTTAATAATACTAAGGTTAGCCCAAACTATTGTTAATTAGGTCATAATCAAAAAAGGCATCCCAATGGAATGCCTTTTTAAAAAGAATATTTAATAAATTTTATTTCAAAAGATCTTTGAGTCGGTTCCAGGCTTTATCGTGTGCTTCTTTATTTGCTTTTTCGGCATCGGTTTGGTGTCCACTTCGCATAAAAGCGTGACCGGCGTCTTCGTAGATTTCATATTTATAGGTTTTTCCGGACTTTTCCATCATTTTTTCGCTGGCTTCAATGGTAGAATTCACTCTATTATCATCGCCGCCGTAATAGCCATAAACCGGAGCCGAAATATTCGCAATTGCTTCTTCATCTTCAGGACCGGTTCCGTAGAAAACGTGTGCGGAAGAGATATCTTGGTTGTTGGTAGCATACCTAAATGTTTGCGAGCCACCCCAGCAGAAACCAGCAACAGCAACTTCTCCCGTTGACGCCGAATCTTCTTTAATATATTTAAACGCTGCATCAAGATCGGCAGTGACCTGTTCCGGGTCTAAAGCATAAATGGCATCCCTGGCAGCATCAGGATTTTCAAAGTCGGTGGTACGGCGTTTGCCTTCTTGCGTATTTGAAATCAGGTCTGGAGCTATTACCAAATAACCGGCTTCAGCAAGTTTATCGGCAAACAACCTTGCCCAGTCATTTAAACCACGGTTTTCGTGAATTACAATTACAGATTTTGTGGCTTCATCTGTTTCAGGGTAGACTACAAAAGCCTGAAATTCCCTATCACCATGAGATAAAGTAACCCATTCGTGATGTCGTGGGGAATCAGAAAGTTCTTCAGCTTCAGTTTTTTGAGCAATTGTAGTATCAATTTCAACTTGCGCTTCCTCTTTATTAGACTCCTTTTTATCATTTTTATTTCCGCAGGAAGAAAACAAAAATGCAAAGAAAACTAGCAGCAGTACGTGGTTAAAATATTTCATAAGTATAAAGTTTTAATTGAATATTCTTTCAATTTCCTATCTGAAAACTCCTGAAGGAAAAACTACCACACTTTCGTTACCGTCTTTTCCAACCGCTGCCACACCAAAGAAGAAATTATCTATAACAATTCCCTCAAGGGTGAATTCATTTACGTCACCTACAAAACGGGAATATTGCCATTGGGCTTCAGTAGTTTCTCTCCAGTAAATTTTATAGCCGGCGATATCACCTTCAACTTTATCCCATTTTAATTTTGCTGAAGGTTCTACAATTCCTCCAATTTCAACATTCTCAGGTGCCGGTGGAGCCCAGGCAAGGTTAGCCATATTTATCGCGTTAACCGCAGTAAGTTTTTTGGCATAATCGAAATTCACTTCTTCCACCACATCACCATATTCAATACCGTTTTCGGTTCTAATATCCTGGTGCTGGCGATTATAATTTTCGTGCGCTTCCATAATCCTGATTCCGGCGAAGCCAAGATCGTTGAAAGGGCGGTGGTGACCACCACGACCAAATCTATCTAAGCGATAAATCATCATCGGGTTCATTTCAGGCATATAGGTTTCGGTAGTTTTATGCACATAGCGAGCAAGCTGACGGGAAATTCCGTCTACTTCACCGCCGTAAAATCTACGCATTGTTCTTTCTCTTTCAGACTCATTTGGAGGAACGGGTTCAGAAAATATTCTAAAAGTTCGGTTATCAATAACACCGTCTACACCTTTAATATTTCCAATCATATCATTATTTAAAACACCAATGATCTCCCAATCATTTTCTTTGGCATACTCAGCAAGGCCTTTTCCCCCAAACAAGCCTTGTTCTTCGCCAGAAAGACCAACATACACCACGCTGCTTTCAAATTCATATTGTGATAAAACCCTGGCGGCTTCTATGGCCCCGGCCATTCCACTGGCATTATCGTTAGCTCCGGGAGCATCGGTTTCAAAATCCATAGTATTGCTGGCGCGAGAATCTATATCGCCGCTCATAATAATGTAGCGATTTGGATATTTTGTTCCTTTTTGAACAGCAACCACATTTACCACCCAGGCATCGTGCGGAATACGCTCACCATCTTCTGTTGTAACAAAGTCTTTTTGGTAAAACACATCAAGACAATTATCACAATTGTTGGAAATGTTATCGAATTCAGATTTTATCCATCTACGGGCGGCGCCAATTCCGCGGGTATCAGAAACCGTATCACTAAAAGTATTCCTTGTTCCAAAACCGGCAAGTTTTCTAATATCGGCTTCAATCCTATCGGCAGAAACGCTGTCAATTATTTCATAAATACGCTCATCGGTTTGCGCATTGGTTTGTTGAAAAATCAGTCCTGCAAACAGGAGTAGGGCAAGTGTTGGTATATTTTTAATCATATAATAATTTTTTAAGCTTCTAAAATACCTAATGTTTGGGTGAAATCACAATTAAATACAGCGTGGTAATATTATAAAACAAAAAAATCCCGACAAATAATGCCGGGATCTTAAATCACATTCTAATTAACTACAATCTAGCTTGCTTTCATATTATGAATTTCAGCTTTTGCTTCGTGTGCTTTTTGATCAGCTTTCGAGTTAGAAAGGCTGGCTTTGGTTTTGTTCTTCAAGGCATCAACTTTATGGCTTAAAGAGTCAGAGAATTCGTTGAATTTTCCTTTAGTTCCTTGTATAGCTTCGTTGCTTGAATCTGAAATCGCCTTCCTTGTATCTGCACCTTTTTTAGGGGCAAATAATAATCCTAAGGCCGCTCCTGCAGCTGCTCCTGATATTAATCCTAATAACATTTTTCCTGATTTCATCGATCTAAGTTTTTAAGTTTTGGTTCGTATTTTTTGTTTAATGTAAAATTAGATCATAATCACTCAGTCACCATATTTTTGAAGTTAAGTTATGCATAAACTTTCTTTGAAAATGTCAAGGAATTTAACAGTTTAAATTCTTATGAATTTTCAGCAAATTTTTTGAGAATCTCCCTCACCTTTAAAGTGTCTTCTACATAATAACGGGCGCTGGTTTTTTTCATCCCAACTTTCACCGTAAAGGAATCTTCCGGGAGTTCTTCAAACATATATTCATCTGTCCAATCGTCTCCAATGGCAAATATGAAGTCGTAATCTTTGCCCACCAGTTTTTTATTTGAAGCTTTTCCTTTATTTACCCCACTACTTTTAATTTCCAGCACTTTATTCCCTTCTAAAACACTAAGCCCACGGTTGGAAATTAATTCTTTTAAAACGTTCGAAAGCTCGTTGGCCCTGATTTCACCAAGTTCGGGATCTGCTTTTCTGTAATGCCAGGCCAGGGAGTAGTTTTTATCTTCTATAAATGTACCGGGAGTTCTGTCTACAAAAGTTTCAATAACCGGTCGCACCGCACTCATCCAGTCGTTATTCACATTTTCGGAAAGTTCCCATTCGCTGTTTTTCTGGCGCATCCAAACGCCGTGTTCAGAAATTAGTTCTACGGGAATTTCCTGCCACCACGAACCAAGCGTGTCTTTATCTCTACCGCTAATTAATACCACGTCGGTATTCTGAGACTGGTTTAATTGATGAACCAACTCTATTAATTCCTGGTCTGGTTTTGCTTTTTCGGGCTTATCGGTAAAGTTTACCAGCGTACCATCGTAGTCCAGGAATAAGATTCTGTTCTTGGCACTTTTAAATTTCTCGATAATTTCATCTGAAACTTTAGAAGAAATTCTTCTTGCTTTAAACGCATCCCTATCCTGACTCGTATCGCTCAACGCTTTCATAAAATCGTTAGCCCATTTTTCAACACTATAGCGTTTCAGTCGCTTTTGAAGTATTTTATTGCGCTGCTTTTGTTCTTCTTCAGGCATTTCAATTGCTTGGATTAAAGTTTCGGAAATCTGCTCAAAATTATTAGGATTAATAATTAACGCCTCGTTCATCTCGTGTGCGGCACCGGCCATTTCACTTAAAATAAGCACACCGGTTTGATTTATCCTGGTGGCTACAAATTCTTTAGCAACCAGGTTCATCCCGTCCCTAATTGGCGTTAACAAAGCAATATCGCAACTGGCATAAAGGTCAATTAAATTTTCAAAAGGCATGGAGCGGTAAAAATACCAGATAGGGGTCCAGCTCACCGTAGAGAATTTTCCGTTAATTCTTCCTACCAATTCATCAATTTCCCTCTTTAAGCGTTGATATTGTGGTACGTTAGACCTTGAAGGAACCGCAAGCATCACCAATCTTACTTTTTCAATAAATTCGGGATGGTTATCAAGAAAATATTCAAAAGCGCGAATTCTATTGGCAATCCCTTTCGTATAATCCAGGCGGTCTATACTTAAAATAAGTTTAGCTTCCGGTGTTTCGCTGGTATGATGGTCCAGCCTGCGCTGTAACTCGGTGCGTTGTTCTTCGGTATTTTTAAAATGGTTTAAAGCAGCGTCTTCAAATTTGTTATAATCTATTCCCATTGGGAAAGAATCTACTTTTACAATTCTCTCGGGAAGGGTAATTTCATTAAAACTTACCTGGTGACGTAAAATACGACTTACAGAACTTAAAAAATGTCTTTCATAATCATAGGTGTGGAAACCAATTAAATCGGCACCCAAAACTCCTTTTAAAACTTCATCTCGCCAGGGCAGGGTTCTAAAAACTTCGTAAGAAGGAAATGGAATATGATTAAAAAAGCCAATAATAGCTTCAGGTTGTTGTTCCCTAATCATATTTGGCACTAAAAGCAACTGATAATCGTGCACCCAAATCTGGTCACCGTCTTCATAATGTGTCAGGACTTCTTCAGCATATTTTTTATTTACGGTTTTATAAATTTCCCAGTGATCTTTATCGGCTTCGGTATATTCCATAAAATAGTGAAAAAGCGGCCAAATGGTACGATTACTAAACCCATAATAAAATCCTTCAATTTCTTCTTCGCTGAGATTTACAGCAACACAATCTTCTTTTCGGGCTTTTTCTTTAACATCTTCTAAAAGATTTTCAGGAATTTCTTCTTTGGTAAGTCCACTCCAACCTATCCAGATACTATCACCATCCTTATGGAATGATTTTAAGCCGGTTGCGAGTCCTCCTACACTTGGCGTAACTTCAAGGTTATTATTTTCTAAGTTAATTTGTAATGGTAAACGGTTGGAAATTATTATTGTCTTACTCATAATTATATGTGAATGCTGTTGTTGCGAAATTGATTTTTATTAAATTTCCGAAAATCATTTTACACGACAAGTCTTTTTAAAGAATTTTAAGAGTATATGGAGAATTTAGATTACGGAATTATAGGGAATTGTAAGAGTGCTGCGTTAATATCAAAAACAGGTTCGTTAGAATGGTGTTGTTTGCCAAATTTTGCTTCGGCCGCGGTTTTTGCAAAACTACTTGATGAGAAAAAGGGTGGAAGCTTTGAAATTATAGTAGACGATTCTTATAAAATTACCCAGGAATACCTTTGGGAAACCAATATTTTAAATACCGAATTTACCGATGGTGAGAATTCTTTTCAGGTTATAGATTTTATGCCGCGTTATCCCCGTGAGGACGGTTCTTTTTACGCCCCGCCAGATATAATAAGGTTTATAAGATTAATTAGCGGAAAGCCTAAATTTAAGGTGAAATATGATCCTCGTTTGGATTTTGCCCGTGAAAAGACCTACAATGAATTTAAAGGAAATTATATTAAAAGTTTTACCAAAGAAGGAAAATACGATTCCCTTTTTCTATACTCCAGTTTGGACCTAAATGATGTTTTAGAGGGTGAAGAAATTGAACTAACCGGAAACGCATATTTCTTACTCGGTTATCACGAAAAGCTTATTACTCAGTCTTTAGATAGATCTTATTTAAAATTTCAGCGCACCAAGACTTATTGGATGAACTGGAGCGCGAGAACTACCCGTTACACCCATTACGAAAATGAAATAATGCGTAGCGCTTTGGTTTTAAAATGCCTTAGCTACAAAAAATCTGGTGCGGTTTTAGCCGCGGCCACCACTTCTTTGCCAGAAACTATAGGCGAAGAACGAAACTGGGATTATCGCTTTTGCTGGATTCGTGACGCTTCTATGGTAATTAAAGTAATGGCAGGCCTTGGTCATATAAAATCGGCTAAAGATTTTCTTCAATTTATTATTGATATTATCCCTGATAAAGATGAAAAGATCCAGATTATGTACGGAATTAATGGTGAAAAAGAGCTTACCGAGCATATTTTAGATCATTTATCTGGTTATAAAGACTCCCATCCTGTAAGAACCGGAAACGCCGCCTATATTCAGAAGCAGAACGATATCTACGGAATTTTGATGGAGGTGATCTATCAGCAGTTTAACCAGTTTGAAACTTCTTTAGAAAATTCTGAAGAACTCTGGACCGTGGTGCGCGGAATTGTAAAAATTGTAGAAGAAAACTGGCAAAAACCAGATAAAGGAATTTGGGAATTACGCACCGAAGACCGGCATTTTGTGTTTTCAAAACTACTTTGCTGGGTGGCGATAGACAGAGCGATAAAAATTGGTGAAGTTTTGAGAATGGGTATTAATGATACGCATTGGAAATCTCTACGAGCCGAAATTTATAACGATATTTACAATAACGGCTGGAATGAAGAAGTGCAAGCTTATACCCAATATTATGGTTCTAAAGATTTAGATGCTTCTACCTTATTAATGGAACAATATGGATTTATTGAAGCTAAAGATCCTCGCTTTGTAAGTACGGTACACGCCACTGAAAGGGAATTATGTAAAGACGGGTTAATGTACCGTTATAAGAATAAGGATGATTTTGGAGAACCAACTTCTTCTTTTACGATATGTACTTTTTGGTTAATTGATAGTCTTTTCAAAATAGGGGAGAAGAAGAAAGCCAAACAAATGTTTGATCAGTTACTTTCTTACAGTAATCACTTAGGCTTGTTTAGTGAAGATATAGATTTTGAAACCAAAAGGTTGCTGGGTAATTTTCCCCAGGCTTATTCGCATTTAGCGCTAATAGAAACCGCTGCTAATTTTAGTTTGGGAACAACTTCTGAAGAAACCTGGCTTAGTGAATTTTAATTCTGCGCTTGCGTATCATCTTCTTTATTGATTTGCACGCGACTTTTAGGGAGACTCTCTGGATAATTTTCTTTTAAGAAATCTATGAGTTTCTCCCTAATAAATACGCGTAAATCAAAAGCCGTTGGAGAATCTTTGGCACTTATCAAGATCCTAATTTCCATAGATCTGTCGGTAGCATCAGTAACCTGAACTACTTTAACCTGTTGATCCCAAAGCGGAGTAGTTTCAAGCAATCTATCCAGTTCTTCTCTAATTTTTTCAACAGGAACAGTGTAATCTGTATATAAAAACACCGTACCTAATAAATCGGCTGAGTTTTTAGTCCAGTTTTGAAAGGGTGTTTCTATAAAATAGGTAGAGGGTACGACCAGTCTTCTCTTGTCCCAAATTTTTATCACCACATAAGTAAGGGTGATTTCTTCAATCCAACCCCATTCGCCTTCAACAATTACAGCATCCTGCAATCTAATAGGTTGCGTGAAAGCAATTTGAATACCCGCAAGTAAAGTTCCAATGGCCTTTTGTGCCGAAAAACCTATAATTATCCCTGCAATTCCTGCTGAAGTTAAAACACTAACCCCGACTGAACGTATGCTTTCAAAGCTCATTAAGGCAATTCCTATAGCCAGAATTACAATGATGAAAATGATAATATTTTCCAGAATATTAAATTGGGTATAAATTTTCCTGGCTTTTAGATTATCAGAAGTGTTTACATCATAGCGCTTCAACATTCGGTTTTTAAGGATTTTTAGCGTGAGAATAATTAACCAGGTAGCGCTTAAAATTATTCCCAGAGTACTTATAGGCTGAAGAAGGTCGTAAGTATATTCATATCTAAAAATTTTACTTAAAAGGGCAATTTTTAGAATTAAAGCAGTCAGAAAAATTAATAATGGAACCCAAACCCTTTGTGCAAAATTTACCGGTAGTATGTTTCGGGGATCTCTGCCTATTTTCTTCAGAATATAAAATGCTATTAAAAAGCATACAAGGAGACTAATTACACCGGCAAGAATATATCTAAACATTAAAGGGTCTAAACTCATACGTTTTTATTTATCTGACTTTTTTAGATTTTCGGCATTAAAATGAGGTTCCTTTAATTCTACTCGAGACCGACTAAAATATATGCCTTCTTCCAGTTCTTTAATATAGGCTACCATTTCTTCTCTTAACTTACAGTGAAGTTCCCAGGCAATGGTGGCAGTACTGGCACTGCAAATAGCTCTAAGCTTCAGTGATTTTTCGGTCATTTCGGTGACCTGCAGCATTGGTGGATGTTCTTCGTCCCATTCTTCAGAGTTCTCAACTAATTCTTTAAATTTCGTTCTGAGTTTATCTACATCTACACGGTAATCTACAAAAAATTCAATTTCATTTATGGAATGCGGACTTGTAATAGAAAGATTTTCAAAGGTATCAGAAATCACTGTTTTTAGAGGAACAATTAAGCGTCTAAGGTCCCAGGTTCTCACAATCATATAAGTAAACCTAATATCTTCAACATAACCCCAACGATCATTTATAATCACAGTGTCCCCAATTCTTGCTGGTTTGGTGAGCGCTATTTGAATTCCTGCAATAATATTTCCTAATGTACTTTGTGCCGCAATACCTAAAATTATGGTGGCTAATCCTGCGGAAGCCAGCATAGAAATACCCAGTTTCTCTAAAGATCGAAATTGAGAAAGAATAATTGCAGTACCCACAATTACCACGGTAAAGGTTAAAATCCTCCTGGCAACTGATAAATAAGTGAAAAGTTGCCTAGATTCGTGACTGTTTTCTGAAGTAACATCGCCTATTTTATTTTCGGCAACATAACGCATTGCAAAATCCAGAATTCGCATAAAAAACCAGGTTATTGAAGCAATAACAACGGCGAGTAACAGGGCGTAGATTGTACTGGAAAAGGCACCAGAATAAGAAATTAAATTATTAAGAGTGATATAGAAAAATAAAACTCCGGTTGCTAAAGCGGCAGGTACACCCAATCTCTTAGATAAGGCTAGAATAATTGGTTTGTTAAATGATTTTGCAATTTTTCTAATTAATAGAATAACTACTTTTCCCAATAGGTATGAAACTATTAATAACAAAATGGTTAAAACCGGTTTCCATAAAGGAACAGTTCCAATTTGTGCCTGGGACCAGGTGGGCATATGGCGATCTAAAAATGTGGGGCCGTAAACCTGATAAAGCTCATCAGTATTTTCTACGGTATTTGCTGAAATTAACCAAAAAGCCCCGTACTCTTGGTATTTTACTCTTTGTAGCCTAAAGATTATATCTCGGTCTTCTATATTTGTTTCACCAAAAACCACACTTCTTCTAGGCTCTCCTGCTACCGCTTGATTGGTGGTGGTTCTAATATCTACCTGCCCATCGGGCCGGTCGGGTAAACCGTGCCAATCTATTGCTACCCGTTGATCCATCACAAAATAGAGCTTCTGAGCTAGATCTATTGCCTCTTTCTCACTTATAGTATTAGGCATTAAATTAAGGTTTAGAGCATAGGCTGCATCTTTAAATTTTTTGTTCCTGCAGCTAATTATAAAATGCTCCAATGTAGCTTGCGGAGTTTGTAAATTGAATTTATTGGGTGGAAAACCAAGTGGATTATTTAACCTTGTTAATGAATAATAAGCTTCATTATAATCTTTTAAACTATTAGGTAAATAATTAGAATCAGTAGGATCTGCTATTTTTTCTTCGGAAGGAAGTTCATCTTCAGTGCTTGTTGAATCTTGTTGGTAGGCAAAGACTGAAGACTGGATCAAAAAGACACAGAAAGAACTTAACAATAGCAATCTAATACGATTTATCATACCTAATTCTTGAAATTATCTGAGGTTTTTTGTTGGAATAATTTTAAAATTAAGGAATAAAAAAAGACCGTCTAAATTTGACGGCCTTTTTACAATAGATTTAATAGAAATTATTAGAAACAATATTTATTTTCTGAAGTAAGTTTTTCAGCAATAGTGTTTCTTAATTCTACCACATTGGGCATCCTGTCATATTTAGTAAAACGCTTAAGTCCCATAAGCATCATACGTTGCTCGTCACCTTCAGCAAAAGAAGCGATTCCTTCTTTAGCTTTTTGGTTTACGATGTCTACCGCATGGTATAAATATAACCTGGCCATAGCGATTTGCTCTTTTTGCGAATCTTCACCAAAACGTTTTACATTCTTTTCGGCTCTTAAAATACCAGATTCAGCCATATAAGCTTCAATAAGAATATCTGAAGCGGCCATTAGTAATTGCTGGTGCTCTTCCAGATCCTGACCAAATTTTTGAACTGCCCTTCCGGCTACCATTAAGAATACTTTTTTCAGTTTCTTGATCATATCCTTTTCTTCAGCGAATAATTCGTTGAAATCTGGCTTGTCCATTGAAGGGATTCCGGTAAGTTCTTCGCCTACAGCCTGCGCAGGACCTAAAAGATCTACGTGACCTTTCATCGCCTTTTTAATCAGCATTCCAACAGCCAGCATTCGGTTAATCTCGTTGGTACCTTCGTAAATTCTGGCAATTCTGGCATCTCTCCAGGCAGATTCCATTGGTGTATCTGCTGAGAAGCCCATACCGCCTAAAACCTGGATACCTTCATCACTGCAATTTTGAACATCTTCAGAACACGCAACTTTTAGAATAGAACATTCTATGGCGTATTCTTCAAAAGTCTTTAATTCAGCATCTGAATGCGAAGCACCGGCTTCTAATCGAAGATTAATTCGGTCTTCAATATTTTTAGCAGCGCGGTAGCTTGCAGCTTCTCCAACCCAGGCTGAAGTAGCCATTTCAGCAAGTTTAGATTTTATAGCACCAAACTTTGCAATTGGGGTTTTAAACTGAACCCTGTCATTAGCATATTTTACTGCGACATCGGTCACTCTTCGCTGTGCTTCCAAAGAAGCTGCGGCAAGTTTAATTCGGCCTACGTTTAAGGCGTTCATCGCGATTTTAAATCCGTTTCCTCTTTCTGAAAGCATATTTTCAGCAGAAACTACGGTATCGTTAAAGAAAACCTGACGAGTAGAGGAGGCGTGGATTCCCAGTTTCTTCTCTTCTTCGCCAAAAGTAATGCCATTAGGATTTTCTTTATCATATTCTACGATAAATCCAGTGATGTTTTTATCGTCCTGGATTCTTGCAAAAACGATAAAAACACTTGCAAATCCCGCATTGGAGATCCACATTTTTTGTCCGTTAATCTTGTAGTTTTTTCCGTCATCCGTAAGTTCAGCTTTGGTTTTACCAGAATTCGCGTCACTTCCTGCTCCCGGTTCGGTAAGGCAATAGGCCCCAAACCACTCTCCCGTAGCTAACTTTGGAATATATTTTTTGCGTTGTTCTTCATTACCATAAAGTAGAATTGGTAAAGTTCCAATTCCGGTGTGTGCACCAAAAGCGGTTGCGATAGATCCGGTTGCTCCCGAAATATAATCACAAACCAGCATTGTTGAAACAAAGCCCATTCCAAGTCCGTCGTATTCCTCCGGCACAGCAACTCCAAGGAATCCCAATTCCCCGGCTTTGCCCATTACCTCTTCAGTAAGGGCGTAATTTTTCTTTTCAAATTCTTCTTTTTTCGGCCAGATTTCACGATCTACAAATTCCTTAACCGAATCGCGCATCATTTTTTGCTCCTCCGTAAAATCTTCCGGAGTAAATACATCTTCCGCCTTGGTTTCCTTCACGAGGAATTGCCCACCGCGGAGAAGTTTATCTTCTTTAATTGAATTTTCCATTATTTATAATGTTGGTTTATTTTTTCTTTTTTATTAAGATAAGAGTCAGGAAACAAGATTCAAGACTTTTCTAATCCATCTATAAATCCTGATATCATTTTCCGTAATTCCGGAATCTTAACTGCCGCTGCAACTTTTCTTTCTTTTTTCTACAGTCTTGTCTCTTGATTCTTGAATCTAACTAAGGAACTCATAAACTCCTGCTGCTCCCTGTCCAGTTCCTACGCACATGGTTACCATAGCATATTTGTCTTTAAGGTTGCGTTTGCGCATTTCATCAAAGATTTGCACCGAAAGTTTTGCTCCTGTACAACCCAGAGGGTGACCCATAGAAATTGCGCCTCCATTCGGATTAAGGGTTTCAGGATTTAATCCCAGCTCCCTTATTACCGCTAGAGATTGTGAAGCAAAAGCTTCATTCAATTCAATAAGCTGCATATCGTCTTGTTTTAATCCGGCTTGTTTTAAAGCTTTTGGAATGGCGTGAACCGGCCCGATTCCCATAATTCTTGGATCTACACCAACGGGTGCATAACTAACCATTCTGGCGATTGGTTCAAGATTAAATTCTTTGACCATTTCTTCACTCATCACCATTACAAAAGCAGCCCCGTCACTCATTTGAGACGAATTACCTGCGGTAACACTTCCGCCTTCGGCAAAAACAGGTCTTAGTTTTCCTAAAACTTCTTTAGAAGTATCGGCACGCGGACCTTCATCTTTGTTTACCGTATAGGTTTTAGTATGTTTTTTACCGTCTTTTCCTACAAAAGTTTCTTCAATATCTATCGGCACAATCTGATCTTGAAAACGATCTTCCTCCTGTGCTTTTAATGCTTTTTGATGAGAATTAAAGGCAAATTCATCCTGGTCCTCCCGGGAAACCTTGTATTTTTCGGCTACTGCTTCTGCAGTAAGTCCCATTCCCCAGTAATAATCTTCGTTACCTTCCTTGGCAGTTTTATAATTGGGAACCGGTTTGTAACCGCCCATTGGGATGTAGCTCATACTTTCGGCGCCACCGGCGATAATACAGTCAGCCATTCCGCTTTGGATTTTAGCCGAAGCAATCGCGATGGTTTCCAGTCCTGAAGCACAATAACGGTTAACCGTCATTCCGGGAACTTTTTCGGTTTTTAGGCCCATTAAAGAGATTAAACGTCCCACGTTTAAGCCTTGTTCGGCTTCGGGCATTGCGTTTCCTACAATTACATCATCGATCCTGGTTTTATCAAAATCGGGTAATTGCTTCATCATATATTCTATGGTCTCAGCCGCCAGATCATCCGGGCGCTTAAACCTGAACACTCCGCGAGGCGCTTTCCCCACGGCTGTTCTGTATGCTTTTACTATGTATGCTGTCTTGTTCATTTTTTAGTATTTAGATGTTAGTATTGAGTATTGAGCAAACTCAAACCGCTAACGATTTCATTAATGCATAATTCATTTTTGAACCTCAATAACTTCAGATAAAACCGGTTTAACTTTTTCTTCTTCAATTAAATTCAGTCTATAAGAAAGAATCAATTGCGTATAGTGTTCATAAGAAGAACCGCTGGCTATACCTAAGAAATTTTTAAATTCTCCTTTAGTATTTCTACCCGCTCCTTCAGCAATATTTGAAGGAACCGAAACCGCGCTTCTTCTTATTTGACTCGTTAAACCAAATTTTTCTTCAGTAGGAAAATTAGCAGAGAGTAGGTAAGTTTTTTCAGAGAAATCCATTGCTTTATTCCAAATTTTTAAATCATTTAAATTGTGCATATCTCTGATCTTTATGGTTACTCACTACTCTATACTAAATACTCACTACTAGTTTCTCAAAGGTTTCCCTTTCTTCAACATATGCTGAAGGCGTTCTAAGGTTTTGCGTTCTCCGGTTAGGGAAAGGAATGCTTCTCTTTCTAAATCTAACAGGTATTGTTCGCTTACCATTTGTGGTTCTGAAAGGTCTCCTCCGGCCATAACATAAGCCAGTTTATTGGCGATTTTCTTATCGTGGTCGCTAATGTATTTTCCAGCGTTCATTTGGTCTGTGCCGACTAAGAAAGCACCTAAAGCTTGTTTCCCAAGAACTTTTATATCGGTACGGTGAATTGGTTTTGTGTAACCATTTTCAGCCATTAACAACGCGTGTTTCTTTGCAATAGTTAATTGTCGTTCCTGGTTCACTACTACGATATCTTTTCCTTTCTGAAGAATATTCAAATCGAAAGCTTCGTGGGCTGAGGTTGAAACTTTTGCCATTCCAATAGTCAGGAAGTGTTCTCTCAAACGGTTCAATTCAACATCGTTTTTTTCATAAGTATCAGCGGCACGAACGGTCATTTCTTTAGAACCTCCACCGCCGGGAATTACCCCAACGCCAAATTCAACTAAACCAATATATGTTTCGGCTGCTGCTACAACCATATCAGCGTGAAGTGATAGTTCACATCCGCCGCCAAGCGTCATCGAGTGTGGTGCAGCAACAGTTGGAATAGAGGAGTAACGCATACGCATCATTGTATCCTGGAAATATTTAATTGCCATATTTAGCTCTTCATATTCCTGTTCTACAGCCATCATAAAGATCATCCCGATGTTGGCGCCTACAGAGAAGTTCTTCCCGTTGTTGGCAACCACTAATCCCTGGTAATCTTTTTCGGCCATGTCTATGGCTTTGTTGATTCCGTCTAACACATCGCCGCCAATGGCGTTCATTTTGCTTCGGAATTCAACATTAAGAATTCCATCGCCAAGATCTTCAACTACAACTCCGCTATTGCTGAAAACTTCTTTTGCTTCGCGAATGTTATCTAAAATGATAAATGCATCCTGTCCAGGAATTTTCTTGTAATCTTTCTTTTCAATATTGTAATAATAGGTATTACCTTCTTTTACGGTGTAAAAAGAGTCTTTGCCGTTTTCCAGCATTTCATTTACCCAGGCCGCAGGTTCTTTGCCTTCGGCTTTCATCATTTCAATACCTTTCTTAACGCCTATGGCATCCCAAATTTGAAACGGTCCGTGTTCCCAACCAAATCCAGCTTTTACACCATCATCAATTTTATAAAGTTCATCTGAGATTTCTGGAATTCTATTGGAAACATAAGCGAAAAGTGCTGAAAAGTTCTTGCGATAGAATTCACCGGCTTTGTCTTTTCCGTTGATTAAAACTTCAAAACGATCGGCTACATTATCTATGCTCTTGGTTTCTTCTAAAGTTGCGAAAGAAGCCTTTTTCTGGTCACGATATTCTAAAGTTTCCAGATCCAAAGATTTTATGGTGCTGGAACCGTCATCATTTTTAATTTTCTTGTAAAAACCCTGTCCGCTTTTGCTACCATACCATTCATTATCCACCATTGTTTGGATAAAATCTGGAAGCGCAAAAAGATCATGTGATTCATCGTCCGGTACACCTTTATGAAGGCCGTTGGCCACGTGAACCAGCGTATCTAAACCAACAACATCTACCGTACGGAATGTTGCTGATTTCTGGCGACCAATTACAGGGCCGGTAAGCTTGTCAACTTCCTCAATAGTCATATCCATATCTTTTACCATATGGAAAAGACTCATAATACTGAAGATCCCAATTCGGTTACCAATAAATGCTGGCGTGTCTTTTGCTACTACCGATTTCTTTCCGAGGAATTTTTCTCCGTATTCGTTGAGGAATTCGAGAACTTCTGGTTTAGTATCAGGTCCCGGGATAATTTCAAATAATTTTAGGTAACGCGGTGGGTTAAAAAAGTGGGTTCCGCAGAAATGTTGCTGAAAATCTTCACTTCTTCCTTCGTTCATTTGCTGAATAGGAATCCCCGAAGTGTTGGAAGTAATTAGCGTACCCTTTTTACGGTATTTTTCAAGGTTTTCAAAAACCTGTTGTTTGATATCCAGCCGTTCTACAACTACCTCGATAATCCAATCTACTTCAGAAACTTTAGAAATATCGTCTTCCATATTTCCGGTTTCTATACGATTGGCAAAATCTTTATGGTAAATAGGAGAGGGCTTCGATTTTAAAGCCGACTGTAAAGATTCGTTTACCAGGCGGTCCCTTACTTGTTTATCTTCTAAAGTAAGCCCTTTTTTCTTTTCTTTCTCGTTGAGTTCCCGCGGGACGATATCCAGCAAGAGAACTTCTACGCCAATGTTGGCGAAGTGGCAGGCAATCCCGCTTCCCATAATTCCGGAGCCGATTACCGCTACTTTATTAATTCTTCTCTTCATAATTTTTATCTGGTTTTTACTATAAGGTTTTCGATTATTACTAACTGTATCTCATAAATTGATAAAAATTCGATATTGCGAGGGACGAAGCAATCTGGAAATTTTGGATTAACGACTCAGAGATTACTTCACTTCGTTCGTAATGACGTTTCGATTTTGAGATAGTATTTTTTTATTCTATTTTAATTTCTTCTTTATAAATTTTCTTTTCAGAAATAAGGCTTAAAATTGTATTAGCTACTTCTATAAAGGTTTTTAGGTCTACTTCTGAAACATTTTCTTTCACGGCTTCATCAAAGCGCAGAACCACTTTTTTGGAATATTCCCTCATTTCCTGTCCAAAATCGGTTAAATAGATAAGGACGCTGCGACCATCTTTTGGATTTTTTTTCCGCAGAATTAATCCTTTATCTTCCATAGTTTTCAGGATTCTGGAGAGGCTGGTGGCTTCCATTCCCATTTTAGGACCAAGCGAGGTTGAAGGGGTTCCGTTTTCGGGATCTATGCTTAAAAGCGCAAACCCGGTAGACATTGTACTTCCGGCTTTCCCGGCCTCTTCATTATACATTTTAGAAACCGCCATCCAGGTGGCACGTAAAACATAATCTATTGTCTTTTCCTTCATTTTTGAATGTTGATTCTCAAAGTTAAGAAAAATATATTATGCACGCATAGTAAAAGCGAATAAATAATCAGGACATTCTATCATTTGAGTAAGTTTATGAGAAATGCATAAAAAAACCCTTTGTAAGAAAGGGTTTTAACTTAAGTTGTGAAAAATATGTAATTATAAAGGTCTGTAAATCTTTTCGTATAATTTCTTATAGCGATCTTTAATATTCCTACGTTTTAATTTCATAGTAGGAGTGAGGTGGCCTTCTTCAATTCCCCAAACTTCTGGGGTGAGTTCAACAACTTTTACACGTTCCCATTTCCCGAACTTCTCATTATAAAAATCAACTTCTTCCTGAATTCGTTCTTTAACCTGGGTGTTTTCAGCAATAGCCTTTTCAGAGCCATCTCCGATATCAATATTTTTACGTCTGGCCCATTCCTTTACAAACTCGAAATTTGGCTGAATAAGTGCCGCCGGCATTTTTTCGCCGTCACCAATTACCATGATTTGCTCGATAAAACGAGATTGTTTCATTGTATTTTCAAGGATTTGTGGAGCTACATATTTCCCACCAGAAGTTTTAAACATTTCCTTTTTACGATCAGTAATTTTAAGGAAACCATCTTTATCCAGTTCTCCAATATCACCGGTATGGAAAAATTGATCGCCGTTTAAAACTTCTTTAGTCTTTTCTGGTTCCTTATAATAACCAAGCATTACATTTGGTCCTTTTGCTAGAATTTCACCGTCTTCAGCAATCTTCACCGTTACGTTATCTATAGGTCTGCCTACCGTTCCAATTCTGAAACCTTTATCTCTTTGATCGTTTACTGCAATTACCGGGGAAGTTTCAGTTAATCCGTAGCCTTCCATAACAGGAATATCGGCTGCAGCAAAAACACGCGCCAAACGAGGTTGAAGCGCTGCCGAACCTGAAACAATCAACTCAATATTTCCGCCTAAACCTTCTTTCCATTTAGAGAAGATAAGTTTTCTGGCAAGTTTAAGTCGGGTTTCATACCACCAGCCATTTGCCCCATATGGTTCGTATTCCAAACCGAGTTCTACGGCCCAGAAAAATAATTTCTGCTTAACGCCACCTACGGTAGAACCTTTGGCAATAATTTTATCGTAAACTTTCTCTAAAAGTCTTGGTACAGCAGTAATTACGTGTGGTTTTACTTCTTTAAGGTTATCGCTAATTTTATCTATAGATTCAGCAAAATGAATGGAAACCGAATAATATTGATATAAATAAAGAATCATTCTTTCAAAAACGTGACAAACTGGTAAAAAGCTAAGCGCAACATACGTTCCTCTTTGAAAGGGAACACGCTTAGAGCTGTCAATTACATTACTCACAAGATTGTTGTGAGAAAGCATAACACCTTTTGGTCTTCCGGTAGTTCCAGAAGTATATATTAAAGTAGCAAGATCGTCTGGCTTAACAGCTTTCTTTAATTGTTCAACTTCCTCCTGGTTGCTTTTATCATCTCCAAGTTCTAAAACTTCAGTCCAGTTTTTTGAACCTTCTATTTCATCAAAAGTATAAACCTCTTTAAGTTTGGTATCGTGTTTAATGGAATTCAATTTACCCAGCACTTCTTTGTCTGAAACAAAGCAAAAAACCGCTTCACTGTGATCTAAAACATATTGATAATCATCTTCAGAAATTGTGGGATAAATAGGTACGGTTTGCGCACCGGTTTGCAATACCCCAATATCCATTACATTCCATTCAGTACGGTTACTAGTAGAAATTATAGCGATTTTATCATTGGGCTTTATACCCAGTCGCAATAATCCACGGCTTATCGCATTGGCCTGATCAATATATTCCTGGGTGGAAATTGCTTTCCATTCTCCGTTATATTTAGTGACTAAAGCCTTATCTAAAGCGTGTTTTTCCAGTTGAAAATAAGGAAAGTCAAAAAGTCTTGTTGGTTTATCCATTAGGGTGTAGCATTATTATATACTTTGCAAAATAGCAAATTTGTAGCCTATTTCAAATTGAAATATTAAAATATACATAGATATATTAATAAGAATATAAAATTATTATTGAATACAGGATTAAGTTTATAGGATGTTTACTTTAAAATTACCATTTATTAAATTGATAATCATTGCATTAAAATAAAAAACGCCCGATAATAAAAATATCATCGGGCGTTTTTAATAATTTTAAAGAAAATTTATTTTTTCTCCAACCATTTTCTGGCATTTACAAAAGCTTCCAACCAGGGGCTTACTTTGTCATCTTTCCTGTCTTTTGGGTAATAAGCCCAGTTCCAGGGAAAGGTAGAACGTTCTAAATGTGGCATCATCACCAAATGCCTTCCGGTATTGTCTGTAAGTATTGCGGTATTGTGGTTAGAACCATTAGGATTGGCCGGATATTTATCATAGCCGTATTCCCCTACAATATTATAATGCTCCTTTTTATATGGAAAGCTGAATTTCCCCTCGCCGTGAGCAGCCCAAATTCCCAGGTTACTTCCGGAAAGTGTGGAAAGCATAACTGACTTGTTTTCCATAATCTCTACTGATGTAAAATTACATTCAAATTTATGCGAGGCATTATGAAGCATTTTCGGTTTCTTTTCGTGGTCTGGATTTATTAATCCTAACTCTATAAAAAGCTGGCAACCGTTGCAAACACCAAGCGATAAAGTGTCTTCTCTTTTAAAGAAATTATCGAGCGCGTTTTTAGCTTTTTCGTTATATAAGAAAGCTCCTGCCCAACCTTTAGCACTTCCCAAAACATCTGAATTTGAGAATCCACCCACAGCTGCGATAAACTTAATATCTTCAAGCGTTTCCCTGCCCGAAATTAAATCGGTCATATGCACATCTTTTACCTCGAATCCTGCTAAGTGCATTGCGCGGGCCATTTCACGTTCAGAATTGGAACCTTTTTCACGGATAATCGCCGCTTTAATGGGTTGCCCCGGTTTTTCCATTAAATCAGATTGGAATGGTAGCTGACCGGTGAAACCATAAGGGAATTTAAATTCCAGTGGCTGATTCTTATAATTGTTAAACCGTTCGGTAGCTTTATCTATACCGCTTTGTTTCTGGTCTAAAAGGAAGGAAGTTTTATACCAAACATCCCGCATTTCGGGAATACTGAAACTTAGATTTTCTGCTCCGTTTTTAATTTTTAATTCGTTTCCTTCAGTTACTTTTCCAATTTTAAAGAATTCAACATTATTATCGGTAAGTACTTTTTCAGCAATTTTATCTTTTGCCTGGAAAACAATTCCGCAGTTTTCATTAAACAACAATCTTACGCTGTCTTTTTCATTTAACGCGGTAAGGTCTATATCGGCACCAAGATTATTATCGGCAAAACACATTTCCAAAAGCGTGGTAATTAGCCCGCCTGAAGCCACGTCGTGCCCAGCCAGGATTAAATTCTGCTTAATTAATCCCTGAATATTATAAAAAGCATCAGCGAATTTTATATGGTCTTTAATAGTTGGAACTTCGGTCCCAACTTTATTCAAAATTTGCGCAAATGAGGATCCGCCAAGTTTAAAATTATCCTGTGATAAATTGATATAATAAATATCACCGCCACCAAGATGTTTGGGTTGCAGAACCGGCTCCACTACTTTCGTGATATCTTCACAATGCCCGGCAGCCGAAATTATTACCGTTCCAGGAGAAAGTACCTCACTATCTTTATAACGTTGCTTCATGGAAAGCGAATCTTTTCCGGTAGGAACATTTATTCCCAGCGAAATCGCGAAATCTGAAACCGCACGCACCGCTTCATAAAGCCTGGCATCTTCCCCTTCATTATTACAGGGCCACATCCAGTTTGCAGAAAGCGAAACCGATTTTAAACCTTTTTCCAACGGAGCCCAAATAATATTTGAGAGTGCTTCGCCAATAGAGTTTCTAGAACCCGCAACCGGATCTACCAAAGCCGAAACAGGAGAGTGACCAATAGAAGTGGCCACACCTTCTTTCCCATTATAATCCAACGCCATTACCCCGCAGTTATTTAGCGGAAGCTGCAGTGGCCCGGCGGTTTGCTGTTTTGCAACGCGCCCGGTTACACAGCGGTCTACTTTGTTGGTTAACCAGTCTTTGCAGGCCACTGCTTCTAATTGAAGAACCTGGGTTAAATAATTTTTTATTTCTTCTGAAGAATATTCTAAATCGGCATAAATACGTTTTACCGATTTATCGGTCATTATGGTTTTTGGTGAACTACCAAACATATCTGAAAGTTCAAGGTCCATAGGTTTTTTACCCGATTTTGAACCTTCAAAAGTAAATCTATGATCGCCTGTTACATCACCAACCTGGTAAATAGGAGAGCGCTCACGTTCTGAAACCCTGCGAAGGATTTCATAATTTTCACCGCCAATAACCAATCCCATTCGTTCCTGGGATTCGTTTCCTATAATTTCTTTAGCTGAAAGAGTTGGGTCGCCAACCGGTAATTTATCTAAATCTATTTTTCCACCGGTTTCTTCAACAAGTTCACTTAAGCAATTTAAATGTCCGCCGGCGCCGTGATCGTGAATGGAAACTATAGGGTTTTCTTCACTTTCTACCATTCCCCGTACCGCATTGCAGGCACGTTTTTGCATTTCGGGATTGGCCCGTTGAATGGCATTTAATTCTATCCCTGTTCCTAATTCCCCGGTATCTGCCGATGAAACTGCAGCACCGCCCATTCCTATTCTGTAATTTTCACCACCAAGAATTACAATTTTATCACCTTTCTTCGGAATATCTTTTTGTGCCTGGCTGGCTTTTCCGTATCCAATTCCGCCGGCAAGCATAATTACTTTATCGTAACCTAAACTTCTTTCATGTTCAGAATGTTCAAACGTAAGCACCGAACCTGAAATTAAAGGTTGCCCGAATTTATTTCCAAAATCTGAAGCTCCGTTAGATGCTTTTATCAAAATATCCATCGGGGTTTGGTATAACCAATCCCGTTCTTTCATCCCGTTTTCCCATTTTCGATCTTTTTCGAGCCTGGAATAGGAAGTCATATAAACTGCAGTTCCGGCTAATGGTAAAGAACCTTTTCCTCCCGCAAGTCTGTCACGAATTTCGCCACCGCTTCCGGTTGCCGCGCCATTAAAAGGCTCTACTGTAGTTGGAAAATTATGAGTTTCGGCTTTTATGGAAATAACCGAATCAAAATCTTTATTTTCATAAAATTCGGGAACATCGGGACGTTTTGGTGCAAATTGCTGCACTCGCGGCCCATTTATAAAAGCAACATTATCTTTATAGGCAGAAACAATTTCGTTAGGATTCTCTTCAGAAGTTTTTCTGATCATTTTAAACAAGGAACTTGGTTTTTCCTCTCCATCAATTACAAAAGTACCATTGAAAATTTTGTGGCGGCAATGTTCAGAATTTACCTGGGAGAAACCAAAAACTTCAGAATCTGTAAGTTTTCGACCTAATTTATCGGCTAAGCCCTGTAAATAAGAAACCTCTTCAATGTTAAGCGCTAAACCTTCCTGGCGGTTATAGGCTTCAATATCATCAATTTCAATGATAGGTTCAGGATTGATATGAATATCAAAAATATCCTGATCTAAACCTTCGTATTTCTGAGATAGCATGGGATCAAAATCGTGGAAATTCCTATCTATTCTTAAGAATTCTTCAATCCTTATAATACCATTTATACCCATATTCTGGGTGATCTCTACCGCGTTGGTACTCCAGGGAGTGATCATTGCGGCACGGGGACCAACAAAAAAATCTGCCAGAGCAGATTTATTGATTTGTTGTGTATTCCCAAAAAGCCAGTTTAATTTAGTAATGTCTTGCGCCGTAAGGTTAGTATGCGTCTCTACCGCAAAAACCTTAGTGGCTTGGTCTCCAAAGAAAAGGATCATTCTATGTTGTTTTGTGTTGTTCGCGAAAAGACAAATTTAGGTTTTTTAAAGGGAATATTTTAGAATGTTATTGAAGAAAAATTTAAACATTCCTTCGCCAGGAATTTACAAATAAGTAAGGCTAATGAAAATATTCTGGGTACACGCTTAAGTTTTTAAATTGAATGATTATTGCTTTTTAGATAGAAAGAGCAGGCGGGAGTGACTTCCTGGAAGATTAACAAAACCTTTTTGGTCTGAGTAGTTTTTAAACCTTTGAGGTGTAAAAAAACCTCTCAAGAGGTAAATGGGTAAAATTCATCTTAATCCACCAAGCCCATCCCCAGTATCTATATCCAGAAATTCCCAGTCATCGGGATTGTATTCCAAGGGAGGCTCTGTTACAGTTTGGTTTCTTCTTTGGCAAAATCTTCGTCGTTATTGAAATGCCCAATAACATCTATTAATTCATCATCCTTAAAGAGTCCTACAGGATCGTTGCCGTTAAAATATATTGGAGTCCCAGTTTTTAATTGATTAGATTCTGAAATAGTTCCAGAAAAAGGAGCCGATTCATTTCCTATCAAAAAAGTTTCTTCGTGTGCCAATTCACCCTCAAGTAAGACTTCACCCATCCAATCGCCGGAGTTAGACTGCTTTATAATTGAATAAGCCTCAGCTTCCAGGTTTATATATTTTTCCGGTAAGATTTACCATTTCAAGCGTTTTGTTGAAAGAAGTACCTTCTACATATTCTGAAAAGAGGATTTCTTCAGAAAAATTATTTTCTTCCGGCCAATCATCAGGAACTGAAGTATTGTCTTCTGAAAAGGAATAAAAAAGTATTAGGAAAAATAAAAAGTAGTAATTTTCATTGAGAATCAATTTCAGGGAAAATAGAAGGAATTCCCCTGAAATTGAATTATTCAAAAAATTTGGGTAGAAACCCTAAGCTTTTTTCTCTAAAAGAGCCATATAGAATCCGTCAAAACCGGTTTCAGAAGAAAGTATTTTCTGGTCCCTAAGTATTCTGAATTTTTTTCCTTCTTCAGTATTCTTCAGGAAATTTTCAACTTGCTTTTCATTTTCAGAAGGTAAAACCGAACAGGTTGCATAAACCATTTTTCCGCCAGGTTTAACAATTCGGGAATAGGTTTCAATAATTTCGGCCTGGGTTTTTATAAGATTGTCTATAAATTCTGGCTGAAGTTTCCATTTCGCGTCAGGGTTTCGGCTTAAAACTCCGAGTCCGCTACAAGGGGAATCTATAAGAACGCGGTCTGCAGTTCCGTAGAGTTTTTTGATTACTTTCGTGGTATCAATAGCACGAGGATCTATATTATGAGCCCCGGCACGTTTTGCCCGGCGCTTCAATTCTTTAAGTTTATTTCCGTAGATATCGGTCGCGATAATCTGGCCTTTATTTTCCATTAAAGCGGCCAGGTGAAGTGTTTTACCACCGGCACCGGCACAAGTATCTACTACGCGCATTCCGGGTTCTACTTCGAGAAATTCGGCCACTAACTGCGAAGAAGCATCCTGAACTTCAAAAAAACCATCTTTAAAAGCCTGGGTTCTAAAAACGTTACCGCGTTCTTCCAGTTTTAAAGCGTCTTTATACCCTTTTATAGGTTCAGAAATAATCTCTTCCCCTTTAAGAACGCTGCGTAAATTATCTTTGGTTGTCTTTAATGTATTGGCTCTAAGAATAACGGGCGCCTGTTGGTTTAGCGCGGAGATTTCTTTATCCCAAACTTTTTCGCCAAGTTCTCTTACACCCAATTCATCCATCCAATCTGGAATAGATTCACGGTATTTTCTAATTTTACTTAAGCTATCAAATTTTCCTTTAATTCTACGCGTAGGGGTGCCGGCAAACTGCGGCCAGTCTGGTAAGGCAATACCACGTAAGGTAGCCCAAACGGTGAATAATCTAAATAGGTTTTCTCGATCAAAGGGCTCTTTAACTTCAGCAATTTCAGCATAAAGCCTTTTCCATCTAACAATATCGTAAACGGTTTCAGCAATAAAACTACGATCGCGAGAACCCCAACGTTTATCGCGCTTTAGGGTTTGCTCGATAACCTTATCGGCATATTTATTATTATTGAAAATTTCATTTAAGGCATCTATGGTAGCAAAAACCAAATTCCTGTGTAACCGCATAACTAAATTTTGAATTTGCAAAGGTAATTTTTTTAGTCGACAATAGAGGTTTAATTACTTTAAGGCCTGCTTGATTTTAAATAATTGATTTTCGAATGCTTTATAGGCTTACAATGCGCTATTTTGCTGCGGAAAAATTTATCTTTGATTCGATACCTAGATTAAATACTATAAGTCTTGTCTCGAAATCATAATATATTTTCCAGAAAAGCCTTTTTTAGGTTTGTACCGAAGTGTTTTCTACCAAAATGTTTAAAATCCAACTTATGAATAGAATTATACCGTTATGTCTTCTTGTAATTTTTAGTGCCTGTAAAAATGAAGAAAAAGCTGAAAAAGAAAACTCAACTACTACAGAAATAGATTATTCTTCAGTAGAAATAGAACCTATTCTTGAAAATGATTCGTTGAGTATTAGAGCAATTGAGATTATTGGAAACAACCTGGCTTTTGCTGCCAATAATGCCACTTTTGGGATGTATAATTTTGATAACAAAACCTGGCGAACCAATACTCAAAAATACGATACACTAAATCCTGAATTCAGGGCAGTGGCCTCAACAGATAACGATTTTTTTATGTTGAGCGTGGGAAGTCCTGCTTTACTATATAAAACGGGAGATTCCGGGGCAATGGAATTGGTCTATAAAGAAGAGCACGAAAAAGCCTTCTACGATGTCATGGCTTTTTGGAATAATGAAGAGGGAATTGCGATGGGCGATCCAACCGATGATTGTATTTCTATAATAATCACCCGTGACGGCGGAAGAACCTGGGAAAAATTAAACTGCGATATATTGCCGAGAGTGATGGAAGGAGAAGCCGCTTTTGCAGCCAGTAATTCTAATATTGCTATGGAAGGAGAAAGCACCTGGATTTTAACCGGTGGAATGAAATCACGGATTTATTTCTCTCCAGATAAAGGAGAAACCTGGGAAGTTTATAATACTCCCTTAATAGATGGGGAAGCCACAACCGGCGGATATAGTATAGATTTTTATGACGAAAATTCCGGAATTATTATCGGGGGAGATTATACCAATCCTGAAGGAAATACCGGAAATAAAGCAATTACACAAGATGCCGGAAAAACCTGGGAATTAATAGCAGATGGTGAAGAGCCCGGTTATAAAAGCAGTGTTCGTTTTGTTCCGAATAGTGAGGGTGAAAAAATAATCGCAACCGGTTTTAGCGGAATTTCGATTTCTAAAGATTCAGGGAAAAGCTGGGAAGAACTTTCTAATGAAGGTTTTTATACATTAAGATTTAAAAATGACTCAGTGGCTTATGCTGCTGGAAAAGGAAGAATTGCTAAGCTCACTTTTAGATAAAAAAAATCCCGGAAGATCTAAACCTACCGGGATGCTAACTAACTACTAACTAACCAAAAAACTAAATTTTAAGACTCACCAGGTGAGATTTTTATTTCTTAATCGGGAATTTCAAAAGTTAACTTATTCTTCTTCCTGATTTTCGCGATCTTTTCTGGATCGGTATTCTTTAATCAATTTTTTATGGAATTCGTCTTCCAGTTTATGAAGCTTAATAATTTCCTGTGCGGTCATTATTTCTTTCAAATCATTGAAAAGCCTTTGTTTTAAAACATAATCCTGCTTTTCTATTGTAACATATTCATCTAACATTTCTTCGGCTTCATCTTCAGAAATACATTCCAAATTAGGAAGGTCTCTATGCTCCCGTTTTCTTAATTCGTGTAATTCAGACTCGTATTCATTATAAATTGGCCAGAATTTTTGGGCTTTTTGTTTGTCCAGGTTTAATTCCTGGGTGAAAAAAGCGGTTTTTAATTCTTTGATTTTCTCTCTATGAGATTCATCCCGGTGTTGTGATTGCATTTGCCACAATCCGGAAAACATTAATAATATTATAAGTAGGTTTTTCATATTAATCTTTATCTAAAATATAAAGTGGATCTTCTAAATTTTCGTCAAGGTAACTCCGCATTGCTTCAGAATTAACCGTATTTAGATCGGCATCATCAATAATATATCCTTGCTGAAAAATATAATTTGAAATTTCACTGGTAGAAAAATCTATATTATTATCGTCTATATAATTTTCCATCACTGAAAGTTCCAGGTCTTCCCAGCTGGTTTGAGTTTCAGGGTTTATATAAAAAGTACTTGCAAAAGCAATTACAATTGCGGCGATACTGGCTGCATAAAGAAAAGCTTCTTTGGTAAATAATTTTCTAACCTTTGGCTCGGGTTTGGTTGCTTTTTCAAGAATTTCATCTTCAAGGCCATTAAAATATCCATTTGGTGTAGTGAAACCGGCAGATTTCTTTTCTTCCAGAGTTTCTGAAAACTTCACCATATCTAACAATTCATCTTCTAAACCCTCAAAATAGTTTTCCGGGGTTTTAAAGCCTGACTTTTGATTATATGATATTTTTTCTTTCTTCATTTGCTTATTTGACTATGAAAAGTACAAAAGGTTTAATTGGTTTTTAAGTATTCCTCAATTTTTTTAGCCGCGTGATGGTAGGAAGCCTTTAGCGCTCCTTCACTGGTTTCAAGAATTTCTGACATCTCCCGGTATTTTAATTCCTGAAAATATTTCATATTAAAAACCTGTTGTTGTTTGGCCGGGAGACTAGCAATTGCTTTTTGCAATTTTAACTGAATTTTATCTCCTTCAAAATAAACATCGCTTTCTAAATTTGAAATTAGTTGTTGCTGTAAATCTTCTGAAGTGATATGATTGCGTTTAGCGCGTTTATTCAAAAAGCTTATAGATTCGTTGGTAGCGATGCGATACATCCAGGAAAACAATTTACTTTCTCCTTTAAAATTATGAATATTTCTAAAAATTTTGATAAAGGTATTCTGAAGCACATCATGGGCATCTTCATGGTCTTTCACCATGTTACGAATGTGCCAATATAAACGCTCCTTATATAATGATAACAGTTCCTTAAAAGCTTCAGAAGAAGTCTTTTTATCTTGCAAGCGTTTAATAAGTAGATCTTCGGACGTTTTCAAAGGGATACTTGTCTTAATTTTCATGTGGAATCCCGTGTAGCGGAAGCCAAAGGTAGTTAAAACTTTATTCTTCTTAAAGTCAGTATGTAAAAGAATTTGAGGCAGTTCTTGATTATCGCTGAAATTTTTTTTATCGATAAAATGCATAAAAATCAGTTAAAATACACTTTTTATTTGGTTAATTGATTTCTCTGATCTATATTTACACTATCAAAATGATTTAATCTTTTTTGCCCCAAAATGAAAACGAATTAAATCTATTATTCTTAATTGCCCCACAATGAGAGTAATTTTAAAAAAGGATGGAGTTTACTTCATCCTTTTTTTATACCCAAAAGTGAACCTGTGAAAATTATGCTAAAAGTGCTATGAAATTGTGTATTAGCAAAATAAGATGTATATTTTTGCTAAATAAAAATTTTTACTATGAGAAATTTATTAATAATTCCGATTATGTTATTATTAGCCTTTCAAGTAGAGGCACAGAACCAAACCGAACCGGTAAGGGTAGGAGATGTATTAGTGATTAATCAAACTAAAAATCAGGCTTTTAAATCTTTAGATTTACCTAAGGCTAATTTCATCATTAAAAAAGGTGGAATTGCTAACTATAAAAGCTTGAATGGGAAAAGGGTAGAAGTAACTGCCGTTGAAACAAACGATGCTGGTGAAACTACTGTGAAATTACAAAGAGAAGATGGAAGCAAATTCTTTAGAACCCATACTACGATTAGCGCTAATATAGATGAAGCCCTTGAAAACGGGGAGTTAATTTTATAAAGTAATATTCTTTAAAAATTCATAAAAGCTGTTTGAGATTTTCTCAGACAGCTTTTTTTTGTGACTTAATCAAAAGACTGCATTTCTACCAGTTTTTGGTAGGTTCCTTTTTGAGCGAGTAATTCCAGGTGTTTTCCTTGTTCTACAATTTCGCCTCGGTGAAGTACAATAATTCTATCGGCGTTCTGAATAGTGGATAATCTATGCGCAATAACTATAGAAGTCCTGTTTTTCATCATATTTTCCAGGGCTTTTTGTACCAGTTTTTCGCTTTCGGTATCCAGGGCAGAGGTAGCCTCGTCAAGAATCATAATAGGCGGGTTCTTAAGAACGGCACGCGCAATAGAAAGCCGCTGTTTCTGTCCGCCACTTAATTTGTTACCGCTATCTCCAATATTTGTTTCCAGGCCTTTAGGGAGCTCTCTTACAAATTCCCAGGCGTTAGCTACTTTTAGTGCTTCAATAATTTCCTCTTCGGTTGCATTGTCTTTTCCTAATCCAATATTATTTTTAACCGTATCATTAAAAAGTATAGAATCCTGGGTAACGAGACCCATTAAATTTCTAAGAGATTTTTTGGTAATACCTTTAATATTGTGTCCATCTAATTTAATATCGCCCTCGTTAACATCATAAAAACGAGTAATCAGGTTTGCGATGGTAGATTTTCCGCTACCGGATTGGCCAACAAGTGCAACCATTTTTCCTTTTTCTACCTGCATAGAAAAATTCTTGAGCACGTTTTCTTTTTCGTACCTGAAGTTGATATTTTCAACTTCAATGCTATTTTCAAAACTCTCCTTTTTTATTGCATTTTTAGCATCCTGGATCGTAGATTCGGTTTCCAGGATCTCCAGGATTCTTTCGGCACTGGCATTTCCTTTTTGAATAGAATAAGTGGCTTTTGAAATCGCTTTTGCCGGAGTCAGAATATTATAAGTTAATACCAGGAATCCTATAAAAGTAGAAGCGTCCATAGTATTATCTATTAGGACCATTCTTCCACCGAACCATAAAATTATCGTGATTACCACCACTCCTAAAAACTCGCTCATTGGGGAAGCTAAATTCTGGCGGTGTAAAAGCGTGTTTAAAATTCGGTTTAAACGGCCGGTACTATCATAAAATTTCTTTTTGAATTTTTCTTCAGCATTGAAACCTTTAATAATTTTTAAACTGGAAAGTGACTCTTCAACAATAGTTAGAAAATTCGCATTTTCCTGTTGTGCCTGGGTAGATTGTGATTTTAATTTTTTCCCAATCGAAGAAATTAGTAATCCCGAAAGCGGTAAAAATACCAGCACAAAAAGCGTCAGTTTCGGACTAAGCGCGATCATAGCTACCAGCGTAAAAATCAGCGTAAGCGGTTCTTTTACAAAAAGTTCCAGCATACTTAAAAACGAAGTCTGAATCTCCTGAACATCACTGGTAATCCTGGAAATAAAATCTCCTTTCCGTTTTTCAGAAAAGAAGGAAACCGGCAATTCTACAATTTTATCATAGATGCGGTTTCTAATATCCTTAAGCATCCCGTTTCTAAGGTTGGCAATAAAATATAAAGCCAGATAATTAAAAAGATTCTTTAAAAAGAAAAGTACAATTACAGTAATGCAAATGCTTACCAAAGCAGCAAGTTGCCCGTGTTGTTCTACTTGCTGATTAAGGAAAAAGTTGGAATAATCGTTTGCAAAATCTTTTAAGCCGCTAAACTCACCATCCCATACCGGTTTAGTGCTAATTGGTTCTTCTTCCTGAAAAAGTACCCTGAGCATTGGTATAAATGAAATAAACGCCAGGGTGCTAAAAAGCGCGTAAAAAATATTACTTATAATATTGAGGATTGCAAAACGCTTGTAGGGTTTTGCAAACTGAAGAATCTTCTTTAAATAGGTCATAGATTAGAGCGCTTAGCCCAGTTGTAATTCGTTTTTAATGCGCTTTATCTTTTCGGCCAGTTTGGCGTTTTCGGCATCAAAATTTTCTACTTTATCCAGGTCTGAATTCACACTAATGTAAAACTTGATCTTTGGTTCCGTACCACTTGGCCTTGCAGCGATTTTTGTCCCGTTTTCTGTATAATAAATCAGCACGTTAGATTTTGGGATGTTAATCTCTTCTTCAATTTTATCTTGCAGGTTGTTTGCTATAGAGGTGTGATAATCTTCAATAAGCACTACTTTTTCCCCATCAATTTCCTGCCATGGGTTTTCCCTTAGATCAATTAGCATTTGCTTGATCTCTGCCTCACCTTCAATACCTTTTTTTACTAAAGAAATAAGTTCTTCGCGGTAAAGACCGTATTGGGTGTAAAGTTTTAAAAGTTGCTCGTAGAAAGAACTTCCTTCGGCTTTCATTTGGGCTGCGATCTCACAGGCGAGTAGGGTAGCGGTGGCCGCATCTTTATCACGCACAAAATCGCCTACCATAAAACCAAAACTTTCTTCACCTCCTCCAACAAAATCAAGGTCTGGGTTGTCTTTAATCAATTTAGCGATCCATTTAAATCCGGTTAAAACTTCGTGGTATTGGGTGCTAAAATCTTCGGTGATATTCTTAAGCATTGGGGTAGAAACTATGGTAGAAGCTACGAAAGAATTAGCTGATAGTTTTCCCTGTTTTTTGTGTTGTTCCAGCAAAAACCAGGTCATTACCAACATAGTTTGGTTACCATTAAGCAGAATCATTTCGCCGTTTAAATCACGAACAGCCACGCCCAACCGGTCCCCATCCGGATCGGTACCAATAACAATATCGGCATTTTTCTCTTCGGCTAATTTAAGCGCCATTTTTAATGCTTCCGGTTCTTCAGGATTTGGTGATTTAACCGTTGGGAAATTTCCGTTAGGCTCTTTTTGTTCTTCAACAAGAAATACATTTTTATAACCTGCTTTTTCTAAAATTTGAGGATTGGTTTTACAGGCCGTTCCGTGCAGGGAAGTAAAAACAATATTTAAATTATCTTTTGCCGAAGCTTCAGTGTTAAAACTTCCGTTTTCTACTGAAGCTTTCTGAAATGCTTTATCAACTTCGGTATCTATTGTATGAATAAATTCCGGTTTTGCTTTAAAATTAACTTCATCGTATTCTAAATTATTGATGATATCAACGAGTTTGGTGTCTTGTGGCGGAACCAACTGGCCACCATCCTGCCAGTAAACTTTATAACCATTATATTCCGGCGGATTATGGCTTGCTGTAAGTACAATCCCCGCGTGACAATCAAGATATTTTACCGCAAAAGAAAGCTCCGGGGTTGGCCTTAATTCTGAAAACAAATAAACTTCAATCTCGTTAGCCGAAAATACTTCAGCTACCATTTGTGCCAGTTCTTTGGAGTTATTTCTACAATCGTATGCGATCGCAACTTTTAATTTTTCACCTTTAAATTCAGTTTTCAGCAAATTAGAAAGTCCCTGGGTGTTTTTTCCAAGGGTATATTTATTAATTCGGTTGGTGCCTACACCCATAATTCCGCGCATACCACCGGTTCCAAAAGCTGCATTCTTATAAAAAGATTCTTCCAGTTCTACCGGATTGTTTTCAATAAGATGGTTAATTTCTTTATGCGTGTCTACATCAAATATATCAGTCAGCCAGGTTTTAGCCTTAGCCAGGATTTCTGGTTTATTTCTAGCCATAATTATAAGTTTTGAGAAACAAAAATAAGGATTAATGCCTTAATGGCATTATAAATTTGGCGTGGTTTTATTGATAAGGTAGCGTTCTTTTTCACGTTTAGAGCGTAAAATAAGCTCACCCAGGAAACCTGCAAGAAATAATTGCGAACCAATAATCATTACCGCAAGGGCTATATAAAACCAGGGGTTAGAAGTCACCAAAACATTGGGCAGGCCGTGATAAAGTTTGTAGAGTTTGGAAATCCCAATCCAACCGGCCGAAAGAAAACCGAAAATAAACATTAACACTCCTAAAGCTCCAAAAAGATGCATAGGCCTGCGGCCGAATTTAGAAAGAAACCAAATGCTTAAAAGGTCGAGGAAGCCGTTAATAAATCTTTCGGCTCCAAATTTTGTTTTTCCGTATTTACGGGCCTGGTGTTGAACTTCTTTTTCGGTAATTTTAGTGAACCCCGAATTTTTCGCTAAAACCGGGATATAACGGTGCATTTCGCCATACACGTCAATATTTTTCACCACTGCCTGTCTGTAAGCTTTAAGTCCGCAATTAAAATCGTGAAGTTTGACTCCAGAAGTTTTTCTCGCCGCAGCATTGAAAATCTTTGAAGGGATATTTTTAGAAACGACAGAATCGTAGCGTTTCTTTTTCCAGCCCGAAACCAAGTCATAGCCTTGATTGGTAACCATCCTGTATAGTTCGGGAATTTCTTCGGGATTGTCCTGTAGATCGGCATCCATAGTGATAATCACATCGCCCTGGGCGCGTAAGAAACCGGCGTGAAGTGCTTGGGATTTTCCGTAGTTTCTATTAAATTTTATTCCCTTAACCGCATGGTCGTTTTCTGCCAGGGCTTCAATGGTTTTCCAGGAATCGTCTGTACTGCCGTCGTCTATAAAAATGATTTCGTGTGAAAAGGAATTGGATCGCATTACTTTTGCGATCCAATTATATAATTCAGTTAAAGATTGTTCTTCGTTTAAAAGAGGAATAACGACGGAAATCTGCATGTATTAGACGTCTTGTGGGTTCTTATTTTTCATAATTAGACCGGCAATTAAAGAATAAATTAGACCAAAAAATGCACTAAACCCTAGCCAAATAGCACCTCCCAGGAATGGATTAGAAACCCATTTTATCCATTGTAAGCTCATTTCTATTTGATCATCCGTTAGGTTTCCCATTTCATTCATATTATCCCGGGCTACTTCAATCATATCTTCAGCAAAATTAGGTTCAATAACATAATTAAATAAAATGTTGTAAACCAAATAAATAAGGCCACTAATTACTGCTGCTGAGACGCCGGTTTTTAAAGCTTCACTTAGGCTTAAAAAATTATTGTTATTTTTTTTATATCCTTTAATTGCTAAAACTATAACGACTAGAAATATAAAATAAAAAATATACATAGGCCATTGCTTGCCTTCTAGGGCCATACCCGTGACATACATTATAATAGAAATTAAGACTAATATAATTCCTAATACCAGGCCATAATTTGCACCAAATTTACCGGGTGAAACTTTTGAAGTAGAATTTTCCATATTTTAAGATTGTTTAGTTATACCGGTTAGTAAGCAAATATAGCAAAACGTTACATTGCATAAGAATTAAAAATATTTTTGTCTATCCCTTGTTTATATAATGGAATTACTTAAATTTGCACCTCGAAAATTAAAAGAACTAAAGCGATGAAGCAGGGAATCCATCCGGAAAATTATAGATTAGTAGCATTTAAAGATATGTCTAACGAAGATGTATTCATTACTAAATCTACCGCGAACACTAAAGAAACTATTGAAGTAGAAGGTACAGAGTATCCACTTGTCAAGTTGGAGATCTCGAGAACATCTCACCCATACTACACCGGGCAAACCAAATTGGTTGATAGTGCCGGGCGTATTGACAAGTTTAAGAATAAGTACAAGAAATTTAAGAAATAAGTTTTTTGTTATATATAATTTCAAAAAGTCGTCTTTTTTAGACGGCTTTTTTTGTGGTGTGCCGTGCATGGCATATCACTTGACGGTGCAAGTCCGTTATGGGGGTTTATAGCTACCTATCATTAGCCAAAGGCAAGGGTGTCCATCGTGAGGTGGAATCTGAAGGAAGCCTGCGGCAAAGTTCCGGTCCGAGGAACACGAACATCATATAAGGCATAGCTGATCTGGATGAGCTTGCCATACAAAGCGAAGTCCTAAAGCTATACGGAGATCAGGGTGTAGATGATGCGGATATATGGAATGAAAGTGATATGTCTTACCGCGGGAGATCTCACAGACATAGGTGAAACAGTGTATGAGCCTATGGTTGAAACAAGATTTATTGTGAGAATTCAGCAAA
>NZ_FUZC01000016.1 GCF_900168115.1 Salegentibacter salinarum
GTTGATCCTAGAATTTCTATTCCATTGATAAGAGGATTTTCCACCCCATGAATAAAGGAAATATTCAGGAAGCCATCGGTAACATTAACCGTTTTATTAATAACCGCCCCTACCTTATGCCCAAAAGTTCCGGAGATATCTATCCCTTCAAGTTCAGGATGAACTATGCCTTCCATCTCAACATTATAAATCCGTTGCCCTGCTTTTGAGGTTCCATGGTAACCATTGCCTAAATATAGGCGTATCTCATAAGTGCCGGGATCCAGTGGAAATGAATACATGACATTTGGCATGCCAGAGAAATAATCTGACCTTTCTGAGTTAAAAATACTGGTCGGGGTTGTTTCCAGATCAACTGAATCGGTATAATTCTTCATGCCGGAACTAGCGGTATTATTCCCTCCAGCTTCAGCCAGGTATGGGGAATTCTCCGAGGACGTGTCTGCCCCCCAGTCTATTTCACCATCGATGGAAGCTATTGCAGGTCCACCAGAATTAACACGGTATAGTACTGTAGGAGGCGCAGGATCTGAAGTTTGTGCATTTACGGTAACCCCAAAAAGCTGTTCCACGTAATAATTATCAGTGTCAGTAGCACGAACAGTAATATTAGCAATTGACGCTTCTGATGGGAAACTTATGGTTAAAAGGCTATCTAAAATGGCAGTATTGACAAGAGGATTACTATTATCTTCGATGCTATATAATATATTTTCCTTTCCAGCATTATCATCAAAAAAATTATTCAAATTAATAATTTCATCATCAGAATCTACCAACCTATTGAGATCGGGTATCTCCTGAACAATATATGGTTCTCCAGCTGTGATGGTCCAGGTAAAGGAAATGTTCGCTGCATCATTCGAATATCCATCTCCATCATCTACTATAATTGTAATAGTATATGGGCTTTGATTATTAGCATTATTATTAATTGTTCCTCCTATTTGTCCGTTAGTAGGCTCAATAAAAACCCCTTCGGGTGCACCTGAAATACTATAGGATAGATTACCATCCCCTCCACTTGCCACAGCGGCCAGACTTCCATCAAGTTCCTCCCCAACAATATTAAATTGATCTGGGATTTGGGAAACAACAATAGGGGTTTCCCCTCTTGAAGAACCTAAGATCTCTATTCCGTTAATAAGAGGATTTTCTATCTGACCGTGCAATAAAGATATATCCAAAAAACCATCATTCACGTCTACTATTTTAGTTAAAACAGAACCAGTGCGATGTCCAAACGTACCAGAAAGGTCAATATCTTTAATTTCCGGATGTGTGATCCCTTCAATTCCAACATCAAATATCCTCTCACCAGGATCTGAAGTACCGTGATAACCATTGCCCATATATAATCGAACTTCATATTTTCCTTGCTCTACAGGAAAGGAATAAGTTACATTGGGTGGACCGGACCAATGATCAGAACGTTCTGTATTAAAGATACTGGTTGGTGTAGTACTAAGATCTATTTCTTCTGAATAATTGTTGAAACTGAAACCACTGGTATTATTCCCGCCGGCTTCAGTAAGATATAGAGAATTCTGCCCAGAGGTATCTGCTTCCCAGTCTACCTCTCCATCAAGAGACATAATAGTCGGACCCCCAGCATTAATACGGTACAAAATATTTGAAATAGGAGCTTCATTTACCGTAATCCTTAATGTTTGTTCTACATATAAATTATCGGCATCTGTAGCGCGTACGGTAATATCAGAAACTTCAGGTGAAGGTGGAAAGCTTATCTCTAAAATGTTTTCTACAACAAAAGCTTCAATAGCAGGATTGGAATTATTAACTATAGAAAACTGTAGGTTGTCAGTTCCATAATCATCATTAAAATGATTACTCAAATCTATGGTTTGGTCTACTGATCCTATTATTCCGGTTACATCCGGGAGTTCTTTTACTATATATGGAGCACTTCCTGATACATGAAGATAATCCCATGTTCCCTCTAATTCTATTCCTTGTTCATTGGAGGATCCTATTAAACCAACAGCCAAATCCTTTTCAGAACTTTGAATAGCTTCCAGAATAGCACCTTGAGCTACAATAGAACCAGCTGAAATGCGAGGACCATTATCAAAAATATACTCGAAAGCAATATTTCCTGAGACAGGATCAATCACATAAAATAGCGCAGCTCCAGACTCCGGTCTATTCTGTTCGGGGACAGGTATTAATAATGGATCTAATGGCACGTCATTAATTTCCTGCTGTATAGTCAGCCCACTTTTGGTTAAAACAAATTTTATATAATTGTCCTGAAAACCAGTTCCTATAAATATCCCTAATTCCCCGTTTGGAGTACTCGGGTGACCATATAACTGCAATGGGTCATTAAAATTAAACAGTCCTCCAGCTACGGTAAAAACTCCTGTAGACTGGTCAACCCTTACTCCATACTGAAACCCTTTTTCCTGATTGTTATTAGTACCCAGAGCTGTTCCGGTAGTCATTTGCATGGTCATAGCTCCGATGGCTCCTCCTAAAATATCATTTGGATTCGGGTCACTGGGGTCATCACGCCTGTCCAGCCAGTTAAGCCAGTTGGGATTCGGATCACCATTATTCATAAGGCCCGTCAGTCCAAGACCCATATACCCCTGAAGATCTGGATTGCTGGAAAAAAGTTCATTAACTACTGGTAAACTAAAAGCATCACTCCCGCTTTCCATTGGATTTCCTAATTGGAAAGGATCTTCGGTATCAGGAATTCCATCATTATCATCATCAAGGTCATTCAGGTCTGAAATTAAGGGAGCGCCGGCTGCTTTATTATGGTCATTAGGTTGAGATCCCCCATTACAATGATCTGTTTCATTGTCTATTTCATCCTGATTGGTATACCCATCGCCATCATAATCTGCCAGAGAGTCATATCCTTCATCTTCAGGCTGTAAACATATACCAAAGTCCTGAGGTTCAAACACAACTAGTTTCCCATTTAGGGTTACCACCCAAATTGTCCCAGGAAAAATATCATTATCTCCATTACAGGCTACACCAAGGGCATCTCCACCAATACCGGAAGCAAATGATGGGGTAAGTTCTTTCAGACTTCCGTCTTCATTGAGTTGAACGCGTCGTAGGACACCCGTGTTCACTCCTGCGATTAGATCTCCCTTCATAGCCCCGTTAAAATTGGAAGCAGTATATTCATCTATAGCATTTGTATTTGTACCCCAGGTAGTGACCAATGCATCTTCTGGTCCATCGGGATTCGGATCTCCGGGGCCTCTGTAATCTCCCTCTACGGGATTTGCAAACCCCACAGGAGGCCAATTAGCGGGAAGACCCAGTGCAGGATTTGAGGTAAACCCATCTATATCCTTATTGGGATGATAAATCAGTGTACGAAAAATAGCTCCTTCAGTACCTGTTATCGCCGGGTTTGTATATAAGCCGGCCCCATATGGATTTGCTCTTACAGGGGTAGGATGCCCACCATAAAAACTACCAAATTGATAAGATTGTATATCCAGAGTAACCAGGCTTAAGTGATCTTTATTATTTATCTTCTCACCTCCTGAGGTATATGAGCTTCCTGGCTCACCAGGGTCATAATCATTATTGGCATCTCCCCCTCCTTCATTTACAGGAAAGCCTCCCCAGCCACCGTTAGCTCCATTATCTGTAACATAGACTGCTCCACTTTCGGTAACTACCAGATCATAAGCATTACGGTAACCGGGAGAAAATATTTGAACAGGTCCTCCAGCCATGATCATAGCCTGGTTGAGTCCATCATTCCCTCCAAATGGGTCATTAAAATCAATCCCATCATAACCAGGTGCATCAGGATCTGTTATTCCATTAAGGTTAGGTCTGGACGGATCGTCTAATGTGGGAATATCATAGATATATTTCCTGCCATTATCATCGAGTATAGGCATATTTTCAAGCATCGTGAGGTTAACTGAGAGAATAGCTGCTGAAAGGGCATACTCGGTTGTATATGCAAAGTTTGTTGAGGGTCCCCCTGCATTAGTATGCCCTCCCGAAGCAACTATTAAATAATCTTCTCCATTAATCGTGGTGAATTCCATGTTATTGGTTGAGTGATTTTCCTCAGATCGTGGTAAACCTCTTACGATGTCTAGCTCGTCCCAGCCGATACCGTTCCAGCTAAATCTGGTAATAATACCGGAATTTGTGTCTAGTCCCACATCTCCACTGCCCCCACCGCCACCGCCGCCAATTCGAAAATCACTGGTGGATACATATATAACCGGATTAGTTGCCGTACCAATTACTTCCAATCCTATGGTTTGCCGCATTGTACTTTCGTGAAGTGAACCATCATCATTGTAACCTTGTATAGACTGGATGCCATTAATTTGCTCCATTTCGGTAACAATATAGTCACCTTCGTCAGTTCTTTCCAGTGTTAGGGCTTTTATCACACCCACATATTCCGCAACGTATAATCTCCCATCAGGTCCAAAGGTTAGCGAAGTACCATTATTAATGGTACCCTTCCCATTAAGATCAATATTGTTCTGTGAAAAACTCTGAGCCTTTAGTTCAGAACTAGGGCAAAAGTGAAGATAAATGGAAACCAAAAGGATGGCTTTTAAAGCCGAATAGAATAAAGTTTTCATCTTTTAAATGATTAGAATTATGACCTGATAATTTTGAAAATTGGATAGAATATTACTCACCAGAACAGCTCTAGCGTAAAAATCTTTTATTTATTTAGAGTGGTAGGGACTATAGATTCCCAGCTAAGGACTTAGCGGGATGTTCAATGCTGAAAATGGAAGAAATGGTTTATTTTAAATATCGAAAACAGTAGATTTATATCCTTTGCTCCAGGAGCGCTCTTTAGCTTCACCATATCCGTAGCCATAATTATTGCCATAACCCAAATGGGCTTTAGACACGTGATTGAGAATAAATGCAATCTTAGAAAATTTTTCTTGTTCTTTTGCTCGCTGCGGAAATTCAAGTAATTCCTTATCTGTAAATCCCGCTTTTACTATATATAAAACTATATCAGCAAACTTGGTAAGTAAAAATGTATCTGCTACTAGCAATGATGGAGCTGTATCTATAACAATATAATCATAATCTTTTTGCATGTATTCAATTAAAACACCCATTTTTTCCGTTTTAAGCAGCTCGTAAGGATTTGGGGGATAGTTTCCACTTAAAAGAATATCTAAATGAGCATTCAAGCTTGATTTCTGAATTAGACAGTCCAAAGTTAAAGTATCATCTGCCAGATAATCGCATAAACCTAGTTTTTGACTTTTATTTATCACAAATGGCTGAAGTTTAGAGTTTCTCAAATCTCCACCAATCAGTAAAACTTTCTTTGAGGTATTTGCAAGCGTAATAGAAAGATTAATTGAGGTAAATGTCTTTCCTTCTCCTTTAATTGTAGAGGTTACTAAAAATGTAATACCCGAATTCTTATTTTTTTTAGTTATAAGTAGGTACTGTAAATTCGTTGTTAGAATTCTAAATGCTTCTGCCAGAACAGATCGATCATTTGATTTAATAAGTTTTAATTTTTGCTTCATTTTTGGAATTTCACCCACCAATGGTATATTTGAAGCCATACTTTCAATATCTACTCGCTTTCTTATCTTATTATCAAGAAGACCAGTTATATAGATTAATGAAAAAGGTATGAATAAACCTAAAATAAATGTTCCCATATATACACTTCTGGAATTAGGAGAAATGGGATAATCGCTAAAATATGCGCGATCTACTATTTTTGCCTTAGGTTCGGTTATGGCCATAGCCAACGAATTTTCTTCTCTTTTTTGCAATAAGAACAAATACAAAGTTTCTTTAATACTCTGTTGTCGTTCTATCCCCCTATACTGGAGTTCTTTTGTGGGAACTGAATAAATTTTAGAACCAATACTGGACGCCTGTCTTTGAATATCTTCTTGTGAAATTAAAAGATTTGATCTGGCTCGGTTTAGACTTTGTACCACATTGGCTTTGATTTGATCTATTTGACTGTTCAATTTTATTACCATTGGGTTTTTTTCACTGGACCCAGCCAAAAGCCTGTTTCGATCTAATATAAGAGAATTGTATTCATCAATTTGATCGTTGACTCCACCTTCTGACAGACCTAAATTAGATGGTAAAAGATTCCCATCAGAGTTTGAAGAAATATATTCCAACATTGCGTTGGAAAGCTCCAGTTGTGTGCCAATCTCCTGTCTTTTTTTATTATAATCACTCGCATTCTGTATAAACATTTGAGATTCTGCGTGTATATCTGTAAGTTGATTTTGTTGTTTGAAAATTTTCTTTCCGGTTTCAACTGAATCCAGTTCCTCATTGATAATTGCCAGGCGTTCATTTATAAAATCAAATGTATTTCCGGCTATTAGGTTTTTATCTTCTATCGCCGATCTGTTGAACTCCATAATTAATTGATCTAAAATATCTCGTGCTTTTTCTTTTACCGGATCGGTAAGTTCAATTCCAATCAAGAGGGAATTTTCGTCCGCCTGGGTAAAATTTATTTTGTTGCGATAATTGGCAGCTATTTTATTTATTTCTGAAAATTGAACTATGGTTTTACCCTCATAATCTCTATTATTTTCCCGGGGGCGAATTATTATTTGTGCAAACCCTAGATCTATCGTGTTACCTGGCTCCTCCTCTTTAATCCTTCCTGTTTGTAGATTTTTAATCTTGTATATCTTATTGGAAGATCTCCAAACTTCAAACCTGCCTCCACCATTTTGTTTCAGAAGATTTTCATCAAAGCCCATGACGTGGATTGAAAAAGGAACGTTCTCATAAAGTTCAATATCATTGAACTCGCCCTCTATATAATATTGAATATATAAATTCAAGGACCTAACCACCTCATTCATTAACCGTCTCGACCGTAAAATACCCAGGTCGTTTTCTATACTTTTAGTCCCCGCAGTACTCATAATTCCCAGGTCTTTAAAGATTACAGATTCAGAATTTTTGGAAGAATCATCTTTAAGAATAATTTGGGTCTTGGCAAGATATTGAGGTGTAGTATATCTTAGATATGTATAACCTGCCGCACCGCAAATAATAATGCATAGTATAAACCAGGGCCATTTTTTTAAGTATTTAGTGATCTCCTTTCTCATATTGATCTTATCCATATGAGCTTTATTGATATTGTTTTCCATAACCAGACTTATTTGGTGATTAAGATAATGAGTGAGGCAATTACAGATATAATAGATAGGTAAGTTGAAGCTAAGCCGGTAGAACCCGCTGACTGCCTTCTTGTTCCTCGTGGTTCAACATAAATAACATCGTTTTGTCTTAAATAATAATGGGGGTTATTGACCACCCCGGCATCGGTAAGATCAAGATAAGCATACGTTTTATGATCTCCATCTTCTCCCATTACAAGAATATTTTTTCTTTGTCCGAAAATGGTAAGATCACCGGCCATACCTAAAGCTTTGGTTATACTTATGTGATCATCATCAATAAAAAATGTCCCGGGGTTCTTCACTTCGCCTAAAACGGTAATTTGAAAATTTAAAATCCGTACATTCACTATTGGATCCTTTACATATTCAGCAATTAAATCCTGTATTTTCTTCGCCAGTTGTATGTTGGTATAACCTTCTACCTCGAGTTCTCCTATAACAGGAAAAACTATGGTACCTTCATCTGAAACAAGATAGGTTTCAAGTTCTACTTCTCCCATTATCCTGTCCTGAGAGGTAATAGATTTGGTAAGGTTAAATGGTAAAGCTGCTTCCTGTTCTGGTGCCGAAACTCGAATAGTAAGCACATCATCTGGCTGGATTTCCAGATTATTCCCAGATCGTTTCGCTTCATTTTTTCTTAATTGTTCTATCTCCTGAAAGTAAACCATCTCTTTTCTAGAAACGCAGGAATAAAGTAATATGCATAATATACCAGACAGCAAAAGCCGCTTGAGAGTAGAATTGAATTTCATAAAATGGTTTTAGTTAAAAATTAGAGAATGCTGTGTTAGAAGGCCTTTTCATCACCCAACACGGCATTATAAATGGTTTGGTAGATGATTTTAAAATCCATCAAAGGAGTCCATTTTTCGAGATAAAAAATATCAAACCTTGTTCTGTTAATAATATCTGATTTACAGGAGATTTCTCCTCTATAGCCCTTAATTTGTGCCAGTCCTGTAATTCCGGGTTTTGTAAAGTGTCTAACCAGGTACTTATCAACAGTTCCCGCATATTCCAAAGTATGAGTTTCCATATGTGGGCGCGGTCCAACCACACTCATTTCCCCTTTTAGCACATTTATAAATTGGGGTAATTCATCAATACTAGTTTTTCTTAATATCCTGCCGAGTTTGGTAACACGCGGATCATTTCGGCTACACATTCTTTCATTAGCCAATTTATTCACCGCCATAGATCTGAACTTATAACACCAAAATGGTTTTTTATTGTAACCGTGTCTAAGCTGTTTAAAAAATAATGGCCCCTTTGATTCAATCTTCATCAAAATAAAAACCAGTGGTATAAGCCAGGATAGTATAAAGACTATAACGAAAATGGAAAATAGGACATCGAAAATGCGTTTTCCGTATTTAGCATAATTCTTTTCCAAAGGGGATTTCCTTAAATTTAAAACCGGAACGGTGCCAAACAACTCAACATTCATTGAACGGGTAAAAATTTCCTTGTTATCAGGTATTAATTTGAGGTGCTTAAGGTTATTATCCGCAAAAGATATTAAACGGTTTAGCTGTTCATTAGAAAGTTGAGAAACTATACAGTAAATTTCATCAATGTTATTCTTCAAAATAAAATCATAGCAAGATTCCACATTTCCCAGGTAATCTTTGTTATCAGAACTTTTGTTATGAAAAAAACCTTTATACCTATAACCAAAATCGGGTTCATCAAAAACTTTTCTGATTATTCCCATATTTTTATCATTTCCCACTATTACCACATTTTGGTAATTTCCTCCCTCTAAACGATAGAGCCGTCTAACGGAAAAGAAGAACCACCGATAAAATGTTAATATTAATAGGAGAAATACAAGGGTAAATACCTGGTACTCTATTACCAGTTCCAATTTCAGAAATGCAAACACTGAAAAGTACGCTAAACAGAATAATAGGTAATGACGAAGAAACTTATTGAATTTGGTTCTAAACCGCTCCTTCCTTTCTACAACATAAAAATTTAGACAAAGGGCAGATAATATCCAGGCTAAATTGAAACCTATAATAGCCAGAATATTAGAATAGAATTCAGGATTTAATAAATGTAAAAAAACATTTATTATTACTAAATGTGCCAATAATGAAAAGGGCATTATAAAAGGAGACCATTTCATTTTATTCATATTTATATTGAAAAATGTAACCTAGCGGAATACAAATTATCTTTTAGGCTTTTGGAAAAATGCTAGTTAAACTACGGAACTGAGGAATTAAATACTGGGGGACTTTACGCCCAATTTTGCAGAAAAGGGTAAAAAAACCACTTAACCTATTGAGCCGAATAATCCTTAAATCTTCTTTAGATTTCTTAATTTGTAATTTCATTGAAGTACTTAATCCGCCCAGACGCATTTTAACTACCCATTCATTAAGGAAGTACTTTTTTATATCATCATTTTGAAACCACCTCAATGAAATTTCGTAATCGCTTGCTATCGTATACCCAGAATTATACATTCCATATATTTGAAAAACCTCTTTCCGAACAAAAATGGTAGTATGCAGGGGTATCCATCCAAAAAACAGAAATCTTTTATTGAATGGTTTGGAAGAATACATTCGTTTAACTTTTTCTGGATTTTTTTGATCTACAAAAAGTCCTTTCGCATACACGAGATCTGCATTTGATATTTTAAATGCCTCTACCACTTTTTTAATCGTATCTGCCTCGTAAAAAAAATCGTCCGAATTGAGGATGCCTATTAAATCTCCTGTCGCATTTTTTATTCCCTTGTTTAAAGCATCAAAAATACCCTCGTCTTTTTCCGAAATATAATATCCCAATTTATCCTGATATTTTTCGACTTCCAGTTGCGTACCATCATTAGAACCACCATCTATCACAAGGTGCTCTATATCATCATAACTCTGATTCAAAACTGACTCAATACATTCCGCAATGCAATATTGCCTGTTGTAAACAATGGTAATTATTGAAATTCTCATATTTGAAAAATTAATTAATTAAAATAAAAGAAGAGAAAAAAAGAATTAGGCTCTTTCATGATTATAAGCCTGTGCCCCTATTAGAACAATAAGTATGACCCATAAAATATTATAGCCCGCAATTATATTTAAATTCATTGCAATTTCAGAACTTAAAAAAAAGCAGATACTGTCAATTACTATTAAGTGCATAAATGCCGCGAACGATAGTGTTAAAGATGAAGTTTTCATAATTTATATTTTATACATTGATATAGGTGGATTTCTATCGCTAAAAATGGAGTAAGCTGAACTGCCATCTAGGCGTCTTTTATTGGATAGAAGCTACATTGAAGGTGGGGCCTTACTTCACAAAAGGCTCAATAAACGTAGGTAGGATATCAGGATATGTCTAAAATATATTAGAAAGTAGAAGTTTGGGAAGGGTACTTTTTTACTGCTCAGGTAATGTTATTAATATTATCGTATTTGAATATTGAACAAACATTTTTAAAAAAGTTGCTATTTAACCAAGTGAAGGGATAAATTTCTTTCTTTTAACGGAGTTCCATGGTAAATGGCTTCAAAATATTGAATTGTCTTAGATAAACCTTCTTTTAACTGGATTTCTGGTTTCCAACCATTGAGTTTGGCTGTTGCCAAATGAATGTCTGGTTGTCTCCTTTGAGGATCGTCCTGGGGAAGTGATTTGAAAATTAATTTTGAATCAGATCCTGTGAGTTCTAAAATATTCTCTGCTAGTTCCATCATAGTATATTCCTTCTGGTTGCCAATATTAACGGGACCGGTAAAAGCGTCTTCAGTATTCATCATTCTTATCATGCCCTCTACTAAATCATCTACATATTGAAATGATCTGGTTTGACTACCATCCCCAAAAATAGTAATGTCCTCACCTTTTAAAGCTTGCATAATAAAATTGGAAACTACCCTACCGTCATTGGGATTCATGTTGGGACCATAAGTATTAAAGATTCTAATGATTTTTATACAAACATCATTTTGTTGATGGTAATCCATAAACAGCGTTTCAGCACAACGTTTACCTTCATCATAACAAGACCTCGGTCCAATTGGGTTTACATTTCCCCAATAACTTTCTGGTTGGGGGTGTATTTGTGGATCGCCATACACTTCGCTTGTACTGGCCTGTAAAATTTTGGCTTTAATTCTTTTTGCCAGTCCAAGCATATTTATAGCTCCGATTACTGAAGTTTTGGTAGTTTTTATAGCATTATACTGGTAATGAACCGGGCTGGCCGGACAGGCCAGATTGTAAATTTCATCTACCTCTATAAAAAATGGCGTCGTAATATCATGCCTAATAACCTCAAACAAAGGATTCTTCATTAAGTGAATTATATTTTTTTTACTACCTGTAAAATAGTTATCTAAACAAATTACCTCATTTCCCTCTTTCAACAGTCGTTCACATAGATGGGACCCAATAAATCCTGCCCCACCTGTAATTAAAATTCTTTTCATAGTTGCATATTTAAGTAGTTATCAATAGTAATTAGAATAGGTTAACGACCTCTTCAGTATTTTTCCATCTTTCTTTTTCAAAGTCGCTCCCGGTTCTTTTGCATATAAGGTTATTCTTCACATCTGATGTTATAACTGAGCCAACCGTAATCACGCTATCAATTCCGATTGTAACATTTGGCCCAATAAAACAACAAGCTCCAATCCAACAACCATTTTCAAGATTTATAGGTCCATTTCTAAATGGCATGGATGGTTTACGATAGTCGTGATTGCCACCACAGAGAAAAGCCCTTTGGGAAATACAAACATTATCCCCGATATTAATTTTCTCAAAATTCAAGATGAACACTTCTTCCCCAATCCACACATTATTGCCCATCTCCAGTTTCCAGGGAAAATGTATATTCACCCTGGGCTTAAGAATTACATTCTTTCCGACTTTTGCTCCAAACAATCTTAATAAAGAAACTTTTAAAGAGCTTGGAAAAGGAAAAGCAGTTAAGAAAAAAAGCATTTTAAATAAATACCAGGTTACCTCTTTTATCCTGCTTGCGCCTCTGTCCAGACCTATTGAAGCGTCAAACTCGTTGAGCTTTACTTTTGAAATAGCTTTTGCATCCATAACCATTGATCTAGAAATCTACTCCTTCCATATTAGTAAGTGATTTGCTTAATACTTCAAACAATCGGCTGGAAGCTTTAGAAATAGCAAATTTTTCCTCAAAGTTTATTTTTGCATTTTTAGCCATATCATCCTTCCTCTCCTTATCTAAAGCCCACCAACGTTCGAGAAGATTTGATACACCAATTAAGGTATCATCTTCAACGAACCCCGCATCAGAGTTCAAGATTTCTCGCCAAATATTAACTTTATTTGTAATTAATACCGGTTTTCTGCAAGCCATAGCTTCAACAATTGCAATTCCAAAATTCTCCTGATGACTAGGTAAAATAAAAGCTTCACACCCATAAAAAGCTCCCCATTTTGCATCTCCGGAAAGCATACCTGGTAAAAAAACATTTTCTTTTAGGGCAGGATTATGATTAATAATGTTCTGAACTTTTTTACCATACTCCGATGCTAATCCGGGTCCAGCTATTACTAATTTTGGAATTTTACTGGCTGATATTTTAGCCTTACCCCCATTATTCAATAAATCTGCATAAGCTTCCACTAAAATATCTACCCCCTTTTTCTCATGGATCCTGCTTAGAAAGAGCACATAATCATTATTCTCAATTCCTTTACATTGTTCTTTAAAGGAAACTTTCATTTCGGGGATAAACTCAGGTGGAGCTTCTACTCCCAGACCCACCACAATTTCTTCTTTTGGATGGTAAGGTTTAAAAGGGATACGTGCCATTAAACACTCTGTTTCACAAGTAAAAAGTATGGCATCTGCATTGTTTACAATCTTTCTTTCAATTAATTCCCAGTATATTTTATTCCTAATCGCCTTTAATTTTCTATCCGGCGCAGTTTGAAAATAGGGGTCTAACATTCCATGAGGCATCACATGAAGTTTCGGTAAGTTTTGTCTAAAATCACCACGTCCCTCTAATTCTTTCCTAATCTTTTCGAATGCATAAGATGGATATTGCCACAGCCCATGGACAATGATAGCATCATACTCAGAGAAATTTTTTCTTAACCAGGGCATAAGCTTAGCACTATAAGACCAGAATTTATCTGAAGGGCCTAGTGCATAAACTTTAAAATCACTTTTTAATATGAAATCTTCATCAGGTGAATTAACACAAACTACTTCATTAGCCACCTCATATTCTGAAAGTCCCGAAATAACGGTCCGCACAGCTTGACAAACACCACCGCGTTCAGGATTCATATTATCTATTGCGTGTAAAAGCCTCATTAGTTATTTTCAGATTTTAGAATATCCAGGTAAATCTTTTCAATCTTATCAAGCGCATCTTTAGAATTGAACCTCCTTGCGTTTTGGATTCCTCTTTCTTTTATCATTTCGAGTTCAGTACTAGAACTACTTATTATTTTTTCCAAAACCTCGGCAGCATTTTCACTCCATTTCATAACTTCCAAAGAACTAGAAGGTTTTCTGGGAACATACAAGGCCGCTTTCTTTGCCACCTCGGTCATTGGCGCCTCTCTCGTAGTAATTACCGGGCATCCGGAGGCCATTGCTTCTGCTATTGGCCAACCAAATCCTTCAGCCAACGATGGAAAAAGAAAAACTGAAGCACCGGCGTAAACTTTTTTAAGCCATTCGTCTGAAAAAGAATCCAGCATATGTATATCTTTTTTGAAGGAAGAACTTTGCCATTCATTCCGAATAAGTTCATCGGGTTTTTCTCCCACAAGCAGGAGCGGTAGGTCTTTTTTAAATTTTATTCGCCAGGCATTATAAATCTCAATAACTCCCCTCCTGTTTTTATACCACTGATTACCGCCAACGTGAAGTATATAACCATGGCAAACATCGATTCCGGTTTTCTCCTTTAAATCAATTCGCACCTTAAAAACATTCATTGGTTTAAAGCTATTATTGAGCCCGTTATAGACCACTTCAGATACTCCGGCAGTGGAAGAGGTAAACCTATGAAGATCTCGTTTCGTATTTTTCGATACAGAGATGTAGTTTCTGCCTCTAGAATAGCCTCTGCGAATCATAGCCTGATATTTTTTGCCAGTCCAACCAGTAATATTTTCTGAAATTTCGTCTAGGGCAGCTCGCTGAGCCAGAAAATCATGACAGTGAATAGCATGTGGCCTATTAAAAACCAACGGCACCCAGGGTCCCAATGCATGATCTGTAAATACAAACAGGGTATCTGCACTCTCTTTTTTTACTTTGAAATATACTTCCAAGGGAAACAATAAATACTGATCTAAATACCCAAGCCATTTTTTAAATTTTTCAACCATAGGCAGATAATAAAATCGTCCTCTAGGTGACCATACTCTGGTTGTGTGTCCCCGTTCCCGCATCCCTTCATCCAGTAAACGGGTAAATCGCGGCATACTTTTGTGAGCGATAAAACTGGGATGTGAGAAAAAGACAATGTTCATCCTGACTAAATATTGTTCTAAAAATGATGTGTGATTTTTTCATCTTCCACGTTTAATGAAGCGAGCAATAACCCACCTATTAATATCGCGAATCCCAAAGTTGTAGGTTGGGCCCATTGGCCCTGGGGTACGATTAAAAGACAAAAGCTTAACAACATCCAGGGTAGAAAATCGCCTGTTTTTAGCCTCTGATAACTAGCCAAGGCCATCTGTAGACAAATTCCCAAGCGGATTAAAATAACTCCAAATCCCATTAAAAATCCCATCTCCCCCATCAATCTTAACCATTCATCTTCTGCTACTAGAAAGTTCCTACCTCCTGTTAACAGGAAACTAGCCACATTTGTACCTAATCCGATTCCGTATCCCCAAAATGGAATTCTTTCTGCTGAAGAACCACTAACTGCAGAAATTAAGTTTCCAAAATATCTGTCTACCAGAGTACCTTGCAAGCCACCTTCTACTTTGCTTGCAGTTTCAAACCGACTGGTAAACACTTCAGTACTTGTTTGAAAAATTTCTACATTATTCAAAACGCTTAAAATAACAAAGCCTGCAATGCCTGCTCCAATGATACGGCCAGCATATTTTGGATTTCTAATACTGGCAAGGACCGCAAATGTTACCCCTATGATAACTTGAAATAATAATGATCTACTAATAGAAAGTGGGATAGCAATAAACAAAGCAATAGTTGCAGCAATGAGCAATAAACGATTCACTTTTATTCCTCCTATCCAGAAATAAAAAACAAAACAGCTAAGGAGGCTAAAGAACATAGTATTACCTGTCGTAAAGGAGAATGTTCCTGACGGCCTAAAATATCCCATTGCGCCACTAAATCCTGACCCTTCCATATCCCCTCCAACGCCACGATTAACCCAGGCCGATTGGGGACTATAAAATTGTAGCGATATTAAAACTATCATTGGTATAGCTATCCATAACATAATCTTTCCAACCTTGATCACATCTTCGTGGGAAAAAACTTTACCAATCACGAAAATTACAGGAAATTGAAGCATAAGAATTCTTGCACCAAAAATTCCAATAGCAAGATTGCCGTGCCCAAAAATTAGCGCCGTAACAAATGCAAACATTCCTATGCCTAACATACCCACTAAGTAAATTGAAGGTGGAAGAAGATTTCTTCTCCAGGCATGGAAAAGGAGAAAAAGAGCAACAGGATCCCGAACAATTAAAAGTGGAGCGGCAAGACCCGGTAAAAACCATTTACGTAGGGCACCTTCAAATAGCAGGAGGAAAAAATAACCCCAAATACCCAGTTTAAGTAATCGGTATGGATCATTTTCATCTACAAGCCTGGCTAGAATGATTCTCATCTTTAAATTCGTAATTTCGAAGCATTTGCTTTTCCGACATGTTCACTTATAGCAGTAGCTAATTCTTTCCCATATACGCTCCAGGGACGTTGTTTTGCAGTTTCCCTGGCAGCTTTTCCTACTTCAGATATACTTTTAGGGTTTTGCAACAAATAATCTAAACACTCTTCCAAAGCAATGGTAGAACCAGCTTTTATGAGCCAACCATTCTCATTATGGATTATCACATCTGGTCCGGCGGTTCTTTCAGTCGTAATCACCGGCGTACCTTGAGACATAGCTTCGGTTATAACCATTCCAAACCCTTCAAACAGGGATGGAAATAATAACACATCGTGATCTCTCATCAGTTTTAATATTTCGGAATGTGGTAAACTGGGAATCCACTTATGTTTAGACAGATTTTCATCCAGTACCCGACAATTATCCGAGGCTTTATAACCTACCACCGTTAAAGTTACGTGCGGTTGTAATTTATCCACAACAGCAAATACATCTGCAATCCCTTTACGCTGTGACAGCCCACCTACAAATAATAATTTAAGGGGTTTTAAATTATTGATTCCTTCATATTTCCTAGTACTAATTGGTGGTGGGAATCCGTATGGTATTATTTCAATAGGAGCTAAATTTCCAGGGTAATTTTTAAGAGTATGAGCAGTGAAACTACTGGCAACAAAAATTCTATCAGCAAGGGCTAATTCCTCATCTTTGCGTATTAGTTTTTCTTCTGAATCTTTAAGACCCGTTAGAGTTGCACTCCATTCAGGCCACCTTTCTTTTTCTAATTCCAGCAATTCCCTCGCGGTTCGCCAGTAGCCAATAGGTAAATCGTAAAAACAGCTTAGACCCAAATTGTGAGCCTCTCGGAACGTTTTTAAGGCACCATCTTCATAGGCATAAACACCTTTTGCTCCTCTTTTCTTTGCTTCTTTTAAGCGTAAGCTCGTTCTGTGGTCCAGGCTATTATATACTGAATCAATACAAAAAATACCTTTTTCGTGCCTTGTAAGAAAAGTTGCTCCTATTTTTCCAGCTATAAGCCTCCCTGTTTCTAACACTGGCCAATTGTGAGTATAATTTTTCAAATCAGGAGAAAAGCTTCTTCGTCTTATTTCAGAAAAAGTTGGAAAAGAAGCCAGACGATCCAGTAAGCCATTTGGAAATAATGCTATTCCAGTATGAAATTCTGAAAGCATATCTTTCTCTAAAAAACCCTGTAATGCTGAACGATTAAACTGATTACTGTTTGGATGGGATACTATTATTTTCATAATGAAATGGTTTTCTATTAGTGATTCAGCAAAAAGGGAGAAAAGCTTCTACTTCCCTATTCTAATCTTTGGATAATAAATTAGATTCGTTTTTAGGCAGCTTTTGATTTTCGCAAAAAGAATTGTGAACCTTTTATCAAATCTTTGATTTTTACAATTAATTTTCTTTTAAAAGAATAATATTTTGCTCCCAAAGATCCTGGATTTAAATAACTGGAAATCCGGGATCTTACCTTTTTACTATCGTAGATATTTAGAACTCTCTGGGTAATAATATCTTTCTCGGATTTGGTGAAATAGCTGCTTTTTAAGGCAAACGCATGTTCAAGGGCAAATTTCTCCCGTTGTGTTTTAATAATATTCTCGGACCAGTTGCGTCTTTTATAAGCTGGTTCTACACATTCATCAAATAATCTTTGGTACCCAATAAGTTCAGCTTCTTTGCGCTGGAGAGAGATCCTATAATTATTCTTATCTACCCATACACGATAATAGGCCAGTATCTTTGATGAAAATACATTACCCCAATTGGCATCGGCAATTCGAACCCATAAATCATAATCCTCTGTGTATTCCGGACGACCGCTGGTAAAGTTCAGTTCTTCTAAAACGTTTCTCCTAAACATACAAATGTTAGCAGCTACTTTATAACCGTAAATGCTTTCCCTTAGGGATTTTTCAGCAGAATAGAATTCTTTTTGGCGAGCGAGTAAACGTTTTCTGGTAAAATGATGGTGTTCATCTATTTGCTGAACATTAACATGTCCCACACCGGCCTCGGGGTATTTCTCGAATAATGAAAGAAGGGTTTTTACATAATTTGGATGTAGGAGATCATCTGAATCTAAGCGGACGATAAAATCTGTTTTTGGCCATCTAAGAAGCTTGTTTACATTTTTAGCAATCCCCAGGTTCTCATCATTTTGTTGGTAATAAAAATTAGAATATTCCGCATTAAATTTCTCGCAGATTAATTTAGTGTTATCTGTACTTCTATCGTCACAGACATATACTGAAATTTCTGGGAATGTTTGGTCCAAGGCAGATTGAATACTTCTTTTTAAATACTCTGCCTGGTTGTAGGTGGGGATGCAAATAGCTACTGTCAATTTTTTCATCGTTTTACATTTTAATCAAAGGGATAGAAACTTTGCTTTGAGCTTCTCCTATTATTTCCAGAATATTTCGTGCAATTTTTTCCTTTATATTTCTGGGGGTAAATTTCTCCATTTTAACCTGTTCTGGGAAACCATCTAATTCCCATTTCAAGTGGTGGTTATCATCAACTAAATCCTTGTTTCCACAATTGAAATTTTTATCGAGCCCGGCAAAAAGTATTGGTAAACCATGCTCCACATAAGCCGCATAAACCCCACTTTTTTCTAAAAGTTGGGGTGCTGTTAAGGTTATGCCCATATCTATATACTGAAGAAATCCCGAAATAATTGCCGGCGGTTGTTCTTCAAGAATTATAATATTTAAGGAAGGTATTTCTTTCTTTAAATCATCCTTAAGTTCAGCTGCTGTATACTGATTTGACCTTCCTGCAATGAATAAAGTAATTGAAGATTTAGTTTTTTTCAACTGTGATATAAATTTTTCCTTTTGCCATACAAATGGAATGGTTCCAAAAATCCCCAGCTTTAAAGATTCCTCAGTATTTACTATACCTCTGGCATTTAGTATATCTTCAAATAATATCTCAGCGCCAGGGATATATGGAATATTGCTGAAAATTGGTAATAAAAAACTAGGAATTCCTTCCTTACTTAATAAGCCCATGTAGGTGGAATTACTGGTAAACACTTTTACAGGTTTTAAATCCCAAACCAGATATTTAATGATGAGCTTATGGATTTCACCTATTATTTTATTTTTTATACTATCTTCTTTCGCAGCCCCTATCCATAATTCATGAAACATGATACTTACCTGTGAATAATTCTTCAATAGTTTATTTATAATATGGATAGGCCTGAAACTAAATCCCCTGGGGTGGTATCCATAAATAACGAAATGCCACATTATATGGTCTGGTTTTATTTCATCTATCCATTCTCTTGATTTTATTACTCTTGAGCCCCAAGATTTTTTATTGCTAAGCCTTAATGAAAGGATTGTTTCAATCTTTTCTTCTTCATTCACTGAAAGAAAAGGATCGTTTATTGCGAGAATTGCAACTTCGTGCTGTTGGAGTAATAATTCCTTTGCCAGGATCTGAACATAATCTCCAACCCCGTCTTTCCCCCCTTCTAAACAACCACAGATAAAAAGAATATTCATAAAAGACTATTTTTATAAAATCTCAATAAATTTCTTGTATGAAAGGGCCTCAAAAATTGACTATAGGTATAAACCTTCTTATTAATTCCACTTTCCCTAGATTTCATAAGATCTTCACACATACATGCGATATGGTGAAAACATACTTCTTTAGAAAACCACATTTCCCAGTTTTTTCTAGCTAACCTCCCCATTTTTCGAGCTTCTCCCTTCTTTTCCAATAGTATATCTGGTATTTCTTGAATATCCTTTTCTGCCACACGTAAGGAAAATTCATCCCAATCCGGCCCCCTCATAGGAACCCAGTCATCTGAGATAATAACAGGAGTTATCCCCATTTCCATGGCTTCATACAAACGGTAAGAATTTACTCCTTCCCCTCTAGGGCATAGTATAAAGTGACTGTTTAAGGAAACATCCGCATATTCTTTCTCAACTATTTTTTTTGTATTTGAATCCAATTCCCACAGGTTTATAGCGCTACTATCTTTAACAAAACTGTTAGAGTAATTTAGGTCCAGAATCCTTTGTCTGATCGTGTGAGTCCTTGCAGCTCCAATAAAAGAAAATAAAAATTCCCTTTCAGTACTTTCTTCTCTAAAAAGAACAGATTCATTTTTATATTGCTTAGCTATATAAGGTCCAGATCTCACCAATCTTTTTCTATAGTATCGACTTTCGATTGATGGCAAAATGCTTGGTAACAAGGGTAAAGGTTTATCTATATCAGTATAGAGAATTGACTTATGGGGGTATTGTTTATATAAATCATTTTTTAGTACTTTAAAAAAATACGGATCTTCAGGTGGGTGATGTTCGGTAAATAATATAATATCCGCAGCGTCCGGATCATCTGAAACAGAATGTTCTTTAAACGTATCTAATCTGGCAGACTCCTTTAACCATGAAACTGCAAAATTTTGAGAATGATGATAAGGATATGCAGAAGTAAGAAATAAATTCATTTAACTATTTTGTTTTGAAACAGTAGCTTAGGTTTGTTTTAATTTAAAAATCACTGGTAGGAGTTTTCAACTCCTACAAAGTGCTATCTTTTAAGGTAGATTTAAAATAAATTATACTTGGGAAGTATGATTAGGAGAATATTCCTTTCGAATTTTTTGAAGCTCCTCTTGAGTAACAAAAAGTGTTCTTATTAAAAGATCGAGATGAATCGCTCTGTGAGAAAGGTTAAACAATATACCTCTCCCTTTAAATTTATAAAAGTTAGCTAGTGTATCTAGCACAATATCTTTTATTAATTGTTTTAAAAAGAAAAATGGACTATGTGCTTTAAAAAGATCTTCATCTTTAATAATGAATTTCCAATAAGATTCTTTGTAAAATTTTCGGGTCTTCCAAAAGTTCAAGGAATCTACTTTTCGCCAGGGATGACAAACTGCTGCCTTTGGGAGAAATAAAGAAGAGAATCCTAGCGATTTTATTCGATAGCTAAAATCCATATCCTCAAAATAGAACTTGAAATTTTCATCGAACCCTCCCAATTTCCAATATAATTCTCGGGAGACCATAAAATTACAAGAAGGCATTTGCCCTCCAGTCTCATTAATTGGAGCTACTTCATTAAATGCCATTTTCAGTTTATCGGGATAGGTTCGTCCTTCAAAAACCATAATTCCAGGATTACTTTGCTCAGCTTTATCATATTCTTTAATCCAATTTGGATCTGGCAGGCAATCGTCATCTGTAAATATCAACCATTTTCCTTTTGCCACTCTGGCCCCATTATTCCTATTTGCTGCAGGCCCTCTACCAGCACCTTTAGTCCATTTCACAAAAGGAAAATTTAATTCAATCATAGATTCTGCCGTGCTTATTTCCCCATCATCGGTCACGATTATTTCAATCTCACCTAATGAGTAATACTGCTTAGAAAGCCTTTCTAAACATTCTGCCAGTAATTCATTTCTATGGCATGTCGGGATTATTACACTAAATTTCAAGTTACTCATAGTTATTACCTTCACTATTTCGCTAAAGATTATTAGCGTATTGCATTCCTATGATTTATTTGGACTTTTGAAGAAAACCATAGGTAGATTTTATCATTTCTATTTTTTCAAGAAGCTGTTCGATCTTTCGATCTAATAACCTTTCGCTACTTAAGAACTGTTGCTTTGACTTTAATCCGACAAATTGTTTAACCACATTTCTATTCAAGAAATTATCCTGGTAAGTTTCATATATTTTGCTCATACCCCTCACGTGTAGATCTTTCTCTTTTGCTTTAAATTTTGCTGTAATTTTTTGAATTATCATCTGGCTGGAATAAATCGAGGGAAGGTTGTTGGGTCTATATTCTAGCGCCAATGATTCCGTCCAGTCCCTCCACTTGAATTCATTAATAGTTGGATAAAGTTTTACCGGTATCCAGGGAACTCTTAATGTATCTGCTACAATAGCTCCATGCATAGCCTCTGCAATTACAACTTTAGATTGTGAAATTTGCTTTAAGATCACTTGAATGTCTCCAGCAGGATCTATATAATTATACCCCGCCTCCTTGCATATTCTTTTCCAGTCGTTAAAATGAATACTCGCATGATGAGGCATAAAAGAATAATCAAAAATCTTTATTTCATTCGGGAAATACATTTCCCTCAATAATGCAGCACCGTCAGTTATTCCTAGTTTTGAATCCAGCCCCAGTACTTTTGCCGTCAAAGGACCCCGAACACAAGAAATTTCGTAGCTTTTATCAATTTTAGGCAAATCGCCATAATACGCATACCCTGTGCTAAAAACAATTTTTCTCGTTTCAGGCGGAAATTCTAAATGTAATATAGATCCAATACCTAAAAATATCTCATCCTTATTTGCGTCAAAAAAACCCGGAAAAAACCTATTAAGGATTAAGGGATTTAGTGCATCTCCAAAATTAGGAACCTTCTGAAAGTAAATTAACTTCATCTTTTGTCTTTTTTAAACCTATGAATCCAACAAGGACTTTGTTTGAAAGATTAAACACACTTAATATTATTGCGTAAATAAGTACGTTATAAGTGGTGCTTAGGTCCATTTTAAAAATTAAAAATATCTGCAACAGGATATTAGATGAGATACTAACTATTGGGATCCAATACCACAACCATTTTCTTGAACAATTCATATCCCACATGACCACATTGAGGAAAATGATTGCGGAATTAAGTACTAGCAGGCCTACTTCGCGATCTAAATGATCATATTTACTACCCATTATCCATAAAAATGGTTGAGGGAACAGGAATGCGATGATTGATAGTAATGCTGCAATTGCTAGAGCCCCTGAGATAATTGAAAAATATTTTTTACTTAGGCCCTCATTGGGCTGCCTTGCTAGAAAGGGAACGATTAAAGTTGAGCTCGCTGCATTCAAAATAAAAAATATCTGTCCCACCCTTCCTAAGGCTCCTACCTCTGCAATATTCTGGGTATTGCCAAAAATGCTTATAAGAAAAAGGGCAATTTGTGCACTAAAAGCTGAATAGATAATTCCGGGCATTACCGGTTTTACGTACTGCAGCATTTCTTTTTTAGTTTCAGAAGGGCTGCTCGATGGTTCTGCTATATACTCCTGAGACCTATTTTTATAGTGTTTTCCATTATACCATATCAAAAAACTTGTACCCAAAGCAGCCAACCAGGCATTGATAATTGAAAAAAGGGCAAGGATTCCCAGAAAGCTTAGGCGGAATAGAGCGCTTTTTAATTGTATCCTGTAAAAATTCTTAAGTTTTGCGTGTATTATTAATGGGGTTGCATAAAAGGCACTGTTTCCCGAAAGATATAAATTGCTTAAAATGGCAATCAATAATAATAATGTTATATAAAAAGGCCAATTATGATGAGCAGTTATAACTGGAAAACCTACTAAACAGGTTGCTCCAACAACAGCAAAAAGCCTATTTCTAAAAAATTTACCGGCTTTTATATAACCACCTAAGACCTCCTTATCATAAATCCTTGATCCAACTAGTGCTATTACAGAACCGGAAAAACCCAACTCCACTAAAACCTGGGCAGTAGATTGAAAAGCAAAGGCTACACTATATTGAGCATATTGCTCTACTGTCAACCATCTTATAAGAAGAAACCCGGTAAATAATTGAACAAATTGTACGACCCCCTGACCGACCAGGAAAGAACTTATTAGCCTTATTTGACCTTTAGTTATAAAAGATCCGCTTTCAATCTTAATACTTATACTTTGAAGCAGATCCTTCATAGTTTTTAAATAGCTGGTTGTCCCGCTTTCAGATGACCTAAGCTTTCAATTTGGATTCCATTTTTTTATAAATACTATACTTATACCAACTATACAAACTTTCTATTCCCTCGTCTAATTCAACCTGAGCCTTCCAGCCTAAAGCCTCCAGCTTGGAAATATCTGTTAATTTGCGATAGGTACCATCCGGCTTTTCCGTATTAAAAAAAAACTCTCCTTTAAATCCAATTATCCTTTTTGTCATTTCTGCTAATTGAGCGATGGATACTTCTTTACCCGTTCCTATGTTAATATGAGTATTACGAACCTCCTGAATTGCACTCTCATTATCCTCTTGAATTGATACAATATCCTGAAAATTCCTGTTTTCCATTAAAAAGATGCACGCCTCTGCCATTTCTTCGCTCCACATAAACTCTCGATAGGGGGTCCCAGTTCCCCATATTTCAATGGAAACCACTTTCTTAGAGTTATCTATCTGGTATTTTGCTCTTTTTATTCTTACACCAAATTTTTCTAAAACACTTAAAATTTCAGTTTTTTTAGCGTTACCATTAATTCCTTCTATAGGCCGGGAGTTTAGATCTTCTTTAATTTTAAACCAATCATCTTCCTCCAGGGCCTTGCCCAAATAAATCTTTCTTATTAAGGCTGGTAAAACATGGGCCGTTTCAAGATTAAAGTTATCTGCAGGGCCATATAAATTCGTTGGCATCGCGCTTATAAAATTTGTCCCATACTGAAGATTATAACTTTCGCACAATTTAATTCCCGCTATTTTAGCAACAGCATAAGGTTCATTGGTGTATTCTAATGGTCCTGTTAGTAAATATTCTTCTTTAATTGGCTGTTTACAGTTTTTCGGATAAATGCAGGTGCTTCCTAAAAACATCAACTTCTTAACATTATTAAGGTATGAGTGATGAATTATATTATTTTGTATCATACTATTTTCATACAGAAATTCTGCCCGATAATTATTGTTTGCTATAATCCCTCCTACTTTTGCTGCAGCCAGGAAAACGTATTCCGGCTTCTCTTCTCTAAAAAATTCTTCAACAGCAATACAATCCATTAATTCAAGCTCCTTATGAGTTCTGGTTATTATTTGAGAAAAGCCTTTAAATTCTAGCTGCTTCAGAATAGCACAGCCAACCAGACCGGTATGTCCTGCTATGTATATTTTAGCGTTTTTTTTCATTAGTTTCTTATTTCTAAATAATTCTCATTCATAATAATTCATAACCGTAAAACCAACATCTTTTAAGCACTGTTCTTTTCTCATTAAGTTGAGATCACTTTCTACCATTTCCTTAATTAAGTCATTCAATTCAAATTCCGGAACCCAACCTAATTTGTTTTTTGCTTTTGAAGCATCTCCAACAAGTAATTCTACCTCTGTCGGTCTAAAATATCTGGGATCTATAGATAGAACTTCAGTCCCTGTCGTAATTTTAAAATCAGGATTGTGACAATAAGTTACTACGCCTTTTTCATTTATGCCCTTCCCTACAAATTTCAGTTCTATTCCTACCTCTGCAAATGCCAATCTTACAAAATCTCTTACGCTAGTGGTTTTTCCTGTAGCGATTACCCAATCTTCGGGCTCATCTGCTTGTAAAATCATCCACATCATTCTTACATAATCTTTAGCATGACCCCAGTCACGTTGGGCGTCCAAGTTTCCCAAGAATATTTTCTCCTGTAAGCCAAGGGCAATTCTGGCAACAGCCCGTGTGATTTTACGTGTAACGAAAGTTTCACCCCTTACAGGCGATTCGTGATTAAATAGGATTCCATTACAGGCAAACATATTGTAAGCCTCCCGGTAATTAACAGTTATCCAGTAAGCATATAACTTTGCAACCGCATAAGGACTTCTAGGATAGAAAGGTGTAGTCTCAGACTGAGGAACTTCCTGTACTTTCCCATATAATTCGGAACTTGACGCCTGATATATTCGTGTTTTCTTTTCTAAACCGAGTAACCTAACGGCGTCGAGTATTCTAAGGGTTCCCAATCCATCGGTATTCCCTGTATACTCTGGAATTTCGAAAGATACATGAACGTGGCTCATCGCTGCCAGATTATAGATTTCATCTGGTTGTATTAACTGAATGAGTCGAATTAAATTGGTGCTATCCGTCATATCACCATAATGCAATATGAAATTACGATTGTTTACATGTGGATCCTGATAAAGATGATCAATTCTATCTGTATTGAATTGGGAGGATCTCCTTTTAATTCCATGAACTAAGTAACCTTTATCTAGCAAAAATTCGCTTAAATATGCACCATCCTGGCCGGTTATACCTGTGATTAAAGCTGTTTTCATTGAAATCTTTTTAGTAAATTTATAATAACGCTTGTGGCTAATGATATATATTAAATTACATGGCTTCGCCGTCGTGAGTCCCATTTTGCTTTTTAAGGGAATTCACTGTAGTGTAAAAGGAATTAGTTGGGGATTTACATAAAAAAGAAGTGGGGACTTCAATTTTTTTATTATCATCTTTAGATAATAGGGTCATTACAAAAAATCCTAGGGTGATTTTTCGTAGCAGGGTATACAATAAATAAAAGTAACGGTGGGGGCTTTAATTAGAAGGTAGAGACATCTAATCTTGAAGTAAAAATATAAATAAAGATTGGGATCAAAAGTATTTTTCGATATAATACCAAGATTCTTGTTAATTAGTAATTTAAAAAACAATAATAAATTATAATAATTAACATATAATTATTAATTATTATAATTTACCCTATAGTTATCGAATAATATAAAAAAAAATGCATTTAAAAAGCTAATTATCCTTTTTAAGCATACGAATTATTTGATTTAAATTAAAATTTTTAACGTATTTATTTGAAGAATTTTCTTACAATAAACAATATAGATAAGGTTATTATTTTCTTTCGTTGAGGAGGCTTTGCTTACGTATTGCAGAGCTCGCTTATGTTTAACCCTATTCAGAACAACTTGATTGACTTTAATAAATAAATTCACTCCATGTTACCATTTCTTAGACCCAATTAAGATTCACAACGAAAAAGGTGGATAGAATAATATCAATTTAAAAAATCTACCACATTATTCAAAGCCTCATCAGTTTGGGTATTAATAAAATTTGATAGGTACATCATCGTAGTAGTAATTGAGCAATGCCTATAAAGTTGCTGTAATAACTGAACAGAAATTTTATCCCCAGATACATTTCCAAAACTAAGTCTTGCAATGTTCATAGTAAGCTTCTTCACAATCCCCAAATATTTTGCAATTCGAACTAATCGTCTATTAAAATTACGCGTTATGGTTTTTTCTCTTTTTCGAACTTCTATTTGATCATCCAAATTAGTGCCCCTTAATTCTGGAAAAACTAAATTACGGGTGGTACTTTTCTGTGGCAGGTACAAGTCTAAAATATTCTGAGCTTTAGTAGGAATTAGAGACACCAGTTTATCATTTTTCTTAATCCTATATTATTATCGGTTATCCTTTAAGTCGGTCTATTTTTAATTGAATAATATCTGTTATTCGTACAGAATAACAACTTGATAGCCATATATTTAAAACATGTTGATTAGCTTCATTTAAATCCTTTTCATTTTCTAATTTCTTCAGTTCTTCTTTTGTTAGGCCTATTTTTTTAGCTATAAAATTTGAAAAACGGGCGCCCCTTCCGACGCACTTACGGTATTAAAGAAACGCAAAATAATGGCTGCCAAATTTCCTCCTACTACTTCAAGCCATTCCTTAGAATATATAAATCATGAGATATCTTAGAATCTACTACCATTGCATAAATCTGGGTGGTCGATAATTTTGTATGTCCCAAAAGTTTAGATAACGTTTCTATGGGAACTCCATTAGCTAAAATTACAGTTGTGGCAAAAGTATGACGGGCGGAGTGAAAACTTAATTCCTTATTGATTTTTACCGCTTTGGTGACTTCCCTTAGATACTGGTTTGTTTTCTGGTTGGAATGGACCCGAAATAAAATATCACTCGAATGTACTTTTGGATGATCCTGGTATTTTTCCAGAATTCTTTCGGCTTCCTCCAATAGTGGAATTCTAAGCATCTTATTGGTTTTTATCCTTCGGGTGTAGATCAATGTCTTTCCATCCACACCTATCTGAATATGCTTTTTCTTTAGATCCTTCACATCACCATACGGCAACCCCGTATAACAGCAGAACAGGAAAATATCACGGTTAATTTTATGGGTATCTCTTTTGAATTTTTGGTTTTTTATTTTTTGTAATTCTTCTTGGGATAGATAGATCATATCCACCTGGTCAAAGCGGAGTTTAAACCTTTTGGTTAGGTTCTTTTCAATCCAGACTAAATCTTCGGCCAGGCGCATCAATTTTTTAAAGCGTTCCAAATGTTTCATTATTTTGGAAGCTGGGCAAGTCTCTTATGTGATTTTCAAATCCCAATGTAAATTGGTAATTAATCTGTTTTAATTAAATATCTGGAGTATGATACTGGGCTTTAAAAAATCTTTGAGGTAATTTTCCGTAGTTGTATAGTTTTTCATTGTAACATACTTTAAAACCTTGCCCATTTTCCTCTTATAATATTTGATCAAATAAATGAGTGTATAATGTTGCTGGTCACTCCCCAGAAATCTAGTTTTGACCGTCTCCGTCGTTACAAGCATCCCATCTTCTACAAGACTGTCATGGGTTTCATAGAGTTACGCCTTGGTTTCATCAATTTTTTTATTGATGAGTCGGCTTTCAGAACAGTTACCGGTAAGTTTGCTGGCAGCTTGATTCCACTTGTCAATCGAAATATTACGTTTTAAACTGATTTCAAGGGATTTACCGTTTACGGTAAATCAGGCTTAGAGGATAGCTGATTCTGGTTGTTGTTTCTTCTTTGGGATTATAAAAGAAATGGAAAAGGTTTGACTGGTACGCCTAGCTTTGTTGTTTAAATGAAACAATTAATTAAGGCGAAAGTCAAACTACCAATACATAATTATGGGGTACCGGTAAGCTAAAAATACAAAAAAATAACTCACGATTAACTCTCAAATTCACCGTGAACTCACGATTAACTCACATAAAAAGAAAGGGTAACTACATGAAAACCATATAATTACCCTTTTTTTATGTTAAAATATAACTTGTAAAAGTCGGGATGACAGGATTTGAACCTGCGACCCCACGCCCCCCAGGCGTATACGCTACCAGACTGCGCCACATCCCGATTGTTCTTATCTGCTCAAATTTCATCTTTTAGAATTCCTTATTTAAAAGATCTTTTTTGTCGAATTACTTGCCTTGAGCTAGCCTAAGTCATCTATGTAATTCAGGCCACAAATTAAAGGGCTTATTTACTATTATCAAAGCGAAATCTTCCTTTTTTAAGAACTAATCTATAAAACCATATTGCTCAATTAGTTTAAATCTTCCTTTATTTAAAAGTGGATAAATTATGGAAACTCAATTCTAAAAAAACTGACAGTACAAAAATTAAGAAACGGTAATATTCATCTATTTTTTTCTTATCGCGGAAGAATTTGTTTAGATTCTTGAATAATTTCTTCCAGTTTCGCGACTATTTTCATCGGTTTTTCTTCCTGTAGAAAATGACGCGAACTTAATTGATGAATGTTAGATAACCCCGCTGCTTCTTTTATTTCTTGCCCATGATGGTCAAGGGTGAGAAAAGGATCGTCTGCACCCCAAACTGCCTGTATAGGATAAGGCACATTTTGTACTGCTTTATAGCATAAACTTCTAAATTCTTCTGAATTATCAAAACTTCTCATAATTTTTAAAAAAGCATCGCCCCCATCAGACCGCTTTAAAATATCTACATAAGCATTAATCTCGTTCTCTGGAATTGCCGAGCTATCGTTTACGCCCATTTTATTAAACATGATTTGCCAGGTAGGATATTGTATGGTGGCCAATTCAATTTCACCCAATGCAGGTTTTTCAAAAGGGCGCATAGGCCATGGCTTTTTAAAATTCACCCCATCTATCCAGGTATTAAGAACAGTAATTGACAAAATCTTATCTCTATTTTCTGCCGCCAGTGTAAATCCAATGGGGCCTCCTATATCGTGAATAAGTAGGTGGTATTTAACCAAACCTAAACTTTTAGCTGCTTCAGCGCAAAATTTGGCTAAAGAAGAAAATGAATAATCAAAATCTTCCGGTCTGTCAGAAAAGCCTAAACCAGGAAAATCGATAGCTACTCCCCTATATCCTTTGTCGGCTAATACGGGAACGATATTTCGATATAAAAAAGAAGAAGTAGGTACGCCATGTAGACATAATACAGCTTCACCTTTACCCTGATCCAGGGCAAAACATTGAAGACCCTTAACATTAAAATATTTCCCGGAAGCTTCGTGCTTCTCGATAACCGATTCAATAGAATTTTTCCCACTCATAATATAAGGTTTGTTCTAATTTAATAAAACTAAAAATTATATAAAGAGATTATGATTGGAATTGGGTTGTTGGATATTCAATAAAGGAAGAGTTTGTGATTTAGAATAAGGTAGTTAAACATATCTTTGAATTAAGACAAAGAATGTTAAACTCCCTCGAAACAAGCTCAAGTGGCATTCATAGGTAACAACTTTTCAATTTACGAATGAAACTACGCGGCATTCAAATTTGATTACGAGTAAATCTTCCGATTTCCACAAGTTCGTAAAATTCAAACAGAATGTTATTTTTTTCTTAGATGACGTTAAAACTTTTAGTCATTCATTACAATAAATTTAAATTGTAAGTATGGGAGAAAAGAAACTTAAAAGGTCTCTGGGATTATGGGACATCTTAATGTTTGGAATTGGTGGTATTGTAGGTGCCGGTATTTATGCAATTATAGGAGAAGCAGCAGCGCTTGGGGGGAATATGCTTTGGCTAAGTTTTATTATTGCTGCAACAGTGGCTCTTTTAACGGGATTATCTTACGCCGAATTTGTTAGTCGGTTCCCCGATTCCGGTGGAAGTTTTGAATATATTAAGCAAAGCCTGGGCAAAAAGCCGGCTTTTTTTATGTCTATTTTTATGGTATTTACCGGTGTGGTGGCAGCCGCTGCCATAGCTATTAGCTTTGCCAGTTACCTAAATAGATTATGGGATCTTCCGGCGTGGATAATTGTAATAGGTATAGTTGCATTAATGGCCCTATTCAATATCTTTGGCGCTAAATACAGTTCTTATTATAATTCAGTCGCTACGGTTATAACCCTCGCGGGACTTGCGGCAGTTATTGCAGTTTGTATTCCCGAATTTGGCTCTACAGATCTAACCAAGCTTAATGATTCTGGCTGGAATGGAGTTATAGCCGGTAGTGCTTTAATTTTCTTTAGTTATATAGGATTTGAAGATCTGGTGAAAATGGCAGAAGAAACCAAAAACCCTGAAAAGAATATGCCTAAAGGTGTACTTTTAAGTGGTTTGGCTGTCCTTGTTTTATATGTTCTAATCGCCATAAGTTCAGTTAGTGTTCTAGACTGGCAAAAACTTTCAGAATCCGAAGGTCCCTTGGCTGCAGTAATAGAAACTAAATTGGGTACAGCTGGTGCTACGGGACTCGTTGTAGTAGCTCTTTTCGCAACCAGCAAAACTATTCTGAGTAATATCCTGGGAACCTCCCGCCTACTCTATGATGTCGCCCGGGATAGCGAAGTAAACTGGTTAAAAAAGTTTACCACTATTTCAGGAATAGGAAATGCTCCAAATTACGCCATTATTGCCATAGCACTGATGGCTATTGGCTTCGGACTGCTCGGAGATTTAAAAATGGTGGCCAGTATCAGTAACATCTTTATTTTTATTGTTTTTGGAATGGTGAATTTTTCTTTATTAATTTTTCGGTATAAAAACAGAATGAATAATAAAAAAGCTCCTTTTCATATTCCTCTAAATGTAAATAACATTCCGATTCCTACTGTTATTGCCTTGCTTACTATCCTGATTTTATTTGGTTACAACCTTTACAACCTAACCCAGGGAAATATGTAAGTTGAAATTTTATAAAACTTAAGGATAGTTTGATATCAATTAGAAAATTTATAGGTTTTCTTTTTATTAAAAAACTTGCTTTTAATCGCATGTTCAAGTATGATGATGGCTGTTTGAATCATATTTTTCAGCTCAAAAAATTCCAAATACTTATTCTTACATAATTTTTCAAGTTTTTCATCTAAAAAATTCAATTTCACCAACGCTTTCTTCTTTTCATTTTCTTCGGAAGTATAAAGCAAGTTATAGCTCATAAGGTGATTTAGCTCTTTTTCGAACTTATTTAGAATATCATTTTCTTCTTTGCTTTGATCAATTTGAAGAGCCGCTTCCTGCTGAAGCTTCTCTACCAGAATTGAATCCAACTTTTCTACCACCTTACCTGCGGCCTGGTGAGAAAATACAAGTGCTTCCAGCAGAGAGTTTGAAGCCAATCTGTTGGCCCCATGCAAACCGGTGTGTGCACATTCTCCCGAAGCATAAAGTTGATTAATACTGGTCCTGGCAAATTTATCTACCTGAATGCCGCCGCACTGGTAATGAGCAGCAGGCACTATGGGGATAAGATCATTTTCATAATTAATACCTTCGTCCAGACAATGTTGTACAATGGTTGGAAAATGATTTTTGAAAGCTTCTGGATTAAGATGTCTGCAATCCAGAAATACCGATTTTTTACCTGATCGTTGTAATTCTCTCATAATTGCTTCAGAAACTATATCGCGGGTCGCAAGTTCTCCGTGAGTATCATATTTAAAAAGGAATCTATTTCCGGTACTGTCAACTAGGTGGGCTCCAAAACCTCTAACTGCTTCAGAAATAAGGAACAAAGAATGCTGATTTTTCGTATAAAGAGCGGTGGGATGAAATTGAATAAAATTCATATTTGATATTTTTGCGCCCGCTCTGTGCGCCATAGCAATTCCGTCTCCTGTAGCCACTAAAGGATTCGTAGTATTTTCAAATATTCTTCCACTTCCGCCGGTTGCCAAAAATGTAATGCGAGAACTAATGCTTACCTCTTCAGCCATTTTCCTTTCTATCGCCCTTACTCCTATGCAGGTGGTAGATGATTCTTGCTTTTTCAGAATTATATCGGTTACAAAATAATGATCGTAAAAAATAATATTTGAATAAGATGCTGCTTTTTGAAGCAATTTTGTCTCCATTTCTTTCCCGGTAAGGTCCTGATGATGTACAATTCGTTTTTGCGAATGTCCGCCTTCCAGTCCCAGTTCCAGTTCTCCCAGTTCATTAGCGTCAAAGCTGGTGCCCCAGTTAATAAGCTCGTACAATCTCTCCGGGGCCTGCGAAATTACCATTTTTACAATTTCGGGATCATTTATGCCTTTGCCGGCTTTCATTGTGTCCTCTATATGTTGCTCAAAACTATCTCTTATTTTATCGACCACTACCGCAATCCCACCTTGCGCTTTAATAGTATTCCCAACATCATTATTACTCTTTGTAAGCACGTGAATAGTGGCTTCAGGTTTTGCTGTAGCCACCTTAATTGCAAATGATAATCCGGCAATTCCAGAACCTATAACTAAAACATCTGTTTTCATAATTTATAGTTCCATCATACGTTTTATTGGTCTGTGAGCAGCTTTCATCAATCTTTCCTTCAGTATTATTTCGGGCGATTCATCTTTTAGACAAGCCTTTAATTTTTGTAACGTATTCATTTTCATAAAAGCACATTCACTGCATGCACAGCTATTATCTTCTTTTGCCGGTACCGGAATTAAGGTTTTATTAGGTACATCCATTTGCATTTGATGGAGGATTCCTGCCTCGGTAGCGACAATAAAGGTATCCTGCTGACTGGATTTTACGAAATTGAGCATTCCCGACGTTGATCCTATGTAATTTGAAATTTTAAGTATATGCTCTTCTGATTCTGGATGAGCAATAATTTTAGCCAAAGGATACTTGGCGTATAATTCCAGCAATTTATCTATAGAAAAAGCTTCATGAACAATACACGCGCCATCCCAGAGTAACATTTCCCTGCCGGTTTTTTCAATTAAATATCGTCCCAGGTTCTTATCGGGAGCAAAAATGATTGACTTATCTAAAGCAATGGAGTTTATCACTCTTTCAGCATTAGAAGAGGTACAAACCACATCACTCATTGCCTTAATTTCAGCAGAACAATTAATATAAGTGACCACAGCGTGGTTAGGATATTGTTCTTTTAATTCCTGAAAAGCTTCAGGAGGGCAACTTTCAGCTAAAGAGCAACCGGCGTTAATATCGGGTAAAAGAACTTTTTTAGACGGATTCAGGATCTTGGCAGTTTCTGCCATAAAATGTACGCCGGCAAAAACAATAATATCAGCATTGGTGGTAGCAGCTTTTTTCGCCAGCTCCAAACTATCACCTACAAAATCGGCGATCTCCTGGATTTCCGGTTCCTGATAATAATGAGCCAGGATCACGGCATTTTTTGCTTTTTTTAATATTGAAATCTCGTTTTGTAGTGATATATTATTTTCCGTTAACACACTCATTATAATGGTTTTTAGAGAAAAAAGTATTCAGAATTTTTTGAAAACCTAAACTTCTGAGACTTTCAGAAGTATATAACCGAATAAAACCACTGCGGAACAAGCTCCATTAATTGCAAGCAATTATTTAATTTCAAGGTAAGCCCCGGAGCATTAACTTTCGATTATCGAGTAAAACTAAAGCGATTTTATTCTTCGTTTTATGACCCTAATCAGAAAAAAGAGAATTCTTATAAATTCTGAATTTTTTTCACGATGAGAAATTGAATTTCTAAAGCTATTTATACAAATTATCGGAATGTGACTGCGATCATAAATTTTTGTATGCCTTAAAATCTTTCTTTGTAAAAATTAAATTTTACGAAAATGAATGAAACGATTGATACTTCTAAACTAGTTGCAGGACACCCGGTAAGTGTTTATTTTAAGGAAAAAGAATTGATAAAATTACTTACTGAAGAACTAAAGGATACAGATCCATCAAGTGAATATCAAAAGTTCTATAATATTTTTAATCAGTTGCAATCGGTAGAAAGACGATTTGAAAGAAAGGAAAATCAATTATTTCCTTTTTTAGAAAAACGAGGCTGGAACAACCCATCACAGGGAATGTGGTCTTTTCACGATACTTTAAGAGAGCAATTTAGATTACTGAGAAAAAAAATTGAAGCACGGGAAATAGAAGAAATAGATCAGGATATTCAATATCTTATCAGCGGAATTTTCAGATTGTTATTAATTGAAGAAACAACATTATTCCAAACGCTCTAAAAATACTAACAGAAGAAGACTGGACAAAAGTACGTGCCGGCGAAAAGAAATAGGTTGGATGTTACCGCAGGTTCCCCCGGTCTTTCCTAATAAGGAATACGTGCATCCCAGCCAGATTTCACCAAAAGAGAACTTCCATTTTCGCTAGAGAATACCGCCCATTACGATGAAGGTTATATGACGGTTGAGCAGGTTAACCTGCTTCTTAAAACTATGCCGTTAGACCTTACTTATGTTGATGAAAATGATAAAGTGATATTCTATAACCGCGGAGAAGAACGCGTTTTCCCCAGAAGTGCAGGTATTATTGGCCGGGAAGTAAAGTTCTGTCATCCTCCAAAAAGTGTAGGAACTGTTTTAAAAATTCTTGAGGAATTTAGAAAAGGAACTAAAAGTGAATCATCTTTCTGGATTAATTTTAAAAGTAGACTTATCTACATCAGGTATTTTGCTGTTCGTGATGCGCAGAAGAAATATAAAGGCGTTATTGAAATGTCTCAGGATATTACTGATATTAAGAATATAGAAGGAGAAAAACGCTTACTGGACTGGGATTAAGAATTAGGTAATCACTAAGTGATTAAAAGAATCCCCACGAGGAAACTAGACAACAAGCTTATGCCTTTGTATTAGGAAACAAAATAGCAGCCGCTTTTTAAATTGATAATTTTAAAAACCTTTACTTTGCGGAATTCGATTTCCTTACCTTTTAAATGTACCATCATGAAATATTCTGCCAATTTTAAAACTTTACTTCCCCTATTCCTTTTAATTATCGTTCCCTTGCTGAGCCTGGCTCAGGAACAGGAATATTATGAACTCAAGGTTTATGAATTCGAAAACGATGAGCAGATAGAAAAGACAGAAAATTACCTTCAACAAGCTCTAATGCCCGGTTTCGAAGAATTGGGAGTGAAAAATATTGGAGTTTTCAAACCAAAGGCCGACAGCCTAAATAAACTGTATGTATTGATCCCTTATACTTCTTTAGAGGAATTTGGGTCAAAAAATAAAGCCTTCCAGAATTCAGAAATTCTCCAGCAAAAAGGCGGTGAATATATATCGGGATCAAATGATAATCCACCTTATAAAAGAATGAGTACCATTCTGCTAAAAGCATTTAAAGATATGCCGGTAATGAAACCATCCGTCATAGAGGGGCCAAAAAAAGACCGGGTTTATGAATTAAGAAGTTACCAATCCTCAACCGAAGCTTTGCTGAAAAATAAAATAAAAATGTTTAATGAAGGTGGGGAAATAGAGCTTTTCGATGAACTGGATTTCAATGCTGTTTTTTATGGTAAAGTTATAGCAGGACCTGATATGCCAAATCTAATGTACCTCACAACATTCAGCGACCGGAAATCAAGAGACGAGCACTGGGAAAGCTTTGGAAATTCTCCTGTATGGAAAAAAATGGAAATTATACCCGAATACCAGGGCAATGTTTCTCAAATAGATATTCACTTTTTATATCCTACTGAATATTCTGATTATTAATACACGATCATAATACAGGTAGTAAAACATAATCATTCAATAAATAAAGATACTGTGTCACTTCCGGTATAATAAATTTCAGGAAAACCCATTTTAGCCATTTACAAAATACTAATCTGTTATTTCTAAGCTTACATTTTTCACAATACCATTTTTCTGCGCAGAAATTTAAATTTAATACGTATAAATACGTATTTTTCTTTAAATTTGATTTAAACTTACGTAGTTATGAGAAAAATAGTTGTAGTTGGAAATGGAATGGTGGGTTATAAATTTTGTGAAAAATTAATGGCCAGCCCAGATAGAGAAAACTTTCAGGTTCAGGTATTTGGGGAAGAACCTAGCCCGGCCTATGATAGGGTTCACCTGAGTGAATATTTTTCAGAAAAAGGGAAAAATGAATTACTTCTAGCTCCAAGAAGTTGGTATGAAGATAATGGAATTGAACTACGTACTTCTTCTCTTATTTCAGAAATAAATACCGAAAAAAAAGAAGTTGTCACCTATAAAGGAGAAAAAGTAAGCTACGAGTACCTTGTGATCGCGACGGGTTCTTCTGCTTTTGTACCACCTATAAAAGGTTCAGAAAAAACCGGGGTTTTTGTTTATCGCACTACAGAAGATCTGGATGCTATAAAAACCTATGCAAAGAAACTTCAGAAGAAATACAAATCTAAAGCTACGGTGCTAGGAGGCGGACTGTTAGGTCTGGAAGCGGCTAACGCGGCCAAAGAGCTTGGTCTTGAAACCAGCGTTGTAGAATTTGCACCTAGGTTGATGCCAAGACAATTAGATGAAGCTGGTAGTAATACCCTTATTGGTAAAATTGAAAGTTTAGGGATAAAAATCTTAACCAATAAAGCAACTTCAAAGATAAGCGGTGAGGAAGAAATTGATGCACTTACCTTTTCAGACGGTTCCAGGCACGAAACCGATATGCTTATTATTTCTGCAGGAATTCGACCTCGTGATGAACTGGCAAAATCTAGCGGACTTAAAACCGGCGAGCGGGGTGGAATATTTGTGAATAATAAAATGGAAACTTCGGCAAAAGATGTTTACGCAATTGGTGAGGCCGCGCTCTATAACAACGCTATTTATGGCCTTGTCGCGCCGGGATATAATATGGCCGAGGTTGCAGTTTCTCAAATTTGTGGTGGTGATAAAACTATGGCCGCTCATATAGATATGTCTACACAACTAAAACTAATCGGCACTGATGTAGCAAGTTTTGGCGATCCGTTTATTGAAAATGAAGAAATTTCTGCTATTACCTACGAAAACAAGCAAAGTGGAATTTATAAACGAATAAACGTATCCCGCGATGGTAAAAAACTGCTTGGTGGAATTTTAGTTGGGGATGCTTCAGATTATCAGAATTTATTTCAGATATATATCAACGGAATGAAACTTCCGGAGAATCCTGAAGATCTTATTTTGGGAAGCCGCGGTGGGGAAAATACAGCCATGGGTTCAGTAACAGACTTACCCGATACCGCACAAATTTGTTCCTGCGAAGCTATTTCAAAAGGAGATATCTGTAAACCACTGGAGTCTGGGGAATGTTGCTCAATGGACGATGTGGTAACTAAAACCAAAGCCTCTACCGGTTGTGGTGGTTGCAAACCTATGGTTACCGATCTTTTTAACGCTACTATGAAATCCCTTGGAAAAGAGGTGAAAGAGGTGATTTGCGAACATTTCGATTTTAACCGGCAAGAAATCTTCGACCTGGTAAAAATTAATAAAGTCCAAGATTTTGATGAAGCGCTGAATCTCTTCGGAAAAGGGCATGGTTGTGAAAAATGTAAGCCGGTCCTGGCTTCAATTTTTGCAAGTATAACTATGGAAACTGCCAATAAGCAGGTTACTATCCAGGATAGTAACGATAAATTTTTAGCCAATATTCAACGAAATGGAACTTATTCTATCGTTCCACGGATTCCCGGCGGTGAAATTACACCCGATAAATTAATGACTATAGGTGCTGTGGCTAAGAAATTTGACCTTTACACCAAAATCACCGGTGGGCAACGTATAGATCTTTTCGGTGCCGAATTGCACCAACTGCCTGAAATATGGAAGGAATTAATTGATGCCGGATTTGAAAGTGGACACGCTTACGGAAAATCGCTGCGAACGGTAAAAAGCTGTGTGGGTTCTACCTGGTGCCGTTTTGGAATGCATGAAAGCGTAAGTTTTGCAATTCAAATTGAAGAACGCTATCGCGGTTTGCGCTCACCGCATAAATTAAAAGGCGGGGTTTCCGGCTGTATTAGGGAATGTGCTGAGGCTCGTGGAAAGGACTTTGGAATCATTGCGGTAGAATCCGGTTGGAATTTATACGTATGTGGAAATGGTGGCGCCACCCCAAAACACGCGATTTTACTTGCCGAAGGTTTAGACGATGAAACTACGATAAAGTACCTTGATAGATTTTTGATGTATTACATCCGAACCGCCGCGCCACTTATGCGTACCGCGCCCTGGCTAGAAAAATTGGACGGAGGTATTGAACACTTAAAAAAGGTGGTAATTGAAGACTCTTTGGGAATCGCTGAAGATCTTGAAAAAGAAATGCAGGGTCTAATTACCAATTACGAATGTGAATGGAAACAGGCAATTGAGGATCCTGAAATGATGAAGCGTTTTAAACATTTTGTGAATTCGGATGAAGGTGATGATAATATTAGTTATGTCCCTCTTCGTGACCAAAAAATGCCAAGAGCCTGGACCTAAGTTTTACCGGCTTTCAAACCAATTCCTAACATCAAACTTTTAAACAATGCAAGAATTATTAGCTCAATACCAAAGTGTAGCCGCACCAGAAGTAATTAAATGGGTGAATGTTGGTAAAGCCATAGATTTCCCAGAAAATGGCGGTGCCTGCATAAAATATAAAAACAAGCAAATTGCGGTTTTTAATTTTACCCGGGAATCCCACTGGTACGCATGCCAAAACCTTTGTCCGCATAAACTGGAAATGGTTCTTTCCCGCGGGATGATAGGCGATAAAGAAGGAATTCCAAAAGTGGCCTGCCCTATGCATAAAAAAACCTTCTCCTTAAAAGACGGGAATAACCTGAATGGCGAGGATTATAAAATTGCAGTCTATCCCGTTAAAATTGAATCAGAAAATGTCTATATTGGTTTTATAGATTAAGACAACCTCCCAATGAGTAAATTCCAGGAAGCCACAAAGCGAATAGACGCTAAAAATGCTGAAGATCCTAATTTGGAAATGTCAGACGGAAAAGAAGCTCCGAAAGAATTATTGTATTCAGAGCGGATGACAGATAAGTTATTAGACTTTCACCCGCAGGCTTCCGAAGAATTACAAATTGCGGTGCGTGCCCAGCATATTTGCCGTTGGAAAGTGCCACGTGACAGCTATCCAAAAAACAGGGTGGGATATTTAAAATGGCGTGAAGGACTTAAAAAAACCCATGCTGAAATTACAGATGAAATTCTTAAAGAAGTAGGTTATGACAAAGATTTTCGTGACCGGGTTTCATTTTTAATAAGGAAAAAACATATTAAAAAAGACGAAGGTTCCCAGGTAATGGAAGATGTAGTTTGCCTGGTTTTCCTTGAACATTATTTTGATGATTTTGCGACAAAACACAATGAGGAAAAAATAATAGATATTGTAAAGAAAACCTGGGCAAAAATGTCTCCTGAAGGCCACGAAGCCGCCCTTAAACTTCCCCTTTCCAATCGCAGCGAAACTCTAATACAAGAAGCTTTAAAATAAATAATGGCGCCCAATAGCTCTCTAGACCAACATACATTTATAAAACTTAGAAAGCTGTACATTCTGGCCCTAACAGCAATTGCGCTTTCGGTAATTATAAGTCAGTTATTTATCGGGAAATTCCTTGAAGAACAGGAAGGAGATTCAAAACTTATCAATATCTCCGGTCGCCAGCGAATGTTGAGCCAGAAACTCACCAAAGAATGCCTTTTACTCCTAAAAACGGAAAATATAAACGAGCGCCAAGACATTGCCCAAAACCTGGAAGAAAGCCTTACCCGGTGGACACATTCTCACGAAGTTTTACAAAATGGAAGCGACAGTTTAAATATTGTTTCAGAACAGACTGAAGAGATTGAAGAAAAATTCAGTGAAATTCAGCCTTATTTTGAGAAAATTAGGGAAGCATCGCAAAGTATAGTGCTGAAAATAAAAGAAAACCCGGGACGTCCCATAGAAAATTTTTCAGCTGAAATTGCCATAATTAATGAAAACGAAGCCGCTTTTCTCGGGATTATGGATGCAATCGTAAATCAATATGACGAGGAAGCACATACACGGGTAGAGCGACTGCAAAACTTGGAATTATTTTTAACAATTTTTACGCTTTCGATTTTATTATTGGAATTTTTCTTCATCTTTTTACCAACTGCCAAAGGCGTTAAAACCAATATTAAAAACCTGATCCATGCAGAATCACGGGCTGTAAAAATGGCGCGGAACGCTGATGCCATAAGCGAGGCTCGTGAAAAATCAGTAAAAGAATTACGCGCCCTTGGGCAGGCAATGGATCAAATTTTACTTTTTGCCAGGATTACTCCAAATGGCGATATTTTGCATATAGGCGATCAGTTTTCCAAACTATTTCAGTATAAAAAATTTAATATAGAGACTAAATTCTCCGAAGTTTTATCACCCAAAGAAAATGAACAACTCAATATTGAAAAACTTATTTCAGCGCATAAAAGATCGGGCTGGCAGGGAGAAGTAAAAGCCACTACGAAAGATAACAAAGATATTTGGCTGGAATTATCTATAGTTCCCTTTCAACCAGAAAAAGATAAAACGGAGCTTACTATTATAGGTGTGGATATCACCAAAAATAAAGAAGCGCAGCTAAAAATTGAAGAACTTACGAGAAGGAGTTACGAAGAAAAAATGCGGCAACAGGGTCTAATTGCAAAAAAAATCATTGAAAATCAGGAAAACGAGCAAAACCGAATTGCAAAAGATATTCACGATGGAATTGGCCAAATGCTAACCGGACTTAAATATAACCTTGAAAGCATAGATTTTAAATATCCAGAAAAAGCCGAAAGCAAAATTGAAAGTTTAAAGGAATTAAGTACAAGAATTATCCAGGGAGTTCGCGCTGCTACTTTCAACCTCACTCCACCGGAACTCACGGATCACGGGATAGTACCGGCCCTTCAAAAACTCACCGAAGAACTTTCAAAACTAACAGGGAAAAATATTATTCTATTCAATAAAACCGGTTTCTCACGGCGCCTGGGAAATATTATTGAAATTAACCTTTACCGCATCACCCAGGAAGCCGTAAATAACGCGATAAAATATGCCGATTCTACCCATATTATTGTTAGTGTGAGCCATAGTAAAGAAATTCTAAGTATTAGTATTGAAGATAATGGCAAAGGCTTTAACCCCGAAGGTATTTCGACAGAAAAAAATGGGAATCGCGGGATGGGTCTTACTTTTATGAAAGAACGTGTGAAATTTATAGACAGCCGACTTTTTATAAATTCATCACCCGGTGAAGGAACCAGGATTACGCTGAATCTTCCGCTGTAACAAGATTAAACTTCTATTTAAAAATGCGTATTTTCGTACGTATAAAATCCGAAATATTATGGGGCAAACCAAAATTCTTTTAGCCGATGACCACGAATTAGTACGTGATGGTATTATAGCACTACTGGAAAATGAAGAAAACCTAACAGTTGTGAATGAAGCGGCAAACGGCAAAGAAGCCCTTGAAATCATTGAGAAAGACACCCCCGATTTACTGATTGTAGACATTAGAATGCCGGAGCTAAACGGTATTGAAGTAGTAAAAAAAGTCAAAAAAGATTTTCCCAATTTAAAAACACTGGTGCTTTCTATGCACGATTCTACCGAATACGTAGTGCAGTGTGTTGAAGCCGGCGCAGATGGTTACTTATTAAAAGGATCGAGCAAGGAAGAATTCCTAAAAGCCATTAATAAGATTGCTGGCGGAGGGAAATATTTTAGTGGTGATATTTCTGCTATAATTGTGAGCAATTTTGTGAATGGAAATTCCGAAAAGCGCGTAGATACAAACTCCCAAAAACAGGATGCTGCACTTAATATTCTCACTAAAAGAGAGAAACAAATCCTGGAACTTATTTTAGAAGGAAAAAATAACCAGGAAATTGGCGATGAGCTTAAAATAAGTAAGCGAACTGCTGAAGCTCACCGCTTTAATTTAATGAAAAAATTAGAAGTAAAAAACCTAATGGAACTCACGCATAAATCCAGGGAACTAAAATTAATCTAAAAAATCTTATCATCTTAATTTATTCTAGCAAATTATAACTGTAACTCCCCTACTCTCCTACCAAAAAATTAATTCTTACCTGAAGATTAATATTTTGAACATCTAATTATTAAATATTTATAATTCTAGAGGCTCAATTTTCTAATTTTCGCATTAATTCATCTTTACTTATTTTTCTAAGTATTTATACTTATTTTTAGATCGCAAAACTAAGTATTATGAAAGATGTGATCACTGGTAAAGCAACGAAATTAGACTTAAGAAATTTAAGAAGTATTCCAATAAGAACGTTTTGGATTTCGGCAATTGCCTTTTTTATCTGTTTCTTCTCCTGGTTTGGAATTGTTCCTTTTATGCCCCAGGTAGAAAAAGATTTAGGACTTAGTCCCTCTCAAAAATGGAATGCTATTATCCTGGCGGTATCGGGAACAGTTTTTGCCCGCCTGCTTATTGGTAAACTATGCGATAAATACGGACCAAGGCTCTGCTACACCTGGTTATTGATGTTAGGCGCCATACCCACCATCCTCTGCGGACTGGTACAAACTCCATTGCAATTTCAGCTATGTCGTTTATTTATGGGGTTCATTGGAGCTTCATTTGTAATTACACAAGTGCATACTTCCTTAATGTTCGCCTCTAATGTAGTGGGGACTGCCAATGCAACTTCTGCCGGTTGGGGAAATTTGGGTGGTGGCGCAAACAGGTTGGGAATGCCTTTAATTGCTGCCGCTCTTGTTGCTTTTGGAGTGGCAGAAGCCGAAGTTTGGCGGTATGCCATGGTCGTTGCAGGGCTGGTATGTTTCAGTATGGGCTTTGTTTATTATTTCTTTACCCAGGACACCCCGGAAGGAAATTTTTCAGATTTAAAAAAATCGGGAAAAAGGATTCCGGTTAAGAAAGATCAAAACGGCTTTTTAACCGCTATCAAAGATTATCGCGTTTGGATACTCTTTGTAGTCTACGGAGTATGTTTTGGGATAGAACTTACCGTGTACGGTACAATGGACAGCTATCTGCAAAACACCTTTAACCTGGAGCGTGTAACAGCTGGAAATATTATTTTGGGCTTTGCCCTTATGAACCTTTTCGCCCGAACCCTGGGCGGATACTTTGGTGATAAATCGGGAGAAAAAGGGGGCTTAAGGGGTCGGGTATTTTTTCTTACCCTAATTCTAATTGCTGAAGGGGTTATACTTTCGTTATTCTCGATGGCCGGTAGTCTTATTATAGCTATTATTCTCCTCACTGCCTTCAGTTTAGCTGTCCAAATGGCCGAAGGTGCTACGTTTGCTGTCGTTCCCTTTATCAATAAAAAAGCTATAGGTTCTATCTCTGGAATCGTGGGTGCCGGGGGAAATGTGGGAGCGTTCTTAGCTGCCTTATTCCTGAAAATTAAATCGGTTGCCGCCGAAGAAGCAGCAATTGCCGCTAACGAAGGCCGCAGTAGTGAAATTATTGAATCAGCAAGGGCTTCTGCATCTTCAGCAGCCATTTCAGATGCATTTCTCTGGATTGGTTTTAGCATTCTGGCCGCAGGCCTTGTTAGCCTGGCCATTCGTTTCTCCCAGGAAGATGAAAAAGAAGCTGCATTAGAATTAAATCATCAAAACGCTTAAAAATCCTTTAATAATCACCTGAGTTTTATACGGATTTAGCAGAAATCAACCATTCTTTTAATGAATTATAAGCGCTTAATAACCAGCGTTTAAGTATATTTTGTCGCTGAATTTATGAAGAAAATACAACAAGAAGAATTTAAAACTACCTGCTCCTATTGCGGAGTAGGCTGTGGTATTGTAGCACAAAAAAGCTCTGATAATAAGATCACGGTTAAAGGTGATAAAAACCATCCTGTAAACCGCGGAATGCTATGTTCTAAAGGTATGAACCTTGATTATGTGGCGAATGACCTATCTGACAGAATCCTTTATCCAGAAATGCGTTGGAGCAAATCTCATCCACGGGAACGGGTAAGCTGGCACAAGGGTCTTGATCGCGCTGCCCGAGTTTTTAAAACCCTCATTCAAAAATATGGACCGGATAGCGTTGGCTTCTACGTTTCGGGACAATGCTTAACTGAAGAGTATTATATAGCCAATAAACTCACCAAAGGATTTCTAGGTACAAATAATATTGATACCAATTCCCGTTTATGTATGAGCTCGGCAGTAGTAGCTTATAAAAAAACATTCGGGGAAGATTCTGTGCCGGTTTCTTATGATGATATTGAGCTGGCCGATTGCTTTTTAATTGCCGGCGCTAACCCCGCCTGGTGCCACCCTATTCTCTTCCGAAGACTTGAAAAACATAAAGAGGAAAACCCCGAAGAAGTAAAAGTAATTGTTGTAGACCCTCGAAGAACCGATTCTGCTCGGTTCGCCGACCTTCATCTTCAACTTATACCAGGGACCGATATTATTCTTTTTAACGCCATCGGCCGCCGTTTAATAGAAAGAGGTTACATAGACAAAAGATTTATAAAAGAGCACACTGAAAATTTTCAGGATTATAAAAAACAAGCTTATTCCCTTTCCCTAAAAAAAGCAGCTAAGGGATGTGGTTTACCGGTAGATGAGATAAAAGAAGCTGCTGAAATGATTGGTCGCTCCAAAGGCTTCATCAGTATGTGGGCTATGGGGCTTAATCAAAGTTCTGTGGGCACCGATAAAAATTTTGCCCTGCTTAACCTTTCCCTAATAACCGGAAGGGTTGGAAAACCCGGGAATGGTCCCTTTTCCCTAACTGGACAGCCCAACGCTATGGGCGGAAGGGAAGTTGGCGGAATGGCAAATCTACTCGCGGTACATAAAAACCTGAATAATCCACAACACAGGCAGGAAGTTGCTGACTTTTGGGGTGTAGATAAGATTTCAGAAAAACCGGGTTATACCGCTACCGAAATGTTTGATGCGCTGGAAAGCGGAGAATTAAAAGCGGTGTGGATTGCCTGTACAAATCCAATGGTGAGCCTACCCGATGTTCGGAAAGCTGAAGCTGCACTTAAAAAAGCTAAATTTGTTGTGGTGCAGGAAATTTCCCATAAATCTGATACCCTGGAATGTGCCGATTTGGTTTTACCCGCCGCCGGATGGATGGAGAAAGAAGGTACTATGACGAATTCTGAAAGACGAATTTCTTATCTGCCCCAAGAGCTTAGCCCCCCCGGGGAAGCACGTGCCGATGTGGAAATTTTTTGCGATTTTGCACAAAGAATGGGATTCTCTGAATTTAACTATAATTCTACAGAAGAAATTTACGCAGAATACTGCGAAATGACGAAAGGTACCAATATTGATATTTCCCATCTAAATTACGATCGGCTCAAAAACGAAGGAAGCATTCAGTGGCCAGTGCCAGAATATCGTCATCCCGGTACAACACGACTATTTGAAGACCATCAGTTTTACACGCCATCAAAAAAAGCGATTTTTAATATACCTGCTTCAATCAATAATACATCTACACTCCCCGATGAAGAATTTCCATTAATACTCACCACGGGAAGGGTTCGGGATCAATGGCACAGTATGACAAAAACCGGAAAGGTTTCCCGGCTACGCACCCATTATTCTTCGCCGGTATTAGAAATAAATCCTGTAGATGGAATTAAATATTTTATTAAAAACGGAGAGGTAGTTGAAGTAAAAAGCGAGAATGGAAATGTTAGGTTACGAGCGAAAATCACTAAAGATGTACGGCCAGGTGTACTATTTTTACCCATGCACTGGGGTAAACAGTTAAGTAGTGATCTTAACCGGGCAAATAACTTAACTTTTAATCGCGTTGATCCGCAATCAAAAGAACCAGATTTCAAATTTACCAGGGTGTCGGTTTCCAAATTTAAAAAACCGGTTGAAAAGATAATAATTATTGGGGCGGGTGCTGCAGCGTTTCGGTTTGTTCAAAATTATCGCGACCATAATGTTGATGACGAATTACACGTCTTTTCAGAAGAAGAGCATCCTTTTTATAATAGGGTTTTATTACCCGAGTATGTTACAGAAGAACTCAGCTGGGAAAAACTTCTAAAAATCAAGGAGACTGAATTAGGGAAATTAAACCTTCAGCTTCATAAAGGCGGTGCAATTTCCAAAATAGACGAAAAAGAAAAATCGGTAACCGACCACCTGGGTAAAAAACATCATTTTGATAAATTGATTATTGCCACCGGTAGTCGGGCATTTGTGCCAAAAGATGCCCAGCTTGATTTACCGGGAAGATTTACTATGAGGAGCAAGTTAGATGCCGATGAATTTAAAACTTATCTGCAAAACACTGGGCTCCCCGCAGAAGAGCAGCACGTAGTAATTGTTGGCGGTGGCCTCCTTGGCTTAGAACTCGCTGCAGCATTGCAAAAAGAAAATGTGAATATTACTATAGTTCAGCGTTCGTCTCGACTTATGGAACGCCAGCTTGATATCCTTTCCAGCAGGCTGCTTGCCAGTGACGTTCAGGAGCGGGGTATTAACATTTATTTTGACAATGAAGTAAGTACTGTTTTTGATGATCAAGAAAACCCAGGAGAACTAGATATTAGTCTTAAAAGCGGGAAAATTCTTAACGCCCATGCTATTGCTTACGCCATTGGAACACGTCCTAATATTGAAATTGCGAAAGAAAGCGGTCTAAATTGTGGCCGTGGTGTGAAAATAAACGAACACTTACAAACCTCTAACCCCAATATTTTTGCAATTGGAGAAATTGCTGAATATAAAGGCCAGTTATTTGGAATCACTTCTGCCGCCGAAGAGCAAGCCGAGGTTCTTTCTAACTTTCTGGCCGGTGATGTTGGCAGTATTTACCGCGGATCGGTATTAATGAATATCCTAAAATTCAAAAACCTGGACCTTTGTAGTGTCGGAGATATAAATGTACCTGATAACGATCCATCATACGAGGAGATTGTTTTTACCGATGTCAGTAAAAGATATTATAAAAAATGTATTGTAAAAGATGATTTGCTGGTGGGAGCCATTTTAATGGGGGATAAAAATGAATTTGCTCAATTTAAAACACTTATTGAAAGTAAAATGGAATTGGCCGATCAGCGGGATACCTTATTACGGGGGTCAGGAAGCAGTAAGCCGGTAAAAGGAAAACTTGTTTGCTCCTGTAGCCAGGTTGGTGCCGGAAATTTACAGGAAGCCATTAAAAATGGAAATAAAGATTTTACAACACTTTGCAAAGAAACCGGTGCCGGTTTGGGTTGTGGAAGTTGTAAGACCGAAGTTCGGGAACTTTTAGCGGTGGGGTAGCTTGCACTTTTGCTCACGGCTTCAGTTTAAATTAATAGAATATTTATGGAAAAATCATTCTCGAGAATAATTATAAAAGGAGGAGTTTTGTCGCCTGCTGAATTAAAGGAAATCGTAGAACTGGCCGAAACATCAGGTTCAGATTCTATTTCACTGGGGTCACGGCAGGATATTTTGATTACCAAAGAAATTGAGGTTGATAATTTTTCTGCTGAAAATAAATATCAAATCATTCCGCCTAAAACTGATGGATCTGAAAATATAGTTTCTTCCTATGTTGCTGCCGATATTTTTCCGGGAACGCACTGGCTTACCGGTGACCGGTATTTATATGTTTTGGAACAATTTAGAAATCCGTCCAATTTAAAAGTAAATATTACAGATCCTAAACAACGCCTGGTTCCTTTATTTACGGGGGATCTAAATTTTATTGCATCGGAACACGAAGATTATTGGTATTTATACATCAGGTTACCTGAATGGAAAAAAATGCAGGTGTATCCCGCACTTATCTATACCTGGGACGTGGGAGAAATTGTCTATGGAATTGAAGAATTGCTTCAGGAAGAACCTGAAGAGGTTGAAATGATCTTCAATTTATTAAGTGATGCCCTGGAATCCAATAATAGAACCGTAGATAAAGCTTTGGAAATCGGTTACCACCCATTTCCCTATTACGAAGGAATGAATAAAATTGGAATGGATAGTTATTGGCTGGGACTTTACTGGCGAAATAATAAATATTACACCAGTTTTTTAAAAGAAATGTGTGATTTATGCGCCGAGTCCAAAATTGGAAAAATTTCAATTACCCCCTGGAAATCTTTGATTATAAAGGGTATTCCAACAAATTCTAAACTTGAATGGGAGAAATTTCTCGGAAAAAGCGGAATTAATGTACGGCACTCTATGTTAGAATTAAACTGGCATATTCCGGTAGATAACGAAGAAGCGCTGAACCTAAAAAAATACCTGGTTTCAAATTTTGATCAAAACGATATTAGCACCTATGGATTGACTTTCGGTATTTTCGATTCAACCAAAAGAAGCAACTATTTTACTGCAGTGGTAATTGAAAAAAATCAGGCGCCAGAAATTCTAAATGAGATTGGGGTACGCGACACTTACAATTTACTTTACGCTCAAAATTTTGATCCCAATACCCGAGATTATGTGATTCACGTACAGGAAGTTGATAAAGTTGAATTACCCGGTTTACTTATAGAATTGAGTAAAATGTATTTTAACCAATTAGGAGAAAAGGAAGAAAAACCCCGAAAAAAGCCCGAACCAGAACCCAGGAAGGAAAAATCAAGTAAAGAGATCTGGCAGTGTAATGCCTGCCTCAGTATTTATGATGCAGAATTTGGTGATATTACTCAGGAAATCCCTCCTGGCACCAGTTTTACGCAATTACCGGGAAACTACGAATGTCCGCTATGTGAGGCTACAAAATCAGAATTTGAAAAACGCATTCAGGAAAAGGTTGGTTAATTTTTAATAAAGAGTTTTATGCAGTTTGGTGTAAATTAAGATAGTTTAAGTTTTGAAGGACAAATTCGTCAACTTCACTATTATTCACCCCGTTATTATATGCCTCACATTCCTTTACCACTTCGCCAATAATGATAATTGCCGGGGTTCCAATTTTATATTTTTTTACCAGGTTTTCAATATTATGAATGTTTCCGGCAATGAGCTTTTGATCCTCCCAAGTCCCGTTTTGTATTATTGCAATCGGTAATTCTCCTTTAGCTTCGTTTTTATATAAAGCCACAATTTCAGCCAGTTTACTCATTCCCATTAAAATCACAACAGTTGCTGAAGTTTTGGCTGCCAGGGCTACATCTTTAGAAAGTTTATGTCCCGAAGTTGTCCCGGTAATCACCCAAAAACTTTCGGCGGTATGCCGTTTGGTCACCGGGATTCCCGCCGAAGCCGGCACCGAGATGGCCGAAGAAATTCCCGGGATTATTTCTACTTTTACGCCATGTGCACAGGCATATTTCTTTTCTTCACTTCCGCGGCCAAAGACAAAAGGATCTCCTCCTTTTAAGCGAACTACCGGTCCCTTTTCCCTGGCAAATTTTACTATAAGCTCATTAATCTGGTCCTGAGCATACGCGTGGCAACCCTTTCTTTTTCCGACGAAAATTTTTTCGGCATTGGATGCGTGTTCCAGAATTTGAGGATTTACTAATGCGTCGTAAAGAACAACGGCTGCAATACTCAGTGTCTTTACAGCTTTTAAAGTCAGCAAATCCGGGTCTCCGGGACCAGCACCAACGATTGTACATTTTGGGTTTTGGATTAGTGTTTGCATTTTTATCTGATTATTTTCAATTCTGACTGCAAAATTAATTCAGGTATAACCTTCAGTTAGAAAACACAATTTATAAAAACCCTTAGAAAATTAAGTATTTTTACGTAATTAATCACTTACAAGAAAGTGTTTTTATCAGCTTCGCAATGTTCCGGATTAAAATTAATACTATATTATTTTCAGAAGAAAATAATAAGAAACCCCTAATAAATTCCTTTCTAGATCTTTCCAAAGTATAAGCAAAACAATTCATAATCCCGCTTTATGATAAAAAGCTACCTCTTTTAATTAAATTCTAAACAAATTAATACGTGATTTATATAATTTAAAATCCATTCAATATCCTAACTCAAAATTTATTATTTTTAGTGGATTAAACTAATTAAAAATATTGCGGCTTTGTGAAAATTTGTGTCTTTTCCCACCGAATATTTGATAATTATAATTATCTGAACAATTAAACCGAAAATCTATCCCTACACCGCCTATGTTTAAGAATAAATCCTACCATTTCCTATTAATCGAGGATAACGATGGAGATTATTACTTAATCTCTGATTATTTAAAAGAAAAATTACCAGAGCATTCCCTAACCCGGTATAGTAGATTCTCAGATTTTAAAGAGAATGAACTTAATGTCAAATATGACGCTATTCTGCTTGATCTTAACCTTCCCGATAATAAAGGAAATGACCTGGTAACCAAAATTTGCCATCTTTTTGCTGAAATTCCTATAATTGTATTAACGGGAGAAGTTTTTGAAGAATTTGCGTTACATGCTATTTCCCTGGGTGCTTCAGATTATTTGATAAAAGATAATCTAAACCCCGATATCTTATATAAAAGTATAATTTACAGTATTGAGCGAAAAGCAAATCTGCAATTACTTAAAAAATCGCAGCAATTATATTACGATTTGTTTGAGTTTAATCCCCAGCCAACCTGGGTTTATGATTTGGAGACTTTACGGTTTTTAGATGTAAATGAGAAAGCTATAAATCATTATGGATATTCTAAGGAAGAATTTCTAAATATGACGATAAAAGATATTCGGCCAAAAGAAGATATTCCAATAATGGAAGCCTCTTTAAAAGATTTTAAAGCTGAAAAAAAGTTAGAGGGGAAAAGGATTTTTACTCATTTAAAACAAAATGGCTCAGAAATTCAGGTGAAGATTGACAGTAAAATTATCACTTATATGAATCGCAGGGCCGCAATAATTGTTGCTACCGATATAACCGAGGAAATTGAACACCAGCAAATAATTGAAAAACAAAACGAAGAATTGAAAAATATCACCTGGATACAATCCCATTTAGTTAGGGCCCCAGTTGCAAAAATTCTAAGTATAGTGAAAGAAACTACCTGGCATGAGCTAAACGGGGAAGAACGTAATTTTTTATTTAAAGGTTTAAATGACTCGGCTACCGAATTAGATGGAATTACCCGCCAAATAATCGGGAAATCTGAAGCTATACTTCAACTATAAAGATATAGCTAAAAAAAATCCAGATCATTCAGCGTTTGATTTATTAACCGATTTAGCGTACCATTTAGAAAAGGCTAAACTACTAAGGCCGTGAATTACCGTAGAAGCCATTACCACCAAACTTGTAACAATCCATGCATTTTCATCTTTAGTCTTTTCAAGAGTTAGTATAGAATAATAAAGTGCAGCCACACCAATGGGACCAAACCAGCCGATTAATAGCTGATCTTTAAATTTGGATTTAAATTGAGGAGCTGCCCTAAGAATCAAGAGAAAACCGGGAATCCTTCTGAATAAAATTATCGCCAGAATTATGGCTAATGAAGTCCAAATCCCTAAATCTATCCACTCTTTCCAGGGAAGAAGTAAACCAAAAATAAAAAATACCGGAATTGTAAATATACGATCCATAGATTCCTGAACATGTTCCTCCTGAATAGTTTCATTTTCAGAAATTTCAGAAGAAAAAGCAAAACCTCCTATAAAAACGCTAAAAATTCCGTTCATACCTATCGCATTAAACCCAGATAATAATAAAAATGCAAGCGCCAAAGAAAAAGGCAATACCGCTTTAGTGGTCATCCATCCTTTCACGTGGGCCTTATGCATTAATTTTCCTAATAATTTTCCTAATCCGAATGCTAAAAACCCGCATAGAACGGTTGCAAACAGTAAATCTTTTAAAACCCAGTTTTGAAAATTCTGCCCGGTGGTTATCGAAGCAAGAATTAGAAGAATTAACGGATAAACCAGCCCATCGTTTACTCCAGATTCAAACGAAATTGTATTTCTTATCCTTGCCGCTAAAAATTTCTTTGCATTCTCTCCAGAAACAATTGTAGAGGCCACTACAGGATCTGTAGGAGTTATGATTGCTCCTATAAGGCAGCTTTCAGGTAGCGATAGAGGCAACAACCAGAATAAGAGAACTGAACTACTTAAAAACATTGCAAGAATTCCCAAAACAATAATCATAGATTGTGTTTTAAAATGCTTTCTAAAGTAATTAGGGGGAATACGTAATGCCGTAGCCATTAGAGCTACAGCCATAGTAAATTCTGTAGCCTTTTTAAGAATATCTAGAGATTTACTATTCTCCAGTGATATTAAGTTGAATAAATCGGGGCCAAGGACCACCCCAAAAATTAATGCAATTAAAGGATCGGTTATATAATGATTCTCCAGTTTTTTATAAAAGGTGCCAGATAGAATAATTAAAGCACTAATAGTAAAGATTAATAACATATCACTCGACTTTAAAGGCGGTTGTTTATAGATATCATTGTTTATCCTAAACCTAAGTTATTAAATTATTTATGCTAAAAGAAAATTGCCGGTTTCATATCATTGAAAATGTAAATGTTTTTTATTCAGTAGTTGGAAAATTTCCTCCATAAAATCTTTAGTTAATTTCTGTAGTTAAAATCAAGAATCGGGTAGGAAGTTAAGGATTAGTTCCCTACCTGTCCTCCCACACCTGATTCTGCCTCGCGATAGACACCCTTGCTTTTGGCTAAAGATAGGCAGCTATAAACCCTCATAACGGACTTGCACCGTCGAGTGATATGCATGCTCGGCACACCATAAACAAGTAGGGTGAAGATAATAAATATTTGAGCATTTATTATCTTCATCCCTCTTCCAGAACCGGGCATACGGGTCTCGTACCCGGCTCATGTTAAATCTTATTCAGTACTGTTCGATAGTACTGATGCAAAGTATTCCCTTCAACGGTGTCCATTGCGTCCAACCCTAATTCTGAGAAGTACTTATTTGGCAGGGCATAGTGTATTAAATTGGTGGAGGAGTTTCTTCATCGGGTTACCGATAGCTTAAGAAAATTCCCCTTATAACCCATACGCCTTAGTTGTCGGTGAAGAGGTTTCCAGCTTTTCCAGCTTTTCATCACCATCATTCGTAACCTTCTCCTGATCCAGCTTAAAAGATCCTGGAACAGCTTTTTGGTCAAGCCTATTCGAAAGTAGTTGGCAAAGCCCCTTAATAGCGGGTTCAGTTCTTTAATATAGAAAGCTATACTTTTGCCCTTTAGTTCTAGGGGTTAGTAATTTTACTCTCTTTTTGAACCTCTTGATGCTTTTGTAGGATACCACTACTCCATAGGGCTTATCACCACACCTAAATATTGAATGCCTTCTTCGATGGGTGTCAGACTGCTCTTGTTTTTATTCACTTCTAACCGAAGCTCTTTTTCCAGATAACTCGTGGCTTTAGCCATATATTTTCCAGCTTGAGCTTTGGTTGGTGCAAACAACAGGACGTCACCGGCGAACCTCACCATTCGTATTCCTGAATTTTTCATATGCTGGTCGAATACGTCTTAGCACTTCGTTTAAGACGATACCCATAACTGGAAGGATGGAATTCGGGATCGAAGATAGGTTGCAATACATTAAGCAGCGATTGTTGTACAATACGATCTCTGATGGTTGGGATACCCAATCCTCTCTTGCTCCCGTCTGGTTTATCGATATTGACCCGCCTTACCGGCTGTGGCTTATACCTCCCCTCTTTTAGTTCCATGGAGAGTTGGCACAAATTCTCCTCTAAAGCTGAATTAAAATCAGCTATACTTTGGTTATCCACTCCCTGGGCTCTGGAACCTTTATTTTTCCTTACCTCACGGTAGGCTTGTTCCAGCCTCGGTAATGCATATACCTTGTCTATAAGACTGTACCATTTTCGCATAAGGAAACTTTCTCTTCTTTGCAGTACGGTTTATTTCTTCAGCAGAATTAGACAGATTGTTTGTTCATAAGATATACTGTTGTCTTTAGCACTGTGGCAATCTATAACAGTAAAAAGGGCACTTTTTGCAACCTTACCCCCAATATATGCCGGAATCGGTTCGATTTCTCTATGTTCCACTAACTTGCTAGGTCTTCCTTCACACCCCACCGTTGCCAGTGACGCACTTGACTTTGCATTGCTCTTCCTCCGATAAGGTGAGCGGGCTTTCTTTCAAGCCTCGGAATTGTTTGTATGAAGGGCAAACAAAAAACCACCGGGAATTCCGGTGGTTTTAAAATATAAATAGAAGATTTAATTACTCTAAACGAGCTTTAAGCTCTGCAGCTTTTTCTTCTTCTCCTAATTGGTTATAGATATTGATTGTAGTCCTAATTGCTTCAACGTTTTCAGGATTTCTTTCAATTACTTCCTCAAGGTATGGAACAGCTTCTTCATAAATCTCTATACGCTCTTCTTCAAGTTCCTCATAACGTTTGTTATCTTCTTCACTCATTCCAAGCTCATTCATCTCGTCAATCAGATCACGTTCTTTTGCCAATATTGCCACTACAATATTCATTCTTGCATTGGTCATATCAGGATCAATTTCAAGAGCTTTTTCGTAATATTCAATAGCCTGTTCGTTATTACCTAAATCTGCAGCTGTTACACCTAGATTATAATAAACGTTTGGGTCGTTAGGATTTTTCTTTACAATTTCCTGCATTAGTTCATTGTACTTTTCCTTATTACCCATTCTGTAATGAACATCAGCTTCTGCCTGAATTAATGCAATATTGTCAGGGTTTTCAGCTTTAGCGTCCTGAATAGCTTCAATTGCTTTTTCATCTTCACCTTCCTGGATGTAGATTAAAGCAATGTTCTTAGCAATCTCTCCTTTTTTGGTAGGAATTTTACGGTCTTGAGGATCTTCGTACTCGCCAGTTTTAATCATTAAATCACGTTGCTCTTTAGGCATTACTTCCTGTTCACCAGTTTCTACATTGGTGGCAAGATATTCTACACCAGAACCATCAAAACCTAATTCTTTAAGGTCTTCATAATATTCCAGAGCAGTAGTATAATCCTGAGCGTTCAATGAGTTACCCGCAGCATAGTACAAATAAAGTGTATCCTGCTTATTTAATTGATAACTGTAATGCAATTTATCTGAAGCACTCTCATAATTTTCGGTATTTTGATCGTTGATAGCACTTTGTACTAAAGCATTCCTTACCTGGTCAAATCCCTGTACGGCTTCATCATCATTCCCCATATCCTGAGCTTTTTGAAAAGCTTCTGCAGCTACTTCCAGGTCTTCCATAGAAGCATTCTCACCATTTCCTAAATACGCCTGACCTTTATAAAGGTAGAACCGCTCTGTCCATTTATCATTTGCTTCAGAGAGCATAGATTCCGCAGTTTGTAATTCAGTTTTGGCTTCTGCATAGTTACCATCATCTACGGCTTTACCCGCACTTCTAATTTCACTTTTTTGTGCAACGGCAGCCACCGATAATAATGACAACGCAACAGTAAAAATATTAGTTTTCATCTTGTTTTGGTTTTTATTATAGTTATTCTTCACTATCGTCTACAATAGTTGTGCCATTTGGGTTTTCTTCAGTCTCTTCAGCCTTCTCCGGGTCTTCCATTAACTCAACATCATCTTCATCATGCAGTACTTTTGCAACTGCTGCAATAGCATCGTTCCCTTTTAAGTTGATTAATCTAACCCCCTGAGTTGCACGTCCCATAACCCTAAGATTTGCAACTTCCATTCTTATTACAATTCCAGATTTATTGATGATCATAATATCTTCTTCATCTGAAACATTTTTAATAGCAACAAGACTACCGGTTTTTTCGGTTATAGAAATAGTTTTCACACCTTTTCCTCCCCTATTGGTAATTCTATAGTCTTCAAGGCTGGATCTTTTTCCGTATCCATTTTCAGAAACTACAAGAATATCAGAATTAAAATCTTCTACCGATATCATTCCTACCACTTCGTCTTTATCGTCGGCAAGAGTTATTCCTCTCACCCCTGAAGCGTTTCTTCCCATAGGTCTGGTTTTTCCTTCTTCAAACCTAATGGCTTTCCCACTTCTCACAGCAAGCATAACCTGGCTGTCACCATTGGTTAGTTTTGCTTCAAGCAATTCATCATCTTCTCTAATGGTAATTGCGTTAATTCCATTAGTTCGGGGTCTTGAATATTGCTCTAAAGAAGTTTTCTTAACCTGGCCTTTTTTAGTGGCCATAATTACATAATGCTTATTGATGTACTCTTCGTCTTTAAGATCCTGAGTACAGATAAAGGCTTTTACGCGATCGTCTGGATCAATATTTATAAGATTTTGAATAGCTCTTCCTTTTGAAGCTTTACTGCCTTCAGGAATTTCATAAACCCGCATCCAGAAACATTTTCCTTTTTGAGTAAAGAATAACATATACTGGTGGTTGGTTCCTGAAAATAAATATTCAAGGAAATCTTCATTTCTTGTGTTAGATCCTTTCTGGCCAACTCCTCCCCTGTTTTGAGTTTTATATTCTGTTAAGGAAGTCCTTTTAATATACCCTGCATGAGAAATTGTGATTACTACCCTTTCATCCGGAATCATATCTTCAATACTTAAATCTCCCCCGGCATATTCTATTGTAGAGCGTCTTTCATCTCCGTATTTTTCTTTAATCTCCAGAAGTTCGTCCTTAATAACCTGCATTCTGCGTTCTTTTCGCGCCAAAATGTCTTTAAGGTCTTCTATGGTTTCCATTATTTCTTCATACTCTGCACGAAGTTTATCCTGTTCCAGGCCAGTAAGCTGGCGTAAACGCATTTCTACAATGGCCTTTGCCTGCAATTCGCTCAATTCAAAGCGCTCAATTAATTTATTTCGTGCTTCTTCTGCGTTACTTGAAGAACGAATTAAAGCAATTACCTCATCTATATTATCTGAAGCGATAATTAAACCTTCAAGGATATGAGCCCTATCTTCGGCTTTTCTAAGTTCAAATTCTGTTCTTCTTACAACAACCTCGTGCCTGTGCTCAACAAAATGATAAATAATATCTTTCAAGTTAAGCATCTCTGGCCTTCCTTTTACAAGCGCAATATTATTTACACTAAAGGAAGTTTGTAAAGCTGTATGTTTATAAAGGGTATTTAAAACTATATTCGGGATTGCATCTCGTTTTAATTGATAAACGATTCGCATCCCGTTTCTGTCAGATTCATCTCTAATAAGACTAATTCCTTCAATTTTCTTCTCATTAACAAGATCGGCAGTTTTCTTAATCATATCTGCCTTGTTCACCTGGTAAGGAATTTCAGTAACTACTAAAAATTCCTTTCCGTTAATTTCTTCTATTTGAGATTTAGCACGCATCATTATACGGCCTCTTCCGGTTTTAAAAGCTTCACGAACCCCGTCGTAACCATAAATAGTTCCACCGGTAGGAAAATCAGGAGCTTTAATATGCTCCATTAGTTCCTCTATTTCTATATCATTGTTTTCGATGTATGCAACGGTTCCGTCTATTACTTCAGAAATATTATGGGGAGCCATATTGGTAGCCATACCTACGGCAATACCGCTCGCTCCATTTACAAGAAGGTTGGGAATACGCGTTGGCATAACAACCGGCTCGTTCAAGGAATCGTCAAAGTTAAGCTGAGTATCTACCGTTTCTTTATCGATATCAGCAAGCATATCCTCACTGATTTTTCGCATTCTGGCTTCGGTATAACGCATTGCTGCAGGACTATCGCCATCTACAGAACCAAAGTTACCCTGGCCATCTACAAGCATATAGCGCATGCTCCAGTGTTGGGCCATCCTTACCATAGTATCGTAAACGGAAGAATCTCCGTGAGGGTGATACTTACCAAGTACTTCCCCTACAATCCTGGCCGATTTTTTATAAGACCGGTTAGAGAGTACACCAAGTTCATACATACCATACAATACCCGGCGATGCACCGGTTTTAACCCGTCACGAACATCTGGTAAAGCACGTGACACAATGACCGACATTGAATAATCAATGTAGGCCGATTTCATTTCATCTTCAATATTTATAGGAATAAGCTTTTCTCCTTCAGCCATATTGTAAAGTTTATTTTAGTTCTCTAATCTAACGAGCCAATTTACGTATTTTATAGATGTTCAAGCCCTGTTTGGAGTATTGTTTACCCAAATTTTATTAACAAATATTTAGTGTGCTATCGTTGATAAGTTCCTTATTTTACCCTTTGAATATTGAAAGTAATTTTGTCAATTAGCTAATATCATAGGATTAGGTACAATTTTTGAAAGTTTTGTACTGAACAAATCATTAGAGAGAAAGGAAGATAAAGATGGATGATAATTTTTCACCAAGAGTAAAAGATGTAATTGCATATAGCAAAGAAGAAGCATTGCGTTTAGGACACGATTTTATTGGAACTGAACACCTTATGCTTGGTTTGCTGCGAGATGGAGATGGTAAAGCCATAGATATTTTAAATGCTTTAGATATAGATTTAAGTCATTTAAGACGTAAAGTTGAAATACTTAGCCCGGCCAATCCAGAATCTACTGCAGTTTCTAACGAAAAAAGAAACCTGCACCTTACCCGCCAGGCAGAGCGGGCCTTGAAAACAACTTTTTTAGAAGCCAAGCTTTTTCAAAGTTCTAATATAAATACTGCGCACCTATTGCTATGTATTTTAAGAAATGAAAACGATCCCACCACTAAATTACTTAACAAGCTTAAGATAGATTATGATGGGGTTAAAGACCAGTTTAAATATATGATTGCCAGCGATGAAACTGATTTTCAGGATAGTCCTACGGCCGAATCATTTTCTGACGACGATAGCAATACCGATGACGCTACTAAAGACAATCCGTTTAGCGGAGGTGGTAGCGGCCCGGGTAAAACTTCTAAAAAGTCTAAAACTCCAGTTTTAGATAACTTCGGAAGGGATTTAACCGCGATGGCTGAGAATGATAAACTGGACCCCGTTGTTGGACGTGAGAAAGAAATTGAAAGAGTTTCGCAAATTTTAAGCAGAAGAAAGAAGAACAACCCTTTGCTAATCGGTGAACCCGGAGTTGGTAAATCGGCTATTGCTGAAGGTTTGGCATTAAGAATTATTCAGCGTAAAGTTTCAAGAATACTGTTTGACAAACGCGTGGTGACTTTAGATCTTGCCAGTTTAGTAGCAGGAACCAAATACCGAGGTCAGTTTGAAGAGCGTATGAAGGCTGTGATGAACGAGCTGGAAAAGAATGATGATATTATTCTTTTTATAGATGAGATTCATACCATTGTAGGTGCCGGTGGCGCAACAGGAAGTCTGGATGCCAGCAATATGTTTAAACCCGCCCTTGCAAGAGGGGAAATTCAATGTATTGGTGCGACAACTTTAGATGAATACAGGCAGTATATTGAAAAAGATGGAGCTTTAGAAAGAAGATTCCAGAAGGTGATTGTAGAACCTACTACCGTAGAGGAGACTATTGAAATTCTAAATAATATTAAGGATAAATACGAAGATCACCATAATGTTTCTTATACCGATGATGCGATTGAAGCCTGTGTGAATTTAACCAATAGGTATTTAACCGATCGTTTTCTTCCAGATAAAGCTATCGATGCGCTGGATGAAGCAGGGGCCCGTGTACATATCACTAACATCGACGTACCAAAACAGATTTTAGATCTGGAACGTAAATTGGAAGAAGTACGGGAAAAGAAAAATTCTGTAGTTAAAAAGCAGAAATACGAAGAAGCTGCAAAACTTAGGGACGACGAGAAAAACCTTGAAAAAGAACTGCAAATAGCCCAGGAAAAATGGGAAGAAGAATCTAAGAAACATAAAGAAACGGTTGACGAAGATAGCGTTGCCGATGTTGTTTCTATGATGACCGGTGTTCCTGTAAACAGAATTGCACAAACCGAAAGCAATAAATTGGTTGAACTTCCTAAGAAAATCAAAGGAAAAGTAATTGGCCAGGATGATGCGGTTAGCAAAGTGGTTAAAGCCATTCAAAGAAACCGTGCGGGTCTTAAAGATCCTAACAAACCCATTGGGTCATTTATATTTTTAGGTCAAACCGGGGTTGGTAAAACTCAGTTAGCTAAAGTGCTTGCCCGGGAATTATTTGATAACGACGATTCACTTATTCGAATAGATATGAGTGAGTATATGGAGAAGTTCGCCATTTCAAGACTGGTTGGAGCGCCTCCGGGATACGTTGGTTACGAAGAAGGTGGGCAGCTTACTGAAAAAGTACGTAGAAAACCTTATGCGGTTATTCTCCTTGACGAGGTAGAAAAAGCACATCCAGATGTTTTCAATATGCTGCTTCAGGTGTTGGATGATGGATATTTAACCGATAGTTTAGGAAGAAAAATCGATTTTAGAAATACTATCATCATAATGACTTCTAATATCGGAGCAAGAAAACTTAAGGATTTCGGTCAGGGTGTTGGATTTGGTACCGCTTCACAGCGTTCTCAAGTTGATGAAAATGCAAGAAGCGTAATTGAAAACGCGCTCAAAAAAGCATTTGCCCCTGAGTTCTTAAACAGGATTGATGATGTAGTGATCTTTAACAGTCTTGAACGCGAAGATATTCACAAGATCATTGATATTGAATTAGTGAAATTATTCAGCAGAATTGGAAGTCTTGGTTACAACCTGACCTTAAGTGGTAAAGCCAAGGATTTTATTGCTGAAAAAGGATTTGATAAACAATATGGTGCGAGGCCTTTAAATAGAGCTATTCAGAAATATATTGAAGATGCGCTAGCTGAAGAAATCATAACTTCAAAATTAGCCGAAGGTGATAAGATTTTTATGGATCTCGATGAAGAGAAAAATGAATTAACTATAAAAATCGATAAGGCGGTTAAAGAAACCGAATCTTAGAGTTTTAAAGAATTACTAGTTTTATAAGAGGCTATTTGAAAGAATTATTTCAAATAGCCTTTTTTTAATATAGTCCCTGAAATATATTAAATTTGCAAAGAATTAATCCCTACATTAATGACTACTGATATTATGGAATTGGAATTTGGGCAAGTGCGCATTTTTCAAAATATCCTGATTGCCGAATTGAATGAAGGTGTCCTTTTCACGTCAGAAAATAATAAAGAATTATTGGCTATTGGAAAAGAGGCGTTTAAAGGTGGACCCTATGGTTATATTTCTTTCCGTAAAAATTCTTATGCCGTAGATCCTATGGTTTACCGGGAATCTGCCCTGGCCGAAAACTTAAAGGCTATTGCAGTGGTAAGTGAAAATGAGCTTATTCGCTTAAATGCCCATAAAGTAGAACGTCAATTTTATAAAACACAAAATTCTTTTGAGGTTTTTGATAATTTAGACCAGGCAATAAACTGGATCCGCTACAAAATTTAATCAAAGATATTTTCTTTAAAACTGAAGTTGTTCAAATAAGTTTTTGCGGCTTGTATGTGTGGCGCCATCGTCACATCGTTATGTAAAATGGGGACTACTTCTCTAAATTCCCCCAAAACCTCACTCAGCATTACCGAAGTTTTTGCCGGCTCTCTAAAGTGCATTGCCTGCGAAGCATTAAATAACTCGATAGCCAGCACACTATTTAAATTTTCAACTACTTTTAAGAGCTTTGTTGCACCGTTTGCTCCCATACTTACGTGATCTTCCTGCCCATTTGAAGAAACTATAGAATCTACAGAAGCCGGAACTGCAAGTTGTTTATTCTGACTCACAATACTGGCTGCGGTATACTGCGGAATCATAAATCCGCTGTTTAAACCGGGATTTTCAACCAAAAATGCCGGTAAGCCACGAAGCCCGGAAACAAGCTGGTAAGTTCTCCTTTCTGAAATATTAGCAAGTTCAGCCAAAGCAATAGCCAAATAATCCACCGCAAGGGCCAAAGGCTGCCCGTGAAAATTTCCACCCGAAATAATCTTATCTTCTTCAATAAAAATATTAGGATTGTCGGTAACCGAATTAATCTCAGTTTTAATCGTTTTTCTTACAAAACTCAAGGTGTCTTTACTAGCACCGTGAACCTGAGGGATACATCTAAAACTATAAGGATCCTGCACATTTTCCTTCTCACTTTTAGCAATCTGGCTATCTTCTAAAAATCTGCGCATACGTTCAGCAGTTTTTATTTGTCCGCGGTGTGGTCTGGCAAGATGCACCAATTCGTCAAAAGGGGATAAATTACAATCAAAAGCATCTATAGAAACCGAACCAATAAGATCGGCCAGATAAGATAATTTATACGATTTTATCAAAGCATAAACTGCATGCGCACTCATAAATTGCGTCCCGTTTAGCAAGGCCAAACCTTCTTTAGACTGCAATTTTAAAGCATCCCAATCCTGGCGTTTCAGCAATTCTTCTCCGCTAATAACTTCATCTTCAAAATAAACTTCTCCTTCGCCAATTAAAGGTAAGGCCAAATGGGCAAGCGGTGCAAGATCGCCGGAAGCTCCCAAAGAACCCTGTTCATAAACTAACGGTAAAATATCAAGATTGTAAAAATCTATCAGTCTTAAAACGGTTTCCAGCGCAATACCCGAATTTCCGTAGCTTAAAGATTGAATTTTCAGTAAAAGCATCAATTTTATAATCTCCTTATTCACTTTATCACCGGTTCCGCAGGCGTGAGATTTTACGAGATTTTCCTGAAGTTCAGTTAATTTACCTGGACTTATTTTTACATTACATAAAGCTCCAAAACCGGTATTTATTCCATAAACGGGAGTATCGCTTTCGGTGATTTTTTTGTTTAAGTATTTTCTGGATTTTTGGATATTCGATTCAGCCTCTTCACTAAGCGCCAATTTTTTCTTATTCACCATTATATCTTCAATGGTTTCCAAATCTAAAATGGCTGAACTGATATAATGATGAGACTGCATAAATTACAATTTTAGATAATGAAGATAAATTCTGAACTTATTGAAGTTACAGTAAATTCAAGTGAATATTTTTAATTAAAAATGATTAAATTTTATTTCGAAAAAGATTGAAAATCGATAATTCAGCTATAAAATAAATTCTTTTTAATTTCAGGGTCAAAATTCTTATTTCTACGGATGCAATCCAAATTTAAAACCAAATTTTTAAGAATTACTCAAATTAAAGTTTTAAACAAACCTAAAAGAAGATTTTATACCTTCTTTTTATCATTCATCAACGCCAAATATGCTTTCCCCAGGTTATCACAAATATCGCCCGAAATTAAAGATTCATAACCATTTTCTTCAGCAACAATATCGCCTGCAAGCCCGTGTAAATAAACGCCTAAAATTGCTGCCACAAGCGGTTCATACTTTTGAGACATTAACCCTGCAATTATTCCGGAAAGCACATCGCCACTTCCTGCTGTTGCCATTCCCGGATTCCCTGAATTATTAATATAGGTATGCTTCCCACTAAAAACAAAGCTATGGGCTCCTTTTAAAACCAGGACTACCTTATACTTTTTAGTGAATTTTTCTATTTTATCAATCTTTTTAAAATCGTCGTCCCACTTCCCTATCAATCTTTCCAATTCTTTAGGATGTGGCGTTAAAACCGAATTCTTAGGGAGCAAAGCAAGAAGTTCGTTATTTTCAGAAAGCATATTTAATCCGTCAGCATCAATTAGCATAGGATTTTCAGTTTGTTCCAATAAGCCTTTAAATGCTTTTACCGTTTTAGAAGATTTTCCCGCACCCATTCCGAAACAAATCACGTCGGGTTCGAGATCGGTTTTAATATCAGTAAGCTCGTTAGCGTCTTCGTCAGTAATCACCATTGCTTCAGGAAAACTAGATTGTAAAATTTCGTATCCGCATTTTGGCACAAAAACACTGCACAAACCAGCCCCGGCTCTTAAAGTAGATTGAGCCGAAAGCACCATACTTCCAATTTTGCCATAACTTCCACCAATTACAAGCGTATGGCCGTAATCGCCTTTGTGTGAATTTTTATCACGTGGTTTATAAAGTTGCCGGGCTTCCCGCTTACCAATAAGCTGAGCCATTGCTTTAACTTCTTTTAAGTAGCCGCGATCTAACCCAATATCCAAAACCTGAACTTCACCCGAATATTTCATTGTTTGAGGCAGAAAAAATACCATTTTCGGGGTCTGGAAAGTCAACGTATAATTCGCTTTGATCACCGCGGTATCTTCGGACGGCACTTTATCGGGAAATAATCCTGATGGCATATCTACCGCAAGGCAAAATGCCCCTGATCCATTAATATGTAATAGCAATTTTGCCAGCCAGCCCTCAGCAGGGCGGTTTAACCCAATCCCAAAAATGGCGTCTACCACAAAATCTCCCGGTGATATTTCAGGAAAATCTTCTACTCGTTTTATCAGTGCAGGCCAGGTATGGCTTTCCTTTTTATAACGATCGTAATTCACCAGAAAATCATCAGAACGTTTATCGCTGTAATTTACCACATAAACTTCCACTTTATAGCCGTATTTATGAAGCAAACGCGCAACCACCAGTCCATCGCCGCCGTTATTTCCAATTCCGCAAAAAATTTTAATATTGATATCTGCACCTTCCAGCCGGGTATGTATTTCGTTAAAAACCAGACTTGCCGCTCGCTCCATTAAACGCGTGCTCGAAATTCCTTCAGTTTTAAGTGTAACTTCATCGGCTTCTTTTAATTGTTCTGCAGAGAGTATCTTCATAATAGATTTGGTTGAATAATTACATTCATAAAATTACAAATTAAAGCCTGAAAGCTTCGTTCGAAAAATTTAATCTAAACTTAAATTTCAGATAGATTTGCCAATAAAAGTTTAATTCGAATAGAGTAAGCGCTATTAAACTAAGTCGAACTCTATTATTTTCACGATTCTTCATAAAAACCCCTTTTTAATATTGTATTCAAAGTGAAATCAATAAATTTGCCCAAATTTTAGAAAAATGAAAGAAGTTGCCCTCGCTGCCAGACATAAAGAACTAAATGCCAAAATGGTATCTTTTGCAGGCTATAATATGCCTGTTTCTTATGAAGGTGTGAATATTGAACACCAGAACGTTCGTGAAAAATTAGGAGTTTTTGATGTTTCTCATATGGGAGAATTCCTAATTACCGGCGACAAGGCTCAAGAGCTTATTCAAAAAATCACTACCAACGATGCTTCAAAACTAATAGACGGGAAAGCACAATACACCGTGATGCCCAACGAAACCGGGGGAATTGTTGACGATTTAATTATATACAGGATTAATTCTGAAAAATATTTACTGGTAGTAAATGCTTCTAACATAGATAAAGACTGGAACTGGATCGCGCAGCACAATACGATGGATGCAACAATGCGCGATATGTCTGACGAATTTTCACTTTTAGCTATACAGGGACCAAAAGCGGCAGAAGCAATGCAATCTTTGACAGAAGTAGACCTTTCTAATATGAAATTTTACACTTTTGAAGTTGCCGAATTTGCAGGGATTGATAAAGTGATTATTTCAGCCACGGGTTATACCGGAAGCGGAGGCTTCGAAATCTATTTCAAAAACGAAGATGCCGAAGAAATTTGGGATCGTGTTATGGAAGCCGGTAAAGATTACGGAATAAAGCCTATTGGTTTGGCTGCCCGTGACACGTTAAGACTGGAAATGGGCTTTTGTCTTTACGGAAATGATATTGACGAAACAACTTCTCCAATCGAAGCAAAACTAGGCTGGATCACTAAATTCACTAAAGACTTTATCAATTCTGAAGCAATAAAGAAAGAAAAAGAAGAAGGACCAAAACGAAAGCTTATCGCTTTTGAATTGGAAGAGCGTGGAATCCCGCGCCAGGGTTACGAAATTGAGGATGAAGATGGCAAGGTTATTGGCGAAGTAACTTCTGGGACAATGTCACCATCGCTGGAAAAAGGAATAGGTTTAGGCTACGTGCCTGCAGAAGTTGCTAAATTTGGCAACAAGATTTTTATAAAAGTTAGAAAAAAATCCATTCCGGCCGTACAGGTGAAATTGCCCTTTTATAAAGGATAATTTTTGGAACGAATTTTAATTTTAGGAGCAAGCGGCTTTATAGGCAATGCCTTATATAAAGAGTTATGTTCCTTTTTTGATACCCACGGTACCTACCACACTCCAAACCGGATTTTGGAAGAGAATCATCAGTTTCATCATTTTGATATGGAAACTGAAAATATTGAGATCTTACTTCAAAATGTAAAACCAACGATAATTATCTCTGCCGTACGGGGAAATTTTGACGCGCAAATTATCGCTCATTTTGAAGTAATTAATTACATCCTCACTCATAAATGTAAATTGCTGTTTATCTCATCTGCCAATGTATTTGATGCTTTTACCAATTTCCCTTCTTATGAGTACGACAAAACACTCTCGCAAAGTATTTACGGCAGGTTTAAAATTAAGATTGAAAATGCCCTGCTAAGACTGCCAAACGATAAATATAACATTTTACGTTTACCTATGGTTTTTGGACATAATTCTCCAAGATTGAAGCAAATTAAAACGCTCATTGATCTCGGCGAAGCAATAGAAGTTTTTCCAAATGTGGTGATTAATGTTACTGAAATTGAAAAAGTTACCCAGCAAATTCATTATATAATCAATAGAAAAAAACAGGGAGTTTTTCACCTGGGAAGCTCCGATCTGGTGCATCAAAAAGATTTTATTGAAGAGGTATGCGAAGTTTTAGGTTATAAAAACCTGGTCTTTAAAAATATCTACGATTCTAACTTTGATCGGTTTTTAGCCGTGTTGCCTAAAGAAAACATTCTGCCTAAAAACTTACAGGTTTCAGTACAGCAAGTCACAAAAGCTTCAGTAAAGAATTAGGTGTTAATCTTGTCCTAAAAGCCAATTAGATTCAAAATTCAGGCTTTAGTTGCTTAAATTTAAATGACTAATTACTTAAATTCACTATTATGAAAAAACTAAGCGAAGACGAAATCAATAAAAAGCTGGAAAATCTTGAAGGCTGGGTTTATAAAGATAATGCTATTCATACGTCATTTCAGTTTGCAGATTTTAAAGATGCCTTTACGGTAATGACACGTATTGCTTTTGAGGCCGAAGCCCAGGAACACCATCCAAATTGGGGGAATGTTTATAACGAACTCGAAATATCCCTATCCACCCACGATGCCGATGGAGTAACCGAGAAAGATTTTAAGCTGGCTAAAGCTATTGAAGAAATAGTAGAAGCTTCAGCTTAATTCCAGAAAAAATACCGCGAAAATTTAAAGCTTCCAATTTTTAAATTGAATTGGAAGCTTTTTTATATTTTTGCCTCAGTTTTTTATTCAGAATACATGGGAAGAGCATTTGAATTTAGAAAGGCGCGTAAGATGAAACGCTGGTCTGCAATGGCCAAAGCCTTTACCCGCATTGGAAAAGATATCGTGATGGCCGTTAAAGAAGGCGGACCCGATCCTGATACCAATGCCAAGTTGAGAGCGGTTATCCAAAACGCGAAAAGCGTAAATATGCCCAAAGACAATATTGAGCGCGCCATTAAAAGGGCGAGCGATAAAAATCAGGGCGATTATAAAATTGTACTTTTTGAAGGTTATGCGCCTCACGGAATTGCCGTACTCGTGGAAACCGCTACCGATAATAATAACCGTACCGTAGCGAATGTTCGTTCTCATTTTAATAAATGCGACGGAAACCTGGGAACTTCAGGATCTGTAGAATTTATGTTTGACCATACCTGTAATTTCAGATTAAATTCTGAAGGACTTGATGTGGAAGAACTGGAATTGGAATTTATAGATTTTGGCGCCGAAGAAGTTTTTGAAGACGAAGACGGAATTCACATTTACGCCCCTTTCGAGTATTTTGGAGCCATTCAAAAAGAATTAGAAAACAGGGAGATTGAAATCCTTTCTTCAGGATTTGAAAGAATCCCGCAGGTAACAAAACCCCTATCAGCAGAAGAAGCCTCTGATGTTGAAAAATTACTGGAAAGACTGGAAGAAGACGATGATGTACAGAATGTATATCATACCATGGAAGAAACCGAGGATTAATTTTCTTCGGCATAAAAAAAGCTGTTTAGGATTATTTTTTTAAAGCTGTCATTCTGAATTTATTTCAGAATCTAATATGTTAGAACCTGAAACAAGTTCAGGTTGACGTTCAAAGAAAAACTTCCCAAACAGCTTTTTAATTTTTAATGCTCTCCCCTATCGTGTTTAGTAGGTTGACCTTTTCTACGTTTCTTTTCTTCTTCTAAAAGTGAAAGTTCACGTCCGGTTTGCCCTTTAACCGATGTATTCTCTTGTGCTCTTCTTAATAAATAAGGTACAACTTCACGCACAGGGCCAAAAGGCACTAATTTAGCCGAATTGTATCCTTTTTTGGCCAGATTATAACTAATATGGTCACTCATCCCATACAATTGGCTAAACCAAATACGATCATCGTTTAAAGGTAAACCCTTATCTTCCATACTTTGCAAGGCAAGATAATTACTCACCTCGTTATGGGTTCCTATAAATAAATGTATATCATTTAGATTTGCTAAACAGTAAGACATCACGCTGTTAAAATTAACATCTGTAGCTTCCTTGTTTTCGCAAATTGGGGTGGTATAATTGTATTTTTTTGCACGTGCATTTTCCTTTTCCATATAAGCACCACGTACAATTTTGGCTCCTATTTTAAAGCCTTCTTCTTTAGCTCTTTCGTGAAGATTCTTTACATACTCCAACCTGTCCCAACGATAGCACTGAAAAGTATTATATATAAGGATTTTGTCCTTATTATATTTCTTCATCATTTCTTCCATCAATTCATCGGCAGCAAGTTGCATCCAGCTTTCCTCTGCATCGGCATATAACCTTACATTATTGTCGTAAGCACATTTACAAAGCGTATCAACTCTTTCTTTCACCCGTTCCCATTCCTGCTTTTCTTCGTCGCTAAGATTAATGCGCTCTGTGATTTTTTCCCAAATGGCAAACCTTCCAATTCCGGTAGGTTTAAAAAGTGAAAAAGGTAATTCATCACTTTCAGCAGCGAATTTTATCAGTTTCATTTTCTTATCTAAAGCAGCGTCAAATTGCTCTTCGGTTTCTTTTCCTTCAACCGAATAATCAAGAATACCGTGCAATTTTTCAGCATACATTTCTTTTGTTATCGGCTTACAATCATCTTCGGTTACACCCCCACAAAACTGTTCAAAAATTGTTTTTTTAATCAGTGCTTCTACTGGCAAGTGTAGTTTTAAAGAAATTTTAGTCAACCAGGAACCGGCGTCTACCAGTTGCTTATTTTTCATCATGCTGAATAAGAAGATAGCACGATCCAGTTCTAAATCAGATTTTAATTTAAAAGCTGTTTTAGTATCATTAAAAATTTTTCTATTAATCATGGGGTGTGTCTTAATTAGCGCAAATATAATTATTGAAGTTTGATTTCATTATGAATATTTCTGCTTATTTTCGAAGCCAAATCACAAATACTAAAAAACGTCAAGAACTATGTCTAATATGGCAGCCAAAGGGCCGGTTTACTATCAGGAAGATGGTTTTCTTAAGATAAATTCTTATATAAAAGAAGCAAAACCTTCCAAAGTCTTTATTTTGGTAGATAATAATACGCATCGTGATTGCCTGGCTGCTTTTTTACAGAAAATTGATACTTCAGAAAATTTTGAAATTCTAGAAATCGAAGCCGGTGAGATCAATAAAAATTTGGAAACCTGTACCGGCGTTTGGAATGCACTTTCTGAATTAGACGCAGATCGTAAAAGTCTGATAATTAATGTTGGCGGTGGTGTGGTAACCGATCTTGGCGGATTTGTAGCTTCTACTTTTAAACGTGGCATAAGTTATATAAATATACCCACCAGTTTACTGGCTATGGTAGATGCTTCGGTTGGCGGAAAAACCGGTGTAGACCTTGGGAATTTAAAAAACCAGATTGGCGTTATTAATCACGCTGAAATGGTAATAATTGACCCATCTTTTTTAGCTACCCTTCCACAAACCGAAATGCGAAGTGGTTTGGCTGAAATTCTAAAACACGCTCTAATTAGCAGCGAGACCTATTGGAATAAAGTGACTAATTTAAGTGAACTTACTTTAGATGATCTTGATGATATTATTAAAGAATCGGTTGAAATAAAATCTAAGGTAGTCACAGAAGATCCCGAAGAAAATGGTTTGCGCAAAACATTAAATTACGGTCACACGTTAGGTCACGCCATAGAATCATATTTCTTAACACATTCAGAGAAAACTACTTTACTTCACGGAGAAGCTATTGCAGTAGGGATGGTTTTGGCAACTTACCTTTCTAAAGAACTTCAGAGTTTTCCAGAAGATAAATTAAAAGAAATCACCCGTAAAATTCTGGATATTTACGAAAGAGTAGAATTTTTGGACGGAGACATTCAGCAAATCATAGATTTAATGAAATACGACAAGAAAAATTCCCACGGAAATATAAATTTTGTACTGCTAAAAGATATAGGCAACACGGTGATAGATTGCAAAGTACCTAACGAGCTAATTTGGAATGCTTTTGAATATTATAGGAAAGCTTGATTTATAATTTAAAAACAGTATTTTTAAAACCTACTAACTACATCCTCATAAAATTTTATTTATGAAAAGAATTATTGTTGACTACAAAAAATTAACTCCCGAAATCCTCGGACTTTTAGTTGAGAAATATCCTGACGGATATGACGACGACCAGATTATTGCTTTTAAAAACGCAAAAAATGAAACGGTTGAAGCGGTTGAAGTAAAAACCGAAGACACTATTTACCTGGTAAAAGTAAGTACACGTCTTGAAAATACTATGGCTAACTTTGATGAAGACGATTACGATGATTCAGATTTCAACGAACCTATCGTAGAAATTCCTGAAAAAGACGAAGAAGAGGACGATAAAGACTAATAAATTACAAAATATTAAAATCAAAAAATGGGGATTTTTCTAAATGAAGAATCCTTTTTTTAACGAATTATATAAAAAAACATGCACTGATTCATTCATTGGAAGTGAATTTGGTAACCGAATAGGTCACCTTTTATTTGATATGAAACGAAAAAAATGATTCCCAGTGTTACTAAAAGCACTGAAATTCATTTATTTACGCGTATATTGATGTATTTTAATACTCAAAAAATCTGGGTGGTAGTGGATCATTCTCAAAAGTTGTGTGTGAATTGAAATAATAGTTTGATTTTTGCTGTCTAAACAGGAAGCATTGGATCCATATATAGACCTACTCAAGATATTATTACCAGAATTATTAATCACCCATTTTGATCTTACCGGTCATCAAACAGAAGGAGATATACTACACTTGAACTTTGAAGAGAAGCCGGAGATCCCTAAAGAGTTCTCCTCCCAGCTGGTCATAGCTCACGGGTTCCATAAGGAAATAACAATCCAGGATTTTCCGCTGCGTGGTAAAAAGGTTTTCCTGCATATAAAACGCCGTCGCTGGCTGGGCAAACAAGACAAAAAAGTTATGCAGCGTGACTGGAACTTAGTAG
>NZ_FUZC01000002.1 GCF_900168115.1 Salegentibacter salinarum
CATAGATCGCTGGTACCGTCGACGTCTAAGGATGTGTATCTGGAAACAATGGAAACGCATCCGCACGAAAGGAAAGATGCTTATCAAGCTTGGCCTGAACAAGTGGAAAGCGTGGGAATATGCCAACACGAGGAAAAGCTACTGGCATACAGCTAACAGCTTTATCCTCAAAAGGACTATTACCATCCACAGACTGAGACAGGCTGGTTACACTTCTCTTCTGGACTATTACCTTAAAGTTAGAACGTAAATTAGGGAACCGCCCAGTACGGAACCGTATGCTGGGTGGTGTGGGAGGACAGGTAGGGAAATAATCCTTACCTTTCTACCCGATCTGATTATTTTAAGTACTTTAATTTGTATTAACGGGCGCAGAAATATATTATATAACAGATATATACGCAATTGAATTTTTATGCGTTAAAAAGAAACCGGGAACTCTATTATTATTTTAGATAATTGATATATTTACCCGCAAGAACAGACCTACTAAATTTATTTTTATGAACAGATATTTTTTAATGATTATTATTAGCATTTTTTGCGTGTCTTTTACTCAGGCTCAGGAGTATAGTTTTGGCGTTAAAGGTGGTGGTAATTACGTTATGGGAGGGGAATTAACCGGACTTGATTCTGGTGAAGGTTTTAATTCTGATACTTTTAATGCCGAAGCACAGTTTGGATTTCATGCGGGAATATTTTTTGAATTAAATTTTGGTAAATTTTTCGTTCGTCCCGAAGTAATCTATAATTCTATGGAAACTGAATTTCCTTTTCCGGATCAAAATTCTACCTATGCCGTAGAAAAATTAAGTATTCCCCTATTATTTGGTTACAACGTATGGGGACCTGTAGATGTGTACGCTGGGCCTGCGTACCAGAATATAATGAATGCCACTCTTGAAGGAACTGAACCCATAAATCAAACAATTGTAGCACAAAATACTCCGCTAGCTGCTCAGGCCGGAATTAAGGTTGGATTTGGAAGGTTTGAAATTGATTTTAGGTATGATAGGAGTTTAGCTTCAGCGGAAACTCAGTCTATTGACATTAATAATGGAGATTACGGGGTTAATCGAGCTGAATTCACCGATACAAGATTAAACCAATTCTTAGTAAGCCTTAGTTTTAAAATAGGCGATAGTGAATCTAATACCGGACGAAGAAGAGGTGGAGGATGTTATTTCTAACCGAAAAGTAAAAAGTAAATAAGGAGCCTTAATTGTTAATTTTTCAATTAAGGCTTTTTTTATGAGCATAATCATAAAATAAATGGCTTAAAATCATTAAATTGATAGGTATATTTGCATGCTTAAATTTATCGAAATGAAAGACCTCTATTCCATAAAGCCGAAAAAACGCAAACGTCTTATCTTATTGTTAAGTGCTTTTTTTGCACTATTGTTAATCACAGAAATTATTGAGAAAAGAAGTTTGAAAAGCATAGACCAGGATATTTCCTCCCTTTATCAGGACCGACTTCTGCCTGCTTCTCAAATTTATGAACTTTCTGAAATTCTCCATGAGAAAAGAATGCTATTTGAGGACATTAAAGATAATGGGGAGTATAATGCAGCCTTCAATTTAATGGAAATTAAGGCCTATAATTCTCAAGTTGACCAGGTTTTAAAAGATTATGGTAAGACCTATTTAGTAGAGCGCGAGGAAGTTTATTTTCAAGATTTCCAGAAGCATTATGAAGAGTACCTGGTTTTAGAAAACACTATTCTAGAAAATTTAAAGGAAGAAGATTTTACTACTGCTATCTACCTAATTAATAAAAATGCAACCGACTATTTTAAAATCTTAAACGTCGATTTGCATAATATTGCCAGCATTCAACCGGAAATTGGGGAGCAATTAATGGCTCATTATAAAACCAGTTCGGGAATAACTTCGTTACTCTACTATTTCAAAATAGCATTAACCATTTTAATAGGTATTTTTGTATTGCGCCTTTTAGGTTTAGAAAAGCTACTGCGCCAACCCAAACAACAATTTGAGCTGAATTAACTTTTTAAAGTTAGCAAAGGTTTCAAAAAATAAACCCCATAATTACAGATTATGGGGTTAAATAATTACCAGTTTTTTAGGTATCAAACATCAAAACGATCTAAGTTCATAACCTTGTCCCAGGCCTTTACAAAGTCTTTTACAAACTTTTCCTGTGAGTCTTCACACCCGTACACTTCGGCTAAAGCACGCAGTTCAGAATTTGATCCAAAAATAAGATCTACTCTTGTTCCTGTCCATTTCACACTGTTTGTTGTACGATCGCTTCCTTCAAATTCTGTTTGAGCATCTGATGTTGCTTTCCAGGTAGTTCGCATATCCAGAATATTCTTGAAAAAATCGTTGGTTAGCTGTCCCGGGCGATCTGTGAAAACACCATGTTTAGAACCATCAAAGTTTGTATTTAATACACGCATCCCGCCAACTAACACAGTCATTTCTGGCGGAGTTAAGCTTAATAATTGAGCTTTATCTACCAGCATTTCTTCCGCTGAAGCTGAAATATTATCCCGGTTTCTGGCATAATTTCGGAACCCGTCAGCATTTGGTTCTAATGGCTCAAAGGCTTCTACATCGGTTTTCTCTGCCGTGGCATCGGTACGTCCCGGTGTAAACGGAACTCCAATATCAAAACCGGCATCTGCAGCAGCTTTCTTAATAGCCACGCAACCTCCAAGGACAATAAGATCTGCAAGGGAAACCTTTTTGTTTCCGGTTTGCGCATCATTAAATTCTTTTTGAATATTTTCAAGCTTGGTGATTACCTGTTGCAATTGTGGCGGATTGTTAACCTCCCAGTGTCTTTGTGGTTCGAGCCTAATACGAGCACCATTTGCACCACCTCTTTTATCTGAATTTCTAAAAGTAGAGGCCGATCCCCAGGCGGTAGATACCAACTGTGATACCGTTAAACCTGAATCAAGAATTTTTTTCTTAAGTTGAGCTACGTCTTTATCGTTAATTATTTCGTGATCTACCTTTGGTACTGGATCTTGCCAAATAAGCTCTTCTGACGGAACTTCAGGGCCTAAATAGCGCGAAAGTGGTCCCATATCACGGTGGGTTAATTTATACCAGGCTTTAGAAAATGCTTCTGCAAATTCTTCAGGATTTTCGTAAAAATTTCTTGAAATCTTCTCGTATGCAGGATCTTCCTTTAAAGATAAATCGGTGGTAAGCATAAAGGGAGCATGACTTTTGGAAGGATCATGGGCATCTGGAATTGTACCGGCTCCGGCATCACCTTTTGGTTTCCACTGGTAAGCGCCACCCGGTCCTTTAATACATTCCCAGTCATATTTAAAAAGATTGTCAAAGAAGCTATTGCTCCATTTAGTCGGTGTATTGGTCCAGGCACCTTCAATTCCACTGGTTATGGTATCCCCAGCATTTCCTTTTCCCATACTGTTTTTCCAGCCAAGTCCCATTTCTTCAATAGCACTTCCTGCAGGTTCTGCACCTACATATTGCTCGGCGTCTCCCGCACCGTGGGTTTTTCCAAAGGTATGACCGCCGGCTATTAACGCTACTGTTTCGTAATCGTTCATCGCCATTCGACCAAAAGTTTCGCGAATATCTTTGGCTGCTGCAACGGGATCTGGATTTCCGTTAGGACCTTCCGGATTTACGTAGATAAGACCCATATGGGAAGCTCCTAAAGGGCTTTCCAATTCGTTATTTTCAGAATATCTTTCTTTATTTCCCAGCCATTCACCTTCAGAACCCCAGTAGATATCTTCTTCCGGTTCCCAAATATCTTCACGGCCACCACCAAATCCAAAGGTTTCTAATCCCATAGATTCCAGGGCACAGTTCCCGGTAAGAATCATAAGATCTGCCCAGGAAATTTTTCTTCCATATTTTTGTTTAATTGGCCACAATAAAAGGCGGGCTTTATCTAAGTTGGCATTATCTGGCCAACTGTTTAAAGGAGCAAACCGCTGTGAACCTGAGCTGGCACCCCCACGCCCATCGCCAATACGGTAGGTTCCCGCACTGTGCCAGGCCATGCGTATAAAGAAAGGACCATAATGCCCATAATCGGCCGGCCACCATTCCTGGGAATCTTCCATAAGCTCAAAAATATCTTTTTTTACAGCTTTTAGATCCAGGCTTTTAAATTCTTCAGCATAATTAAAATCTTCGTCCATAGGAGTGGACAAATTAGAGTGTTGTCTTAAAATTGACAGGTTTAATTGGTTAGGCCACCAGTCACGGTTAGAGGTTCCGCTACCGGCAGTTTTATCAAGTGCGCCACCCATAAACGGGCAACGACTGGATTCGTTTACTTCCCATACCTTGTGATTATCGGGATGGTTTCTGTGATCGTTTTTTTCCATAATTTGGAGAGTTTTAAAGGATTAATAGCTTAAAATTACTATAATTATTTTTTATGGAAATTTATTATTCATATTAAATAACTATGGTGATTAAGTAAAAACTATAATATAGTAAAAATGGCGCACACTTTTAATCATAAAAATGACCTTAGCCCTTAGGACCCCGCTTCATTTTATATTATTTCAGGCTAATTTGATTGTGTTTTCTTTAACTATTTGTGCTAAAAAGCTAATGTTAAGCAAAATAACAGTCGATTAACAATTTTTCTTTATTTGAATAACTAATTTCATAAGGAAACCAAAAAATAATGAAGAAATGAAAGCACTAACCAACAATTTTTACAAACCAGTATTTGTAATAGTACTTTTGCTTTTTGCAAGTTGCGGAAGTATGCAGAATACTGAAGACGATCTAAGAAGTGATGCTACTGATGCCAGAAATGAAATAAGGCAGAATCATACTAACGCGGCGGAGATGCTAGATAACTCTGCGGGTTATGCTATTTTCCCAAATGTAGGTAAAGGAGCCTATGTAATTGGGGGAGCTTCCGGTAATGGTGTTGTTTATCAGGGCAATAACATTATAGGATATGCAGACCTTAAACAAGTAGATATTGGCTTACAGGCAGGAGGAAAGGCTTTTATTGAAGTTCTATTCTTTGAAACCGATGCCGATCTGGAAAGATTTAAAGAGGGTGATTACGAGCTTTCTGCAAATGCATCTGCCGTAATTCTAGATAAAGGAGCTTCACGGGATATTGATTTCCAAGATGGAGTAGCCGTAGTAACCATTCCTAAAGGTGGTGCAATGGCTGGAGTTTCCGTTGGAGGTCAGCGATTTTCCTTCCAACCTAGATAGAATATAATTATTTACAGTTTTGAAAGCGGCTCTAAGAGCCGCTTTTTTTGTTTTTACTCGATAATCGAGATTTAAATATTCCAAGGTTTATCTTGAAAATTTGAACAATATTTATCAATGAATGCCTCGTGAGTTTGCTCCGCGGTAGTTTACTCCTTAAAATTAATGTTTAAAAAGTATTTTGATATATACTTAAGTCAAAACCTACCTAAATTCACTTAGCTTAAGAAATCCCCTTATCTTTGCTGAAAGAATCCTTTTAAAATGGCGCCTGAAAGTATTTCTGTAGAAGAGAAGTTGCAAGAGCGAATTAAAGAACTCTCCTGTCTTTATCAGGTTTCATCGGCTATTAGAGAGTTTGAAGGTTCTTATGAAGTTACTTTAGAATCTATTGTGCAAATTCTTAAAAGTGCCTGGCGTTTTCCAGAGCTGGCAACCGTAGAGATACGGTGCGAATCTTATCATTTAAGCTCTAACCCAATTCCAAAGGAAGGCTACTCTCAAAAAAGCATCATCAAAATTTCTAAAAATGAAATAGGTTTTATAAAAGTACATTACCCGGCTGCAGATTTATCTAAAGCGCATTTTCTGGTAGAAGAACAGCGACTTTTAGATAAAATTGCCGATGAGATTGCGCTGTTTTTTGAACGTCAAAATATTAAGGTTCAGGAAGAACATTTAAAACAAACTGCCGCAAGAAATGATCGGCTTGCCATTTTAGGAGAAATTACCGCGGGTATAGCTCACGAGCTGAATACTCCCCTTGGTAATATTTTAGGTTTTGCCGAATTTATTGAAGAAAAGACTGCTGAAAAACAAACTAAACGAGATGCGCAAAAAATCCTAAATTCTGCGATTTATTCCAGGGAAGTAGTAAAAAAACTTATGTTTTTCTCCTGTGATATGCCTCAGGATATTAAAAAGATTAAGGTAAAACCCATAATTACCCAGGCACTGTCGCTTTTAAAACCTAATTTCAAAAAAGCTAATATTCGGTTTAAATTTAATATTCAGGATCCCGTTTTAAAAGCCCAGGTAGATCCTATACAGTTAACCCAGGTGTTTTTTAACCTGGTAATAAATGCCATTTATTATTCCCCGGAAAATTCACAAATTGTTATTTCTATTTATAGTAATGAAAGTCATTATACTATTGAAATTGCCGATGAAGGCAAAGGAATTGATCATAAAGTAAAAGATAAAATATTTGAACCTTTTTATACTACAAAACCCCTGGGAGAAGGCTCCGGGCTGGGATTAAGCGTGGTACATGGCATTATTAAAAGTCATAAAGGAGAAATTAGCATTGCCAGTAACATTCCAAAAGGAACTATCTTTAAAATTAAATTACCATTGAACTTCTAATATGTCTATACGCAAAGAAAACTTACTTATAGTAGATGACGATTACGATATGCTGGAAGTACTGGACCGCCATCTAAAACAGGAGAATTACCATAATTACAAGGCTGGTTCGGTGATGGAAGCGATAGATATTTTAAAGCACAGCAGTATAGATTTATTGATAACCGATTTACAAATGCCGGGAATGAACGGGATGGAATTGGTTAAATATGTAGACGATCATTATCCTGAAATTCCAAAACTTGTAATTACCGGCTATCCTTCTATAGATAATGCTCTAACAGCAATAAAGTCTGGGGCGTTAGATTATTTGCCTAAACCTTTTACGAAATCTGAATTACTTACTTCAGTTAAAAAATCTTTAGTAAACCGGCCTTCAACTCAAAAATCAACCGCTACGAAAGAAATTAGAACCAATTACGGTGGAATGGTGGGCTCTTCAGCAAAATTTGAAGAGTTGGTTGATATTATTGAAAGGGTGAAAAATAACCGCGCTACAATTTTGATAAGAGGGGAGAGCGGTACCGGGAAAGAACTTGTGGCAAGGGCAATTCATTACAAAGGTTCTTTTGCACAAAATCCATTTATCGCGGTAAATTGTGGCGCTATTCCCGAGAATTTACTGGAATCAGAATTATTCGGATCTACCAAAGGTGCCTATACCGGCGCTTCAGAAACCCGGGAAGGTTACTTCCAGGCGGCTAATGGTGGTACTATTTTTTTAGATGAAATAGGAACGGCTTCACTGGCGGTTCAGGTTAGATTGTTGCGGGTGCTTCAGGAAAAAGAAATAAGGAAACTGGGGGGCAGAAATTCAGAAAAAATCCAGGTTCGGGTTATTGCCGCTACAAATAGTGATTTACGGGAAATGGTAGAAAAAGGAACTTTTCGAGAAGATCTTTATTATCGTTTAAATGTGGTAGATATTCTTACACCGCCGTTGCGGGAACGTAAAGAAGATATTCTACCGCTTGCCAAAACCTTTCTGGATAAATATCAGCGGGATTATGGAAAAACCGGTTTAAAATTATCTGAGAAGACCCTTGAAATTTTAAAACGTTACAATTGGCCGGGGAATATTCGGGAGTTAGAAAACGTAATTCAACGGGCTATAATTATGAGTGAAGATGAAATTCTTCCGCAGGACTTACCTGCGTCGGTAAAATACCAGGTTCCGGCTGTAGATGATGAATTAGTTGCCTTAAAAGAGGTAGAAAAAAAACATATTTTAAAAGTTCTTGCCGCGGTAGATCAAAATAAATCTAAAGCTGCAGAAATCCTTCAAATAGACCGCAAAACCTTACGGGAAAAAATTAAATAATCGCCGGGTAATTATCTCCCACCCGGGTAATTTCTTTCCATCAGGGAAAATAAGAAGAATTCTCTCATTCTTTATTGTTATCTGATAATCAACAAATTAAAATAATCATTCTCTTTTTTTAATTTTTTGGGCACAGCTTTAGCTTTAGTGTATTCCAAAATACAGATTCTATGAATATAGTTGAAATGGAAAGACCGGCAGTTGTAGAAGAAACTGAGAAAGAACTGGAGCAGGCAGGTAGCGAACTCTTTAAAACGCTTTGTTTTAATTGCGATTTAAGGCACCACTGCAGCTGGAAAGATAACAGAAAAATGTATTGTGAACATTTTCAATAAAATTATAAAAGAATGATAGCAACAAAGTCAATGCCCAAACAAAGTATGTATGATACGGTTATAAAGCAGTTTAATAAAACGGCCGATATCATCGATTTAAATCCGAATATTAAAAAAATACTTGAAATTACCAATAATGAGATTGTGGTACACTTTCCCGTAAAAATGGATAACGGCAAAGTAGAAATTTTCACCGGTTACAGGGTTCAGCATAATAATGCGCTGGGACCATATAAAGGTGGATTACGTTACCACCCAACGGTAGATGTAGATGCTGCCAAAGCCCTTGCTATGTGGATGACTTGGAAAACTTCTTTAGCAGGTTTACCTTATGGCGGAGCAAAAGGAGGAATCCAGATAGATCCCAGGAATTATTCTGATGGAGAACTGGAGCGAATTACCCGTAGGTTTACATATGCATTAGGTGAAAATATAGGTCCGGAACATGATATTCCCGCACCAGATGTGAATACCAATGCGCAAACTATGGCGTGGATTGCAGATACCTATATGTCAACAATTTCTACTTCAGAACGTTCGCAAAACCAACATGTAGTAACCGGAAAACCGGTTGGTTCAGGTGGTTTGGAAGGCCGTGACCGTGCTACCGGTTTTGGGGTGTATTTAACCACTAAAGAACTTGTAAAATCTCGTGGAGAATCTTTAAAAGATAAAACTTTTATTGTACAGGGATTTGGAAATGTAGGTTATTGGGCTTCAAAATTCTTGATTGCCGATGGTGCAAAAATGCTTGCGGTACAAGATGCGCACGCCACATTATATAATGAGGAAGGAATTTCAGTAGAAAAATTATTTGAACATTCAAGTCCAAGAAAAGGTTCTATCCAAGGCTTTACTGATGCGGAAGAAATGAATCCTGAGGATTTTTTTGGCCTGGAATGCGATATTTTAATTCCGGCCGCACTTGGTAACCAGATTACCGGCGAGAATGCTTTCAAAATAAAGGCTTCAATAGTTGCTGAAGGCGCTAATGGGCCTACAAACGAAGAAGGTGAAGCGATTTTGTTAGAAAAAGGAATCACTATTATTCCCGATATTCTATGTAATTCAGGAGGAGTTATTGGTAGTTATTTTGAATGGCTACAGAACCGAAATGGTGAATTATGGGAGCTTGATGAAGTAATGCAGAAATTAGAGAAAAAACTGCTTCAGGTGTTTAAAAAAGTTGAAAAAGAAGTTGAAGAACGAAAAACCGACTGGCGAACTGCTGCTTATATCCTGGCTATTTCCAGGATTGAGACTGCTTATAACCAGCGAGGTATTTTTCCTTAATTAATTGTTGTGAAGAAATGAAATATGATGTCATTATAATTGAAAAGGTAGAGTATGAGCTTTTAAAACGAATAGTTTCCATGGCGCAATATTATAAAGATAGTACCTATCGTGCGTCTATAGAAAAGCTAAAGAACGAACTTGATTTTGCTAAAATTGTGAGTGAAAAGAATATGCCCGAAGATGTGGTGAGATTCAACTCTAAAGTCGAAATTTCTACTCCTTTTGGTGTAAATAGAACATACCAGATTGTCACTCCAGATCATAGCAATATTAAAGAAAATAAGATTTCTATTCTTGCCCCCATGGGTCTGGCCTTATTTGGGTATGCCCAGGGAGACAAGGTAGAATGGGAATTCCCTACCGGTAAGAACGCTGTTAATATTATAAAAGTAGAACAGATGGCAAGGGAAATGAAAATGCAAAAATAAAGGAAGATGATGGAAAAATTTCAGGAACATCATAATGATGAGGAAATACAAATTTTAAGTATCCAATCTGAATCAGAAGACTGGGAGGAACACCTGATATATATTAGTGAGGAAATTAATTTCTTCAGCAATATTTTAAAATCAGGCTTAAAAGAAACTATAGAGGTGGAGATAAACCGGGAAGATGCTTCGTACCTAAAGAAGCAACTTGATTTGTTAAACAAAGCCAATGAGTTTCATTTAACCACCTTCTTTGATTATAAAAATAAGCTAGAAGGATTAAAAGAATGTGACGATGTACAGTGTGAAAACTTTTATTTAAAAGATCACCTTGTTTTTAAAAATACACTTCGAAAACATTTTAAAGACTTCAGACAGCTTAAAATTTTAATATTTAAATTCTTAAAAGTTAGTTTCAACTAGTTTTTAAATTTGACTGTGTTTGGTTGACTAATGTGGGGCGGTTTTTAACCGCCCCTTTTTTGTTTTAAAAATTCAACAACAGGCCACATCTACTTCAGAATAAGAACTTTCTTATTTGATTAGTTTTTTTCTCAAAAATATTAATCAAAATACTACTCGAAAAGTTTTTTAAGTGATTAAAAATCAACAAAATAAACCAATTACTTCAATTAATCCCCTTCCTTATGATTGGGGTCATAAAATAAGATTGACTTCTCGGGTAATTTTACCATCGAAATCAAAATCTATAACTATGAAATTAATTGTAAGAATAGGATTGGCTCTAGCCCTTGTATTTTCTTTTGCGGCTTGTGGCGATTCTGAAAAAGAGGAAAAAGAAAACCTTCGCTTAGATGATTACTCTTCAAAACCACAAGAAAAAGAAACTGAAACCACAGAAGATGAGGGAGATTCCGAAGACGATTTGTCTAATAAAGGAATTGGTCCAATAAAATCTATGGATTTACCAGAGAGCATTGACTCAGATATGGCAGCTAATGGAGCCAGTATCTTCAAAAATATGTGTTCTGCCTGCCACAAAATGGATAAGAAATTTGTAGGCCCGGCAATAGAAGGTGTAACCGAAAGACGCTCCCCGGAGTGGATTATGAACATGATTCTTAATCCCGAAGAAATGATTAAAAAAGATCCTATCGCTAAAAGGTTAATGGTAGAGTCTAATATGGCAATAATGGCCGATCAGGGACTTGAAGAAGATCAAGCCAGGGCTATTGTAGAGTATTTTAGACAATATGATGCCGAAAACTGATAGTGCTCATGGAAGCTTGAAAATAAACACCTTAGTTTTGAATCACATTCAATTAATATCTAATCAGATGAAAAAAATCACAAATTTTATTGCCGTTTTTGCACTTGCCGCCATCTTTACTTCCTGTAACCAGAATGACGAAGGAGAGAAATCTGGTGCTATGGCTTCCAGTGCTGCAGAAAAAGTTTATGTTAGCCCTGGAGAACATGACGAATACTATGCTTTCCTTTCTGGAGGGTACAGTGGAAACCTAACTGTTTATGGGCTTCCATCAGGAAGAATGCTAAAAGAAATTCCTGTATTTTCTCAGTTTCCTACCAATGGTTATGGTTATTCTGAAGAAACAAAAGATATGCTAAAAACCTCCTTTGGAATGGTTCCTTGGGGAGATTCTCACCACCCCGATATTTCCCAAACAAACGGGGAAATAGATGGTAGGTGGATTTTTATTAACGAAAATAACACCCCAAGAATTGCCAGAATTAGCCTGGAAACTTTTGAAACCGAAGAGATTATTGAAATCCCGCACAGTGCGGGTAACCACTCATCTTCTTATGTGACCGAGAACACCGAATATGTGGTGGCCGGTACACGATTTTCAGTGCCTTATCCACAACGGGATATGCCTATAGATGAAATGAAAGGAAATTTCAAAGGCCCTCTTACTTTTATCGCAGTAGACGATGACGGACATATGGAAATTGATTTTCAAGTAGATATGCCTGGCTTTAATTATGACCTTTCTCACCCAGGTCGTGGGGAATCTCACGGTTGGTTCTTCTTTACCACTTACAATACAGAAGAGTCACATACTATGCAGGAAGTAAATGCTTCGCAAAACGATAAGGATTTCATCGCTGCAGTAAACTGGAAAAAAATAAGCGAATATGTAGAAAATGGAGGCGGGGAGATTATGGATGCCGAGTATGTTCATAATGTTTTTGACCACGATACTCAAACTACTATTTCTACCACTAAAAACGAGGTGCTTAAAGTAGATCCTCGTGATATACCCGGTGCAGTATTTTTTATGCCAACTCCAAAATCTCCTCACGGTTGTGACGTAGATCCTTCAGGAGAATATATTATTGGAAATGGAAAACTATCCAGTGACCTTACTGTGCATTCATTTAGTAAAATGCTTGATGCTATTGACAATGAAGAATTTGATGGTGATGCTTACGGGATTCCAGTCCTTAAATTTGAGTCTACCTTAGCCGGAACCGTTAAAGACGCAGGTTTAGGTCCATTGCATACCGAATTTGATGATAAAGGAAACGCTTATACCACATTCTTTATCTCTTCTGAAGTAGTTAAATGGAAAGTAGGTTCCTGGGAAGTTTTAGACAGACAACCAAGTTACTATTCTGTTGGTCACTTAATGATTTCCGGAGGGAATTCAAGAAAACCAGATGGAAAATATATGATTTCCTTAAACAAAATTACCAAAGACAGATACTTACCAACCGGTCCTGAGTTAGAACATTCTGCCCAGTTGTTTGATATTTCTGGTGATAAAATGGAATTATTACTCGATTTCCCAACACACGGTGAGCCGCACTATGCTGCTGCTATTAAAGCTGATAAAATAAAGGAAAATTCTAAAAAGATTTACAGACTTGATGAGAATAATCACAAATACGCCGCTCTTAATGAAGGTGAAACTAAAATGGTTCGCGAAGGTAATGAAGTACACGTGTATATGACAACGGTAAGAAGTCACTTTGCTCCAGATAACTTAGAAGGTATTCACGTAGGCGATAAAGTTTATTTCCACGTAACCAATTTAGAGCAGGATTTTGATGTGCCGCACGGTTTCGCAGTAATTGGAGCCAATACTTCAGAGCTTTTAATTATGCCAGGACAAACAAAAACCATTACGTGGGAACCTAAGAAACCAGGTGTATGGCCATTCTATTGTACTGACTTCTGTTCTGCCCTTCACCAGGAGATGCAGGGTTATATAAGAGTTTCTGCAGAAGGAGCTAATACCCCGATGAAATGGGGCTTAGACGACGAATATACAAGTAACTAGTTAAAGGTTGTTTTAGATTGATAAGGAGGGTGGCGGCCATTTGTTTGCGCCCTCCTTTATTTTTTGAAGGTATTTAACCTAATCCTATGGATAGCTTCCCAAATCTATTTAATAATATTTAAGATTATGAAACGATCTGCAATTTTAATGATATTGGGCTCACTCCTCTTACTAGGCCTGTTTTATTTTCCTTTATGGAATATTCAACTTGGCGCACCCCAATATCCCGATCCTATGGGAATGAATATTTTTATTAGCGGGATAGAAGGTGAAGAAGAGTTTGATATTCAAAATATAGACGGGGTAAATCATTACATTGGAATGAAGAAAATTCCAACACCTGCAGAAATGTGGGAATTCCAGGTTTTCCCGATAGTAATTGGAGGAATGGCAGCCTTAGGAATGGTTATTGGCGTATTGGGCTTTTTTAGAAAAATTCACCCTTCCTGGTTTTTAGGTTGGTTTATCTTAATGCTGGTACTGGGATTACTGGGAATGTACGATTTCAACAACTGGTTGTTAGATTATGGTACCGATCTGGATCCTAAAGCCATTATAAAATTAACCGATCCAGAGGGAAATCCTATAAACTATAAGCCTCCATTATTCGGTACTCAAAAAATTCTAAACTTTACTGCTCATTCTTATCCGAGAACCGGTGCTTACCTAATGTTTGTTGGAATGACCTTAACTTTGGGAGCCTGGTGGATTCGAAAAAAAGCTTTAAAAACTATTAAATAATGAAATTTTCATTTTACATATTAGCCATAGTATTTGTTTTTTCGGCCTGTAATTTTGAGCCCGAACCAATCAATTATGGTGAAGACAATTGCCATTTTTGTCAAATGACTATTGTAGAGCAGGCTTATTCGGCACAAATGGTGACCGATAAAGGAAAACAATATAAGTATGATGCCATAGAATGTTTGGTTAATGATATGAACCAGAGAGAATACCAAACCTCCTTTCTTTTAGTATCTAATTACGATAAACCCGGTAAAATGCTTCCGGTTTCTGAAGCCGAATTTGTGCAAAATGACAGCTTAAGAAGCCCAATGGGCGCCAACCTCGCTGCTGTGAAAAAAGAGAGTCGGGATAGCGATGAACTTCAGGATTGGGAAGAATTGAAAAATAATTTTAAGTAATTTATAATGAAAGCTGTACTCTTCATCTTCCTTTCTTTTGTTAGCTTCAGCTTTTATGCCACAGAAATTACCGTCTGTGAAACCTGTGAAATCAAATCGATTAAAAAAGCGGTTGAAGTTGCTGAATCCGGGGATACAATTAGGGTGAAACCTGGAATTTATAAGGAAAATGATATTGTTATAAAAGATAAATCTATAACCATAATTGGAGACGATTTTCCGGTTATTGATGCTGAAATGCAGGGCACGGCTATTAGTATTAGCGCTGAAGCATTTAAAATTGAAGGTTTTAAGATTATCAATATTGGGAGAAGCCATACGAGCGATTTTTCTGCAATTCTAGTCAGTAATTCCACTAATTTTGAGATTAAGAATAACCGTTTTGATAATATTTTCTTCGGAATTTTAATTGAGCGATCTAATAACGGGCGCATTATTGGCAACAGGGTGACCGGTAAGGCGAAAAGCCAGGCCCATTCCGGGAATGCTATTCATCTTTGGAAAACTGAAGAAATGCATATTGAAAATAATTACCTGGAAGGCGTCCGTGACGGGATTTATCTGGAATTTACAGACGATACTGAAATTATAAACAATGTTTGTAAAAATAACCTAAGATACGGTCTGCATTTTATGTTTTCTGATGGGAATACCTATTCCGGAAATCTTTTTGAAAACAATGGAGCAGGAGTTGCGGTAATGTATTCCAAAGAAATTTTAATGTACCGCAATACTTTTAAAAATAACTGGGGAAGTGCTTCTTATGGTTTACTGCTAAAGGACATAACAGATTCTGAATTGAAACAAAATACTTTTGAAGAAAACACAGTGGGTATTAGTGCCGATAATACCAACCGGATAAATTATATAGAAAACGATTTTAAAAGTAATGGCTACGCGGTAAAAATTAGAGGTGGCTGTTATAATAACGTTTTTGAACGAAATAATTTTTTATATAATTCATTTGATCTTACCTATAACGGGCATAGTAACGAGAATACTTTTAACGGAAATTACTGGAGTAATTACTCCGGCTATGATCTTGATAAAGACAATTTTGGAGATATTCCTTACAGGCCGGTAAGTTTGTTTTCTTATTTAGTAGATAAAACGCCCGAAAGTATTGTAATGCTTAGGAGCCTGTTTATTGATCTGATTGAATTTTCAGAAAAAGTTTCTCCCATTTTTACCCCGGCCAATGTGCTGGACGAACAACCTTATATTAGAAAAATACAATGGTAACGGTAACAAATCTTCATAAACGTTTTGGTTCACAAAAAGTTTTAAACGGCCTAAACCTGGAGACCCACCTCCCGGGAATAATTGCGGTGCTTGGACCAAACGGTTCAGGAAAAACCACACTTATTAAAAGTTTACTGGGGATGGTAATTCCGCAAAAAGGAGAAATCGCTGTCAATGGCAAGGAAATTCGCCGGCAAAGTGACTATCGAAAAGAGATTGATTACCTCCCTCAAATTGCCAATTTCCCCGGTAACCTTACGGTGAAAGAATTGATCGGAATGATTAAGGATCTAAGGGGGAAACCTGCCCGGGATAAAGAACTAATTGCTTTTTTTGGTATAGAAAGTTTCCTGGATAAAAAACTAAGTAAACTCTCCGGTGGTACCCGCCAAAAGGTGAATATCGTATTGTGTTTTATGTTTGACAGTCCATTAATAATTTTAGATGAACCAACTTCAGGGCTGGATCCTGCTTCTTTAATAAAACTAAGAGAGTTATTGCAAAAAGAAAAAGCAGCCGGGAAAACAATTATTATCACTTCTCACATTATGAATTTCGTGGAAGAAACTGCCGACAGGATTTTGTTCCTTTTAGAAGGAGTAATTTACTTTAATGGTAGTATCACCGAGCTTAAAACACAAACCGGCCAGGATGATCTTGAACACGCTATTGCCCAAATTTTAACCTAAACCTTATGTTTAAAATTCTTAAATACAGTTTTTTTGATCTTTTTAGAAGTCGGTGGAGCTTTGTTTATTTCTTCTTCTACCTGTTATTGGGCTTGGTGTTATTGTTTTTAAATAACGACCTTTCTAATGCGATCATTACTTTAATGAATGTTATTATTGTTTTAGTACCGCTTATCGGGACCATCTTTGGAATTATGTATTTTTATAATTCCCGGGAATTTACCGAGCTTCTCCTGGCGCAACCCATAGCCCGAAAACATATTTTCTTAGGGCAGTATTTAGGCGTGGCAATCTCCCTGGCGCTTAGCCTCGTATTAGGACTGGGAATTCCCTTTATAATTTATGGTTTGTTTGAATCTTCAGCCATTTGGGATTTCTTTTCCTTATTGGTGGTGGGTTCTTTCCTTACTTTTATTTTTACCGCCCTTTCCTTTGGAATTGCACTTAGGTTTGAAAATAAAATTAAAGGTTTCGGGATGGCAATTTTAATGTGGTTATTCCTGGCCATTATTTATGACGGAATTTTCCTTTTGCTTTTAATGTATTTCCAGGAGTATCCTTTAGAAGATTTTGCGCTGGCTGCAAGTGTGTTAAACCCTATTGATCTAAGCCGAACTTTGATTTTACTAAAATTGGATATTTCAGCACTTTTAGGTTATACCGGTGCAGTATTTAAATCATTTTTTGGTACAACCAAAGGGAGTATAATAAGTTTTGGCGTGTTGCTGGCCTGGGTAATTTTACCGATTTGGGGAATGCTACGCCTTGCTTCAAAAAAAGATTTCTAATCGGGATTAACGATAAACTTTTCCGCTTCTAATTTTTAATTCGCCTTTTTTCTCAAGGCCTTTCATAGCTCTAATAACGGTTTCTACGCGCAGTCCGGTTAAATCAGCTATCTGTTGTCGGGTAAGGTTTACTTTAAATTTAAACTGCCCTTCAATTTGATGTACGTAGCGTTTTAAATAATCCAGGATCCTGATTATTCTATGCTCCGGATCCTGACTCGAAATTTCGGAAACCATAATCGCCTTGTAAAAAAGCCGTTCGGCCAGGGTGCGGGTGAGTTTTAGGTGGGTTTCGGGATGTTTTGTAAGCAGCTCCAGGAAATTTAATTTTGGCAGCTTTAAAACTTCAGAGGTTTTTATAGCTTCAGCATTTGCAGGATACTTTACATCGGCCAGCAAGGGTGGTTCACCAAAGGTTTGCCCGTCTGAAAACATTCCCTGGATGAATTCTTTTCCATCGGCATTATAATTATTCATCTTGATTTCTCCGGAAATTATCTGAAAAAAATTAAGCGCAATTTCTCCTTCCCTAAAAAGCTGGTCACCTTTATGATAAGTTTCCCTTGAAGCTCCAAATTCCAGTAAAATATTTTCCGCAACCATATTTTAAATTTTTAATCAAAACAAACTTATAAAAAACAAGGAGACCATACCTAAGTCAACACGCTAAAGCTAAACATTTCATTATTTATCGCTTCAATAAATTCACTCGATAATCGAGGTTCAGATGCTCCTAGGCTTGCCTCGAAAATTTAATCATGGTTCTCAATGAATGCCTCGTGAACTTGCTCCCAGGTAGTTCACACCCACAATCCATCCCACCGCTATTGGCATTAAGGCACTTACTAAAACCAGTAATAAAAAATAATTACTGAAAAATGGCAGTCCCAGCCAAAGTACCAGACCTTTGTAGAAAATAAGTATTTCAGAAATTAAGAAGCCGCTGAGGTAGAGATAAAACGCATTTTTTGGAATACGAATCAATTTTAACCAGTTTAGAAAAGCGAATAAAGCCAGGGAAACAAATCCCAGGAAAACCCAGTGTAAATACCCAATTACAAAATCGAGGTTATTAAAAGCCAGATCGGCGAAAAATGGTATGGCGCTAAGGCTTTGCATTAAAATTTTACCGACTAGCAATACCCCCGAAATCAATAAAATTCGATAATTAAATGTGCTTAATACCGATTTCAGAAGATTTTTATTCCGTAGGATAAATGCGAAAAGTTGGTAAAAAGCTATCAGGAGCAAAATCACACCGAGGCCGCCCAACAGGTAGAAGACTAATGGCGGATTGGTCCAGTAAGTAGAAAGAAAAAAACTTAAAATAACGCCTGAATTCAGCAACAGGAAAAACCGCTTGAATTCCTTTCTGCCGAAATCTAAATTTAATTTCTGAAAGAGGTAAAATAAAATTCCCAGCAGTGCTACTAAAAACCACGCATTATATTGAAAATGTAAATAGAAATATACTGAGAGTTTGTACCAAATTGAGGTGTTTCCCAGGGTACTCATAATCCCTCCCAGCGCCCAGGGGCCAATACTGGAAAATACCATATACCACAAGGATGCTTTAATTAGTTTAAAGCTTAGGGTTTTACTGTGCTTATGTGGAATGTTCCGCAGTACAAAAGCTGCGTAAAAATAGGAGCAAAAGAGAAAAAGAGTAGAAAAAATAATAGAAATGATTGCATATCCCTGGAAAGGAAAACTAAACAGCATTCCTAATAAGCTAATATTAGTAGCCAGGAAAATATAAATGTATTTTTTTGAAAGTTTTGTTTTATGAAAATATAAACCATAAATAATCCCGGTTAAAGCAAGATACACCCAACCTAATAAAGCAATATGCGAATGCGCGTGCAGAATGTATTTATAATTTCCGGGAAGGGGAGTGACGTAAAATAATCTCAAAAATATTCCCAGCAGCGCTGCCAGGAGAAAATAGGCGAGGGCGATGTTGTGATGAGTTTTTAAATCTAAACGCAGCATAGGCCGAAAGATACTAAAAAGAAAAGAAGTTAGCTTAAAAACTGAACTAGGAATGATATTACGAACGCAGTGAAGTAATCTACAATTTTAACCTGAAATCTATAGATTGTTTCTCCCCATAAATATCAGGATCGCAATGATGATTTAGCGATATCATTATAATGATTAACCCCATAACATTGCTGCTATGGGGTTTCTTCAACACAATTAAAACATTCTAAAATAAAAAACTAAATTTCACATAGGTATTGGGGATAGTCCAACGTGAAACAACCTTTAACCGTTTAAACGGCGTTCAAGCTCAATCGCCTTGGGGAAAAGTATATTATTTTCTAAATGTACGTGGTGGTGCAAGTCGGTTTCAAATTCTTCCAGTTTTGCATAAAATGCCCTGTAGGTATTGCAGGCCCATTCAGGATAATTATAATTATCGCTTAATTCTGAAATTTCTTTAAAAATGGCCCCGGCATCATCGTGCTCGGTTTCCATCATTTTAATAGGATTGTCAATTTTCCCAAATTGTGGTTGGGGTACCGGTGTGCCTTCTTCCTGGGCTCTTACCAGTTTCTTGATAAAAGGAAACAGGATAAGTTCTTCTTTCTTTAAATGAGCGCTTAATTCCTGGGCAACTTCGGTAAATAATTGCTGAATTCTTTTAAGTTCAGGTCTTTCATGGCCGTGTACTTTGGCTACACGTGCCGCATATTGAATAAGCAATGGAATATTTTCTTCTACATACTGGTGATGTACATTTATAATATGGTCGGTTAAAAAATCCAGCTTCCAGGCTTTAAAATCGTATCCGGGTGAGGTAACCGAGGCTGTGTCCTCTAATTCTTTCTCCAGCACCTCAAGGCTCACATTAGCCTTTTCCGCAGCCTGGGCTAAACTAATTCCGCCACCGCAACAAAAATCGATCCCGTGTTTTTTAAACAGGTGAGCGTTTTTAATATTTTCAGTAACATAGTCGGCTACGGTTTTTACAGTTTCGGTATTCATAATAATAGCTTTAAGTTGAACAATATTTCTTTACAAATATCTGCCTTGTCTTCTTGCTATTTTATGAGTTTGGTCATAAGCCTAATTTTTTACTCAATAATCGCAATTTAATGCGTCGGGGCTTGCTTCAAGTAGGTTACTAAAAAATCCTGATATTAATTAAAAAATTGTCAGCCGCGCTCCTGTCGGGAAGTTTTATACCAGGCTTCAACTTAAAAAGTCCCGAATTAATTTACCCAAACCATTCTTCGGTCTCGCGTTCTTCAACTTCTTCGCCTGTATTCAAGTTTAAACGGGTAATATTCTTTTTTGTATTTAAATATCGGTTCACAATTCTGTCGGCATAACTGGAATTTGTTTGCGGCACCAGGTAATCTTCAAACTGCCCGGGACCATTAAAATCATCTGAATTTTCTACGAATCCGTAGCCGGCATAGCGGCCTTTCTTGAGGTAGATAAAAGATTTTTCAGCTTTCGTTCTTCCTTTTTCTACCAGCAGGCAGGAGTTTTCATATTGCTGAATATACTCTACCGCCTCAGAAACTCGTCGGTTGTATTCCTCTTTATTAATTTCTCCTTTACACATCCCGCTGCAGTTGACTATTTTATAATGGCTGCAATGCGAAACACCGGTTTGCAACCCGCAATAACGTGGGCATAAATCAAATTCTGTGCAAATATTTTCCAGGAATTTTATAGCTTCTTCTCGGGTGTAAAATTTCATCCAGCTTACCGGTGAAACTTTGTTTTTATGAATCACAAACTGTTCGATCCCTTTTTGATTATGGTAGGAGGTAAGGGTATAAGGCCTACTCACTTTTTTCTGCGCCTTGTTGAATTCAGGGAAATGTTTTAGAATCAAAGCCGATTCCCGCAAAAGCGCCAGCAATTCACTACCGGTAAGTTCGTAGTCTATGCTGTACGTGGCCTGCATCAGCTTATATTTTCGGTTCGATTTTTCCTGAAAATGAGATTTTATCCTGCTTTTAATATTTTTAGCTTTCCCGATATAAAGCGGAATCCCATCTTTATCCTTAAAAAAATAGACTCCCGTTGAAGCGGGTAATTTTTCGAAATCTGAATTTTTGAAATTGGGCGGAAGATAAGAAGCCGCCGTTCTTTGGTTCAAAAATGCTTTAAAAACTTCATATTCGGGATCCAGGTCCAGGCAACGCTGAAAAAGTGTGACCGTGGCTTCGCAATCGCCGCGCGCCCTGTGCCTGTCTACGTGCGGAATATTAATAGACGTACAAATATTTCCCAGGCTGTAAGAAAAAAGCCCCGGAATTAGCCTCTTGGCGAGCCGTACCGTACATAGACGTTTTCGTTGAAACGACAGTTCCAAATTATTAAATTCAGCCTTAATAATATTATAATCGAAATTCACATTGTGGGCTACAAACACACAATCTTTGGTGATTTTATCAATTTCAGGAGCTATTTCAGCGAATTTTGGCGCATCGGCCACCATGTTGTCAGTGATGTTAGTAAGGGTTTCAATATATAGTGGAATCTCGGTCCCGGGATTAACTAAAGAACTGTACTCATCTATAACTTCTCCGTTTTGTACTACCAGCACACAAATTTCGGTGATCTTATTTCCCTTAATCCCGCCGCCTGTGGTCTCAATATCGGTTATGGCAAATTTCACATCTTTCATGCGGCCAAATTATAATTATTTCTGAAAGTTTAAAAGGAAAAAATACTAAATAATGGAAATATTCCTGATTTAGTTAGGTTTCGTCAAAATTAAAAGAGGTCTCGACTGCGCTCGATCTGACACGGCTTGAAAGTTTCGTGGATCGTCATTCCACTTTCCCGAAGCCTCGGCGTATTTCAGACTTTATCCCGAATTAACTTTGGGATTCTAACATGAAATAAGTATCAAGCATCTTAGATCCTGAAATAAGTTAGGATGACTGTTTAAAAAACCTAAACCTTTAAAAACCCTCTAAAACCCCGCGCGCCGTAGTACGATTCGGCGCCGTTGTGGTAGATAAAAACTCTGCCAAATCTAAAATCTCCAAAAATAGCTCCACCGAGTTCCCTGATTTCTTCTGGGGTTTTGAGCCAACTGGATGTTTTAGTGTCAAATTCTCCTAATTGCTGTAATTCCCGGTACTGTTCTTCATCTAAAATTTCAATGCCTATTTCGGACGCCAAATCCAGGGCGTTGTTTCTTGGTTTAAATTTTTTTCTGGATTCCAGGGCTTCGCGATCGTAACATAAACTTCGCCTGCCTTTCGGACTTTCCTTCGAAAAATCACAAAAAGTGAACTCATTGGTTTTAGCGTCGTAGCTAAGCAAATTAGGCTCACCGCCGGTTTCTTTCATCTCGTTTAGAACCTGGAGTTTCTTAGGATTTGCCTTTAATTTTTCTTCAATTTCAGGCCATTCCACTTGCTTAAAATAAGTTTTATGCTGCTCAAAACGGGTTTTTAGCATTTGAATAATTTCTTCTTCCCGGTCTTTTGAAAGGGATTTTTTCCTACTCATCTCCAATAAATTTTTTCAGCATTAATTTAATAATTATTTGTTTTAAGTAATAAACTTTTCTTGGCTAAAAGATTTTTCCAGGGAATTTTTACAATATTTAATCTTCTTCCTATATTGTTAAAAATCTAACATAGATAGATTAATTAAACAACACCTATCCAAACGGCCATCCCTACAGGCTGATTGTTTTATCAAGAACTAATATTCCTGATTTTTTTTTGGAATAACTTTATTTTACCGCTGACTATAAATAGAAATAATAATGCGAATAGCTTTAATCATATTGATTGGAATACATGGAATCATCCATTTATTCGGATTTTTTAAGGGATTTGGCATAGCTGAATTTAGTGCGATTTCCCAACCAATTTCAAAAACCTATGGAATATTTTGGTTCTTAACATTTCTGCTTTTTGCACTTACCGTTATTTTAGTTTTGGTTCATTCTAATTATTGGTGGGTAAGCGGTTTTTTGGCGGTGCTTTTGTCCCAGGTTTTGATCTTCAACTATTGGTCTGACGCAAGGTATGGGACTATAGTAAACCTGATTATATTATTAGCGGCAATGATTGCATTTTCAAATTTCAACTTTAAGAATCTAATCAAAGGAGAAAGAATAGCGCTGTTTGAAAATTCGCAACTTAAAACCCGGGAAATTGTTACCGAGGAGGCATTGCAGGATTTACCGCAAATTGCTCAAAAATGGTTGACTAATAGCGGAATGATAGGTAAACCATTAATTTCTAATGTTCATTTAGTTCAGGAGCTGCAACTCAAACTGAAACCCGAACAAACAAGCTGGAATAATGGTACGGCAGAACAATACTTTACCATTCAGCCGCCAGCGTTCAATTGGAATATTAATACTAAAATGAACTCCATGTTGAGCGTAGTAGGTAGAGACAAATTTGAAGATGGCAAAGGCGAAATGACAATAAAACTTCTTTCACTTATTCCGGTTGTAAATGCAAAAAATGACGAAAAGGTAGACCAGGCAACTTTGGAACGATATTTGGCTGAAATCGTTTGGTTTCCCTCAGCTGCTTTGAGTCCGTATATAGAATGGGAGCCTATAAACGAGTATTCGGCCAGGGCAACAATGGAATATAAAGGAACAAAGGGTTCAGGAGAATTTCATTTTGAAGAACAAGGGGTTTTTAAAAAGTTTGTAGCGATGCGTTATCAGAATGCAAATGATACCAAACCTACCAAATGGACTGTGACTGCGACCAAAACCGAAGAAATGAATGGAATAAAAATACCTGTGGAATGCGAAGCAAGCTGGGAATTGGAGAGTGGTCCATGGACCTGGTTAAAATTGAAAATAAAGGAGATTCAGTACAACGTAAAAGAAATGCCGGTGGCTACCAATGGTAATAAGCAATCGGGGCTAGGTTCCGAAGATGATACTAATAAGATAGGCATTCAAACAAATGATTAAAATCCTCACATCACTAATAACAACAAAAACTCAACTGAAAAACTATGATTTGGTTTAACCTCAAAAAACTGGAACGACTACTAATTCAAAATAAGATCACCGAAGCAATTTCTTATCAATATTTACTGGTTTTACTGGTGCTGCTCACTTTAAGCTCTAATGTTCCGGTAAAATATTTTTCGCATACCGGCTGGGAAATTTCTTATATTATTTTAGATTTATTGATAACCATCGTGGGTACCTATTTGTTATTTAAGGTAAATTCAAATGGAGATAACCGCGACTTCCTAAAACGCTATTTTTCGCTCGCCTTTGTGAATGCTCTTCGCCTGATAATATTCTACCTGGTTTTGAGGCTGATTTTTAAAATAATTATGTTTGTAATTCCGCTGGATCTCTGGTATACTATCAATGATTTTCTGGGTGAAGATGCCGGAGAATTTTTCTTCGATATTATTTTCTCTTTAATCTTTTACTGGTTGTTAATGAGTTCTTTTAAAAGAGTAAATTCAGGCAGGAGTGAGGAAAAAGTTGCAGTGCAAAGTGATGTAAAAAAGGCTTAATCTTTACAATTCATCGGTATTTTTCTACGTTTCAGAATTATAAAATGGCATTTCTAAATTTTCTGCTTCAGTTTTGTATCAAAACCTGAAAAATGCCACACGATATTATCGGATGGATTCATACTATTGCCGCTATAATTGCTTTAATCACAGGAAGTATGATTTTAGCAAAAGCTAAAGGAACTTTTCAGCATAAAATTACTGGAAGGATTTATGGAGTTTCTATGCTTATTGTTTGCATCACCGCATTTATGATCTACCGGGTTCATCACACGTTTGGGGTTCTTCATGTTTTTGCGGTGGTTAGTACAATAACGCTGGTTTTAGGAATGCTTCCTATGTATTTAAAGGTTTATAAAAAACCAAGGATAGTACACTTATCTTGGATGTACTGGTCGGTTATTGGGCTTTACTGCGCTTTTGCTGCTGAGATTTTTACTCGCCTACCGCTTATCTTTGACCTGCCCAATACCTATGGATTTTTCTATATGTTAGTCGGATTATCGGCCGGTGCAGTAGGAATGATCGGCAGTTACTTTTTTAAACGGAAGCAAAAGGTGTGGGAAACGCGGTTTGGTACGTAGTCTAATCGGCGGCGCAAACAAAGCTACTTTGCGTCATCGCGAACGCTCGACTGACGGCTCAGACACCAACGACAAACAACAAATTAAAAAATCATCATTTCTCTTCCACCACGTCTTCCCACTCCCAGCCGTCTTTTTTAATATAACCAAGCAATTTACCGCGGCGTTTATTGAAATCTTCATCTTTGGGAATTCCGGGATCTTCTTCAAAATTCGCCTTTAATTCATCGGGAAGATCATTAAAATAATCAAAAACCGGCGGATCGTCTGCCAGCGACGTATAACTTTCATGAAGCCTTACCGCCAGATTATCCATAGCCCCGCGCAAAACGCGCCAGGTAAATGCATTAGCCGATTTATCTAAATGATAAGCTTCCTGGATATTTAAAGCTTCATCTAATATAGCGAGGTTCAACCTTATATTATGAGATCTTTTATGAGTATGAAAGTAATGCAGAATAGGATAGGCAAGGTGATGCTCCCCGTGTTTTAAAAGCATAGTTTCCAAATTCTGTAAGCGGGAATAGAGCGGCGAAAAATCTTCTCCGTTAAAACCTTTATTGATAATTTCTTTAGGAGATCTTCCTAGTTGATAGATATAAACAGCGAGTGTTCTTTTATCTACAACAGCCTGAAGCACGGGCAGTAAATAGGAAATTCCCAGACTTATAAAGATCATACTGTTCATCCCCATAATATTAGAAATAATACGCCAAAAGTCTGAGCCCGCCCTAAGATCGCCGTTTCCCAGGGAGGTGAGGGTGTAACCAACGTAATAAATGTTTCCGATAAAATTGGCATTTTCACCGGTACTGGTTTCTACAACCGAATTAGGGTCTGAAAGGTAAATTAAACTGTAACCCACCCAAATTAAAAAGATCCACATGGCAACCAGGGCCATTAAAATTGTACCTCCGGCAAAATTGAGAATAGGGGCTTTTCCCTTGCCACGGGCAATTTTAAAATATACCCACCATATTTTTCTGGCAGTGAAGGAAGACAGCCTTCCGCCACCGTTTATGTAAAGAATAGTTTTAAAAATATCTATGAGCGCAATTACAAGAATAAATATCCCTAGAGGAATTAACAGATAACTCATCTTTAATGGTTGGTTGTGGTTTGAAACTCAAATTAGGAAGTATTGCTGAAAATCAGTGTTTAAGGAAACTTAATTCTTTGTGAAATGATGCAAAGGGAATAATTTATTATCCCTATTTCTGAATTATCGTTGTGTACATTCGTATAAATCAACCCACTCCTGCACGCTCATTTTTGAAACCAATTCTCCAATTAATTGAAAAGGAATTTTTTCAGAATTTTTAAACCTGATACAACTTTTCCCCATATCCAGTTTATTAAGGGGTAATTTGGCATATTCCTCTTTGAACCATTGCAATAATTCAGGATCGGCATATAAACCCATATGATAAAGCGCGATAAAATTCTTTTGCATCGCGATATTTATAAAAGGTAGGGGTAGTTTTGGGTTGGCGTGGTATCCAGCGGGATAAATTGTGTGAGGGATCACATAACCAATCATTCCGTAGTTTAGAGTTTCGGTAAACCCTTCGGGAATATTTTTAAGAATAACATTTCGAAGTTCAATTATAGCCGGTTTTTTATCTTCCGGAACCTTAGCTATATATTCTTCAACAGTGGCAGCTTCAATTTTCATCTTAAAAATTTTAGTCGATAATCGAGATTTAAATGCTACGGGGATAGCTTCGAAATCAGCTTGTATTTTTCAATATTGCTTCGTGGACTGACCCCGAAGTAGTTTATTATTCCAGTTCTTTTAAAATCAATACAGGTACCTTCGGATTAAAATCGATTTCTTCCTTAAACCGCTGCGAAAAGAGTTTACTGAAAAAACCCTGTTTACGTTTATAAAGCGCCAGGAAATTACTGTCCCTACTTTCAATAAATAAATGAATCCCTGTAGTTTCTGTAGTCTGCGTGAGTTTATGAAAACTGAAATCTACATCTGAAAAATAAGTTTTTAGCGCCTCCTTGTTTTGTTCCTGTTCTTTGCTAAGTGGCCTGCCATCGCTATCAATATATAAGATCCTAATGCTTGCTTTTAAATTTCGGGCCATATCTATAAGCGCCGCCACTTCTTTATTTTTAAAGGGAAACTTATAATTAGTAGGAAACACAATTTCCCGTTTGGAAGCCGGTAATTCCTGCATTTTCTCTGGAAGAATTAAAAAAGGACAGTCCTGGACTTTTTCGGTCACCTCAGAAATTTCGTTTTCAAATGCTGCGTTTATCGAAACATTTTCGCCTCGGGAAACCATTAAAATCAGGTCTATATTATGCGTGTTTACAGCTTCCTGTAGTGCTTCAACCAGATCCTTATTTCGGGAAATAGTTTCAAACTTATGCTTCTGATTTTCTTTTCTGAAATTTAAACCCTGTAGAATTTTCTGCAGGCCATTTTCAGATTCAGCCTTCGCTGCTTCCAGTTCAGCGCTGTGATTCCGCTTTAATGAAATTCTTACAGGAACTTCGTAAGCATTCAGAATATAAAAAGTACAGGGAATATTTTTGTAAAGATTCAAGGCATACACCAGGGTATTCCAGGCATGTTTCGTGAAATTAGTAGGAATAAGAATTTTCTTTTCCATAGAAGAAATTGAATTTAAAAGCAATCCCTGTAAATATACTAAAACTTACTTCCCGTTATTTCTATTTTTCTACGGAAAAAAGGTGTGTTGAAAATTGACGTCATCCTGAACTCATTTCAGGATCTAACATGTTTTTATCTAGAACCTAGATGCTGAAATAATCCCGAAGCTTCGGGACAGGATGACGTTTATTTTCAGACAACCTCACATGAATGATTTTACTCATTAAAAAAGTAAATCCTCAAATCAATCTACTCCTGCTTCATTTCGGTGAAATATTTATAAAACCATGGAATGGTTTCTATGCCTTTTAGGTAATTCCAGATACCAAAATGTTCGTTAGGGGAGTGGATGGCATCGGTATCAAAACCAAAGCCCATTAAAATAATTTTGCTTTTAAGTTCTTTTTCAAATAATGTCACAATAGGTATACTGCCCCCACTTCGCTGGGGAATTGGCGTTTTCCCGAAAGAAGCTTCATAAGCTTTGCTGGCTGCACGGTAGCCAATATTGTCTATTGGAGTCACATAAGCCTGGCCGCCGTGGTGAGGTTTCACTTCAACTTTAACCGCATCTGGGGCAATACTTTCAAAATGTTTTTTGAAGAGTTGGGTAATTTCTCTCCAATCCTGGTTAGGAACCAGTCGCATAGAAATTTTAGCATAAGCTTTACCCGGAAGCACCGTTTTAGCGCCTTCACCAATATAGCCGCCCCAAATTCCGTTGACATCTAAAGTTGGACGAATAGAGGCTCTCTCCAGCGTTGAAAATCCCGCTTCCCCGTAAACATCTTTAATATCGAGTTTCTTTTTATAAGCTTCTTCGCTATAAGGAGCTTCAGCCATTTTAGCGCGTTCTTCCTTGCTTAATTCTTCAACCTTATCGTAAAACCCGGGAATGGTTATATGGTTATTTTCATCGGTTAAAGAAGCGATCATTTTACTTAAAATGTTGATGGGGTTTGCCACAGCACCACCATAGAGACCTGAATGCAGGTCACGGTTTGGGCCGGTAACTTCAACTTCAATATAGGAGAGTCCGCGCAGGCCGGTAGTGATAGAAGGTGTGTCTTTGGCGATCATCCCCGTGTCGGAAATAAGGATCACATCATTGGCCAGTTTTTCTTTATTTTTTTCTATAAACCAACCCAGGTGTTCACTACCCACTTCTTCTTCACCTTCAATCATAAATTTCACGTTGCAGGGCAGCTCGTTGTTTTTGGTCATATATTCCAGCGCTTTTACGTGCATAAACATCTGACCTTTATCGTCACAGGCGCCACGCGCAAAAATTGCTCCTTCTGGATGAATTTCGGTTTCTTTAATCACGGGTTCAAAAGGAGGGGAGTTCCAAAGGTCTAAAGGGTCTGGCGGTTGTACATCGTAATGCCCGTATACCAAAACCGTGGGTAGGTTTTTGTCTGTTATTTTTTCGCCATACACCACCGGATGACCGGGAGTTTCACAAATTTCGGCAGCATCACAGCCTGCTTCCAGCAAATTTTTCTTTATTGCTTCAGCGGTTTGCAGCATGGAATCTTTGTAGTTAGAATCGGCGCTTATAGACGGAATTTTCAGTAAATCAATAAGTTCAGTTAAGAAACGATCTTTATTTTCTTCAACGTAAGATTTGATGTCTTTCATTCTTTGAAATTTTAATTCACTAAGTGAGATTTGAAATATTTCGATGCCTATCGAAAATTAAACAATTGTTGACTATGAATGCCTCGTAAGCTTGCTTCGAGATAGTTGATTAATTTATTATGATAAAGGTAAAAAAAATATTTCCAGACTATTTGTGAATTGAAACATTTATGTATATTTGCATCCGCTTACAACAAGCAAATATATTGAAATGCGGGCGTGGTGGAATTGGTAGACACGCTAGACTTAGGATCTAGTGCCTTACGGTGTGAGAGTTCGAGTCTCTCCGCCCGCACATAAGAAAGAGCTTAACAGACTGATAAATAGTTTGTTAGGCTTTTTTTTATGTTTTGTATTCCCCGAAAAAACACCCCATTTCATAAACCTATTAGATTATTAATCAATTTTAATCATTTCGAATTTTCATTTTCTCTAATTAAAAGCAATTTAAAAATTGACCCGGGGGCACCCATAATTCAATCAAAAAGAGAAGGGGAAAGCGGGATGGTACCTATTGAGTTTACTGCGATTAAAATTTTGGGTTAATTACTATTTATGGGTATAATCCAGTATTGAGAAATTTTATTAAAATTCATTATTTGAAAAAGTAAATTTTATAAAATTTAGGAAAATGCCTTTACCAGAAATTTGGTTTCCATTCAATAAAGATTCTGACGTAGACAATGTGGTACATTTCTTAGAAGAGCTTCCAGCAAATATCAAAAGTATTACTGATCCTGATAATTCAAACTTTTACGAAGTCTGTTTATATAAGGCAGAACTTGGTATTGACAGAATATTATATGAAGCGAGCCTTAAGGAAGCAACTGAAGAATTTTTAAGTAGTCTAGATGAATCTAAAGAAAACTGGTCAGAGCAAAATTTAAGAAGAATTGGTTTTTCTGGAGAAAGTTTAATATTAAAGGCGAAAATTCTTGATGGTTTATGGAAAAAAATGCGAGATTTAATGAAGGATGTTTGGAAGGAATATATTGACTTTACAAATGATACTGTAGTTAAATGGCTACGAGAGTTTTTAGCTTTCCTAAATTCCATCCTGGGAAGCTTAAAGACTTTAATTCCAGGGATTGATAGTATAAAGGAATCTAAAGAAATAATGGAAACCTTTATAAGTATCACAGAGAAATAGTTTTATTCTTCGACAGAAAATTAGTATGCCGAAGAATCCAAGACTTTATAAAACTATTTTGCCTTTTTTAGACAGTTGTTAGACTATAGTGTCTATATTTTTTTTTATCATTGGATAATTACAAATTAAAATTTACAATGATTTAAGAATTAACCTTTTCTGATTCAGATTTTAAACATCCTAATCATCATTTTCCAGAAGAAATAACTAATAACCCTAGAGTTCTTTATCACCCTTACGATTTAAAATATTTTTTCTGGCCAGTTGGAAACGGTAAAAAAGTCAAGTTTAACAGCTCCTTTGGAGACTGAAGGCAATGGGGATTTATCGTGAAGTATATACTCCTTTTGTATTTGTTGGTGGCTTGTACCAAAATACTTTGCAGCAGAATATAGGCCGAGGTAATAGTTTCTATTTTGAAAACCAAATAGTTTATCTAAATACAGCTCTATAGGTAGTTTGCCAGAATGAGAATATCTAGGCGGAATAATTAGATAAAACTTATGCCGTAATGAAACAACATCGCCATTACTCACAGCATAGTAGAGATCATTACGTATCAAGGATTCGGATTTATCAGACATCCCTTCAACTGGTTTTATAAATTTGCTTATACTCATCTTTAGTAAAAATTCTAGAAATACAGTGATTTTTGCCACATTTCTCGAATAATTACTAAAAAATATAATAAGGTTTTTTCTAATATAGGTTGTCTAAGAAAAATCATTTATTGAAAAATTATACTTTTTCGACAATACCTTTGGCGATGAACCTGCAGAATTTTATTTCTAATCCATAGTATTCAATTTGTAGCTGGTGAATTTTCAAATACTATATGGGGCTTTAATAATCAGGTCTATACATTACAATTTCCATCATCGCAATTTTTTTCTGGGCAAGCAAGTCCGAAAAGTCCCATAACAGCAGGCCAGGCGCCAAGAAGAATTCCAATCCATTCTCCTTCAAATGCACTTTGTACAATTACGAAAATTGCTATAAATAAATAGGCAGCTCTTATCCAGGTCCAACCTGTGGAATTCGTTCTAACATCAAAAGGATTATATTTTACTCTGTAGGGAAGCCCAACTTCCGCCGTTATACACATTGTTAAATCCGCTGGATTTTAATATACTCTTGGCTGAAGCACTTCGCATCCCGGAAGCGCAACAGGTAATAACCGGTTTATTTTTATCCTTTAGAATATTGGTGTTTGCATTTAGCGTTTGCAAAGGAATATTTTTCGAGCCTTTTATATGCCCACCGGCATATTCAGCCTTAGTTCTTACATCTATTATTATTCCGCCTTCTTTGATTAATTGACTATAATCGGGTGGAGGTTTTATGCCTAATAATTCTTTTAATTTATTTATCATATTCGGTTTCTTTTGAGGTTAAATAGTTAACGTCTAGCCAGGATCCTCCATTTACACAATCATATCCCTTATTGCCAAGATAGTTCGCGGCCTGCCCACTTCTATTTCCAGAGGCACAGCATAGAATTAATGGTGATTCTAATTCTTTTAATTCATCAAGCCTTAATGGAATTTCGTTTAATGGAATATTTATTGCCCTTGCAACACTTCCGCCCTGGAATTCTGGAACTGTTCTAACATCTACTATAGTTCCTTTATTATTTTTAATTAAATCTTCTGCCTTCATCCTGAAAAAATTTTATTTTAAAATTCGTTTTAATCTGTATTAAAGAATATACATTTAATAAGACAAAATTACCGTTTATCTCTGCCTGCTACAGTTACTTTTGTTACATAACCGATTAAAAAACAGGGTGGAAGAGAAAATCAATGATTCAGAAAATCTAAATGAAGCTTGCAGTGGAGATAGAAGATATAAGAAGCAAGAAGAGGGTATAAAAAAATTCAGGATGACGTAATTGCCATCCTGAAAATAATATTTCGAAATTTAACAAATCTAGGAAAGCCGCTCGATTACAGTTTTTAATTTAGAACGAACTTCTTGTGCAATGCTTCCAAGTTCGTCGTTTTCTATGGCAGTCATCGAAGCTACAGGATCTACCGCAGAAACTTCAGTTTTCCCATCTTCAGTTTCCTGTACAATCAGGTTGCACGGTAGCATGGTACCAATTTTACTTTCAGCCGAAATTGCCTGGTGCGCCATTTTTGGATTACAGGCTCCAAGAATTCTGTATTTTCTAAAATCTACATCAAGTTTCTTCTTGAAGGTTTCCTTTACATCAATTTCCGTTAGGATTCCAAAACCTTCTTCTTTTAATTCTTTGGTCACTTTATCTATTGCCTCGTCGAATGAATCGTCAAGGACTTTTGAAAAATAATAGCTCATAATATAAAATTTTATTGATTCCCTTAAAGTTAATTGTTTTCTATCGTGGGAGGAAAAAGGAAATATTAATCTTATGTGAATTTCCTGAGAACTTCCTTTTTATATTGATTTTCCCAAAAGTGTTAGCACTTCTGGTCGGGTCTGATTTCATCTGTCACTCCGAGCCTTTCCAGTATCTTATCCATAAGACACCAGTGGGTTAAGGAAGATTGAAGGAGGTTTGCCCCTACAAAAGCGGTAAACCACAACCAATTTATGTTTACATAGACGGCTAAAAGCAAGCTTACCAGGACAAATGTTCCTGCAATTCCACGTACAACTCTGTTTTTCATTTTAGATAAATTTTGGATTAGATATAATTTTCAATGTTGACCACTGCCACCCTTATGGGGTTATTGGTTTCCAGATTTTTATTGAATTCTGAAACCAGTTCGAACAGCAGGTCGATCTTTTCTTTTTCGGTGAAAGAGAAAAACATAAGAGATTCGTTTCCACCTTTTTCTCCGGGAAACCAGCTCATAGTGGCTATTACCGAATTCGAACTTTTATAGCCGTCTATTTCTGTGCGGCTAAAGGCTTCAATATTTGCCTTTTTAAAGATGTTGAGGATCTCTTTCTGAAATTCTGCAACACTTGTGACTATTAGTAGTTTCATAATCTAAGACTTTAAAGTTCAAAGTTTAATGTTCAAGGTTGTTGTTGAATTTGATTGCGTGCTACTCCTCTCCGCCTCCCTTTAGGGCAGGGCAAGGCGGAAAGCGCGACACACAACTCATAACTATTTCACTTCAACCGGTTCCTTTTCTTCTACAACCACCGGCTTTTCATCCCGGGCTTCATACTTCTTGCGCTCAATCATATAGTACACTAAGGGCACTACCAACAACGTAAGAATAGTCGAGACAATAGTTCCTCCCATAAGGGAGATCGCCAACCCTTGGAAGATCGGGTCGAAGAGGATCACAAATGCTCCTATTACAACCGTTCCCGCGGTTAAAAGAATCGGAGTGGTACGCACTGCACCGGCTTCTATCACGGCCTGTTTCAACGGTACTCCGTCCTCCAGTCGCAGGTTTACGAAGTCGATAAGCAACACCGAGTTCCTTACCATAATTCCTGCAAGGGCGATCATCCCTATAAAGGAGGTAGCGGTAAAGAAAGCTCCCATAATCCAGTGGCCCAGCACGATCCCAATTAAGGAAAGCGGAATGGCCACCATCATCACGATAGGTGCACGGTAGTTCTGGAACCATCCTACTATTAAGATGTAGATGATGAAGATCACCCCAAGAAATGCTATTCCCAGATCTCTGAATACCTCCAGAGTAATTTGCCATTCACCATCCCATTTTACTGTATAATCATCTTCCAGTTCGGGTTGTTGTATGTAGAGTTCATCAAGTTCATACCCCGCCGGAAGCTCGATTTCTTTCAGTTTATCTTCCATTCCGAGGATAGCATATACGGGGCTTTCTAGCTCCCCGGCCATATCGGCCATTACGTATACCACACGTTTTTGATTCTTTCTAAAAATACTGTTTTCCCTAACTTGTTCCTCGATCTGAACAAGATCGGCCACACTCACCATTTGTCCGGTTTGCGATACCATCTTGATCTGAGAAATATCTACAGGAGTAGATTTTTCCTGTTCTGCCAGGGCCAGAATGATCTCCACTCTTTGGGTAGCATCTTCATCATACAAATGTGCCACTGCTCTTTCTCCCAGTGCTGCATTCATCGTATGCACAATTTGCTGCGGAGCAATTCCATAGCGCATTGCCTTCTCCTTGTCGATCTCGAAATGGTATTCAATCTGGTCTGCCTCTACCATCCAGTCTACATCCACCACATCGGGAGTTTTTCTAAGGATTCCTTGAATTTTATCAGCGATCTCCATCTGCTTGTCGTAGTCGGGTCCGTAGACTTCCGCAACGATCGTAGACATTACAGGAGGTCCCGGAGGAACTTCCACGATCTTCACATTCGCATCAAATTTTGTCGCGATTTTCTGAATATCCGGCCTTAGCAATTTTGCAATGTCATGGCTTTGCTCACTTCTTTCGCTCTTGTCTTTCAGGTTTACCTGGATATCTGCAGTGTTGCTTGCTCCTCGCAGATCATAATGCCTTACGAGTCCGTTGAAGGTTATTGGAGCCGATGTTCCCGCATAACTCTGATAATTCACCACTTCCGGTCTTTTAGACAGGTATTGACTTATTTCTCTTGAGACCGTTGCTGTTCTTTCCAAAGTTGTGCCCTCTGGCATATCAATCACCACCTGGAATTCGTTTTTGTTGTCAAAGGGCAGCATTTTCACGGCAACCGATTTGGTAAAGAACAAGGCAACCGAGCCCAGCAACAACAGCATAGTCGTACCCAGGAAGATCCAACGGGTCCTTTTGTTGTCAATAAGCGGTCTTTCAAGTTTATTGTAGATCTTATAGATTCTGGTGTCTTCGATCTGTTCTGTGGATTCTTCCTCTACAGTCTCCTTACCTTTGCTTTTTTCTCTCAAAAAGATAAGGCCTAGGTAAGGTGTTATTGTTAACGCCACGAACAGAGACAGGATCATTGCAATGGAAGCTCCAATAGGCATCGGGCTCATATAAGGTCCCATCAATCCGCTCACAAAAGCCATTGGCAATACCGAAGCAATTACCGTAAAGGTTGCAAGGATAGTCGGGTTTCCTACTTCGTTGATGGCATAAAGAGCAGCCTGCTTGAAGGGCAGCCGTTTCATCTTGAAATGCCGGTGCATATTTTCGGCTATGATAATAGAATCATCAACCACAATCCCTGTTACGAATACCAGAGCAAAAAGGGTAATTCTGTTAAGCGTGTAATCCAATAAATAGTAACTGAGCAGCGTAAGCGCAAAGGTCACGGGGACCGAAAGGAAAACCACCAATCCGCCACGCCAGCCCATTGCCAGCATCACCACCAGGGTAACCGCTATTATGGCACCGATCAAATGCAGTAGTAGTTCGGAAACTTTGTGAGAAGCTGTTTCCCCATAGTTTCGGGTAACTTCCACGTGAACATCATCGGGAATAAGATTTGTCTTCAGATGTTCTACTTTGTCGAGGATCACATCGGCTATTTTCATAGCATCTGCACCTTTGATCTTAGCCACCGAAATGGTCACCGCAGGATATTCTGAAGAAAAATCACTTCCGACTGCAGAGCCTTTTCCGTAGCCAAAAGAGACATATTCCTTTGGTAATTCAGGTCCTTCGATCACTTCAGCAATCTGGTACAGATAGACCGGCTGTTGCTGCTGAGATCCAATAATAAGGTTCTCCACATCTTCAGCAGACTCCAGGAAACTTCCGGTGTTTACGAAGAATTCAGTGTCATTCTGATTAAAACTTCCGGAGGAAAGTTGCTGATTGCTGGCCTGGATCATTTTAGAAACACCAAGGAAATCCACTCCGCTGGCAGCCATTTTTTCCTTATCAAGCACCACGCGCACCTGCCTGCTACGGCCACCGATTTTGTTGGTAATGGAAACATCGGGCACCTTTTCGATCTCGTGCGTAAGTTCATTGGCAATTTGCCTAAGCTGGTAATCATCATAAGTTTCACTCCATAGCGTGAGGCCCAGCACGGGAACATCGTCAATGGCACGGGTCTTTACCAGCGGCATCGTCGAGCCCTGGGGCATCTGGTCCATATGCTTCATAAGTTCATTATAGAGCTTCACATAGGAGCGTTCGATATCTTCACCCACCAGGAACTGTACGGTCACCATTCCCTTTTCCTTCATTGAAGTGGAATAGATATATTCTACCCCGGGAATATTGGAAACCATTTTCTCAAGCGGTCGTATCACCCTCGATTCAAGTTCTGTTGGGCTCGCACCAGGGTAACCAACAAAGATGTCGGCCATTGGTACGTCTATCTGGGGTTCTTCTTCCCTTGGGATCAAAAATGAACTGTAGACTCCAATGACCATAAACACGATCATTAGAAGTACCGTAAGTTTCGAATCCATGAAGCCTTTGGCAATTTTGCCTGCTAATCCTTCTCTCATTTCGTAGTAGTTTTATTGCTGAAGGCTTACCGAATTTCGAGCCTGGTCCCGTTATATAATTTTCCTTCGGCGGTAGAGATATAGGACTCCCCTGCATTAAGGCCTGAAAGTATTTCCACCTCATCCCCAACCGTTCTGCCTAGTCGCACCCATCTTAAAATGGCTGTGTTTTGCTGGCTTGGTGTATAAATTCCGTGCAGATCCCCACGCGTAACAAGGGCTGAAGCCGGAATTAAAACAACCTCGCTGTTTTCCCTAGCGGTGGTTGGGAACTGAACGCTGGCATACATTCCCGAATAGATCGAGGCATCTGTCTCCTCCAGGGCTACTTTTACAACATACTGTCCTCCTGAATTCCTGGCGGAAGTGCTTATTTCTGAAACTATTCCTTTTAAGGTTTCTCCGGAAGATTTCACCAGTACATCGACTTCTGTTCCCTGTTTAACTGAAGCTATTTCAGATTCCGGCACACTCGCCTTTACTTCAAATTTTCCGGGAACTTCCAGGTTGAGTAGCGGCATTCCGGGATTTGCCATATCACCAACCTCCACATTCTTAGCTGTAACCACCCCATTAAAAGGAGCTACAATATTGGAATAGGCAAATTGTGCGTTGATCTCGTTCTTTTGCTGGGTTGCGCCTTCAAGTCTTGCTTTTGCCATTTCATACCTCGCGGTGATGTCATCCATTTCCTTTTGGGTAGCGCTGTTGTCTTCAAACAAAGACTTGTAGCGTTCAAAATCCTTTTCGGCATTATTGAAAGCTGCGGTAGCTTCAGTGATTCCTGCATTCACCTGTGCCCGCTTTGCCTGTAAGTCGGCATTGTTTATTTCGATTAGCAGCTCACCTTTTTTCACCTCATCTCCCACTTTGGCATTCACCCGGGTGACATAACCCATATTTCGGGTGCTTAAAGTGGCATTTTCAACAGCTTCTATTTTTCCGCTAAAAGTGAGGAAAGATTGATCAGATCTTGAAGGGGTTTTCACGGTAACTTCCACTGCCGGGGCATTTTCTGCAGTATTTTGCTCTGGTGAATCTCCGCAACTAAAGAGTAGGGTTGTTGCTCCCAAAAGACTCAGGATATATAATTTAGTTTTCATAAGTGACTGTTATTTATTTAAAAATTCAAGTTGTGCCTGTGCGTAATTGTATTCAAAAATGGTTTGTGCGTATTCCAGTTGTTTCTGGGAAAATTGTGCTTCGGCTGTAAGCAGGTCACTGGTTTTCTCAAGGCCCTGCTCGAACCTATTGGAACGTATGCGCAAAGATTCTTCAGCTTGTTCCAGCGCCAAGCGGGTTAGGTTGAGGTTATTTTCAGCATCCTTAACGGCACGGCTGGCCCTGTTCTTTTCCATCTCGCTCCTGGAAACATACGAATCGTATTCCAGCCTTGCTTTTTCATAGGTTGCCCTGCTTTTCTGAAGCTTTCCGAAGCGCTTATAACCTTCAAACACGTCCCATTTCAGCTGAATTCCCGCAAGATATCCGCTGGCATCCCCGGCAAAGACCTCGTCATCGTAAAGTTCATAGCTTCCAAAGGCATTAAGGCGGGGCAGGAAAGACATCTTAACTGCCTGCAGCATTTCGCCGTAAGCCTCAGTAGCCAGTTCCATCGCCCGGATATCTGCCCGGTCCGGAGAAACAGTCTCTAAATTTCCCTGAACAGGTACCGAAACTTCCAAAGGATCTGTAGGCTCAAAAATGGTATTTACAGGTTCGTTTAAGAGGTACGCCAAATAATCGGATGCGTTGATCACGTTACTCTTCGCATACTGCAGCTGATTATTCACTTCAGAAACTCTGATCTCCACGGAAAGCACATCAGATCGTTGCAGGTATCCCTGTTTATAGCTGTCATTCGCCAGTTTTTTATTGGCAAGTGCTGCTTTTTGTGCACTCTCCAGAACTGTTACAGCCTGCTGCGCAAGTTGCAGCTGCATATAGGCTTTTTCCACCTCCAGCACCATATAATCTACGGTACGATCCGTTTGTAAAGCAGTTGCATCCATCTTCTTTTTAGCCGCTTTTCTCTGGTAGATCCCATTCACATTGATAAGTGGTTGTTCTACTTCGATCTTTGTAGCAAAATTGTCGATCCTCTCGGGGTTGTTTAAAAAGTCAGGATTAAAGTCCTCTTGGGTAACTATTCCCTGGTTAAGTTTAGATCCAAAAGCCATCAATGGATTCGTTGTGGTCATCCCGGTATGGGATACTGCCACATTCGGCAAAAAGATCGAATTCGTTTGCCGGTAGTCTCCCCTTGATTCGAGGAATTCCTGCTGCGATATCTTGATCTTCCTGTTATTTTCCTTTACCAGCTGTATGGCTTCGCTCCGGGAGATTGGCTTCGTTTCCTGGGCCTGTAACCACAGTCCCGGCAGTAAAGCCAGTATCATTATTATATATTTATTCTTCATCGTTTCGTTTACATTTTCTGGTTAAAAGTTTTTGAAGAACCAGGATTTCTCATCCCACCATTTGGAAAAGTGTCCCCATTGGGCGGGAGTTTTCATTTTCACATCATTCTTCCCGGTAACCGAAAATCTTCCTCCGGTCTCACTGGCTTTTCCTTTCCCGACTTCGATAAAGTATTTTCCTTCGGGCACGAATGTTTGGTCAGGCTTCTGGTTAGCCAGTTTTCTGTCAATATTATGGGCTACAACAGCTGCCTGCTGCCTTGCAAAAACCCCGATCTTTGGTAGCACAGATCCATTTTTAGCTGTCACGTGGGTGATGTCACCAATCGCGTAAACATTTGAAAATTTGGTTTCCAGCGTTTTGTTATCGACATCTACCCACCCTGATTTTCCTGCTAAATCACTCGTTTTGATCACCTCGGGTAGCAGGTGCTTTGGAGTATATGCCAGAAGATCATAAGAATAAATTTCACCATTGCTGAATTCCAGCGAATTTCCTGAAACAATTTTCAACTCGTAGTTTGGATAATATTTGATCCCTTTCTTCTCCAGCAGCTCCCTTAGTTCCTGTGAAGCTTCAGCCCCTGCGAATTCCATAGGGCCTGCTTCAGGAGTGTAAAGGGAAACAGTGGTGTTTTTAAGGAGGTTGTTCTTTCCAACATAATCTTCTATAAGCATAGCTGCCTCATAAGGTGCTGCCGGGCTTTTGAACGGAAGGGAAGAGACCAAAATAGCAATTTCACCTCCGGCGAATTTTTTCAATTGAGTATAAAAATCTTGAGCTCCTTTTAGGGTGAAGAAATTGAAGCCGTATTTCCGGAGGTCAAAAGCATCTGTTTGTGCAACTCCAAGAGAAACTACCATATGATCTCCCTTGTACTGCTTTCCTTTAACAGTCACAGCAATATTTTTAGGATCTATGTTCTCTATTTCTCCTTTAATAACCTCCAGCCCCGAAGCATCCAGCCTATGTATACGCTCTGTGATCTCCTCCTGTTTGCTTTTTCCAACCATCACCCATGGGAGAGAAGGGGAATACACATTGGTTTCCTCTTTTTCGAAAACCAGGATCTTTACCAGGTTGATATCTTCTTCGTTCCCGCTATGTCTGCTCAATTCCCTGGCAGTTACAATTCCGCCTTGTCCGGCTCCTAATACTAAGATGGTCTTCATGATTGATTATTTTTAAGGTTAATATTGTGAACCCTTATTAGCAAAGCTTTAGGTTCTATTGGTGTAGGTTGCAGGGTAAAAACCAAGGCTTCCATAATTACTATCAAGGATTTTTTAAAATACTGGTGTAGCTTGTTCATCATTCAAGATTTTTAGTGCTTTGAGTAAAAACTCAAACAATTTTTATTTCTAATTTGATGACAAAATTAGGACGTGGGTTAGCTGTGGAAAGCTACTTTTGTTACATAAAAGCCTGATTGATAAGGGCGCATACGGGAATGTTTATTAGTATCCTATGATGCAGATCAGGTTTTTAAGAATCCGTACAAAAGAATTTAAATTTTAGTAGGATTACACTTATAGGAATAAAATATATTTCAAGCTTATAGAACTACTAGAAACAGTAGATTTCAACAAAAAATTTCAAAAATTCAATAATGATATTATCAAATTATTACGATAAAAGTTTGGAAATTGTCGATATAGTGATAGTTTAGACGAATCTATTAACCTTTAATTAATCAAACATTTTATTTTTATGAATTTAAAAAATTTTAAATCGTTCGCGGTAACTGCCATAGCTGCCGCTTTTTTTGTGTCATGTTCTCAGGACGAAGCACGGGAACAATCTATGGATGAAGAACTGGTAGCTCCTTCTTCAGCCGATATTATTGAAGGCCAGTATATCGTGGTTTTTAATGAAGATGTTACCGGAAATGCTTCTTCAAAATATCCGGAAAGTTATACCAAAGCCCAGGAGGAAGTAGCGAACACTACTAAGAGAGTCTTATCTGAAGCTAATATTCCTGATACCGAACTTTTAGCAGTTTACAGTAAAACAATTAATGGCGCTGCGCTAAAACTTAGCCTGGAGCAGGTTGAAGCTTTAAGAGGTAAAAAAGAAATCGCTTTTATCGAGGAAAATAGAATTGTACAATTCGCTCCGCCTTGTGGAACGCCAAACGGCGGGCCTTGTGATGAAGATCCGGGCGATGGAGACGATGGGGGAGGAGACTCTTCTCAAGATGTACCTTACGGAATTACACGTGTTAATGGTGTAGCTTCTTACACTGGATCTAACGTGGCCTGGGTAATTGATAGCGGGATTGACACAGACCATCCTGATCTTAATGTAGATGCTTCAAGAGGCTTCAATGCTTTTACCTCAGGAAAAGACGGAAAATCAACCGATGATGGAAATGGTCACGGAACGCACGTTGCCGGAACCATCGCAGCTTTAAATAATGATTTTGGAGTCGTAGGTGTAGCTCCGGGAGCTTTAGTAATTCCGGTAAAAGTTTTGGATAGTCGTGGTAGCGGTTCTTACTCTGGTGTAATAGCCGGTGTAGATCACGTTGCTGCTTACGGTAGTGCAGGCGATGTTGCTAATATGAGCCTTGGCGGACCAACTTCAGATGCGTTGGATAATGCTGTACTTTCAGCTTCAGAAAATGGAATTATTTTCGCCCTTGCAGCCGGAAATGAAAGTTCTGATGCGAATACCAGTTCTCCTGCGAGAGTGAACGGAACAAATATTGTAACAATTTCTGCAATGGATTCTAACGATAACTGGGCTTCTTTCTCTAATTACGGGAACCCACCGGTAGATTATGCTGCTCCTGGAGTTGCTGTTAATTCTACCTGGAAAGGCGGTGGTTATAATTCTATAAGCGGAACTTCTATGGCATCACCACACGCTGCCGGAGTTTTATTATTAGGTAGTGCCTCTACAGACGGTACCGTAAACGGAGATCCTGATGGAACTGCCGATGCGATTATTGTACACTAAAAAATAGCTTAAATTTTATACTGAAAAGCATCGCGCTGGCGGTGCTTTTTTTATATAGCTAAGAATCGTTTAAGATGAAATTATTCGTTAATGGTTAGAAAATTACTCCATGATTTTTACAGAAATGGGATCTAAACCTTTTTCCGTTTTTTCAACTTTAACTTCAACTTTCTGTCCTTTTTCTAATTCTGAAAACTCTACAGTATTACCATCTCTGGTTAATTGAGTATTATCATTAAAATATAGTTCCAAAGTTTTATTATCATCTATTTTTACATAGATTTCATCTTTAGAAGGTTCCACTTCTTCTATTGTTCCCTGGTAAGTTCCAGATTCAACAACATCTGAACTTTCCCCGCAGGAAACCATGAAAAGAAAAACACTTAAAAAAGCAACGGATTTTAAAATTTTATTGTTCATAATTTTAATATTTTGATTATTTATAAAGTTACGAATAATAAATTTTGGTAGGAGAAACCTAAATGATATCAGATAAAATTTACTGAACTGGGTTTCCCCCCAAGGCCTGAAGATATTCTGCCTGGGTTTTTAAATATTTAACCTGAAGATCTAATTGTTCCAGCCTGGCTTCAATAAACCGGGTTTCGCGGGTATTGATTAAAAAGATTGAACTTTCTCCGAAATTGAACTTACGCACTTCAGCCTGAAGTAAGACGTTGGAGTCCACAACCATTTGTTCTGTCATTTCAATTTGCTCTAGAAAGGCCTGTAGTTGTTGTTCTAGGGCGTTAATCTTGGCTTGTAGCTGGTTATCTTTAAGATTGAGCTCCAGTCTGGCATCCTGTAATTCGTATTCAGCTATCTTGAGGTCGCCTCGTTCCCTTCTTAAGAATAAAGGCATTGAGAATTTCACACCTGCTTTGTAAGCACTGGCATTAAAAGTTTCAAAATTATCGGGTTCTTCTGAAAGGAAATTATATTCCAGATCAATCTTTGGTAATAGCTGATTAATTCGATAACGTTTTTCTATCTGAAGCGCTTCTATTTTTCGCCTGTAAAATTCTAATTGCGGGTGGGTGTCTAAGTTTGCTTCCGGAATTTCAGAAATTAAGGTACGAAAAACTTCTTCGGTACTTACCGGAGACACCTGTTCCTCCAGAATAAGTGGTTGATCCTGATTCCATAAATAGGTAGAAAGTTCCAGTCTTTTTTTTCTGAGTTCTACCAAGGCCTGATTGGCCTGCAATCTTCGCTTTTGAATATTTAGACTTGCTTCTACAGTATCTATACCAGCAACTTCGCCCGTCTGGGCGCCGCGCCTGATTCCGCGGTAGCGTTCATTTGCATTTTCCAGGAAATCCTCAAAAATCTGTAGTTTCTGGTGTGCCCGTAACCAATCAAAATACACAAAAGAAGCATCAAGAAGAATATCATTTATTATTAATTGCTGCTCAGCACGACTTTGTTCCCGGTATGCCTGGGCTTTGCGTAAGCCCGCCATTCGGGAGTTAATCCAAAGTCCTTCTCCAACAGATAAAACTACCCCAGCCTGAAATAAACCGGCCTCCGGTACTTTATTTTGCGGATTTACATACGTGCCTTGATTTTGCTGAAATCCGCCTTTTAATTTTATTCCGTACCACATAGGTACCTGTAGTTGTGCATCAAGAAGATCGTAATATTCGGTTCCTTTATACTCTTTTTCCTTATAATCTACTTCAAACCGAGGATCAAATGCGCCTCTTGCTGATTGTACCTCGGCATCACCAATATTTCTCACTAAACCGGCCTGGCTAACCACGGGATGTTCGCTTATTACAATATCTAAAAATTCGGTATAACTCAGGCTGTCTGTTTGGGCAATTGCCGAAGAACAAATAAAAAACAGGATAGTAAAATAGTGTACAAAGCGCATTTATTTGTCTACTTTTTATTATTATTTTTTGCAGCTTGATTTTCGGTATTACCACCCGTTTCTGGTTCATAATAGTTAGGTGGGAAACCATTTAGGTTTCGCCATAATTCATACCAAATTGGAACATTTTCTAAGAGGGCGATGGTTTGCGCGCCACTGCCGATACCAATCTGCTCGGGCCAGGGATTATCTTCAGGATCTGGCGCAAGAAGTACACGGTATTTACCATTTTTAGAAATATAATTTTCTACCGCTACAACTTCGGCACCATAAGTACCATAAGAAAGGTTGGGCCAGCCACTAAAAATAATAGAAGGCCAACCATCAAATTGAATACGTACATCTTCGCCAACGTGAATTAATGGCAAATCCAGGGGCCTTACATAAGTTTCTACAGCCATTTGATAGTTGGAAGGCATTATACCAACTAATTGTTCTCCTTGGGAAAAAGTCTCACCTAAACCGGCGCGCAGTGCTTTATTTACATAACCATCCTGGGGCGCGAGGATATAATATAAACTGCTGCGTTGTTCGTAATTTGAAAGCTGAATTTGAAGTTTATCAACTTCAGCGAGGGTACCAAACTGGTTACTTTGTGTGGTAAAAATTTCCTGCCGGGTTTTAGAAATTTTATCAGCATATTCAGCAGAAATACGGTTGATTTCAATTTCAGCATTTATTACTTCATTTCGGCTGGCTAAAAGTTGATTTTCCTGGGCTATTAATTGCGCCTGGGCTTCCTGCAATCTTAAACGTCTTGCTTCTAAATCGGTTAAAGATTTCAGACCTTCTTCCTGCAGGGTTTGCATACGTTCAAATTGCGTTCTGGCAATTTCTACTTCGGTTTTGGCTGCTTCCAGTTTTATACTATCGCTTCGAACTTTTAAGCCGGCTTGCGCCAGCTTATTAGTAGCCATACTTCGTTTTAACTCGCGTTCCTGCTGCTGCGCGTCTAATTGCTGCCTGAGTGCATTAATCTTTTGGTCATACGAATCAGCCGACTGGCTTTTTGCATCTATTTGGCTGGAAGTTCTATTGATTAATAGAGGATCAAAATAATCACTGCTTACCTCTGAAATTCTCAAAATAGTGTCTCCTCTATTTACAAAATCACCTTCGTCAATATACCATTGTTCAATTTTGCCCGGAATGGGAGATTGTATGGTTTGCGGGCGGTGTTCAGGACTTAGCGTGGTAACATTTCCGCTGGATCTTATATTTTGCGTCCAGGGGAGAAAGAGAATAATTATAAATAATAAGAACATTCCAATAAGCACCTTATTGAAGATGGTGTAGTGCTTTCTATTAAATACGAATTTCCCCGATCTTGAATCAGAAAGATCTATGCGTTCATTTAATTTTTCTTCAGAAATATTCAGCATATCTACAGGGATTTAACGATTTTGCCGTCCTCTAATTCCAGGCGCTCATCACAAATATCTTTCCATAAATCATCATTACTGGCTACAATTAAGCTCCATTTATGCTGCGGATCGGTTAAAAACTTCAATATCCTTTTCTTTTCCTGAGGTTCAAATTTTGTAAAAGGTTCTTTTAAAATAAGTATTGCGGGCTTTTTCACAATAGCCCTGGCCAGGATTATTCTTTGTGAAATAAGCGTAGACAAATACCTCCCTTCAGGATGAATTTGAGTGTAAATGCCGTTATTTTGCTCTCTTACAAATTCCTTTAAGCCCGAATGTTCTAATGCCCAATCTATATCCTGATCTGAAATAGATTCATCTCCAAAAGTTATATTCTCCCAAAGACTGCCTTCAAATGGAATTTCATCTGGTAATAAAGTGCCGAGATATTGCCTGTATTCATTTAAAACCAGGGTATGACGGGCAAGATCGTTTATGTAAATCTTACCTTTTGTAGGGCTAAAAATACCGGCAATTAGTTTTAAAAGGCTGGTTCTTCCATTTCCTGGCGGGCCGGTAATGACCAGATACTTTCCAGGATTAATCGTAAAATTAATTCCCTTTAAAACCGAATAACCTTCAGGTTCAAATGCCACGTCTTTAAATTCTAATTTAATACCATTTACCGGGTTTACAGAATTCTGATTTTCGGCAGGTTCTAAGGGTTTATCTACAACCTGTCCCAATTTTTCCAGAGAGGTAAGGGTATCGTAAATATCCTCAAGGCCGCGTATCATCTTCTCTACTGAAGAAATAATCAATAAAATTATGATCTCGGCGGCTACAAATTGACCAATATTCATTTGCTGATTTAGAACCAACATTCCTCCAATAGCCAGCAGACCGCCGGCTACCAGAACTTTAAAAACAATCAGTTTGATGTATTGAATTTTAAGAACACCAAAATGCTCTTCCCGTTCTCTTAGGTATTTTTCGGTAAGTCTATCGTTTTTATCCAGCGCCAGCCTGCTTCGGCCAGAAATTTTAAAACTATTTAAATTACGGGCCACTTCCTGGATCCAGTGAGCAACCTGGTATTTGTTCTTCGATTCGTCTAAGCTGGTTTTTAAACCTTTTTCAGCGGTAAACTTAAAAACTATATAAAGTAATAGCACCAGTAATAATCCGTATAAAATAAAGAACGGATGATAAAGAGAGAGCAGGATAACTCCAAAAACAACCTGAACTGTGGCTGCCGGAAGATCCAGCAAAATCTTACTTACTCCATTTTGAACTTTTATGGTGTCAAAGAATCGGTTTGCCAATTCTGGCGGATAGATATTTTGTAAAGCTTCGCTTTTAATTTTTGGGAAACGATAAGAAAACTCAAAACTGGAACGGGTAAAAATTTTTTGTTGAATATTTTCTGCCAATCTAAGTTGCAGTAGTTCGAAGACTCCAACCAAGCCTACTGCGAGGGTAACTAAAATCACTAAAATAACCCAGCTGGTACTAACTTTTCCTCCCTGGATTAAATTTACAATTGCCTGGATTCCTAAGGGAACTGCTAAATTGATTAAACCGGCAAAAAGTGCATAAAATAGAATATGGCTTACATCTCGCTTGTCTAATTTAAGTAAATTCCAAAGTCTTTTTACCGGAGTACCTGGTTTAGTTTTGCTCATCAATTAATACTATGCAGTTTAAAAGCGATTTTTCTATAATATGCAAAAATAATTTTCAATAGAATTTTTAACTAGGGTTTAATCCAATTTTAACGCTTGTTCTAGTTTAATTTCTGTCTAGGTCTCGGTTTTATTTTATTTAGAATGCAAATTTATTTGATTTATAATTAAGATTAAAATACTATTTATCGTTTTTCCTATTCAGCGTTACTTTAAGGTCTTCTTTTTTACCCGCTCTTTTAATAATTAATTCTCCTGTATTTTGATTTCCTTTTATTTTGAGTTCAAATTCTGAACGTGGGGCTAAAATGAAAGGGAGACTTTTCTTGTTTACAATATTGAAGTTATCGCTAATGTTTATTTTGGTAATCACAATGGCCTGGTTGCCGCCTTTATGAGAAATTCGAAGACTTTTAGTTTCTTCTTTTGAAAAATCAAGATTGTCTTCTGAGGCTCTTAATTCACCCGCAAGGATAGCATCGGTACTAAAATTAAGGGAATTGTCTTGCGCAAAAACCTCAAAAGAATTTAGTTCGGGGCCGCCGCCACGGTTTCCACTTCCTGCGCCAATAATAATTTGTTTATTAATAGTGATTGCCTGGGTGCCGTGCCGGCCTTCTTTTAAAGGGGGCAGGCTATCCCATTTTCCTTCGGCAAAATCAAAGATTTCAGCTTCGTTGTGAGCTTCTTCCTGCGCATCGCTTTCACCTCCCAAAATCACAGGATTATGATCTAAAAGACCAACCGCTGTACCGCCTCTTGGCGTAGGAATTTCAGAAATAGTTTTCCATTCTTCGGCTTCAAAATCGTAAACATCTGTGGCTTTTACCGTACCGGCAAATCCGTTTCCTTCAACACTTCCCGATTTTCTTCCGCCGGCAACAAAAAGTATATCCCCGGTTATTACCGCCTGGAAGTGATCGCGTTCATTAGGCGAATTTAGAAGTTTTTTCCATTTATTATTATAAACATCATACTCATCAAACCAGTTTACCCAGCCCGAAGTATGCCCATTGGTAATTCCGTTTATTAAATAGATCTTTTTATCTTTTACTACAACCCCGGCTGCACCGCGCCTTCTATCTGCAGGGATTTCCGGGCCTTTGATCCAAAGATCTTCCAATGGATCGTAAATGTAAATATGAGGGATAGGGTCTTCATCTGGCCAGCCGCCGGTAAAAGCACCTAAAATATATACCAGTCCGTCCAGACTCACCGCCTGGGTGTGGTGAATTTCCAGGGGAGGTTGTGCGCCTTTTTTCCATTTCTGGTTTTCGGTATCGTAGATATCAATTGGTTTATTACCGCGACCCCCAATTAAAATAAACCGCTTTCCTGCCTGTACAAAGGCATTTTCGTGGCGTTCCTGTGCTTCTTCATTGGCAGGAAGTGTTTTCCAGGATTGAGAATTAAGGCTTAATACCGAAAAACAAAAAATGCTAAGTAAAAGGTATTTCTTCATCATAATTAATACTTTACCATAAATATAGGGCTTCTAACAAAACACTAAGGTAGGTTTAACCAAGCCTTAACTGCTTTAGGTTTGGCTTTTTAATAAGTTGCAGTGTAAACCATAAAATCTAAATTATGAAACTGAAAGCTTTATTTTTGAATTGTACCCTTAAAAAATCTCCTAAAACTTCTAATACCGAGGCCTTTATTGAAGAAGCCGAAAAGGTGTTTAAAGATCTTGATGTTTATACCGAAATTGTTCGCGTGGTAGACCATGATGTGAAATTTGGTGTTACCTCTGATGAAGAAAATGGAGATGAATGGCCTAAAATATTAAAGAAGGTTAAGACCGCCGATATTTTAATTCTTGCTACACCAATTTGGCGTGGAGATCGTGGTGCTGTTGCAAAAATGGTTGCAGAACGTTTTGATGGAATAATGGAAGAGGGAAGCGAAGAAAACGGGCAATTCCCAACCTATAATAAAGTGGCCGGAGTTATGGTAGATGGTAACGAAGACGGTGCTAAAAAAGCAATTTCCAGTATGGTTTTTGATCTTTCTGAACACGGATTTACGGTGCCCGTGAACGGATTTTGTTATTACGTTGGTGAAGCTGGCCCCGGACCAAGTTATATTGAAGCAGGAGGGAATAAACACGAATTCACCAATAACATGATGTTGCTTATGGCACACAACCTGGTGCATTTAGCAAAAACCTTAAAAGAAAATCCGTATCCTACTGATGTGAAAAAACTGGAAGAGAAAGCTAAAGAAATGAGTAAGTAAAAAAACGATTTTAATATTTTACAGAAAGCTCTTGAAAATAATTTTAAGGGCTTTTTTTAATCTAAAGAATTCCGGGTAACCCAGGATTTCCAGCCAATAATGGCCATTTGTACTTTACTGGCTTTTCTAAGGTCTAGTTCCTTTTTAGTATAACTAGGCAGGAATTTCTTATTAAGTTTTGAAAGTGCTTTAAAAATTTTCTTTTTCATTGTGGGTTGGTTTACTCGATCATCGAGATTTAAATGCCCGGAGCGTAATTCTTGAGTATGCTCCAAAGCGGTTTACTTCAAAGATATTGAAAATCAGGCAAAAGAAAAAGGCAGGGAATGAGCCTGCCTTTAATTCAAATTTAAATGAAAAGAAAAATTATTCCTAGTAAGTTTCTAATTTCAAAATCTGTATCTTATTCCACCACTGCCTCTTAGAACACTTGATTCTCTTAAAATTGGTGCTAATTCAATTTGAAAGCCAAAATTCTTTTTCTCAAAAGGATAAATATTTAAACCAACGGGGACAACTATACCTTCTAAACTCCCAATTCTTCCACCAACACCGGCATAGATATTAACTATTTCATTTCGTTTAAAAATATAATTAACGGCAAATTCCAGGCTTGTATCTTCTATATAATTATCGGCACCAATTCTAAGCTCAGGAAGAAACTTATTATTTATCTCATAACTTATTCCTACAAAAGGTAAATTAGATTGATGAAAACTAACCCCTAACTGAGCAAAGGATTTAATTGAGATGAAAAAAATGGATAAAACAAGAATACATTTTAAAGTAATTTTGTACATAGTTGATCGCTGGGTTAGTTAATACTATATTTTAGTTCTGCTTTGTATCTGAAGGTGATTTAGTAATAATTTCAATTACCCCATCTTCAGCATCTTCTCCATATTTTTCTAATGCAGCTTTACCTTTAAGAACATTAATGTTCTCGATGTTTTCCGGTTGCAGTTCCTCTTTCATAAACTCGGCACTTTTCTTTTTTCCATCAATTATAACTAAAGGAGAAGGTTGTTTCCGTTCATACGTGAAAACATTCGCTTTAACGCCATATCCCGTTACCTGACCGGATTTTTTATTTTTCTCATATTTCTGAAAAGCGTTTAGATCATCCGAATCAGAAAGACTGAAACTGTTGCCGGTCATTATTTTGTAATCTGATTTCTTCTGAAACCTGTTTTCCTTTTCCTGAACATTAATAGAACCAGTTCCGTTTAGGGTTTTATTATTTCCTTTATCTAAAGTTTTTGTAGTAATAATTACCGCCCCCTCTTTGGCTTCTTCGCCATAAAGAGAAATTGCGCTTTCGCCTTTTAGAACATTCACGCTCTTAATTAAACTTTTATCAATTAGCTCTATAATGTCCTTTTTACTTTTTTCGCCGTTTAGGATATAAATTGGATTGCCAGGAATCTCCTGAAGGTTTTTTGAAGTTTTTGTAGTGATAAGTATCACCCCATTCTCACCTTTCTTCCCAACGTCATCTATTGCCTCTTCTCCCTTAAGCACCTGCATTTCGGCTATTTCCTCCGGGTTTAATCTCTCTGCATCTGCTATAGAAACTATTTCCCCATCAATTTTATAAACTAAATTTTCAGGTAGTTTTTTGTGCTTTATTGGCGGAACCTCTTGTGCAATTAATTGAGAATTAACGGGTTCGCCTAATTTTTTATTACTAATTGAAATAAAAGCTATTTTACTGTTGTCATGAAATCGGGCACCAATTTTAAACGCTAATAAGTTCCCATCATCATTAGTTTCTGACTGAAATTGACGGCTGTCTCCAGTTTCTAAAGTATAGGTTATATGAATATTTTTAAGTTTATTATCTGAATACTGAATGTCTTTCCACTGAAGTTTTACATTTTTTTCAGCGAATGCATCCTGGTAGTTTTGAAGATCTTCTTTTGAAGTGTTTTCTGAAAAATGAGCTTCTAATAGTTTTTGATCTTCTTCAATATTGATATTCTGAAATTTTTTGTCATCTGAAGGAGTAATGCGGGCCTCGGTCTTGACATTAAAAGTTAGCATAAAAGCCAGGACAAAAGGAAAAACAAGGCTTATTTTCCAAAGTCCGGAGTTTTTAGATGGTTTTTTATTTAGCATAAGAATTCGTTTTTTGATAAATGAATGATAAAAATGATTAGTGAGCGCCGGTTGTAAGTTGGCAATAGAAACTTTTACCAGGGCTTGTTGATACGATTTTTTTGCGCCCGAAATAGCCACAGTTTCCCTGTCGGCAATAAATTCCAGGTTTTGTTCCACGCTCTTTTTATACAACCAGCTTAACGGGTTAAACCAGAGTAGGGCAGTAGTGAGATTAGCAATTAGAATGTCTGTAGAATGCCATTGCGCAGCGTGTATTTTTTCGTGCTGCAGGATCATTTGCAAATCTTTTTCTGAATGCGCGGCCGGATTGTAAACGATGAATTGAAAGAACGAAAAAGGACTTACGGTAGCCTCTGTTTTGAGAAAGCTAAAACCATCAGCTTTGTGTATTTGGCTTCGTCTAATAAGTTTTTGGATATTGAAAAGCTGCACCGAAATTTTTACCAGGAAAAACAGCGTACCAAGTAAATAAATTACACCTAAAATTTCCCAGGTCCCAGTAGTTGATATAATATCTTCTGAAGAAACATGGGTAGTCACAGGAACATCGTTGAAGGAAAAACTACTGGCTTCCACAGTCACTTTTCGGGTAAAATAAATGGCAGGTAAAACTGCAGAGGTTAAAATTCCACCCAGTAAAAACCTGCGATTTACCTGGAAATTGGTTTCTTTTTTCAGTAGAATAATATAGGCGAGATAAAAAATACATAACAGGCCGGCACTTTTAAGAAGATAATTTAGAAATGCTTCCATAAGTTATTCTTTTTTGTCCTTTTCTATAATTTCAAGGATTTCCCTAAGTTCCTTGGCACTTATTTTCTCTTCTTTAGCGAAAAAGGAAACCATACTCTTATAAGAATTGTCAAAAAAGCGTTTTGAAGTAAGGCTCATAATATGTTTTCTGTATTTCTCTTTAGAAATTATGGGATAGTATTGATGCGTATTCCCATAAGCTTTGTGCGCTACAAAGCCTTTGTCTTCTAAATGCCTCACAATAGTTGAAACCGTATTATAATGATATTTTTTATCCTGTATAAGCGGGATAATTTCCTTTACAAATGCTTTCTCTAATTGCCAGAGAATACGCATTACTTCTTCTTCTTTATTAGTTAATCTTTTCATTTATGATTTTGTTTGGTTATTTCAAAATTAACGAAAAAAATAGTTTAAATACTATTATTGTAGTTAATTTTCGATTCTATAATTTAAAGGCAAGGTTTCAGCCATTCGTTTATGGGCAATTTCTCCACTAAAAATTATAGAGTTTGGGGGTGAATGATTTCCCATTTCATCAATTATAAAACTACCTATTGTCTGAAAAGCTGATTGTTCCAAATCTTTATAAAGAATACTTATTTTGGAGGTAAGAAGTTTTACTTTCGTGAAATTTCCTGTATTATTTATTTCGAAAAACTTGTAAGGAGATACCTGGAATTTCTCGTGAAAAATCCTGAAATTATTTTCTACCAATTTTTTTGTGGCTAAAGCTCGCATAAAATGAAGTCCAGAGCCGGAATAACTATTTTTCCGGTTTTTGAAAATTTTTTTTCGAGGGTTTTTACGTAATTCTTCAAAATAGCTAGACCCCTCATAATAAACTGAATGAACTAAGCTTAACCCTGACGTTCCGGTCCTGAATTTGACTTCAAAATTCGTTAAATTGTACTTTATATTATAACTTAAATATCTATTTTTAATTATCAGATCCTGATTAGCTTGAGCTGTCAGGGTTTTAGTAGAAGGGCGGTAATTAAGCTCAAGAACTTCTTCATTCAAAATCTTACATTTACTGGCTGAGCTTGTCTTACCCAGAAATTCCTTTTGAAAAATTTCCAATTTTTTCTTTCGGCTCCAAGGATCTGTTTCTACAAAAACCGCATCTAGATTATCGGCTTTTTCTTTAAGATAAATATCAGGGATTTTATTAAGGCCGGAATAATTACTAACTGTTACCTTTTGAAATCCTAAAGAACTAATAATTAAAGGAGAAGAACTTTCTTTAGAACTTGCAATTTTATAAAATCCCTCCTCATTTGTTGAAACCCCTATACTGGTGCCATCGAAATATACCGAGGTGCCAAAAAGTGCCGTAGAATCTTCAGCACTGTAAACAAATCCACTTAGCTGTGTTTGTCCCTGGCAAATCCCTACAATTAGAAGAATACAGGCTGGTATTATTTTATTTAGGTTATTAAACATAATTCAAATATAACTATAAAAATAGTTTTAATACTAGAAAAATAGTTAAGTTAACAATTTTATGTTCATGATGAAACCTTGGTAGTTTCTTTTATCTTCGCAAAAAAAACTTTAGATGAGTATTGTTTTTATTCTTATTGGGCTTGCTTTGTTAGTGGTAGGGGGAGAATTTTTAGTTAGAGCTTCCGTAGCTATCTCTTTTAAATTCAATATTTCCCGAATGGTAATAGGCTTAACGGTGGTATCTTTTGCTACTTCGGCTCCAGAGCTTCTGGTGAGTTTACAAGCCGCTTTAAGTGGATTTTCTGATATTTCCCTTGGAAATGTAATAGGTTCTAATATTGCCAATTTAGGTTTGGTGCTGGGAATTACGGCGATAATTACTTCCATTTCTGTAGACAGGGAGTTTTACCGGTTTAACTGGCCGACAATGATGCTTTTTTCTATTGTACTTTACTACTTTTTATATACCGGTGGACATATCTCCCGTTTGGAAGGTCTCTTATTATTTATAGGCCTTATCGTTTTTCTAATTTTATTAATAAGAAGATCTCGTAGAAAAACTGAAATTGCGGTTGAAGGAATAGACGATTCCCTTAAAGATACTTCTAACTTTAAAATGATAATGTGGTTATTAATAGGAGGTGTTGCACTTTGGGGAGGCTCAGAATTGCTGGTAGATGGGGCCGTAGATCTTGCCACCATGTTAGGGGTAAGTGAACGAGTGATCTCGGTTACAATGATTGCGGTAGGTACGAGTGTGCCCGAACTTGCAGCTTCGGTTATTGCAGCCTTAAAAAAGGAAAAAGCGCTTTCGCTTGGAAACCTTATAGGGTCTAATATTTTTAATATTGCTTCGGTTTTAGGGATCACTGCAATGATTCAACCTATTTATATTCAGTCAGATCAGATACTTACTAACGACATTTTCTGGATGATTGGTATTTCTTTTGCCATAGCACCGCTCGCTTTCGTACCAAAAAGATTTCTTTTCACCAGATACAAAGGTGTGATTTTATTTGTGAGCTATGTAATTTTTACGGGTCTTGCATTTTTGGGTTAATTTTAAGGGGGTATATTAAGGAATACATAAAAATTTAAATCAGAGGGTTGATATTTGACGGGGTGTCTGTAAAAATACATACATTTGGTAGCTGAAATTTAAAATTTATCAAACATACCAATATGTCAACTTTACGATTTGAAGCTTTAAAAGAAACCTTTAACCGCAAGCCGGTTAAGATTAAAGAGCCGGCCAGAAGGTCTGAGCTTTTTGGAACAAATGTGTTCAACGAAGCCTCCATGAAGCAATACCTTACCAAGGAAGCTTACGAAAATGTTATGGAAGCTATAAAAACCGGTAAGAAAATTGACCGTAGAGTGTCAGACCATATTTCTACCGGGATGAAGGAATGGGCCATTGCAAAAGGAGCAACCCATTACACGCACTGGTTTCAACCATTAACGGGGGCAACTGCAGAAAAACACGATGCTTTTTTTGAAACTCAGGCCGATGGTTCTGCAATAGAAAAATTTGGTGGAGGAGCTTTGGTACAACAAGAACCAGATGCCTCTAGTTTCCCAAGTGGAGGAATTAGAAATACTTTTGAAGCCCGTGGTTATACTGCATGGGACCCTACTTCTCCTGCTTTTCTTTGGGGAACAACACTTTGCATTCCTACGATTTTTGTTTCTTATACAGGTGAAGCTTTAGATTATAAAACGCCACTTTTACGAGCATTACAGGCTGTAGACCAAGCTGCAACTTCAGTAGCTAAGTATTTTGATAAAAATGTTACAAAAGTAACTGCAACCCTAGGTTGGGAGCAGGAATATTTTCTTATTGATTCAGCTTTAGCAGCAACCCGACCAGACCTTTCTTTGGCCGGACGTACTTTGTTGGGACATTCTCCTGCAAAAGGACAACAATTAGACGATCATTATTTTGGTTCAATTCCATCAAGGGTATTGGCCTATATGCGTGACCTGGAAATTGAATGTATGAAACTTGGTATTCCGGTAAAAACGCGTCATAACGAGGTTGCACCAAATCAGTTTGAGCTTGCACCTATTTTTGAAGAAGGTAACCTTGCTGTAGACCATAATTCATTAATTATGGATATTATGAGCAAAATTGCCGAAAAACACCATTTCAAAGTAATTCTGCACGAAAAACCATTCGCAGGAATTAACGGTAGTGGTAAACACAATAACTGGTCTTTGGCAACAGATACTGGTACAAACCTTTTAGCACCGGGTTCTACCCCAATGAAGAACCTTCAATTCTTAACTTTCTTTATCAATATTATTAAAGCGGTTCACGATAACGAAGAGTTGTTGAGAGCGGCCATTGCCAGTGCATCTAACGATCACAGGTTGGGAGCTAACGAAGCACCACCGGCAATTATTTCAGCATTTATTGGTTCTCAGTTAACCGAGGTGCTGGATGAATTAGAAAAAGTAACCGACGGAAAACTTTCTCCGCAAGAGAAAACGGAACTAAAACTTAATGTAGTAGGGAAGATTCCGGAAATTTTACTGGATAATACCGATCGTAACCGTACCTCTTCTTTTGCCTTCACCGGTAATAAATTTGAATTTAGAGCTGTAGGTTCTACCGCGAACTGCGCGAACCCAATGACGGTGATTAATACTATTATGGCCAAGCAACTAAACGACTTTAAAGCTGAAGTTGATGAGTTGATTAAAGGCAAGAAAATGAAGAAGGATGATGCTATTTTTAATGTACTTAGAGAATACATCAAAAAATCCAAAAACATCCGTTTTGAAGGAGATGGTTATGGTGAAGCCTGGGAAAAGGAAGCTAAAAAACGTGGTTTAAGTAATAACAGAACTACTCCGCAAGCTTTAAAAGCTCAGATTTCTGAGAAAACAATCGCTCTTTATGAAGAAATGAAGGTGATGAACAAAGTGGAACTTGAAGCGCGTCACGAAATTGAATTGGAAGATTACGCGATGCGAATCCAGATTGAAGGTAGAATCCTTGGAGATATCGCCAGAAATCATGTAATCCCGACTGCAGTTCGCTACCAGAATATTCTTATTGAGAACGTAGAAGGTCTGAAGCATATTTATAACGAAGACTTCAAGAAACATTCTAACGAGCAACTGGAACTCATTGAAGAGATTTCTGAACACATTGCTAAAATTAACAGCGGAGTTAAAGCTATGATAGAGGCAAGAAAAGTGGCTAATAAGATAGAAGATTCTGAAAAACGAGCCTTTGCTTATTGTGATGATGTGAAGCCTTATTTTGATGAAATAAGATACCATTGTGATAAACTGGAACTTTTGGTAGATGATGAGCTATGGCCATTAACTAAGTACAGGGAGTTGCTTTTTACTAGGTAATCTCAGTAAGCAAATAAATAAATATTAGAAACCACGTGTGTAAAGCACGTGGTTTTCCATTTTTGAGCGCCATTGTATTGCTTGCTTGTTAATTTCCACCTATACCTCGATTCTGATTATATCCTTTGCTTGGTAAATTTAAAGTTTATAAGGTTTAGTTATAAAATTATCATATCCCTGTTTTCTTTTATCTTTTGCTTTGATATCGGAAAAATATAAGGTAAAAAATCAGCAATGCTTCGTAAAATTTCCATTTATATATAAGTGATTTCCTACGAGCATTATTAAATAGTTCCCTTTTTCACAACTTTTTTAGATTTTCTTATTTGTACTAAAACGAGTTGTTGAACGTGCTGGTATTTAGTTGTTTATGACTAATGTATTTCTGATATCCATAGCGTTTTGTTTGTTCACGTGAAGAATATTCCTTTTTAACTTACACCGATAAATTCTACTTTTTATAACTTTTGACTCTTTATATGATAGCTTCCGATTTTCACCATAATTTCAGATTTATACAGATTTATATAAATTTAAAAATCAACTAATTATATTCTAATTAATTAGGTTTATTGTAAAATGAATTCCCAGAATTTGCATACAAAGGAAGTAAGAAAAAACCTACATGTTTTTTAAAAACAGGGCATGTTTATGAAGCTGTGCTTTAATAAATTGGGTATTCCTATTCATCAAATATTGCCGCAATTCATCGAAAAAAATTACTGAAAAGTTAAAATACTTCTACATTAGCACCAGAATTGTCACCCCTGCTGCCCCGGATAATTCACGTGATACGATACCTACAATTACTCCCTACTATTTTAAGCCCCCCCTGAAATGAACTTAGGCTCTGATTTATGTTCATTTGGTTAAAATGTCACGAGACACTATATGCCCTGCCCCAAAATTGAGTTTTAATGAAAATTTTATTTAATCAATTTTATAACCTTTAATTATTTATTATGAAAAAAGTGATTTTTTGCGCGTCAGCGCTAATGTTTGGAGCAATTGGATTTGCTCAAAATAATGAAAGTACAGTCGGACAAACCGGAAATGCTAATGATGCTCAGGTAAACCAGATAGGTAGCAATATGAGTTCGGTAGCACAGGAAACTACTGCAAACGTAGCCGAAGTGAATCAAGTAGGAGAAAATACTTCAACGGTACAACAACGTGGTGATGTAAACGATAACGTTGCTGCTAGTGGAGAGAACAATAGGGCTTACGTTCATCAGTATGGAGAAGAAAATGACTCCGACATTGATCAAAATGGAGATCGCAACTTTGCTTCGGCCTGGCAGTATGGAAGTGACAATGATTCAGACATTATGCAAGGAACTGGTGGTGCAGAGGATAATAAAGCCTTTGTAACTCAAATGGGTGATGGCAATACTTCTAATGTAGAGCAACATAATGATAACAATCAGGCATATGTAAAGCAGGATGGGCAAGATAACTCCGTATGGTTGTATCAAAATGCGCACGGAGGAAGTACAGATGGAAACTTTTCTTTCTTAGTGCAGCATGGTAATGATAACGAAATAGAAACTACCCAAAGGACAGATTCTAGAAATAATGGCTATATAAGCAATCGAGAGTCTGTAGTTCAGGCAGGCAATGATAATTACTCTTTACTAAACCAGTGGGGTGATGGTAATCTATCCAGCCTATACCAGGCCGGTAATGACAATAGTAGTAAAGTTTCTCAGGGAAATCCAACTAGTGAAGGCCCTTATAATGATAATACCTCTTATGTTACCCAAATTGGTGATGATAATGATGCCTTTACCAGACAGTGGGGGAATGATAACTGGAGTGCAACAAAACAATTTGGTGAAAATAATGATTCTAAAGTTCGTCAGGAAGGTGATGACAACTTTAGTTTAGTAAATCAATACGGTAATGACCATGTCTCTGATGTAACCCAAAACGGATCAGCACATATGAGTATGGTTAAGCAGTGGGGTGGTAATGGAAACGCTGCTACTGTTCTTCAAAATGATATGAATCATAATAGTTCTATTATGCAAAATGGATCAGGGAATACTGCTACTGTTACCCAGTCAGGTTTCGTTGCGCAGTAATATAATTTAATTTTTCTATTTTCTTTTATAGATTTTAATATGGTAAAAGGAAGGTGAAAATTAATTGGATATAAGTGAAGGATGCTAAACAGTCCTTCACTTTTTTATTAGGACTATCCCATAAACTGTGTATATAGAAAAATAACAGGGGTCGCGACCCCCTGTTATTTTTTTGTCTAATTTAAATTTTACACAGTATGAAAAAAGAAGAATTATTTAGCGATGAATTTTTGAATAATAAGTCTTTTCCTACAAGTTTATTTTCGAAATTCCATGTTTATATAATCTTATTTCCTTAAAATATCAACATAACGATTTTTCGGGTTTCCTATCGAAAATAATCTATTTGCTGTTATTAATACCTTAAATTCACATAAGGATGAGAACATAAAATCTCTAATTTTTATCCTCAAATATACTTAAAACTGCCTCCTGCCTCAATTTCTTAGTAAGAAGATATCAGTAGTTAATAATAAATTTTTCAATTATGAAAAAAGTGATTTTTTGTTTGGGGACACTATTAATTGGTTCCCTTGGGTTTGCTCAAAACAACAGTTCTGTAAGCCAGGTAGGTAATAACAACGACGCTTCTGTAGTTCACTCGGGTATCCAAAATGTCTCAACGGTTATCCAGGGTATAGATGGGGATGAAGCCTACTCTAACAAAGCGATCATTACACAATCCAGCCATAGGAATGAGTCTACTGTGAAACAATTTGACGGTAGGGAGGGGGAGAATGAAAACAACTTGGCTACTGTGACGCAAACAGGTTATGATCACGTTTCCATGGTGGAGCAATTAGATGATGATAATATTGCAGAGGTTTCTCAAAGAGGGAGAAGAAGTAATAGTGATATATACCAAAATGGGTCTTCCAATTTTTCTTATATAGATCAGGTAGGGAGTCTACATACCTCTGTTATAAATCAATCGGGCGACGCAGGGGAGATTGAACCCAACAATGAGACTTATGTATACCAGAGTGGAAAGGCTAATAATTCTATAGTTTACCAGGATAATACCTTAAATTTTGCAGATGTTTATCAACGTGGTGTAGTTAATGAATCGGAAGTACAACAAGCAACCATTAATCCCACCGGCGGTACTGAAAATCATGCTGAAATTTACCAGTGGGGTGACTTCAATACTACCCGTGTAATTCAGGCGGGGCAATATCCTCAAGGCAGGTTGGGCTTAGGTAGTTATTACAATGAATCTTTCCAGACACAAATTGGGGATTATAATGAAGCCCTTGTAAGGCAGGAAGGAAGTGGTCATTTAGTTGTTCAGGAACAATTTGGTAACGGCAACCGGGTAGATGATTTTCAAAAAGGTGCCTCCCAGGAATCTCAAGTGCTGCAGGACGGGGATTATAATGTAAGTGAGACGCTTCAAAATGGTTGGGATCATTATTCAGACGTAGGCCAACTAGGGTCTGGGAATGATAGTAATGTTTACCAAACCGGTGGCGAAAATCATTCCACAGTAATCCAGGACGGTATGAGTAACGCTAGTATTGTTAGTCAAATGGGAAATAGTAATGCAAATACGGTTAGTCAAACAGGAAATGGAAACTCTTCGATGGTAACACAGTAGTGATTGTTATTTTCAATGCCTTTATCTATTAAAACAAGCATATGAAAACTTCAGTAATGTTGATGTTTTTTTAATCCTAAGTTTTGATGTATGTGCTCAAAAATTAATAAGTCCAGTGGAAGAGCGAACAATTATTGAAAACAGGGAATTTGGAAATGTTATTGCCTTTCAGACCCCACTTTCAATATTTAAGATCCCTGGAAATAAAAAAGAAGTACAGGGCGATACTCAAATTTGTATAGGACAAATAGAGATGTAAATTCTGTAAATGCGGTTAATTATCGGAGAATAGTAATCTGAATTATTTCAATTTGGTACTGAAAATTATATTTAATACATGGGGGATGCCAGAAACCTGGAAGGGCCAGTTATCCAGGAAGGGGGTAATAACAATGCCTTTGATTTTACGGGAACCCCAGTCCGGATATTACCGCTAATGTCATACAGGGTGGTAATAATCTCTATTTTGAAAGATACGGCGCTAATTCCATTTGTCATAGTTTGAGATTTATCCAAACCGGGACAATAAATCTGTAATTATATGAAGTTTTCAATGAAAGATTATTTAAGTATTCCAACAATCTTCTTAATGTTTTTTTGTGTTAGTACTTCTTTTAGTCAGGATCACAAGGAGCAAAATATTGAAGCGAAAATAAAGCTGGATAACAAAGACAGGTTCCTAAATATTTCAGGAGAGGCCATAAATAATACTTCTGAAGATTATCAATTACGTTATAAACTCTCGGTAGTTACCGGTGGTGAGCAGCATAGCAATTCTTCCCAAAACAACCAGTCAGGAAGTTTCTTACTTCCTTCTTCTGACACCAAAATACTCTCCAGAACTTCCATTTCTCAAAACCCAGGCAATCGGGCAGAAATCCATCTTCATATAATGGATAAGGATAAAGTAGTGGCCAGGGATTCAATCACTTTTCAATTCTAATTCATACAGAATAAGCGTTTCCTAAAAACCCTCTGGTTTTTGCCTTTTTGTATGGGATAATACACGTATTCGATCAAAAAAATCAGGATATCGATTTTAAGCGTGATCTGTCGAATACATTGTAAGGCTCCCCTGTATTTTTTATAATTACGACGTGCAAGAAAGGAAAACCCTACTTCTTCCCGTAAGCTGCCCCAAAAATAATTTACAAGTTTTACTAAGCACATTAATGATTGTGTTGGAGTCTTATTTATTAATTTATTAAATTTTTTAGAATGAAAAAAGTTATTCTAGGCGCAGCAGCGCTAATGATTGGAGCAATTAGTTTTGCCCAAAGCAATGGAAGTACAGTTGGACAAAAAGGAGATAATAACGCTGCCCAGGTTGATCAGGTTGGGTATTCTCATATTTCGACAGTGGAAACAAAAGGATTTGAAAACGCGATAGATGTAGATCAATATGGGGGAAATCAAAATAACTCTGATGTTTTGCAGGGTGCCTCTAATGCAGAATATAATTCGGCTGTTGTAGAGCAGGTTGGAGATTATAATGATTCTGATATAGAACAGCATAACGATTATAATTGCTGATGTAAGCCAGGACGGAAATAGAAATACTATTGATCTTTATCAAAACGCTGATGGCGGTAGTACAGATGGGAATTCTTCTACGATTAGCCAGGTGGGAAATAATAACAGAACCGAAACTGATCAGCAAACAGCTGACAGAACTTTGGAGTTATTAGCAATACTGAAGTTGTTACTCAAACTGGAAACGGAAATGGATCTGATTTAAGTCAGTATGGCGATGGAGATTTCTTTAAGCCTAACACAGGTAGGTGATAGAAACTATAGCCAGGTAGTTCAGGGAGTAAAGTTAAATGTAGGTCCTTATAACGACCACACTTCCAATGTTGAGCAAATAGGAGACGATAACAGAAGTTTTATAAAACAGTGGGGTGAAAATAATAGGTCTTCCGTCGTGCAAACCGGTGATGACAATGATTCAAAAACATTTTCAGCAGTTTGGTAACGATAACGTATCCGAGGTTATCCAAACAGGAAATGAAAATATCTCAAGTGTAACACAAGAAGGAAGCCGCCATTGGAGTATGGTGGACCAATTAGGTAATGGAAATAAGGCTACTGTAAATCAATTTGGCAATGACCATTCAAGCACGATCATGCAAAACGGATCAGGAAACACTGCTACAGTAAATCAATGGTTCAGTTTTTCAATCTTAAGTGGGTACTTACTAGCATAAAACGAAGATATTATATTAGTTCAAAAGTAGGCATTGATGATCTTAATGTCTATTTTCTTTTTGGTCTGATACAGAATTGTTGTTATAAAAGCCATCTTTTTTTCAATTCCGTAGGATTTTTGAGCTTAAAAAGAAGCAAAACTTGTTTTACGCTATTATATATAAGTGTTTTCCTACAAAGTTGCAGCCTTTGCAACTGTAAAATTTTGTTTAAATAGATTTACTGAGGAAAAGGCATCTGAATAACGATTTTCCGGGTGTTCTGTCGAAAATTCCTTAAACGTCCTTAAAATTAATATAGTTTAGCAATGTGATAAGGGAAAACCCTACTTCTTCCCAATCGCTGCCCCAAAGTTTTTTTGCAATTAACACGAGCACATTCTAAAAATGTGTGGGAAATCTTTATTTATTAATTTTTTAATTCATTAAAATGAAAAAAGTAATTTTAGGAACAGCAGCTTTATTATGTGGTGCTGTAACATTCGCTCAGAACAACGATAGCGATGTAAATCAAAACGGTACTAATCACGGGGCAGTTGTTAATCAAACGGGAACTTCTAATAGAAACGATGTAGATCAGGATGGTCATGCTAACAATGCTGAGGTAGGCCAGGAAGGGATATCGAATACATCATCAGTAATTCAAACAGATGGTGATCCAGACGAAAACTCAAATCATGAGGCTTATGTAGATCAGTACGGAATAGATAATGACTCTTACGTTCTTCAAGCCGGCGATGATCAGATTGCTCGTATCGATCAAATTGGAAATAATAATGAATCTGATACTTATCAGTATGGTTCGTCTAACCTTACGGAAGTTTGGCAAGATGGAAACGGGAACAATGCTTTGGTTTTCCAGATGGGAGATGCCGGGGCAACTGAACCTAACAACCGTGCCTTCGTAACCCAGTTAGGAAATAATAATACTACTATTCAAAAACAATTCGGAACAGAGAACCTGGCAACATCTATGCAGGAAGCTAAAGGAAGTGATGTATTTCAGCTTCAGATAGGTGCCAATAACGAGGCTGAAGCTACTCAAACCGGGGGTGTTCCAGGTCAAAGTGGAAGAGGGATTCATGCTGTAGTTCAGACGCAGCTTGGGAATGATAACATTGCGGTTTCTAACCAAATGAAGAATAACCAGGAAGCATGGCAAACTCAAACTGGTGATGGTAACGAATCATATGTGACTCAAACAGAACAGCATAACGATTCCTATCAGACTCAAGTTGGTTATGGTAACCAATCTTCAGTAGATCAAAGACATGCTCTTATGCCTATAAATGGAGATAGAAGTAGAAACGTATCTGTAACTTTACAAATAGGAGAGATGAACAACGTAACCCATATGCAAAATGGATTAAGGAATGAAGCTACCACTGAACAATTTGGAGCTTTTCATTCTTCTAACGTAAACCAAACAGGTGCTTATAATACAGCAACGGTAACGCAATCTGGTTTAGGACTGTAATTGAGCAATTTTGTTTCAAATAAATAAGCAGGCATTGCTCGTATCTGTGCCTGCTTATTCTTTTAGAACATAATGTTCGGAAAATCACCTAACCTGGTAAACACCATATTTATAAACTATTTTGCATGGTCGTATATGCCTAAAAGATGGCCGTTGGGATCAAAATCTTGGAAATAGAATGGATAAAAAATATAAGTTTTTTCCTACAAATATTGTGATTTTTCATTCTAAAATTTATAAGACTACAGGTATATTCTGTTAAAAATACCATAATAACGATTTTTCAGGCGTTCCGTCGAAAACTTTACAATGCTCCTTGAAAATTATATAGTTTAGCTAAGCGTTAAGGGATAACCCTACTTCTTCCCAACCGCTGTCCCAACAATTACTTACAACGATTATCCAGCACATTTAAGCTATGTGTGCAAACCATTTATTTTATTTATTAATCTATTAATTCTTTACAAAATGAAAAAAGTAATTTTAGGAACGGCAGCTATTTTATGCGGCGCTGTTACATTCGCTCAAAACAATGACAGCGATGTAGATCAAAACGGAAATGCCAACTCGGCAATTGTTAACCAAGTTGGATCAATCAATCTATCGGAGATCACCCAGGAAGGTGGTGACAGTGATGAAACTGCCAATCACGAGGCGACAGTGAATCAGACTGGTACAGATAACTGGTCTTTTCTTACCCAAATTGATGATGATAACATCGCATTTATAAATCAAACTGGAGATATAAACACTTCCGATGTTTATCAGGAAGGTTCTTCAAACCTTGCTAACGTAGATCAAACTGGTATTTTCAATAACGTATTGACAGTACAAATTGGTGATGCGGGTACTATCGAGCCAAATAATGTTATCGACATTGATCAAATTGGTGGTCTTAATGACGCAAGTGTTTATCAAGAGGGAGCGTTAAATTCCTCGGTTGTGCTTCAGGAAGGTGATCTTAATAGTGCCTTAGTTGAACAAATCGGGTCTGGAAATTCAGGAGATATCCGTCAGTGGGGTGATGGTAATTCTGCTTTTCAATTTCAGGGAAACCCTCTTGTGGATTTAGGAACGGATAATACTGCCATTATTAGACAGGGAGAAGCTCTTAGCGGATGGCAAAGTGCACAAAATAGTGTTGCTCAACAAGAGCAGTACGGCGAGGATAACTATGCTGAGATTACTCAAAGAGGAGATACTCAGAGAGCTATTCAGGCACAACTTGGGGACGATAACGTAGTGACTGCATACCAGGGTAATGATAATAACTTTTCCAGACAATACCAGGAAGGTGATGGGAACGATGCCAATACCCAGCAATATTTCAGTGGGAACATTTCTTTCCAGGAACAAGTTGGTAACGATAACATAGCTCACACTGTTCAAACAGGGCCTGGAGCAGGCTTGAATTTCTCTATATTAACCCAGAGTGGAAATGATAATCTTGCAATGCATACCCAGAATGGTTTCTTCAATGATGCAAGTACTACTCAGGTAGGTGATATGCATATAAGCAATATCAACCAGCTGGGGAGTAATAATCAAACTACTGTAACTCAAAGTTCTCCAGGAGCTATAAGTGTTCCAGCTAGTTATCAACCACAAATGGTTGGAGGACTATAATATCAAATATCAAAAATTTTTAACTATAATTAATTAATATCTTATGAAAAAAGTAATTTTATGTTTAGGTGCACTAACTTTCAGTGCTGCTATGTTTGCTCAGTCAAATGAAAGTGACGTAGATCAGGATGGAGATCTTAACGCTGCAATTGTAACTCAGGTAGGAATGGATAACGAGGCTGTTACCAATCAATCGGGTACAAGCAATTCTTCAGACATAGATCAGGAAGGATTGGCCAATGAGGCAGTAGTCCTTCAGGTAGGAACTTCAAATGATGCAATCGCTACTCAGGCAGGAGAAATAAACGACGCAAGGATAGACCAGGCAGGAGAAGGTCATTCTGCTATTCAGGACCAGTCTGGGGATGATAACAGAGCCAATACTTTCCAAAGAGGTTGGGATAACACTTCAATGCAAGTTCAGGATGGTACGGCCAACCAGGGAGTTGTAGTACAAAACCAGGGAGATAACCTTGCAGTACAATTTCAGTCAGGTTCTGGTAATTTCGGTCAGCTAAACCAAAACCATTTTGGAGCCGGAGGTTCTAATGAAGGTTACCAGGTTCAGGTAGGAGATAATAACGGAGCGTTTATTTACCAGGCTTCTCAGTATGGTAATGGCACCAATAATTCTACAGCTGTACAATTTCAACTTGGTGAAGATAACCATGCAGAAATAGAGCAACAAGGGAATAACCACATGGCTGTACAATTGCAGTATGGAAATGGAAACGAAGCTTACGATCTTCAAAAAGGGGCTAGTGAAGAATCATTAGTATTACAATCTGGTATGGATCATTTCAGTACTGTAGAACAAAACGGTTGGGGACATGACTCAGTGGTTTCACAGTATGGAAACAGCCACGAGAGTGATGTTTTCCAAACTGGAGGTCAAAACTCTTCTGTAGTTACCCAATATAATGGGATGACTGCCAACTAAATTATAAATATTAAAGGCGGTATGGTAAACATGCCGCCTTTTTTTAATATTTTTATAATGAAAATGAAAATAACAATATTAAATATCATATTTTTCTTTTGTACGCTTGGCGTTTTTTCTCAAATTGAGAATATTCCAAGTACTTCTTTGTGGGAAATGCAAATGCTTTCAGAAAATATGAAGCCCGAAAGTGCCAGTGCGGCTAAATCATTAAATGAAAATAATGTTTTTATCAGGCAGGTAGGGGAGGGAAATAATGTTACCGCTAATATTAGTGCTAATAATACTGCTGTTTCTTATACCCAGGAGGGTAACTTTAATCATATAGGTGTAGACGTTAATGTAGAAGATTACCAAAGCACTATTAATCAAAATGGTAATAATAATAACTTTTTTGATCAAATGTATAACTCAGATACCGGTGCTTCCATGGAACTGAATCAAACGGGGGACAACCTACATTTTGAGCGATTTGGATCCAATAGTATAGGCGACAAGCTTCAGTTTAATATGACCGGGGAATCCAGAAGCATTATAGTTAGAAATTTTAATTAACCTAAGAATTAATGAAAATTTTTGTTTTTGTAATGTGCTTATGCATACCCACTATTTTATTCAGTCAAAATTTTAATTCCAGGGTAGAAGCTATTATAAATACCAATGATAACAAAGATGATATCCTTGAAGTTACCGGAATTGCACAGAATAAAACCGATGTTAGTTATGGGTTGCGCTACGAACTTTCAGTCATCACTTCTAATCCAGAATTTTCCAATAATTCTTCGAAAAATTCACAATCTGGGTTTTTCACTCTTGGATCATACGAAACCACGGAGTTATCCACTACCTCGGTTTTTATAGATCCGCAGATGCAAACCATAATTTTATTGCTTATTTATGACGAGGATGATGAATTGGTTGGTACTGCAAGAAAAGTTTATGAAGCATCCTCCGTTTCACGAGCAGCGAAAAATGAAAAACTGTCCTACAAAAAAGAGAATGAGGGCATTCAGCTATACGGTTTAGTAACCGAAACTACTAAAACAAAACCGGGGAAGGATTTTTATGATTTTTTCTATCAGAAATATCAGTTAAGTCAAAATCCCGAAAATAAAATTATAGAAATTGACGAAATGATAAGTTTTGGAAGAACTACCAGGATCATGGTTAAAATTGAAAATCAAATAATCTTCCAGTTCTTTTCCCGTCCAAAATTAGACTACCTGGAAGAAATGGCAGAAAATGCCCTGCAGAGGGTAAACCGTTACTTTCAGGACCTACGAAAACAGAAACAACAAATAATGCAATATTAACCCAAACTATTATAAATGAAACTAACCTTTACACTTTTATGTATTTTCGGATGTTTTTATGCATCCAGCGCACAGGACCTGGTGTATCAACCAACAAATCCTGCTTTTGGCGGCAATCCTTACAATTACCAATGGTTGTTAAGTTCAGCCGAAGCTCAAAATAGCTTTGAGGATCCCGATGCTTCTTTAGGAAGGCAGCAAGAATCGGAATTGGAAAGGTTTACTTCCAGTTTAAATTCACAATTATTAGGACAGGTTACAAGGAGATTGTTTACCGACCAATTTGGTCAGGGTGCACTGGAAGAAGGAACGTATTCTTTTGGAAGCCTGGCAGTAGATATTTATCCATCAAACGAAGGTTTGGTTATAAATATTCTCGATACAGAAACCGGCGAGCAAACCCAGGTAGTAATTCCTAATTAATAAAATATGCGTTTTTATAATTTTACAATTATTGTTGCAATTGCATCAATACTAACTTCTTGCGGTTCTTATTTAAGTCAGCCAGTTGATTTTGAAGCACCGCGCACAGGAGAAATATCAGAGACAACAAAGCGTTTAAGAAGTTTACCAGAGCCAGAAGAAAAAGTTGTTGTAGGTGTTTACAATTTTAGGGATTTAACGGGGCAGTATAAGCCTTCTGAGGTTGGAAGTACTTTTAGTACAGCAGTAACCCAGGGCGCGACTTCAATTTTAGTTAAGGCCCTGGAAGATTCCGGATGGTTTACAGCAATTGAAAGGGAGAATATCGGTAACCTTTTAAACGAGCGAAATATAATAAGATCTACACGCCAGGAATATCAAGGCGGTAATAGTAGCGAACCACAGCTACCACCGTTGTTATATGCGGGAATATTATTAGAAGGTGGTATTGTTTCTTATGACACCAATATTATGACGGGTGGTTTAGGTGCCAGATATCTTGGTGTTGGTGCTTCCACTCAGTACAGGCAGGATAGGGTTACCATTTATTTAAGAGCCATTTCTACGTCTAGTGGAAAGATCCTAAAAAATGTTTATATCTCTAAAACTATTCTTTCTCAGGCTCTGGATGCAAGTTTATTTAAATATGTAAGTTTTCAGCGATTATTAGAGGCCGAAACAGGTTTTACCCGGAATGAACCGGTACAAATTGCTGTAAAAGAAGCTATCGAAAAAGCCGTTGAAGGCCTGGTCGTCGAAGGTATTGAGGATAAAATCTGGACTCCAAAAGGAGGAGACACTATTGCCAGTCAGTTAGTTAATGATTATAGTTTAGATAAAGAGGAAGAAGAACTAACAGGATTGTATAATAGAAAATATATTGAAAGGAAATATAATAGTGCATTGGGAGTAAGCTTAGGGGCATCCCTTTTAAGTGCAGATTTTTCTAAAAATTATCTCGCTCCTCAACTTACCATTGATTATAAGAACCATATTTACCGCGGGTTAGCTCTTCAATTAAGTGGAAGTGTGTTTGAGCTCAATGGGGGAGCGGCCTTTACAGAAACTTTTGGAAGCCTGGGTGCAGGGCTGAACTACACCGTTTTGCCTAACGACAAGTTAACTCCTTTTGTACAGGCCGGTGCAGGCGTTCTAAGCAGGCTGTCAGAAATCGAAATTTCAGACGCGAAAAGCAATTTCTTTAAATTACAATACGGTCTTGGAATGGAATATCTAATAACGGATAATCTGGGCTTAAAAGGTTTTGCCACCCACAATATAACACTTAGCGACGAGTTGGATTACACTATAAATGGAACCCGCGATGATCATTACTTCAATTTCGGGATAGGTGTAAATTTCTATTTAGGAAAATCTAATAACAATAATTAAAATTATGAAAAGCATAAAATTTATATACACGCTTTTTTTAGCGATCCTGGTTTCAAGTTGTAGCGAAGAAACGATAGATAACGTTCAGGTGGGTACCATAACTGGAACCGTTGTTACTGAAGGGAATTTTGAACCAGTGCAAAATGCCAGAATTTCTACAAACCCGGCTACTTCTACTGTTTTTACTGATGAGAATGGAGAATTCATACTAAAGAATATTCCCGCCCAGGAATATTCTGTTCAAGCAAGAAAAGATAGTTTATTAACCCAATTTCAGGGCGTTGAAATTACTGCAGACGGAGAAGTAAATGTTGTTTTTGAAATGAAACCTGAAACGGCAGATAACCTGGCACCAAAAGCGCCTGAATTAGTTTCTCCTGAAAATAATACCGAAGGACTTTCCAGGGATGTTACTTTTACCTGGACTTCAGAAGATGTTGACGGGGATGACTTAAATTATCAATTAGAAATTAGGAACGATCGCAATAATGATGTTCAAACCTATTCCAATATTTCTGATACAACTTATACCGTAGACAACCTGAATTATGGTTATAAGTACTTTTGGCAGGTACGCGTAAGTGATAGTATAAATGAAGATGTTCTTAGTGAAGTGAATACTTTTAGTACCCTGGAATTTCCAAAGAGCAGGATTGCTTATGTCAAAAAGATAAATGGGAATAATGTAATTTTTTCACGTGATCTTAACGAAAATGAATATCAGTTGACTTCAGCCAATCACAATAGTTTTAGACCAAGAAAAAATCACAGAACGGATAAAATTGCTTTTCTAAGAACCATTGGAAGCCAAACACATCTTTTTACAATGAATTTAGATGGATCTGGAGAGCGTCAAATTACCAGCAACATTCCTGTTAATGGTTTTAAACTGGACAAGGTAGATTTCTCGTGGGCTAATGATGGCGCCAGTCTTGTGTATCCAAATTTCGATAAACTTTATAGAGTTAATGCTACCGGAGATGGAACTACACAAATTTATAGTGAACCCGATGGTAAATTTATAACTGAAGTTGATGTAAGTAATGATAATTCCAGAATGGCGCTTTCAGTAAACGATGCTGATGGATATAATGCATCTATTTATCTAATAAATAACGAAGGGCAGAGGACAAATACAATTATTTCAAATATTCAAGGAGCACTTGGAGGTATAAACCTATCGGTTGATAATAATAAAGTTTTATATGCCAGAGATGTTTCAGGTTTTGAAAGTGAAGATTACCGGCAACTTAACTCGCAATTATTTGTCTATAATATAAACACTCAGGAGACCATGAATGTTAGCGACAATAAACCAGATGGAACAAATGATCTGGATCCCAGGTTTTCCCCGAATGAAGCTGAGGTTATTTTTGTAAATACTTCTAACGATGGAATTTCCCAGAATAATATTTATTCTACCGAAATTAATCCTGGTACCACTGAAGAAAATAGGGCCTTATTGTATGAGGATGCCTCTATGCCCGATTGGGAATAAAAAATTATATTTTGTAAAGGAAAGCGGTAGCGGATTTTTTGCTATCGCTTTTTTTATTTTTATAATACTTCAGTGACTAATCTAATCTGTTTATCTTTGGGGCTTCAACAACACAATTATGAGTCAGGAAGTTAGTAAAAGATATGCTCAGCGCGGCGTTTCAGCAGGAAAGGAAGATGTTCACAATGCGATTAAAAATGTAGATAAAGGTTTATTTCCAAAAGCATTTTGCAAAATTGTGCCCGATTATCTTACCGGTGATGCAAATCATTGCTTAATTATGCACGCCGATGGTGCAGGCACCAAATCTTCCCTGGCTTATATGTATTGGAAAGAAACAGGAGATCTTTCGGTTTGGAAAGGCATTGCCCAAGATGCACTTATTATGAATATAGATGACTTGCTTTGTGTGGGCGCTGTAGATAACATCATGCTTTCTTCAACCATTGGCCGGAATAAAAATAAAATTCCGGGTGATGTAATTTCAGCAATAATCAATGGTACTGAAGAACTGATTGCCGAATTAAAAGAATTTGGAGTAGAAATTCATTCTACCGGCGGTGAAACTGCAGATGTTGGCGATTTGGTCCGTACGATTATTGTAGATTCTACTGTAACCGCCAGAATGGAAAAAGCAAAAGTTATTGATAATGCCAATATTAAACCCGGAAATGTGATTGTTGGTTTGTCTTCCTCCGGCCAAGCTTCTTACGAAAAAGAATACAACGGCGGAATGGGCAGTAATGGACTTACTTCTGCGCGCCACGATGTGTTTTCTAATGATTTAGCTGAAAAATATCCCGAAAGTTTTGATAATGATATTCCTGAAGAGTTGATCTATTCAGGAACAAAATCTTTAACTGATTCGGTTGAAAATTCACCTTTAGATGCAGGAAAATTAGTGCTTTCTCCAACCCGAACTTATGCACCAATTATTAAGGAAATCCTTTCTAAATTCAGCAATAATGAGATTAATGGAATGGTGCATTGCAGTGGCGGGGCACAAACAAAGATTCTTCATTTCATAGATAATCTGCATATTATTAAAGACAATATGTTTGAGGCACCACCCCTTTTTAAGCTAATTCAGCAGGAAAGCAAAACCGACTGGAAAGAAATGTACCAGGTTTTTAATATGGGACACCGCATGGAGCTTTATGTAAACCCTGAAATTGCTGAAGAGATAATCGCTATTTCCAAATCCTTTAATGTAGAGGCTCAAATTATTGGTAAGGTAGAAGGTTCAGAAGAAAAGAAACTAACGATTAAGAGTGAATTTGGGGAGTTTTCCTATTAAAAATTTCTTTTTTGCTTATTTTCAAAAACTTATATCAGTGTTTAAAAAAAGTATAGATTGCGCAGAACTATAAGCTAAATTTTTAAGGTCTCCCTAATTTCCTTTAAAAATGTACTCTATTGGCGAATAAGTTAAATATATATAACTCCAAATTTGTATTTGCCTCAACTGTTTTTTGGGTGATACTCAATCTACTTAGTTTGTATTTTTTCACCGAAGAAGCCAGTAGGTGGTTAAGGTTGGCAGCTTCTACCTATTTCGTTATATGGAGTTTGTCTTTTCAAGCGCTTAATTCCCGAATACAATATGTACTGCTAGCTTTTTGGATGTGCGATATATCGGTACTCTTTTATGAAAACCAATTTTTTAATTTTTTGACATTCATTACCAGGTCGCTTACCTTTTTCCTATTAATCTCGATTGTCTATCCCAAGATACATGGGGTAAAATTTAGGTTATCAGAATTGTTGGTAGGAATTGCTATTATAGCTATAAACATTTATTTATTGTGGGAACTTTTTTACATGGTGCCGGAAGCTCATTTGTATGATTATTTTGTCCCGGCCTATTTAGGATTTACTATTCTAACCATGGTGTTGGTTGGAGTTGCAATTACTTGTAATAACAGGTATAGCAGCAAGGCAAGCTTATACCTTTTACTGGCTACACTTTTTATGGCGCTTTCTGACATTAATTTTTTTATTGCGTTTTATTTAGATATATCCATATTTTATTACCCCGATAGATTTCTGCATATTTTTAGCTTAGGATTAATACTTCTTTTCTGGATCAATCCATTAGAAACTTCTATGCATAATCTTGGAAATCGTGAAATTTAATTCTGTTTTTTGAAAATCTAAATTGTACCGGCTCTTAAATATTGATAATCTTCAAGTGCTTTTTCTTCTTTTATAAGCTGTGTGCTGCCGTTTTTTAAAAGATAAATCTCATCGCTGGATTCCAAAATATGCCGGTACATATGGTCGGTAATAATTATGGCTTTTTCTTTCTTTAATTTTTGAAGTAATTTCTTAATTTTCTCGACATACAAGGGCGATAGATGCGAAAATGGTTCATCTAAAAGTATAAGCTTGGCATTGCTGTTTAGGCAGATATAAATTTCAATAAGCCGTCGTTGCCCGCCTGACAGCTCTCGCATTCTATTGTTTTTCCCAGCCTTAAATTCAGGGAAATCATATAGAAACTCCTTCAGATTTATTTTGAAAAGTTGAAACGCACTTTTTAGATTCATCTTGGGCGGGATAAAGTTTTGTTGCGGCAAATAGGTTACGATTCCGTATTTAAAAAGTGGCTTCAGGTAAGGCTTCTTATTAATTCTAATCAATTTGTGCCTAGGTTGTAAGCTTCCGAAGAAAATATTGAGTAAACTGCTTTTTCCGCAGCCATTTGCACCAAGTATTCCGGTAATTTTTCCTGTTTCGGTCTTCAGGTAAACACCGTTTAGAATTTGCTTTTCGGCAAAATAGAGTTCAATATTATCAATTTCAAAAATCATAATAAAACAGAATAAATTCCGGTGGAAAGTAGGATGAAAAGAAAGTCAATCATAAAACTATAAACAAAGAGTTTAGCACTGCTAAGAGAAAGGTTTTGATAAAAATAAAGGTGATCTTTATAAGAGGTTTTGTATAAATAAAACCCTAAACAGGCTAGGAAAAGTTTGAATACAACGATTAAGACTACCGGATTTCCGAAAAGCAGGAATAAGAAATTCAATAAAACCGAAGGCAGAATAAATTGCCTATAAAAATAAAATATGGCCCTGGTTTTGCTTATCATGAATCTCGCTAGATCGTTTCAATTTACAATTCTTTTTTCAATCCTGTAATTCAATCAATTTATCGTAAATTTGCTTTTCTAAAATCAGTGTGATTATATGATTGAGAAGCTTAATATAGTAAAGCAGCGTTTTGATGAGGTGAATGATCTAATTATTCAGCCCGATGTGATTTCAGATCAAAAACGATATATAGAATTAAATAAAGAGTATAAAGATCTTAAGGCTTTAATGGATGTGCGCGAAAAATATTTGGAGCTCACAAACAATATCGAAGAAGCAAAGGAAATTATTTCCGACGGAAGCGACGCAGAAATGACCGAAATGGCCAAGATGCAGTTGGAAGAAGCCGAAAAAGAAGTGCCAAAGCTGGAAGAAAAGATCAGGATGATGTTGGTGCCTAAAGATCCAGACGACGCTAAAAACGTAGTGATGGAAATTAGAGCGGGTACCGGTGGGGACGAGGCCAGTATTTTTGCGGGCGATCTTTATAGAATGTATACCAAATATGTTGAAAGCAAAGGCTGGAAACACAATATTGTAGATTATAGTGAAGGTACCAGCGGCGGATTTAAAGAGATGATTTTTGAAATTACCGGTGAAGATGTCTACGGAACAATGAAGTTTGAAGCCGGTGTGCATCGTGTACAACGTGTACCGCAAACCGAAACCCAGGGCCGGGTGCATACTTCTGCAGCTACGGTAATGGTACTTCCTGAAGCTGAAGAATTTGATGTAGAAATAGACCCAAAAGAAGTAAGAATAGATTATTTCTGTTCTTCCGGTCCAGGTGGGCAATCGGTTAACACTACCTATTCTGCGGTACGTTTAACCCACGAACCGACCGGATTGGTAGCCCAGTGTCAGGATCAAAAATCGCAGCATAAAAACAAGGAAAAAGCTTTTAGGGTTTTACGTTCGCGTTTGTACGAGATGGAACTGGCTAAAAAGCAAGAAGCCGATGCTGCTAAGAGAAACTCTATGGTTTCCAGCGGTGACCGTAGTGCCAAAATTAGAACCTATAATTATTCCCAGGGAAGGGTTACAGATCACCGTATAAATCTTACACTTTATGATCTTTCAAATATTATAAATGGGGATATTCAAAAAATTCTAGACGAGCTTAGACTTGTAGAAAATACCGAAAAGCTTAAAGAGAATTCAGATATATTTTAGAAATAGTCACCTCCCTGCATGCGGAGGTCTATTTTGAAATTATCCCGAAGCTTTATTTTAAGAATTACTTTCCGCGAAAGCGGAATTTTCTTTTTATTTTGAATCATATAAATTATAAATCTAAACTATGTCCACTAAAGAATTAACCGAACAAATTTTAAAGAAAAAGTCTTTTTTATCTGTAGGACTGGATGTGGATATAGACAGAATTCCCACTTATTTATTATCAGAAGACGATCCTATTTTTGAATTTAACAAAGCGATTATAGACGCTACCCACAAATTCTGCGTGGCCTATAAACCTAATATCGCTTTTTACGAAGCTAACGGTGTGGAAGGCTGGCAGGCTTTAGAAAAAACAATAAATTACCTTCACCACGAGTATCCTGAAATTTATACCATTGCAGATGCAAAACGGGGTGACATTGGGAATACGTCAAGAATGTACGCCAAAACCTTCCTTAAAGATCTTGGATTTGATTCGGTAACTGTGGCGCCTTATATGGGTAAGGATTCGGTAGAGCCTTTTCTTGAATTTGATAACCGGCAGGCAATTTTATTAGCGCTAACATCTAATGAAGGTGCTTTCGATTTTCAGACTCAGCAAATTGACGGCGAAGAACTTTATAAAAAGGTCCTCAAAACATCGAAAACCTGGAAGAATTCTGAGAATTTGATGTATGTAGTTGGGGCTACTAAAGCCGAATTTTTAAAGGAAATTAGAGAAATAATTCCCGAAAACTTCCTGTTAGTTCCGGGTGTTGGTGCCCAGGGCGGAAAACTGGAAGATGTTTGTAAATACGGAATGACCAAAAATGTTGGGCTTTTAGTGAATTCTTCCCGAAAGATTATTTACGCTTCAGAATCTTCAAATTTTGCAGAAATAGCGGGTGCCAAAGCTGAAGTTCTTCAGCAACAAATGGCCGATGAGTTGAAACAACTTTAAATATTCACAATGGAAGTTAAGGATCAACTGCAAAGAAAAATTAACCTTCCCGACGTTCCAAAACGAATAATCTCATTAGTACCCAGCCAAACCGAGTTGCTTATAGATTTAGGACTGGAAGAAAATCTCGTTGGCGTTACTAAGTTCTGCGTTCATCCCAAATATCTTCGGAAAATCAAAACTATTGTGGGTGGTACAAAGCAGGTGAAAATTGAAAAAATCAAAGTTCTTGAGCCTGATATTATTCTCTGCAATAAAGAAGAAAATACGAAAGAAATGGTGGAGGAGTTGGAAGAAATTGCTCCAGTTCACGTGTCAGATATTGTGAAACTTGAAGATGCTTTTGAATTAATGCTTCAATATGGAGATATCTTTGACAAAGAAGCTTTGGCAGAAACCATAGTGTCTTCTGTAGAGAAAAAAATAGCCTTGTTCCAGGAACAAATCAAAGATAAACCGAAAAAAAAAGTAGCATATTTTATCTGGAAAAAGCCTTTAATGGTGGCGGGAAAAGACACTTTTATAGACGAACTTTTAAAGTTGAATAAGTTTGAAAATGTATTCAAAGAGTCTCGCTATCCCGAAACTTCTTTTGAAGAATTAAAAGCCAAAAATCCTGATTTATTATTGCTTTCTTCAGAACCATATCCATTCAAGGAAAAGCATAAAGAATATTTTTCAGAATTAAATATTGAAATTCAACTTGTAGATGGGGAATACTTTAGCTGGTACGGGTCCAGGCTGGCAGGAGCAATAGATTATTTTAAAAAGCTTAGAAGCTAATAATCTATTTTATCATATTTCATTCTTCTAAGTTCTCTAAGAATAGATTTTGCACGAGCATTTAGTCGGTCACTTTCCTCTTTATCGGTAAGCGCCAACTTGTAAGCTTTGTGCATAAGGTGAGTATACTTATCACACAGGCATTCTTCTGTAGATTTTGTTTCAAAGATTTTGAACATAAGTCTGTTTTCGTCTTTGATACAAAGATAGGAGCCCGGACCGCAAAGGATTGCTAAGTCGGCGTTAATGTTCATGTAAAAAACCTTTTTTCCGGGCTTTAAATGTTAAAAAATTAGAGAAAGCCTTTTAATATTGGTTGTCTTGCAAGGCAAATACACGTTTTAAAAGATTTGTAGTTCTGGCAGAAGTCTTTTCCCTGATTTCTTTTTCTTCCACAGCTATCATAGTGTAAACTCCTTGAAGCGCTTCCTGAGTTACATAATCTGCAAGGTCTGGGTTAACATTGTTGGTTAGTGGTAAGCTGTTATAACGATTAATAATATTGGTCCAAACCTCTGTAGCGCCCACTTTTTCCAATGAACTGGTCACAACCGGATTAAATTTACTATAAAGTGGCTCTTCGGTTTTTCCGGTAAGATACATTGTAGCTGCATTATCCTGACCTAATAAAATATTTCTTGCATCGTTGAATGTGATTTCCCGAACAGCATTTACAAAAATTGGAGTAGCTTCTTTTACTGCTTCTTCCGCAGCACGATTTAATACCTTTAAGCCTTGATCTGCCAAAGCGTCCAGGCCAACATCACGAAGGGTTTTATCGACCTTTTGCAGTTCTGCAGGTAAAGTAATTCTTACTAATTCATTACTGTAAAAACCGTTTTCTTCAGTTAGTTTTGTTACTTGTTTCTCAATTCCCATATCTAAAGCCTGGCGCAAACCTGTAGCTATTTCGGTATTACTAACACCGGTTTGCGGATAATTTTCTGCGATAGTTTGTAGTTCTGCACAGGAAGAGAAAATAAATATGCTTAAAATAAGGGTAATCTTTTTCATAGAATGATTTTTTACAAATGTACCATTTTTGCGCAGAAACCACTTGGACGGGAAAACAGCTGTTAAGTAAAAACTATAGTTTTGTTATTGAAAACTAATGTTTTTCTTTCAATATGATATTTTACTCCTTTGGCTAAGACAATTTTTTCCAGGTCTCTTCCTTTAAAAATAAGGTCTTTAATTGAATGGCTATGTGAAATTCGGGTAATATCCTGTTCAATTATGGGGCCTCCATCTAGCTCTTCAGTTACGTAATGACTGGTAGCTCCAATTATTTTTACACCTCGCTTGTAGGCCAGATGGTATGGTTTAGCTCCGGCAAATGCAGGTAGGAATGAGTGATGAATATTAATGATTCGATTGGGAAAAGCTGTTATTAAAGACTTTGGAATTATCTGCATATACCTGGCCAGGACAATAAAATCTACTTTTTCTTTTTGAAGCAATTCAAGCTGGAATTCAGCAGCTTTTTCTTTAGTCTGGGCCGTTACGGGGATATGATGAAACGGAATTCCAAAATTTTGTGCTACTTGCTCAAGGTCTTTATGATTGCTAATAATTAAAGGTATAATCACCTTTAGTTCGTTTGATTTATACCTGCTTAAAATATCATACAGGCAATGGTCGTATTTAGAAACGAAAACGGCCATTCTGGGTGTTGTATTTGCTGAGTACATTTCCCAGGACATATTATATTTTTCAGCTACAGTTTCCTTAAATTCATCTTTGGTGGCGCTAATATTGGTTTCCGCATTAAACTCGCATTCCAGACGCATAAAGAAAACAGTATTTTCTACATCTACATACTGATCTATATAAATAATATTGCCCTGCTTTTTATAAAAGAAGGATGTGACGTGAGCAATAATTCCTGAAGTGTCAGGGCAATATATAAGAAGCGTAATTTTTGACATAGCAGGATTTTATAAAAATAAAATTAAGCATTTTGGGCTGTTTCATCAGACCTTAATTTAGAATTATATTAATATCATGGAAGGCTATTGAGAATTACAATTTTCGTAAATTGCAGTACCAAAAACACGATATCATTACAAATGGAACAACAAAAACCATATACGCCTAAAAATAAAATAAGAATCGTTACCGCAGCTTCGCTTTTTGACGGGCACGATGCGGCTATAAACATTATGCGCCGAATCATCCAATCTACAGGAGTTGAAGTAATTCACCTTGGCCACGATCGTAGTGTAGATGAGGTGGTGAATTGCGCTATCCAGGAAGATGCGCAGGCAATCGCAATGACTTCCTATCAGGGCGGTCACACCGAATATTTTAAGTATATGTACGATTTGCTTCAGGAGAAAAATGCAGGCCATATTGCTATTTTTGGCGGTGGTGGCGGAGTAATTCTTCCAGAGGAAATCAAAGAATTGATGGATTACGGGATTACCCGAATTTACGCTCCGGACGATGGTCGTGAAATGGGACTCCAGGGAATGATTAACGATATGGTGAAGCGGGTGGATACTGAAACTCGCGATTTAGTTCAAGAAAAATCTGTTGCGGATGATTTAAAAGATAAAAATGTAAATACCATCTCAAGGCTTATTTCGCTTGCTGAAAATAAACATGATTCTTTTCTGAAACATTTTGAACCAATAAGAAGAGAAACCGAAAATAGTAAAATTCCGGTTCTGGGAATTACAGGAACCGGTGGTTCCGGAAAATCCAGTTTAGTAGATGAATTAGTCCGCCGATTCTTAACCGATTTTTCTGAAAAAAATATTGGAATTATTTCGGTAGATCCTTCTAAAAGAAAAACCGGCGGCGCTTTACTGGGAGACAGAATTAGAATGAATGCTATAAACAATGAACACGTTTATATGCGTTCCCTGGCTACGCGCCAGTCTAATCTTGCACTTTCCAAACACGTGGCAGAGGCCGTGGAGATTTTAAAAGCAGCTGAATTCGATTTGATTATTCTGGAAACATCGGGAATTGGCCAGAGTGATACTGAAATTATGGACCATTCTGATGTTGCACTATATGTAATGACGCCTGAATTTGGCGCAGCAACTCAGTTGGAGAAAATCGATATGCTGGATTTCGCAGATTTGGTGGCTATAAATAAATTCGATAAACGCGGGGCACAGGATGCCTTGCGTGATGTAAAGAAACAATATCAGCGTAATCACCAGTTATGGCATGAAGATCCTGATAAATTACCGGTTTTTGGAACTATCGCCTCTCAGTTTAACGATCCTGGGATGAACACCCTGTACCGTCAAATTATGGATACTATTGCCGATAAAACTAAAGCTGATTTAAATTCCACTTTTGAGATTTCTGCGGAAATGAGCGAGAAAATCTTCGTAATTCCGCCGAAACGAACACGTTATCTTTCAGAAATTGCGGAAAATAACAGAAGTTATGATGAAAAAGCTGCAACCCAGGCTGAAGTAGCTCAAAAACTCTACGGGGTTTTTAAAACTATTGAGTCGGTTTCAGGTTTAGATATGACTAATAATCAATCCCAATATTTAGAAAAACACGGCGTTAACCAGGATGAGATTAACGACTTTACAGAAGATTCTCGAAAGGATTTTTTAAAGTTACTTTTTGCAGAATTTGATCGTGTAAAAATGGATCTTGATCCTTATAACTGGGAAGTGATACAGAGCTGGCAGGAAAAAGTTACCAGATATGTAGAGCCGGTTTATTCGTTTAAAGTTCGGGATAAAGAGATCAAGATAGATACGTATACCGAATCGCTTTCACATTCTCAAATTCCAAAGGTTTCATTACCTAAATATAAAGCCTGGGGAGATATTTTAAAATGGTGTCTCCAGGAAAATGTTCCGGGAGAATTTCCATATACTGCAGGGCTTTATCCATTTAAACGCCAGGGTGAAGATCCTACGAGGATGTTTGCCGGGGAAGGTGGACCGGAGCGCACTAATCGCCGTTTTCATTATGTAAGTATGGGCTTGCCTGCAAAAAGGCTTTCCACCGCGTTCGATTCGGTTACCCTTTACGGAAACGATCCAGATGAACGTCCCGATATTTACGGGAAGATTGGTAATTCTGGGGTTTCTATTTGCTGTTTGGATGATGCTAAAAAACTCTATTCTGGGTTTGATCTGGCAGATGCGATGACCTCGGTAAGTATGACCATTAATGGCCCTGCGCCTATGTTGCTGGGGTTCTTTATGAATGCCGCCATAGATCAGCAATGTGAGAAATACATCAAGAAAAACGGACTGGAAAATAAGGTTGAAGCAAAATATAAAGAACTCTATGATGACAACGGGTTAGATCGTCCGGTTTATCGTGGTGATCAACCAGAAGGTAATAACGGACTCGGATTGATGCTTTTAGGCCTTACCGGAGACCAGGTGTTACCTGCAGAGGTTTATAAAGAAATAAAAGATCAAACCATTAGCGTTGTTCGTGGAACAGTGCAGGCTGATATTTTAAAGGAAGACCAGGCGCAAAATACCTGTATTTTTTCTACGGAATTCGCATTGCGTTTAATGGGTGATGTTCAGGAATATTTTATTAAAGAAAAAGTAAGAAATTTTTATTCGGTTTCAATTTCAGGATATCATATTGCTGAAGCCGGTGCAAATGCTATAACTCAGTTAGCCTTTACGCTGGCTAATGGTTTCACTTACGTGGAATATTATTTAAGCCGGGGAATGGATATCAATAAATTTGGTCCTAATCTTTCGTTTTTCTTTTCTAACGGAATTGACCCAGAATACGCCGTAATAGGAAGAGTAGCCAGAAAAATTTGGTCAAAGGCACTGAAATATAAATACGGTGCAAACCCGAGAGCGCAAATGTTGAAATACCATATCCAGACTTCCGGAAGATCTTTACACGCCCAGGAAATAGATTTTAATGACATTAGAACTACGCTTCAGGCGTTGTATGCAATTTATGACAACTGTAATTCCCTACACACTAATGCTTATGATGAAGCAATTACAACACCTACTGAGGCTTCGGTAAGAAGGGCAATGGCAATCCAGTTAATCATCAATAAAGAGCTGGGACTTGCGAAAAATGAGAATCCAATCCAGGGCTCTTTCATTATTGAAGAGTTAACCGACCTTGTGGAAGAAGCCGTGTTAACCGAGTTTGACCGTATCACAGAAAGAGGCGGCGTTCTTGGCGCCATGGAAACTATGTACCAACGTGGGAAAATTCAAGAGGAAAGTCTGCATTACGAAACCTTGAAACATAATGGTGATTACCCGATTATTGGTGTAAATACCTTTTTAAGTTCAACAGGTTCGCCGACGGTTACACCGGGCGAAGTAATAAGGGCAACAGAAGAGGAAAAACAACATCAGCTTAAGACTCTGAATACGCTTCACAAAGCCAAAGAAGATTCAGCTGAAGAAGCTTTAGAGAAAATCAGAGAAGCTTCCATCAAAAATGAAAATATTTTCAAGGAACTAATGGAAGCTACCAAAGTTTGTTCTCTTGGCCAAATAACCAAAGCGATGTTTGAGGTAGGTGGGCAGTATAGGAGGAATATGTAAGCAGGGAGCCACTTTTCAAAGCTTTTTGCTTTGGAAAGTGTGCGAATCGCTTATCGCGATGAGCACAGCGATATTGGGATCTTCTTGAGATACATGTTTTTTTAAGCAAACTAATGTTAACAGGTTCCCTTACTCCTGATGACGAAGTCTCATCGGGATTTTTGTTAATCAGTAAAATATAAAAAGCAAACCCAACTTTTCCTAAATTATTCAGTTCGTCTTCTCCTAAAGGATTATCAAATGGAATATCATCATCTGTATCTTTATCGTCGTAATCAATCCCGGGCGGATTGAACAATCCCCAACGATCTATGATGTAATTCCACTTGTCAAAGTTTTTACCCATTCGGCAAAAAGTACCCTGAATTCTTCAATGGTATCCCTTAAAAGATCCAGGTATTCAGTTTCTTTAAAATCTTCAGCAAAAAAATGATTGCAGGACACAAAAATATCCCGTTCACTTTTCCGAATTATCGTGGCATTTTCCATCCGGATATCATAAAGATCGGCTCCTTCGGCCCCGGCAATTTTAGAGGGTAGTTTTAAAGCATCGGCCATCATAAAATCGCCGGTACTCTTTAGCATTTCATTTTCTTTCGGTATTAATTCAATAATCCGGTGTACCATATTTAGAATTTCTTCAGCTTTTTGATAAAGCGGGAGCTCTCTGTATTTATCAAGTTCCATAATGCTTAAAAAATTTTATCTTTTTTATTGGGCAGGGCTAAAATTCAGATTAGTTTTGCAGCTTCTAAAATTTAACCTGTAACTTCGTAAGTGCCAAAAATATAAATCTATGGAAAATATCTGGTTATATGCCATAGGTGCGTTTACCGCATTTTTCGCGATTAACAATCCCGTGGGGAATATTCCTATATTTCTGAGCCTTACCAAACAGGCCGACGGGAAAAGAAAGCGTTTTATTTCTAAAAAAGCGACCTTCACGGCTTTTGTAATTGTTACAGGATTTATACTGTTGGGAAAATACATATTTCAACTATTCGGCCTAACAATTCCGGCCTTTAAAATTACCGGTGGAATCCTTGTGTTTTTTGTAGGTTTTGAAATGATTAGAGCGCAACAGTCCAGTATAGATAACCAGACCGAAATTGACTTTAACGAAGGGATCTCAATTTCTCCACTGGCAATTCCAATTCTGGCCGGGCCGGGAACTATTGTAACTGCAATGAATTACACTACAACGGCCAGTTATATAGATATGGCTATTATTGTGGCTATGTTTGGATTAATTATGGTTTTAAATCACCTGGCATTTATTTCCAGTGATTATTTGGTGCGGTTTATTGGGCAAAATAAGATTATTGTAATCGAGAAGATTATGGGGCTAATAATTGCAATTATTGGAACCAATATGCTAATTGAAGGAATTAAAATCGCCTTCTTTTAATTCTTTAAAACTGAAGATTATACTTTTCTAATTTGCTGAATCCAATCGGTAATCATCTTGTCGAAAATATGAATTTCCTTCTTAAGTAAATTTAGAAATTCATGTTCTTTAGCTCCTGAAAATTCGAGGTTTTTACAGAGTAATTTTAGACTTTTACTCGCTTTTTTAATATTTCTAATTCGTTCTAAACGCGAGCCTGAACTTTTTGCCGTGGCTACTGAAGCTATCCCGGGAGCAAGCTGAAGTGATTCAGATACCAGGTCTCCGGCATACCGGTCTTTTGGACAGGCCGAAAATCCCATTTCAACAACGTGCTTATCCTGGGTGAAATGCACCGCCATGGCCCTGGAAAGTTTAAAGATTTCCAGCGCTTTCCGGTAAATCGGCATTTGATAAGTGTTATTTGGAAAAGCCTGCGACATTTTTATTTTAATTTCAGCATAAAATTAAAGAGAAATTAAATAGCTTATCTTTGTATGTTAATCTCAAATATAGATTTTACCTTTAATTTAAAGGTAATTTAATGTTAAAACTTAAATATGCAAGTAGATGAACTTAACTGGGCAATCTTACTGAGATTGCAGGAAAACGCCCGATACTCTTTTGCAGAAATTGGTCGGGAAGTTGGCTTAAGCTCGCCGGCCGTGGCAGAAAGGGTCAAGAAAATGGAAGATGCCGGGATAATAAAAGGCTACAAAACACAGATTTCTTATCATAAAGCAGGTTACCAATTGAAAGCGATTATTACGCTTAGGGCTTTTATGGGGAGGCTAAAACCATTTTTAGAAAAAGTAAAAGAATTTAAAGAAGTAAATAATTGTTATCGCATTACCGGAAACGAAAATATAATTATGGAAGTGGTTCTTCGAGACCAGGTTCATCTGGAAGAATTTATTGATAAACTTATTACATACGGGGAGACAAAAACCCATATAGTGCTCTCCCAGGTAGTGGATTTCGCCGCCATAAATAAGAGTAGAGTAAAATGATCTTAAATTTTATTAAAGCATTACTTCCTTCTCATTTCAAACTCATCAATTTTCAATAATAAAAAATTAGAAAATCGTTAAATCCACCTGCTTTTTTACGGGTTTTTAACGGAATTCTCAGCCTCATATTTGTTTTAGTTAAAGTATAGCAAATTGTAATTTTGTTAATACCATTACGACTATACTATAGCTATTTTTACCAAAAAGAAATTACATTATGAGAAAGTATAGTACATTATATCTAATCGTAGCTGCCTTAACGGGTGCGATAGGATTTTCCGGATTAAATTTTGCCGGTATTGAAGTAGTGAGGGTGTTGTTTTTAATCTTTGCAGACTTACTTGTAGTCTCTTTAGTTGCGCGTTTGCTTTTTAGAAACGACAACCTGAGATTACAACGAATCAAAAAATAGAATCTTTCACCTATATAATTATTTAGCCTTCATCTATGGATGAGGGCTTTTTTATGCACGATCTTTGATATCTATGCTTATATTTATATTAATTATTTGATATTATGATGAAAAGGATACCATTTTTAATATTGCTTTTTACTTTTATTTTTCAGTTTAGCAATGCCCAGGAAATAGAACTTCCACTTGGTAAAATTGTAGATTCTATTCCAACTGCAGATACCACGGCGAGCAGTTTTGCTTTATATCTGCCAAAAAATTTTAATGAAAAGGAAAAATGGCCGGTAATTTTCGTTTTTGATCACGAGGGCAGGGGGAGAGCAACCACCCAGCTTTTTAGAACAGTGGCGGAAGAACAGTCTTATATAATTGCTTCATCCAATTTGAATTTAAAAGACGATTCTTTAAAAAATAATCTGAATAAAATAGGTCCGTTTATAAATCAGGTAGACGGTATGTTGCCTATAGATCGGGAACAGGTTTATGTTGCCGGCCTTTCAGCGGGAGGACAATTAGCTACGGCACTGCCTTTTCTTTACAATAATATTTCCGGGGTGTTGGCGGTAGAAAATGCCTGGATAAATACCGAATATTTAAATACCAACAATAAGTTTATATTTAGCGCAGTGGCCTGCGATAGTAATAATTCAATGTTTGTCTTAGAGGAAATTGAAAATTATCTTGACAGTAAAAAGTTTCCGACTGAATTAAATTTTTATACCTGTGAAGAAGTTGTAGAATGGCCAGATGCCGATATTGTTAGAAATGCTGTGGCCGGGTTTACACTTAATGCGATGAATGAAGGAAAGAGGACTAAAGATATAGAATTAGTAAAAGAACTTTTTGATGCTGAAGTAGAATATGCCGAAGTTTTAAGACGTACCCGAAATTACTATCAGGCTTTTGAAAAACTAAAGCAAATAGAAGATAAGTATGATGATTTTGAGATAGATGTAGATTTACGCTATCAAATAAGGAATATTAGAAGAAATAAAGCCTTTAAACAGCAGAGACGGGATTACCGGAATGTAGCAGCATCAGAAGAAGCTAAACAGGAAGAATATTTGTACTATATGGAAACCGATGTGGTGACGTCAAACTTTGAAAATGTAGGGTGGTGGGCTTCCCAGGTGGAGGAATTAAAAGAAAACGAAGAAAAATTTAGTGGTCCCAAACAAAAAATGGCCAGCAGGCTCCAGGGTTTTCTTGATAATTTAAGTAAGAATTATTACGATAGCTATGTGGATTCACAGGCTACGCCGCGGTCTAAAGTTTTTGTGAGCGTGCTTAGAACTATATTTGACAGGGAAGATCCTGCGGCTTATTTAAATATCATTAAAATTGCCGGCCATGATGGCGATCACGAAACCGCCCTTTTATATCTTGAAGATTTACTGAAAACCGGATTTGACGATATGGAAGCTTTATATGATATAGAAGGTATTTTAGATCTTAAAGTAAGTGAAGCTTATAACGAGAAAATCAGGGAATACCTGGGAGAAGCAAAATATTATAAAGCTGAAGGTTAAAAAGAATAAAATAATTTGAAGTGAAACTTATTAATTGCGAAACCACCAACTCCGGCGGACGGTATTCAGACTTAAGGATACCGGAGGGTGATTCCAATTTGTAAATCTTTTTATGGCATAATCCTTTCTATGCTTATAAGGTACTTAGTTCTCCGTTTCATAATCATTTAAAAATAGCCGTTTAAGACGGAGATAAAATTTCAAGTATCTGCTTTAAAAGGCGTAAATCGCAGCCAGAACAAAAGAGGAAAGATTATCGGTTCCTTCTAAATCAGAGTTTACAAAAACCGGCGATGCTGTATTAGAAACTTTATCTAATCGTAGCTCTGGTTTTATGGTTAAGCTTCCAACATTATAACTGCCGGTTAACGTGAAATCTATTGCTTCTGCATCTGCACCGTAAACTGGGCCGCCATCTTCTAATTCTTTAAAATATTCGGCTCTTAAACCAATTGCAAAACTATCAGAAGTTTGAATTTGTGGATATAGTGCAGCACCATAGAATCCTTCTCCATCTGTAGTATTGTAAGTGGTATTAAACCCTAAATAGAAAGCATCGCTAAAATCCCATCCTGTTGTTAAATCTATTTGAAAGGTAGCTTCGTCTGAAAGTGGCATTTGTTCACCATAAATCAGGTTTAAAAAAGCACTTCCTTCCCCGGTTGAATAGCCAAGTTGGCCTCCAAAAGAATATTTTCCGTAAGGATTAAATTCTGTCCAATCTGTTGGATTCATTACAGCTAGCATTGCACTCCAATTATCATCAATGGTAAAATCGGCTCTTATTCCGGTATGGGAAAATGGGCCGTAAGAGAACATATATGATGTAGAATAATTGAAGTTGGCAGCCGGAGAAATTACCTCATAGCCCAGGAAAGTATTAAAATTACCCATCGTTAGAGTCACCGCGTCTGAAACATTCCAATACACATATAATTGGTTCACAATATTACTGGGTGCTGCTGAGGCAAAAACCGCATCTTCCCCACGCGGACCAAATACCAGGTCGGCTACAAATCCTACTTTTTCCCCTTCATACCCTAAAATTACATTGGCCATCCCAATGGCAAAACCGGGATCGTTTGCGAAAGAAGAAGCGGGTGCCTGCGGGGCTGCAATTATTTCACCCGCATCATTATATTCGTACTTATTTAATCCATTAAAATTAGTTCTAAAATAGGTGTCTACAGAGCCACTTATACTAAAATTTGACATAAAGCTTTCAACTTCAGTTGTTTCAGCTTCCTGAGCCTTTAGGCTAGAACTTAGTCCAAAGCATATCCCTATAAGGAATAATTTTTGGATATTTGCAATAGTAAATTTTTTCATAATAAAAAGTCTTGTTTAATGAGTTGAAATGTGTTGAGCAAAGCTTTATGAGAGGTTTACTTTTATAGGGAGCGCTCCGCCAAGCGCTCCTTTCTTTATATAAAAATTAATTTATCTTTCTTGAACTGTCCCAAATTCGGCATAGGCATCCATACCGTGCTCGTGAGCATCCAGGCCTTCAGTTTCCTCTTTTTCTTCCATTCTTAATCCCATTGTGGCTTTAATAATTGAAAGGATACCGAAAGCTGTAATACAACAGAAGGCACCAATTATCCCTACGCCCGCCAGCTGTATAAGTAGTTGATTAAAACCGGCCAAACTTCCAAAAATTCCTACCGCCAGAGTTCCCCAAATACCACAAGCAAGGTGAACAGCCACGGCACCAACAGGATCATCTAATTTAAGTTTTTCAACCAGGGCAACACCTAACACAATAACTCCACCGGCAACAAGGCCAATAAGTACGGCGTCTAATGGAGACATAAGGTCTGCTCCTGCAGTAATACCTACAAGCCCTCCTAATATTCCGTTTAGGAACATGGTAAGATCATAGTTTTTATAAGCGATTGTTGAGACCACGAAGGCGGAAATTCCACCGGCTGCGGCAGCAAGACAGGTTGTTACCAATGTAATAGAAGTCAAAGAAGGATCGGCTGAAAGTACAGAACCACCATTAAAACCAAACCAGCCTAACCAAAGAATAAATACTCCCGCAGTGGCCAGAGGAATATTATGGCCGGGAATTGCGTGGGATTGTCCGTCTTTACCAAATTTTCCTAAACGAGCTCCCAACAAATAAATAGCTATTAAAGCTGCCCAACCTCCTACAGAATGAACAAGGGTAGAACCTGCAAAATCGTAAAAGCCAAGTCCGTCTAAGAACCCGCCGCCCCATTTCCAGGATCCAACAATAGGGTAAACAATTGTGATATATATCACAGAAAATAGCATAAAACTTCCCAGTTTAATCCGTTCCGCAACTGCTCCAGAAACTATTGTAGCTGCAGTAGCCGCAAACATTCCCTGGAAAAGAAAATCTGTCCAGTAAGTATAGCCTTCGTTATAAGCTAAGTCTAAAGAACCGTCCGCCACTGGAGCGCTTAATCCAAAAAGGTCGAAGAAATAATCAGGAATAATTCCGGCAATAAAAGAACCGGGGTACATTAGGTTGAATCCTATAATAGCATAGGTAAGTAGCCCGGCGCAAATTATAAATACGTTTTTAAATAGGATGTTAATGGCGTTTTTTTGCCTGGTAAGCCCAACTTCAAGCAGGGAGAAACCCAGGTGCATAAAAAACACCAGCGCGGTGCACACCATCATCCAAACATTATTAGTAGTAAGTAATTCCATAAAAGTATTTTTTATAATGAGTTGATTAGTTTTTAAGAAAGCGAGTCGGTGCCTTTCTCTTTAGTTCTTATGCGATAGGCTTCTTCTACCGGAGAGACAAATATCTTCCCGTCACCAACAGAGCCTGTGTGTGCAGCTTTTAGAATGGTTGCAACGGTACTGTCAACATTTTCATCTGATACTACCAGTGAAATTTTTCGTCTCTGAATATCGCTGGTGCTATAAGAAACTCCTCGATAAACATGACCTTGTTTTTCGTTACCTACCCCGGTAACATCCCAATAGCTAAAAAAATTAACTTCGGTCTCATGAAGTGCTTTCTTAACTTCATCAAACGTAGATTTTCTAATAATGGCTTCTATTTTTTTCATAAAAACTTGATTTTGATGATGTAAATGTATAAAAATATCATAACACCCATTAAAAAATAGGGTCATATGCTAAATAAATGTGAAATAAATAAAAACAACCCCTAAAATTTTAGGGGTTGTTTTAAATTATATAGGTGTTTTGATTAGTTTCTAATTTTTTGACGAGGGACTAGGTGAATTTTGAGAGAAAAAGACCTAAAAAGACAGCCAAAATTCCCAGAATAATGCTTCCGAAGGTGTAAAAGAAGAAATTTAGATAATCTCCGGAACGTAAAAGCGCCTGATTTTCAAAAGCGAAACTCGAAAAGGTAGTAAAGCCGCCACAGAACCCAACGGCAAGGAATAATACAATATTAGACGAGAAAAAATCTGATTTAGCTGCGATTCCAAGGATTATACCCAGAAGTAAGCTTCCGAGAATATTTACAGTGAAAGTACCAAAAGGAATAAATGCAGTTTCCAAATTTAAACTCTTACTGATGAGGTAGCGCAATACACTGCCAAGTCCGCCACCCAAAAAAATCAATAATAGTTGTTTAAGCATATTTGTTTATTTAACCGGAATATAAAGATGCGTAATCCATTTTGCAGGGTTGGCCACTTTCTCTGGAGAAGTTAAATGCACTTCAAAATTTTTTGCTTCTTCAGCGATTTCAAGATCGTATTCTTCAATGTAGTTATAAGCAGTATCCCAGGCTTCTTTTAAATTTTTATAGTCTCCTTTCAAGGTAGTTTTTAGTACTTTCTGGTTCGGTAAAAATCCGGTTAAAATCTCACTTTCTGCAGGAGTAATTACTTCGCTTGGGGTGAATATTCCGGCGGAAAAAATTACGTTTCCAGAATTTTCATTCCATTCATTATAAAGTACAAACGGATTTCCGCTTTTCTCAATTCCGTTTTCATCCATATAAGTAGAAACTTCAGAAAACATAGAAGACATTTTTTCATCTACCTGGCTTATTTTGCTGGCAGTAGTAGTGTACATATAATAACCGCCCCCGTGCTGAATAACTCCGTCTACATTAATAGCGTATTTATCCATTTTATTCAAGACAACGCTTTCCATATTGTTAAGCCCGGTTTGGAATTTAGGACGCATCATTTCGGTAATACTTTCATCCTGAAAAGTAAAGGCCAGTTTTTCCATAAAACTTTGGTTTCCTTTTATTCCCCAGGTTACTTCAGTGCCATTTTCAATTTCTTTGAATTCCCAATAAACATCGCTGGTAGTTGTGCCAAATGGAGTTTTAAAACTAATTTCCTGTTCAATTTCAGAATAAGGTTTAGCCGAAATAGTTCTTATCTCCCCATCGCCGGCGCCTTCACTTTTCCAGGAGTAAGAAGCATTATCACCGCTGGTTTTTTCTCCATATTCGATAATCATATCATCTGCTTCAGCCGACCATGGTTCCCAATTCTCCCAATTTTGAAATTCATTTACTTCCTGAAAAACCATTTCTACCGGTGCTGTAATTACTTGATTTTCTTCTACCTGGTAATCCCCATCTTTTGTAGCGATATAAATAGAGCCTGCAATTATTACAATAAGCAGTAGGAAGAATAAGTATTTTAGAATTTTCATATTGGTAGGTTTATAAGCGAAGATACTTAATTTAACATAATTAGTAACTTACTTTGAAAAGAAGCAAACTACGGATTTAAAAAGCCTTTCAGGATAAAAAGAAGGCCTATAAAGGCAAGAAATGCTACAAGAACCCAAAAACTTCCTTTATATTGTTTTCTGTGTAAAACGGTGTCTTTTTTATAACTAAATGCAATTATTATTATAAAAACAACCACAAATAAACCCGCAAAAATGAGTTGGCCGGTGCTAAACATTTTATTTAATTTTATGCAAAGTTAAGGTTTTAGGCTTAACCTGTAATTGATTTTATGTGGGAAAAAGGCAAGGTTGTAAAAGGCTCAAATTATTGTAAGCCCGATATAATGAAAGTACTCAAAAGTTGAATTTATAAATTTTAAACTAAAGCTGTTGAACTTAATTTAAAACCGAAAAATATGAAAATTTCGTTGCTTTCTATTTTATTATTACTCGGAACTTTTGGTTGTAAAAATAATCCAGAGACCGCTGAAACTTCCAGAGACCCCAAACAGTTGGATACTACAAAAACCACCAATGAAGTTCAAAAATATGTTGATAGTACCTGGAATTTTGCCCTTGAATATCCTTCAAATTTTAAAGTTTCCGAAGGCGAATTACCGGGAAACAGCAGTGTGATAAATGTTTATCCAAAGAACACTGAAATTACTGAACCGCTCTCTATTCACGAAGAACCCGATATAGCCTACATCGCTTTTTTACCTAAAGGCTTTGGCGTAGATGGGCCTTCAGGCAGACAGAAATCTATAAATGAATGGGAATCGAACCTGGATCTATCTTTTAATATCAATAAAAACGATTCCCGGGTCTACCTTTTAGAAAACGGTAAAGCCTGGGCTTATTTTTTGAAATTTTACCAGCCTCCGGAAAAATGGGATAAATACGGTGGTATTTATTTGCATTATCAAATTGAGAATTTTAAGGCTACCTGTATTTCATCTGAAGGGGAATCAAAACCTATGCAAGAATGCGATCCGCTGGCTGAAGATGAAGTGCGTCTTTCGGGAGAAATTAACGAGGAAACTAAGATGCAACTGGATAAAATTATGAGTTCTCTTTATTTTTTTAGAGAAAATGCTGAAGAGCGTACCGAACTTTCAGATCTTATAAATGTTGAAAAACCTTCGGCACATGAGCTCATTAATTCTCCTTTAAAAATTTCTGGTAAAGCTCGTGGAAATTGGTTTTTTGAAGCCGAAGCTCCCGTAAAGTTAGTCGATGGAAACTATAAAATTTTGACTAAAACTTCAATAAAAGCAAACGGGGAATGGATGACCAGCGATTTTGTTCCGTTTTCTACGGAATTATCTTTCGAGAAGATTCCGGAAGATGAAAAAGGATATTTGATCTTTGAAAAGTCAAATGCTTCAGGAAAACCTGAATTGGATAGAAAACTAACACTTCCCGTGCGTTTTCGTGAGGAATAAAATTACGCTAACCTGAACCTGTTTCAGGTTCTAATTTGAAAAAAAGTCAGACTTCCTAAAAAACCTCACAGTTTCTATATCTGTGAGGTTTAATTTTTATAAAAATCAGGAAAAACTATTTCACCTGGTATCTCCAACCGTGCTTATCTTCAGCCTGGTTGTATTGAATTTTCATTAAGCGATCTTTAAAAGATTTCCCGTAGGAATTTTCCATTTTTGGAAGCTCAAATTTTTCATTTTTATATCCAAATCCGGCAATAGGATTGATTACCGTTGCAGTACCTGAACCAAAGATCTCTTTGAGCTCACCTTCCCTGGCAGCTTCAACGATTTCAGAAACCGGCACTCTTCTAATTTCAACTTCAATATTCATGTCTTTTGCAAGATCTATCACACTTTTTCTCGTAACTCCGTCAAGGATTCTGTCACTGGTAGGAGCGGTAATGAGCTTATCGCCAATTCTAAAGAAAATATTCATTGTTCCGGCTTCTTCCAGGTAATCGTGCGTATTGGCATCGGTCCAGATTATTTGCTGGAAACCAGCTTCTTTTGCAAGATTGGTAGGGTAGAATTGCGCGGCATAGTTGCCGGCAGCTTTGGCAGCTCCCACACCCCCGTCGGCAGCACGGCTGTATTTTTCTGAAAATTGAACCCTTACTTCACCGCTGTAGTACGCCTGGGCAGGAGAACAAATAATCATAAATTTATATTTGGTTGAAGGATTGGCAGAAACACATTCTTCGGTAGCAATTACGAACGGACGAATGTAAAGCGAGTTGCCATAACCTTTTTTAATCCAGTCTTTTTCTAGTTTTAGTAATTCCTCTAATCCGTTGAAGAAAAATTCTTTTGGAAATTCAGGAATTGCCAACCTCGCGCTAGATTTATTAATTCTTTTGTGGTTTTCTTCCGGTCTAAAAAGCCAGATCTGGTCGTTTTCGTCTTTATAGGCTTTCATTCCTTCAAAAACGGCCTGGCCATAATGAAATACTTTAGCCGATGGATCTAGTTGAATAGGTCCATAAGGGGTAATTTTAGGATTTTGCCACTGGCCATTTACATAATCACACACAAACATATGATCGGTGAAAATTTCGCCAAAAACCAGTTTGTCAAAATTTACTTCTTCAATTTTAGATTTTTGGACTTTATTAATTTCGAGCTGGTCAGTATCGTATTTCATTATCATAAGTTTAGTTAACAAATTTACCTAAATTAAAACAGAATCAAAATCTAAAGTTTTGGTAAATTTGACTCCTTGCAATGTTTTAACTAAAAATAATAAAATGAGAAAAATCACTGCTATATTGGTTTTATCCTTAATATTTATTGCCTGTAAAAATGAAAAATCTAATGAAGAAGCTGAAGTTTTTGCCGAAGTCAAAACTGATTCTTATAATTCTTTTGGAACTGAAATTGATTCAGAAAATGCCATCTCATCAGCCCAAGCTCTTGAGAAATTCAATTCGCTAAAACTCGGTGATACTTTAGATTTAAAATTTACTTCAAACATAAATAGCGTTTGTAAAAAGAAAGGTTGCTGGATGATCTTAGAACTTCCTGAAGAGGAAGATGTAAGAGTAACTTTTAAAGATTACGGATTTTTTGTGCCGAAAGACAGCGAAAATACCGAGGTGATCGTACAGGGAAAAGCTTTTATAAATGAAATGTCTGTTGAAGATCAAAAGCACTATGCCGAAGATGAGGGGAAATCTGAAACTGAAATAGCCGCAATTACTTCCCTGGAGATTTCCAGGGCATTTATTGCTAATGGCGTACTTTTAAAAGAATAATTTGGAAAGAAAAATTATAAAAACCGGCGATGGATCGGTTACCATTCATTTAAGCGAATGGGATGAGCAGTACCATTCTAAACACGGTGCGATCCAGGAGGCGCAGCACGTTTTTATAAAAATGGGACTGGAATATTGGGTAGGACTTAACAAGGAGAAAAATCCCGCCATTCTGGAAATTGGTTTTGGTACTGGCCTTAATGCGTTTATCACTTTTCTTGAAGCTAAAAAACTTCAGCTGAAAATAAATTATACAGGGGTAGAGGCCTATCCGGTTTCAGCGGCCGAAATAAAGGAGCTTAATTATGCCGAAATGCTTTCTGCAGAAAATCAATTAGATTCTTTTCAGAAAATGCACGAAATTCCGTGGAATGAAAAAGTAGCTATTTCTGAAAATTTTCAGCTTGAAAAACAACAAAAACGCTTCGAAGAAATTGAAGATGCAAATCAATACGATTTGGTGTTTTTTGATGCTTTTGGCGCCAGGGTTCAACCCGAACTTTGGACAGAAGATATCTTTGCTAAAATGTTTGCAGCGATGAAAAGCAATTCAGTTTTAGTTACTTATTCTGCTAAAGGAAGTGTAAGAAGAGCTATGCAAACTGCAGGTTTCATCGTAGAAAGGCTTCCCGGCCCTCCAGGTAAACGTGAAATGTTAAGAGCATTAAAAAAGTAGGCTGTTTAGCTGTTAAATCAGTAATAAACTTTAGTAGAGGTTTATACTTGTTGCTATCTTGTAAAGAAAAATGCGAGTATTAATAACAGGAGCTACCGGTTTAATTGGATCTAAGATTAGTCGGTTGTGTCGGGAAAAAGGAATACAAGTTCATTACCTCTCTACCAGTAAAGAAAAGCTGGAAAATAAACCTGATTATAAAGGTTTTTACTGGAACCCTGACGAGAATGAAATTGATAGTAAAGCCATAGAGGGCGTTGATGCTATAATAAACCTTGTTGGGGCAAGCGTTGCGGAGCGATGGACACCAGAACAAAAGGAGAAAATCTTAAAAAGCCGTACCGAAACGGCGAATTTACTTTACACTTGTTTACAGGAAAATGAACACCAGGTAAAAAACCTGGTGTCAGCCAGTGCTATTGGGATTTACCCCAGTTCCCTTGAAAAATTATATACCGAAGAAGCCCAGGGTGTAGATGATTCTTTTATAGGAGAAGTGGTGGTAAAATGGGAAGAAGCCGTAGATAATTTCACAGACCTGGGAATTGAAGTAGCCAAAATTAGAATAGGCCTTGTCCTTGCCGAAAACGGCGGAATGCTTCAAAAATTAAAAGAACCGGTAAACTTTAATGTTGGTTCTCCGCTTGGCAATGGAAAACAATGGCAATCCTGGATTCATATAGATGATATTAGCGGGATATTTATGTTCGCTGTAGAAAATAAGTTAACCGGCGTTTATAATGCGGTAGCACCAAATCCTGTTACCAATAAAGAACTGGTGAACGAAGTAGCTTCCCAACTGGGAAAACCAGTATGGCTGCCTAATGTGCCTAAAGTGGCTCTTAAATTAGTTCTGGGAGAAATGTCCCACCTGGTTTTGTCAAGCCAATTGGTAAGTAGTGACAAAATAGAGCAGGAAGGTTATAGTTTTAAATATGTAAATCTTTCTAAAGCCCTGGAAGATTTAATTTAGGATTTAAGAGATTTTAAAGCATAAAAAAAGCTGCCAAATTTGGCAGCTTTTTTTGTATTTAATAATGTTCTTAAGCTTTAGTAGCTTTTAGGTTAACTTTTAAAGTGATATCATCACTTACAAAGTTATCTCCAAGTCCGTCAAATACAGATTTAGAACCAAAGTTCACATTCCAGTTTGTTCTGTCTATAGTGAATTCTTCACTAGTGATCTCAATACTGTCATCAGATTGGTTAATGTTAACCGGGAAAGAAACGTTTTTGGTTTCCTCTTTAATAGTAAGGTTGCCAGATAACATTTTTTGTCCGTTTTCTTCAGTAATTTCAGTTACTTCAAAAGTAGCTTCAGGATATTTTGTAGCGTTAAAGAAGTCACCTTCTTTACCTTCTACAGTTCCCATTAAATGTGCTTCAAGGTCTTTTTTATCGTCACCTTCAAGATCTGTTACAGTAATAGATTGCATATTAATCACGAAATTTCCGCTTTCAATAATGCTATCATTAGCGCTAAAAGTACCTTCAGTAAGTTTAATGGTACCGGTATGTTCACCTGTTGGTTTGCTACCTCTCCACTCAATAGTAGAAGCCGAAGTATCTACTGTAAACTCCATAGCCTCAGCTTGTGCAGTTGCTGCATCTTTAGCTTCTGAAGTTTCTGCCTTATTTTTATCGTTTTTACATCCTACAACCGCAGTTAAAAAAGCTGCAATTACAAAAGTGCTTAAAATTGATTTTCTCATTTGTGTTAAAATTTAGTTTTATTTTAGTCTGCGAAATTACATAAACATCCTATACCCTAATGCTAAATATTTACTAAATAATTTGATCAAATATTGCTTAATGACATTTTGACATTGAATCATAATTGGCAATGATTTTGACCCGTTGAGGCTGTATTAAAATACATAAAAATGAGCAACAAGAAAAAAGATATAAGAGAAGAGCAACAGGACCAACCTGTTAAAGATCAAATTGAAGATGCTATAGATGAAGCTATAGACGAGGTAGAAGGTGAAAGAGAAAATGAAGATAGCAATGAAGATTCTCCCGAATTTACTGAAGAAGAAAAGCTAAAAGAAGACCTTCAGAAGGAAAAAGATAAATTCCTGCGTCTTTTTGCGGAGTTTGAAAATTATAAAAGAAGAACCTCAAAAGAGCGTTTAGAGCTATTTAAGACTGCCAACCAGGAAGTAATGGCAGCTATGTTGCCAGTTTTGGACGATTTTGACAGGGCTTTAAAAGAAATTCGAAAATCCGGAGATAAAAATTTAGTACACGGGGTTGAGCTTATCCACAATAAATTTAAAGAAACACTTACCAGTAAAGGTCTTGAACCAATGGATGTGAAAGAAGGAGATGACTTTGATTCCGAAATCCATGAGGCTATAACTCAAATACCTGCACCTAAAGATAAGCTTAAAGGCAAGATAGTTGATGTAGTAGAGCGTGGATACAAGTTAGGGGAGCGAATTATTCGATTTCCTAAAGTAGTAACTGGCAAATAAAAGCTTTTTTAGAATTCGCAAAACGAGACCATGAAAGAAGATTATTACGACATATTAGGCATAAGTAAAGGTGCTTCAACCGCCGAGATAAAGAAAGCATACCGAAAAATGGCCATTAAGTATCACCCAGATAAGAATCCGGGAGATGCTGAGGCTGAAGAAAAGTTTAAAAAATCGGCTGAAGCTTACGAAGTACTTAGCAATGAAGATAAACGAGCCCGTTACGACAGGTTTGGCCACCAGGCATTTGAAGGTGGCGGCGGAGGCGGAGGCTTCGGCGGAATGGATATGGACGATATATTCAGCCAGTTTGGAGATATCTTTGGAGGTGGCTTCAGCGGAGGCGGAGGCTTCTCTGGTTTTGGCGGCGGTTTTGGTGGTGGCCAAAGACGTGCTAAAGGGAGCAACCTTAGAATTAGGGTGAGTCTTACTTTAGAAGAAATTGCCAATGGTGCCGAGAAAAAGATTAAGGTAAAAAGAAAAGTCCAGGCTCCTGGTACTACCTATAAAACCTGTACTACCTGTAAAGGAACCGGGCAGGTAACTCGGGTAACCAACACTATATTAGGTAGAATGCAAACGGCATCTCCCTGTACTGCGTGTAGTGGTTCTGGACAGATTATAGATCAAAAACCACCGGAGGCAGATGCGCACGGATTGGTACAAAAAGAAGAAACTGTTTCTATTAAAATTCCTTCGGGAGTTGAAGATGGAATGCAGTTAAAGGTTGCCGGTAAAGGAAACGATGCTCCAGGAAATGGAGTTCCGGGAGATTTACTGGTAGCTATTGAAGAAAAGGAACACCACAGTCTTCAACGAGAAGGAGATAACCTTCATTACGATTTGTATATAAGTTTATCTGAAGCTGTTTTAGGTTCTTCAAGAGAAATAGACACCGTAACCGGAAAAGTTAGAATAAAGGTTGAAGAAGGAGTACAATCTGGAAAAATCCTTAGACTTAGAGGAAAAGGAATAGGCAATCTTAACGGTTACGGAAAAGGAGATTTACTGGTTCACGTAAATGTTTGGACCCCTAAAAATCTAAATAACGAACAACGCGATTTCTTTGAAAGAATGGCTGAAGATGAGAACTTCCAGCCGAATCCGGAGAAAAGCGATAAGTCATTCTTTGAAAAAGTTAAAGATATGTTTTCTTAGAACCCCGGTTTTAAGAAAAAATTTATATATTTGATTATCACTAAGTCTTTTAGTGATAATTTTTCTTTTTCATAGCAATTTTTTTCCCATCCTTAATTTATTAAGGGTGGGTTTTGTTTTTTAGAGAAGTCCGGAAATTATAATTTCTTCTTAATCGAAAACATCTCTCGAGTGATTTCAATATATTTACTCATCAGCTTAGATAGAGTAACATTTGGATTTAGAGTCTTAAATGTTCTATAGTTCTAAACAATACCTTGGGGTTGTTCCAGGGTATTTTATTTTTTTTACCAGCACTTTTATATGGAAAATCTTTTAGTAGCAGAAAATATCTACAAACAATTTGGCAATTTTACTGCACTAAATAATGTCTCAATCGCCATCCCGCGTGGTAGCATTTTTGGACTTTTAGGTCCAAACGGCGCAGGGAAAACTACTTTACTACGTATTATTAACCAAATTACCATGCCTGATAAGGGCCGGGTTTATTTAGATGGAAAACCTTTGCATCCCAACGATATTGCCCATATTGGGTATTTACCGGAAGAACGCGGACTTTACAAATCTATGAAAGTTGGGGAGCAGGCACTTTACCTCGCTCGATTAAAAGGACTTTCTAAGGCTGAAGCTAAAGAACGCCTGGAATACTGGTTCAAAAAGTTGCAAATTGAAGGCTGGTGGGACAAAAAGATCCAGGAGCTTTCTAAAGGAATGGCACAAAAAGTTCAGTTTATTATAACTGTTTTACACAGGCCTAAATTGTTGATTTTTGACGAACCTTTCAGTGGATTTGATCCCGTAAACGCCGGTTTAATTAAGAACGAAATACTTCAGCTGAAAGAAGAAGGTGCGACTATACTTTTTTCTACCCACCGAATGGAAAGTGTAGAGGAATTATGTGATTATATGGCTTTGATTCACTTATCGAATAAATTATTAGACGGAAAAGTTTCAGAAATAAAGCGGGAATATAAATCCAACACCTATGAAGTAGGTCTGGAAAGTGAAAATGATACCGCACTTTTAGCAGAGTTAAAAGAGAAATTTGTGATTGGTAATACTAATTTTAAAAGTATTAATGATGATCTAAAATTAACTATTCAGCTTAAAGAAGGAGAGACACCCAACCAACTTTTAGATTATCTTCTTGGCAAGGCCAGGATAAATCATTTTGTAGAAGTTATTCCATCAGTAAACGATATTTTTATAAAAACCGTAACTCAACATGCGTAATTTAAAGCTTATAATTCAGCGGGAATATTTGGCGCGGGTAAGGAATAAAACCTTCATTATAATGACTTTTTTAAGTCCGCTAATTTTGGTAGGAATGTTTGCGCTAATCGCTTATTTAAGTATGCTGAATAGCAGCGAGCAACGCATTATAGGTTTATTTGATGAAACTGAAATGTTTGCTTCAGAATTTAAAGACCAGGAACAGGTTCAATATTTAGACCTTTCAGGGAAAACCTTTGAGGAAGCAAAACAAATGGTAAATGAACAGGATTATTACGGGCTCATTTACATTCCTGAAAATATTAATAATGACCTGGAAGGCGTGCAGTTTTTTGGAAAAGAATCTCCCGGTTTGGGGACTATTCAGGCTATAGAAAAAACTATTGCCGACAGACTTACTCGCGAAGAACTTATTGAACGCGGTATTGATGTAAACCAGTTAAACGAAGCCAAAACCGAGGTAAGGATTGAAATCCAGAATTTCTCTGGAGAACGCACTTCCAAAATGTCTAACTATATAAAGATGTTTTTTGGAGGTGCAGCGGGCTATTTATTGATGATGTTTATTATCATTTATGGCAATATGGTAATGCGCAGTGTAATCGAAGAAAAAACGAACCGGATTATTGAGATTATTGTTTCTTCGGTAAAACCAATTCAGCTTATGATGGGAAAGGTTTTAGGCACCTCTTTAGCGGGAATTACACAATTTACAATTTGGGTAGTACTGGCGGGAGTTTTAGCAATGACCTCCTTTTACGTGTTAGGCATTGATATTTTTACTGTTCAGAAATCACAATTAGAGACGGTTGAGCAAATTGCACAACCCGAAATAGCGCAGCTGGTAATGGATGTGCTTAATTTACCAATTCTTAAATTAATTATATTTTTCCTTATTTATTTTATTGGTGGTTATTTTCTTTACAGTTCTATTTACGCTGCAATTGGTGCTGCTGTAGATAGTGAAACCGATACCCAGCAATTTATGTTTCCAGTAATTCTACCTTTAATGTTAGGTATTTATGTAGGTTTCTTTTCGGTAATAGAAAATCCGCATGGGACCGTATCTACTATTTTTTCCATGGTACCGCTTACTTCCCCAATAGTTATGTTAATGCGTATTCCTTTTGGAGTGCCATGGTGGGAACTGGCAATTTCGGTAGCGCTTTTAATAATTACCAATTTTATAGTAATTTGGATAGCGGCTAAAATTTATAGGGTAGGAATTCTTATGTATGGTAAAAAAGCCAGTTACAAAGAACTATTCAAATGGCTCAAATATTAGAGAATGCAGGAACAGGAAAACTCAGAAACCACAGAAGCAATTAAAGATGTTGTTCAGCAGGATATCTGGGGAGCAATTGTAGATATTTGGAATTTCGTTTTAATCCCAATAGAAACCGGGGAGAATACGGTAAAAATTACTGTGGGTTTAATTTTACTGGTGATTTCTGCATTTGTTGTTACCAGTATTGTTCTAAGATTAATTAGATCTTTTATCACAAGTAAACTAGCGCAGGGAGACAAACATAAATTTATAAGTGTTTTTAAGTTTATTAAATACTTTGTGTATTTGGTGGTGATTCTTATTACTTTAAGCTCTGCAGGGATAAATATTACCATACTTTTAACAGCCTCTGCTGCACTTTTTGTTGGTATAGGTTTAGCTTTACAAGAGCTCTTTCAGGATATTATTGGAGGGGTTTTTATAATTTTAGACAAGTCACTTTTGGTAGGAGACGTTATTGAAATGGAAGGCAGAGTTGGTCGTGTTTTTGAAATTAAACTGAGAACAACCCGAGCTTTAACAAGGGATGACAAGGTAATGATTATTCCCAATCATAAATTTATTAGTGATGTAATTTATAATTATACCCAAAACCATGCAACTACCCGGGAAGGCGTTCAGGTTGGTGTGGCCTATGGGAGTGATACGCAAAAAGTAAAAGAGACATTATTGAAATGTGCCCTTGAAAATGATAGTATTGTGAAAAGCCCTGAACCATTTGTACTCTTTGATGATTTTGGAGAATCATCTTTGGTTTTTTCCCTACATTTTTATGTAACCGATAGTTTTGTAGACCCAAAAATTAAAAGTGCACTTAGATTTAAAATAGATGAAGAATTCAGGAAAAATAACATCACAATCCCATTTCCACAGCGGGATGTGCATTTTTATCCTACCCAAAACCTAACCCAAAATTTATCTAAAAATGAATAAGACCTTTAAAATTATAGTCTTCCTTTTGCTGGGAGCTGTAACTTTTCCGGCAACGGCCCAATCTACAGATTTAGCCCGTATAGAATATACTTATTTTCCGCAGTCAGATTCAGATAATTCATTTCGTAGATTTAGAACCTTTGTTAATTTACCCATTAAATTAAATGGAAAAGGTGCTTATTTAATTCCTGGAGTAGAATATAGAAACGTAAACTTTAAATATAAAAATAGTGAAGCTTTTACTACCAATAACCTGGACAGGTTTCAATCGTTTACAGGAAAAATAGGCTACACTTTTAAAATGAACGAATTATGGCGTTTTGGCGCTGAGACCGGGGTGAAAATTGCTTCTAACTTCGCTACCAGTGAGTTGGTTAAAGACGATTTCATTTATACCGGATCGGTTTATTTTATAAAAATCAAGGAAGATGAGCGTTATATAGAACCCTGGCGACTTATTTTAGGACTTAGTTATTCTACCACTACCGGTTTTCCGTTTCCATTGCCTGTAATAAATTATTATAAGCGTTTTGATGAAAATTGGTCTTATGGGCTTGGAATACCAAAAACCAACCTGAAATATTATTTCAACGACAAACATGAAGTTCAGGGATTTGTAACCTTAGATGGGTTTTTTGCTAATATTCAGCAAAATTTTAATCCCTATCCGCAAACAAATCCTGGCGCAAACCGGCTTGCAGAGAGTATGTCTATGACCATAGTTTTAAGCGGTTTGGGATACCAATATAATATTTCAGATCATATAGCATTCTATGCCTATGCCGGTTATACGGTTATGAACGATATTCGATTAAGAGATAATGAGAGGGAAAACCTCTATACAATAGACGACAAGAACACTTTCTACGCCCGCAGTGGCTTAAAATTTAGTATTTTATAATATGGCACGTATTTTATTAATAGAAGATGAAGCAGCAATTAGAAGGGTTTTAGTAAAAATCCTGACTGAAGAAAATGATAATTATGAAGTTGAAGAAGCAGTAGATGGCCTGGAAGGAATTGAAAAGATAAAAGACGAAGATTTTGATCTTGTACTTTGTGATATAAAAATGCCAAAAATGGATGGCGTAGAAGTCCTGGAGGCTATCATGAAAATAAAGCCTGAAATTCCAGTGGTTATGATTTCCGGTCACGGAGATCTGGAAACTGCAGTAAATACTATGAAAGTAGGCGCCTTTGATTATATCGCCAAACCACCAGATCTTAACCGATTACTCAATACAGTTCGCAATGCGTTAGACCGTAAAGAACTTGTGGTAGAGAATACTCGGCTTAAGAAAAAAGTTAGCAAGAATTTTGAAATGGTTGGCGAATCAGAAGGAATTCAGCGTATTAAAGAGCTAATTGAAAAGGTTGCTCCCACAGATGCTCGAGTGCTAATTACCGGTCAAAATGGTACAGGAAAAGAACTCGTAGCGCACTGGATACACCAAAAAAGCGACCGGTCTAAAGGGCCAATGGTAGAGGTGAATTGCGCCGCTATTCCTTCAGAATTAATAGAAAGTGAACTTTTTGGCCACGTAAAAGGAGCTTTTACCTCGGCGAATAAAGATCGCGCCGGTAAGTTTGAAGTTGCCAATGGCGGTACTATTTTTCTTGATGAAATTGGTGATATGAGTCTTTCGGCGCAAGCCAAGGTTCTGCGTGCACTTCAGGAGAATAAAATCTCCCGTGTTGGTAGCGGAAAAGATATTAAAGTAGATGTTCGGGTTGTTGCGGCAACAAATAAAGATTTAAAAAAGGAAATAGAAGACAAGAAATTCCGGGAAGACCTTTATCACAGGCTTGCGGTAATTTTAATAGAAGTACCATCGCTTAATGAGCGCCGGGAAGATGTTCCGTTACTTATAGATTATTTTAGCGAAAAGATTTCTGCGGAACACGGTTCGGGTAAAAAAGAATTTACCGAAGATGCCTTAAATACTCTTAAAGATTATGACTGGCGCGGAAACATACGTGAGCTTCGCAACGTAGTGGAACGACTCATTATTTTAGGAGGCGATAAAATTACTGAAGAAGATGTAAAACTCTTTGGAAGTAAGTTTTAGAGAAAAATTAATCGATTTTTTTCGGGGGCGGATTATATCTTAAAAAGTACATTGTATCCCCGCTTGGGTGTTGCCATTCGTGGAATAACTCAAAACCAAAACGTTGATACACCAATGCATTTTTACGCATTCTGGTTTCGGCATAAAGTGGGATCTGATATTCTGTGGCCTGGCGGTAAAATTCATCTTTCATTTCTTTACCCACCTGCGTATCTGCCCCGCGTGATTCGGCTAAAATTCCCCAAAACCAGCAATAGAGATATTCCCCGGTCTGCGGGCGTTGCTTTTTAATGTAATTCTGGTTTTTTACAATGCGATAAGCATTTTTTATTCCGGTAACATTTAAAACCAAACCTATTTGGCTTGAGATATCTTTCAGGAAGTTATCGTCTTTTTTACTGGTTTTAAATAAAATAGCAATTCCCATTCGGTTTTCAGAAATAATAAGAGCATCTTTCTCAATCGCCTTCTCTACCATATGGGTGGCGAGATATTCAAAACGTTTGTGACGGTTACCTCCCTTTTTTACAATATCCATAGAGGATGGGATTTCCTTTAAAAGGCTGGTAACCTTTGTAATAATCTCTTCTTTCTCTGCTTTGTTCAAACTGCTATAATTTAGCGGCGAAGATATAAAATTTATCTTTTTTGAGGCTGAAAGTAAAGCGATTAAAATTCATCAAATCGAAATACTTTTAAGGCATATTCTTTGTTATCAAACAGCTAACTTAAAATTCTTCCTGAAAATTTCAGAAACTATTAAAAATTAAAATAAAAGCTTCCGAAGGAATATTTATTTTAGCATTTAAGACTTGAAAAACTAAATCTTATTTCCCCGATGAAAAAATACATTTTCGCCATTTTTGGCCTCTTTCTTACAATAAATCTTAATGCACAGGCGCCTGAAGCCAAAGAAGATTCCCTTAAAATCAGGGAAATCTATTCCGCCGCTTTGGTACACGGTCAGGCCTACGATTGGTTGGACCACCTTTCTAATAAAATTGGTGGTAGATTATCGGGTTCCCTTAATGCGCAAAAAGCTGTAGAATATACCAAAGCCCAATTAGAAGAACTTGGCCTTAATAAAGTTTGGCTACAACCGGTTATGGTTCCAAAATGGACGCGCGGAGGTCGGGAACACGCTTATATTCAAACGGGCCCGGGTATGACTACCGAAGTAAATATAACGGCACTTGGAGGCTCCGTTGCCACCACTACCGGAGGTTTAAAAGCAAACGTAATAGAGGTACAGGGAATTGAAGATTTAGAAAATTATAAAGATGAAATAAAAGGCAAAATTGTTTTCTATAATCGCCCGATGAATCCCGAACTTATTCAAACTTTCTCAGCTTACGGTGGTTGTGTAGATCAGCGTTATTCGGGCGCTGAAGCAGCTGCAAAATACGGTGCTGCCGGCGTAATTGTGCGTTCTTTAAGTCATAAAATTGATGAAAATCCGCATACAGGTTCAATGAGTTATGGCGATTTACCAGATAGTAAACGAATTCCTGCTGCGGCGATTAGTACTAAAGATGCCGAATATCTTTCCGGAATGCTAAAGTTGAAAAAGGACCTGGAATTTTATTATAAATTAAGTTCCGAAAATCACGGCGAAGTACAATCTTACAATGTAATTGGCGAAATAACCGGAAGCGAATTCCCTGAAGAGATTATGGTGGTTGGCGGGCATTTAGATTCCTGGGACCTGGGAGATGGTTCTCATGACGACGGTGCCGGGGTGGTACAATCTATGGAAGTGTTGCGATTATTTAAGGAAACCGGTTATAAACCCAAAAGAACCATAAGAGTGGTTTTGTTTATGAACGAGGAAAATGGTTTACGCGGCGGGAATAAATATGCTGAGGTTGCCGAGAATAAAAATGAACATCACATTTTTGCTTTAGAAAGTGATGCCGGTGGCTTCACTCCACGCGGATTTTCTTTTGAAGCCGATGATGCCCAATTTGCACAAATTGAAAGCTGGAAACCACTTTTTGAACCTTACCTAATCCATTATTTTGGAAGAGGTGGCAGCGGTGCAGATATTGGTCCGTTAAAAAAGGGAGATATTGTTCTTGCCGGCTTGAGACCAGATTCTCAAAGATATTTTGATCACCACCACGCTGCAACCGATACTTTTGAACACGTAAACAAGCGTGAACTGGAACTAGGAGCTGCTACAATGACTTCTTTAATTTATTTAGTGGATAAGTACGGGATGAAGCGAATTAATCTGGAAAAAGATCAAAAGCTTTAAGCTGAAAATTTAATTATTCTTTATCGCAATTTAAATTTTAGGGCGGCAAAATCCTATTATCTTTGCCGCCTAAAATTATGTTTTGCAGCTAAGCGCCTACACACAAGAATTCAGTAAAAATTTAAATATTGCCTTTCCCGTAATGCTCGGTCAGTTAGGCCATGTTTTAGTGGGGCTGGTAGATAATTTAATGATTGGCCAATTAGGGCCGGCACCGCTTGCTGCTGTCTCCCTTGGAAATTCCCTGGTGTTTATAGCGCTTTCATTAGGAATTGGCTTTTCATTTGCCATTACCCCTTTAATTGCTGAGGCCGATGGTGTGCAGGACATAAATAAAGGCCGAAGCTATTTTCACCATGGGGTGATTTTATGTACCATTAACGGAGTTTTTCTGTTTCTCATTTTACTGATAGCGAAACCGGTATTATATTATTTAGATCAGCCGCCGGAAGTTGTGGAACTCGCAATTCCATATCTCAATATCGTAGCATTTTCAATGATTCCGTTAATGATTTTCCAGGCTTTTAAGCAATTCGCTGACGGACTTTCACAAACAAAATATGCCATGTATGCCACAATACTCGCTAATGTGGTGAACGTGATTTTTAATTACCTGCTCATTTACGGGATCTGGATCTTTCCAAGGTTAGAGCTGGAAGGGGCAGCGGTTGGGACTTTAATATCTCGCTTCTTTATGCTTTGGTTTGTTTGGGAAATCTTGAGACGAAAAAAGAAATTTGCCGAATACTTTAAATGGGGAAAAAAGGAATCTTTGAATTCGGATGTATTTAAAAGGTTATTGAATCTCGGTTTTCCAACGGCATTACAAATGTTGTTTGAAGTAGGTATTTTTACCGCTACCGTATTCCTTGCCGGTTTGCTGGGGACCAATCCACAAGCGGCAAACCAAATAGCTTTGAATCTCGCTTCAATGACTTTTATGATCGCCGTTGGACTTGGAGTTACGGCTACTATTAGGGTAGGAAATCAAAAAGGTCTTGCTAATTTTAAAGATTTACGTAGAATTGCATTTTCAACATTTCTGCTGGTATTTTTAATTGAAGCAGTATTTGCTTTAGGCTTTATTCTGCTTAAAGATTGGTTACCTACATTTTATATAGATAATGCCGAGGTAATTCTATTGGCTGCACAATTATTAGTTGTCGCTGCTTTATTTCAGCTTAGTGATGGCTTGCAGGTGGTTATTCTTGGAGCTTTAAGAGGCCTTCAGGACGTAAAAATTCCCACGGTAATTTGTTTTATTTCTTACTGGATTATTGGCTTTCCGGTTTCCTGGTATTTTGGCAAAGCCGAGAATCTTGGAAGTATGGGGATCTGGCTTGGGCTCCTTGCAGGCCTCTCTGTTTCGGCATTAATGTTGTACATTCGATTTAACTATTTAACTAAAAAACTTATTTTGCAAGAATCAAGTCTTGTTCAATCAAAAATATAATTTATGGATTTCCCTAAATTTCTTCTCGGTGATAATACCGATTATCCCACTGCAATTTTCGTAGTACATACCGAATTTCCACGGTTTATAATTAATCTTGAGAATGATGAAGTTGAATGGCTGGAGGAATTTGACCAGCACGATGAAGAAGAACTCGAAAATGAAACAGAAGGCCTTATCAAAGAAGCTTCAGAATTTTACGATAGGGAAATAGAGCGATACGAAGACGATTAATGGACAAATTAATAGAATTAGATCACAAATTATTTATTTGGCTTAATAATTTAGGAAATGAGTCCTGGGATTGGCTTTGGTTACTTATTACCGATAAATGGACGGCAATCCCGTTATACGCCTTACTTTTATTCCTGATTTTTAAGAAATTCGGTTGGAAATCGAGCCTGGTAACCGTGGTTTTTATCACCTTATTGATCACGGCTACAGATCAACTGGGAAATGTTTTTAAAGATGCTTTTGAACGTTTAAGGCCCTGCCGGCAGGAAGGTATCATGGAATATGCCCGATTTGTTGCGGTTCGTTGCGGCTCTTATGGGTTCTTTTCAGCACATGCCTCCAACTCTATGGGAGTGGCTATTTTTCTTGGATTATTATTTAGAAAAGTGTTTCCTAAAATGATATTCTGGCTGATTGCCTGGGCATTATTAGTAGCTTATAGCCGGGTTTATCTTGGGGTGCATTATCCCGGAGATATACTTGTGGGAATGCTAATTGGTGGACTTATAGGTTTTATTTTCTACAAACTTCACGAATGGGCTCAGCAAAAAATCTTTAAGAAAGATTAATTCAGTTTTTCAAACTTTTCAATTAAAAGATCAGCTGCGGCGAATGCGGTGATTTTATTATCTTCTATGGCTTTTAGCTGAACTTCCAATTCCTTTTTCATCATAACATTCTGATAAAAACGGTTTTTAAGATGTTCATTTATGGTTTGCAAAAGCCAGAATTTATCCTGCTCTTTTCGGTTTTTCTGAAAATGTCCATTGGCTTCCACCATTTTTTCAAATTCAGAAATAAAATCCCAGACATTATCTATTCCGGTTTGTTTTAAAGCACTACTAAGGGCAACTTTTGGTTTCCAGCCACTTTCTTTTGTAGGATAGAGTTGAAGCGCACGATTAAATTCCAGTTTTGCCTCTCTCGCAGCTTTAATATTATCACCATCGGCCTTATTAATCACAATGGCATCGGCCATTTCTATAATTCCGCGTTTTATACCTTGCAATTCGTCTCCGGCCCCGGCCAGTTTCAGCAATAAAAAGAAATCGGTCATACTGTGCACCGTGGTTTCACTTTGACCTACACCTACAGTTTCAATAAGCACCACATCAAAGCCTGCAGCTTCACAGAGAATAATACTTTCGCGGGTTTTTTTGGCTACACCCCCAAGTGAAGAACCTGAAGCCGATGGACGGATAAATGCACTTTCTTCTTTTACCAGGTTTTCCATCCTGGTTTTATCGCCTAAAATACTCCCGTGAGAAACACTACTACTGGGGTCTACCGCCAGCACCGCAACTTTTTTTCCCTGCTGAATTAAATAAGACCCAAAGCTTTCTATAAACGTACTTTTTCCCACTCCGGGTACTCCGGTAATTCCGATTCTGATTGATTTTTGGGAATAGGGCAGTGCACCTTCCAAAAGCTGTTGCGCCTTTTTTCTATGAGAGAATTGATTGCTTTCAACTAAAGTGATTGCACGGCCCAGGGCAGTTTTATTACCATCCAGTAATTGCTGAAGCAAATCTCTTTCTTCAAATTTATTTTTTCGGGAAGCTCTTATCCTTTGCGCTGAGTTTGGATTCACATTCGCTGAAGTCGGCTTACTGCCAGATTCACTTAATGCCGATGCTTGGTTTTTCTTGCTCAAACTATACTTATTTATGACAAATTTATGAATTCGATCTTTGGGAGCCTTGTTTATGCTTGGTATATTCAGGCCTAATTAATATAACTTAAATAACGATGAAAAATTTGTATAAAACAACGGTAACTACAAAAGGAGCGAGAAAAGGCCACGCTAAAAGTGATGATGGAATATTAGATGTACAATTAAGTATGCCAAAATCTATGGGCGGTGAAGGCGGAGATTATACCAATCCCGAACAATTATTTGCAGCGGGGTATTCTGCTTGTTTTGGAGGTGCATTGCAGCTAGCTGCTAAAAATCACGGTATAGAATTAGATGAAAATGTTAGTGTGAGCGCAGTAGTAAAATTAGGCTTGACAGACGATGAAGAATTACAACTTTCAGTAGTTTTAGATTGCTTTTTACCGGGTGTTGAAGTAGAAGCTGGTGAAAAAATCGTTAATGAAGCGCACGAAATTTGTCCTTATTCTCGCGCAACGAGAGACAATATTGATGTAACGCTAAATCTTTTGGTAGACGAGGATTAAGGAAATTTTATTTCAAACTTTCTTATCGTCATGCTGAATTTATTTCAGCATCTAAGTCGTTTTTTAGCGTCTAATTTGAAAAGAATCTCTTTCAACCTAGACCCTGAACGAGTTTAGGATGATGTTTAGGAATGAAATTAAGAGAAAAACCTCACAGCATTTTAAGACCCTGTGAGGTTTAATTTTTTTATACTTTTTCAGGTTTTATAGGGAGACTAACCAGTGTTTCGTCCCAGGCTAAATTTAGAAATACAAACTCATTTTTTTCATTAAACGCTATGGTAAACTGTTCCATTGTTCTTTTTAGATCTTTGGTAGGCACTTCAAGAACCAGCGCATCAAACTCAGGATCACGATAAGCTTTTTCCTCCATATCAATTCCCCAGGGATACATATTTTTATTGAATATCACTTTCCAGGAATTTTCCATCGGGATGGTCCATAAGGTGTATTTCCCAGCTTCTAACAGCGAGCCATCTACCATAATATCTTTGTTAGTTTCAAAGGTAGTAGCTTCATTAGCGCCGGTTCGCCATACTTCATTGTAAGGCACCAGTTTTCCGAAAATTACCCGATCTTTTTTATAAGGCCGGTTATAAAAAACCTCCAGTTTAAGATCTACCTGGGTATAACTCACGGTGTCTTCGGGACTGTGAGCTTTCGTGCTGTAGCGCATTATAAACACCAGTACCGCGGCCAATAGAATAATCACTCCGCCAATCTTTAAAAACGTTTTTACCGGTTTTTTCATTATTAATTTTATTTAGAATAATACAGTTCAAAAAGCGTGCAAACTAATTTTTGATCCTTTAAAAAGGAAAAACGTATTTTCAGCTGCAAATTAAAAGAAGCTTGCAACATTGCAAAAATAGTTTCGTCTTTAGAGTACAACCAATCAAAGAAAATGATACAGCATCAATTAATAGAAGCCTGTAAAAACAATGATCGCAGGGCCCAGCTGAAGCTCTACAATCAATATTGCCAGGGAATGCATTATGTGGCCTTGCGTTTTTTGAAAGACCCTTTTGAGGCAGAAGACGCGATGCAGGAAGCTTTTATAAAAGCCTTTGCAAAACTCCAGCAATTTACGGGAGAAGTAACTTTTGGCGCCTGGCTTAAGCGCATCGTAATCAATAAATGTATTGACAAGTTAAAAGCGAAAAAGCTGGAATTAGTAGCTATAAACGAACAGGTTTTAAGCACTGCCGAAGAAAACGACAATTGGCAGGTTGATGACGGGATTGGAATGGAAGAAATAAAGCAAAGTATGGAAAAACTTCCCGAAAAATACAAATACCCACTGATGTTGTTTTTGATGGAAGGCTATGACCACGAAGAAATATCAGAAATTTTAAAGATAAGTCCGGTAGCCTCGCGGACTTTAGTACACAGAGGTAAGAAAAAATTGCAGGAAGAATTAAAGACTAAAAAAAATGGCACAGGATATTAGAGAAATGTTCAGGAATGATAAGGAGCCCAAACCAAATACTTTACCCAAAGGGCACCAAAAGCGATTTGAAGATCGCCTGGAAAAGGAAATTCCCTCGGAAAAAAAGAATAATACCTTCTTTTTTCTGAAGATAGCAGCAGTGCTGGTGGTAGCACTGGGCGTTGGATTCTTTTTTCTGAATTCAGGTGGAGATAATTTTAATGATGGACCATCGGTAGCCGATACTCCAAGGGAAACTTCGGAAGAAAAGGAAGATAAGCTACCAACTGAAAATAATTTTCAGCTAAGTGAAGTTTCGCCAGAATTCAAGAAAATTGAAGATTATTATATGGCGAACCTTAATATTGAACTTTCCAAAATTAATATTACGCCGGAAAATAAGGCGCTAATCGATTCTTTTATGAACCAGATGGCCGAGCTGGATAAAGAATACCAACGTTTAAATACAGAAATTAAAGAAGCCGGGCCCAATGAGCAAACCCTGGAGGCGATGATCGCGAATCTTCAGCTAAGACTGGATTTATTATATAAGCTGAAAAACAAATTAAAAGAAATCAAACAATCAAAGGACAACGAATATGAAAACTATGAGGTATAATTTAATAGTTGCGCTGCTGCTCTGCCTTCCGGTAACACTCGGCGCACAAACGAAGAAGCTGGACAAAACTTATAAAACTTCCGGCGATGTAGAAGTGAAAATAGATGCCAGTCATACCAATATCATTGTAGATTACTGGGATAGAAATGAAGTGAAAATTGAAGCCACTTTAGAAACCGATGAACTTGAAAAAAGCGAAGTGAAAGATGTTCTTGCTGCCTGGAAACTCTCTACTTCAGGGAATGCTTCAGAGGTAACTATTTCTTCCGGGGGTGGAATGCAATGGAGTGGTGATATAGACCTAAGCGGACTTGAAAAACCTTTGGCCAGTCTTCCCCAGATGCTGGAACCGTTAATGAATAATTTGGTGACGCCTTTGATGCAAAGTATGGGTGAGAGTATGGGAGCACCGCTTCCACCGGAATTCAGTGAAAAAATGGGCAATATTAAATTTGACTATGAAGCCTATAAAAAGGATGGTGATAAATATATCGCAAAATTTGAAAAAGAGATAGAGGCAAATTTTGGAGAGGATTTTGAAAAAGATATGGAAAAGTGGGCTTCACAATTTGAGAAGAATGCAGAAAAATGGGAGAAGAATTTTGAAATGAAGATGGAAATAAATAGCGAAGAACTCGAAAAGTCTATGGAAAAATGGGCCGAAAGTTTTGGGAAAGATATGGAAGCCTGGGGTGAATCGTTTGGAGCACAAATGGAAGCCCGTTTTGGAGATGTGGAAGGTGAAGAGACTAAAGTTATCGGCCTTAATAATTCTAAGGCTAAGAAAACTATTAAATTGAAAATTCCGAGGAATGGAATACTAAATCTTGATGTTCGCCACGGGGATGTAAACCTCTCGGGAACTACCCATAATCTTCGCGCCGATCTTTCTCATAGTAAACTAACCGCTGATAGGATAAATGGCAAAAGCACAAATGTAGAAGCGGCTTATACTCCTGTGAATATTAACTACTGGTCTTATGGAATAATGGATGCCAAGTATGTAAAGAACTTTAAAATTAAGAAGGTGAAAAGTATCAAATTGAGTTCTAATTCCAGTAATGTGAATATTGATGAACTTGAAGATACAGGGATTTTATCGGGTAATTTTGGGGAACTGAATATTGCAAGTGTGGGAGCTAATTTTAAAAACCTGGACATTAATTTAGAAAACAGCGATTTAGAACTTGGTTTACCTTCTTCAGCATTCAATTTTATTTACAGTGGTACGCAGAGTGATATCAAACACCCGAATGCTCTGAAGCTAACAAGTAGTGAATCTTACGATAATAAAAAGCTCACGGGTTTTCATAAAACAAAAGATTCTGGAGGGAATATAAGTATTAAAGCAAATTTTAGTGATATCTTGTTAAATTAGATTTCAAGGTGTAATTTTAGCGATTATTAAACGGCAAATCGTTTAAAAGATCGCTTATGGGAACCACAAATTTTTCTGAATTTCTTTCGCAGTTAACTCCCGGTTTCACCCAGGTTTTAGACGTGAATTTAAAAGCAGAAGATTATATAGTAATAGATTTATCTGAAAATAATGTAGAGCTCGGAAAAGTAGATATTTCTTCTTCCCGGGCTTTTTCTGATTATATCGCTGAATATTTAAATGCCTTCGGAAAAAAGGTTGCCTTTGGAGGTTATTCTGAAGTGCGAAAACTTTATAACCGAAGTGAGCTTTTTACCGCTTTAGAAGATGAGGATAGTAATAGGAACATCCATTTAGGCCTGGATTTTTGGGCAGATGCTCACACCGATGTTTTAGCGGTTTTAGATGGAAGAATTCATAGTTTTAACGATAATTCCAGTTTTGGTGACTACGGTCCAACAATAATTCTGGAACATGATTTTGAAGAAAAGAAGTTTTATTCGCTTTACGGTCATTTAAGTAAAGCTTCGTTAGAGGGTCTTGCTCCCGGGAGACCCGTAAAGAAAGGCGAAAAAATTGCGGAATTGGGGACGCCTGAAGAAAACGGTGATTACGCGCCACATTTACATTTTCAGATTATAGAAGATTTAAGCGAAAAAATTGGAGATTTTCCCGGGGTAACTTCCAGAAGGGAGCTTGATTTTTACCTGCAAAACTGCCCCGATCCCAATTATTTACTGAAATTAAGAAATTCCTAATTACTTTTTTCTTAAAATTAAAGCGACTATTGCTGAGGTTACAACTCCCATCATTAGTGCACCGGCTATAGATTGTACGATGTATGAGCTTAAATTAAAATAGGCTTCAGCGTCTTCACGTTTCATAGCATTTCTTTCCACGCTGCTTTCTATGGCATTTTCAAAAAAACCAGGGGAGATAAGATAGTGAGTAATTACTTGGCCAATTGGGGATAACAGTGCGATAACGATACTTAAAATTACTCCGGAAACGAATCCCTGTTTCCAGCTCATTTTTCCACGGAAAAAATTCTTTCTTTTATCGTGAATAGCAAATAGATAAATGGCAATCGCGACTATGCCGAAAAGGTTGCTGTAGATTGGATGTTTGTCAATTAAAACATCGTGCCAGCCCATGAGTTTCTCAAAATACATCCAAAGTAAGGAAGCCGCGAAGAAAATTACTCCCCACTTTATTTCTATCTGGTAGTTTCTCATTTTTTGATCGGTTTGTTGGAAAGCTAATTTACTCAAAAAAAGAAAGGGCTGTCTAAAAGCTCCATTATTTTGGAATTTAGACAGCCCTTTTTATAAGGATTTAAACTGGATTATTGATTTACAACCACCCAATCTCCTTTTTCAATAAGCGGGATTGCTTGCTTGTATTTAAGGGTTTTATTTTCACCGCTCATCACATTTTTAATAGTCACTTTATCATTACGACCAATCTTTGGTTGATCCCTCGTAATGGTTTCAGTCACCTGTGGGCGACGTTGCTGTTGGGTATTTCCGGCAGCGCGGCTTTGAGCAGCTCTTTCGTCTATATTAGGAATTTCTTCCTTCTGGGTTTCTACTTTCTCTTTTCTACGTTGTCTCGCTTCCTGGATATTTGAAACATTTCCTTCCGGAATTTCACCTTTGAAAAGAAAAGAAATCACATCACGGTTTACCTGGTCCAGCATAGATTTAAACAATTCAAAAGCTTCAAATTTATAGATCAATAAAGGATCTTTTTGCTCGTGAACCGCCAACTGAACGCTCTGTTTCAACTCATCCATCTTACGAAGGTGGGTTTTCCAGGCATCATCAATAATGGCAAGACTTATATTTTTCTCGAAATCTTTTACCAATTGAACACCTTCGGTTTCGTAAGCTTTTTCAAGATTAGTAACTACCTGAAGCGTTTTTTGACCGTCTGAAAATGGAACTGAAATTCTTTCAAAATTGTTACTTTCGTCTTCATAAACTTGCTTAATTACTGGGAAAGCCCTGGAAGCGCTGTGCTTCATCTTTTCCTGGTAATGCTGGTAGGCTTCTTTATAAACGATTCCGGAAATTTTTTGCACTCCCATTTTCTCAAAATCCTCCTCAGAAACCGGAGCACTCATGGAGAAATACCTGATCAGTTCAAATTCAAAGTTTTTATAATCCTGGGCAATTTTATTGTTTTCGGTAATCGCTTCAGAAGTATCAAAGATCATATTGGCGATATCAACCTTAAGCCTGTCGCCAAATAATGCGTGGTATCGACGTTTGTAAATCACTTCCCGCTGGGCGTTCATTACATCATCATATTCCAGCAAACGCTTTCTAATTCCAAAGTTATTTTCCTCAACTTTTTTCTGGGCACGCTCAATAGATTTTGAGATCATAGAATGCTGAATTACTTCACCTTCTTCCAGCCCCATTTTATCCATTAATTTCGCGATTCTTTCCGATCCGAATAAACGCATCAGGTTGTCCTCAAGCGACACATAGAACTGGGAGCTTCCCGGATCTCCTTGACGACCGGCACGACCTCTTAACTGCCGGTCTACACGGCGTGAATCGTGACGCTCTGTCCCTACAATAGCTAAACCACCTGCTTCTTTAACTTCTTTGCTTAATTTAATATCGGTACCACGACCTGCCATGTTGGTGGCGATGGTCACAATACCCGATTTACCTGCTTCAGCCACAATATCGGCTTCTCTTTTATGCAGTTTCGCATTAAGTACGTTATGTGGAACATTCCGCAATTTCAGCATTCGGGAAAGTAATTCTGAAATTTCTACCGAAGTTGTACCAATAAGTACCGGCCTCCCGGCATTAGAAAGATCGGTTACGTGGTCTATCACCGCGTTATATTTTTCCCGTTTGGTTTTGTAAACCAAATCGTCTTTATCGTTTCTTGCAATGGGGCGGTTGGTAGGAATTTCTACCACATCCAGTTTGTAAATTTCCCAGAATTCTCCTGCTTCAGTAACCGCAGTACCGGTCATACCCGATAATTTACCATACATTCTAAAGTAATTTTGAAGGGTTACCGTAGCAAAAGTTTGGGTGGCATCTTCAATTTTTACGTTTTCCTTGGCTTCAATTGCCTGGTGTAAACCATCACTGTAACGGCGCCCGTCCATAATACGGCCGGTTTGCTCGTCTACAATCTTAACTTTATTGTCTATTACCACATATTCGTCATCTTTTTCGAATAGGGTATAAGCTTTAAGCAACTGGCGTAGGGTGTGAATACGTTCACTTTTTACACTGTAATCTCTAAAAAGTTCTTCTTTTTTCTCAGCTTCTTCTTCTTTGGGAAGACCTTCTTTTTCAATCTTGGCGATTTCCATTCCCATTTCGGGCATTACAAAGAAATCGGTATCCCCATCGGCTGAAAGGAACTCAATACCTTTATCGGTAAGATCTATCTGGTTGCTTTTTTCTTCAATAGTGAAATAAAGATCCGCGTCGACCTTAGGCATTTCGCGGTTATTATCCTGCATATAATGATTTTCAGTCTTTTGCAGTAACTGTTTTATACCTTCTTCACTTAAGAATTTTATTAAAGCTTTATTCTTCGGAAGTCCGCGGTAAACTCTAAGCAATAAGAATGCTCCATCTTTGGTATTTCCTTCTTTAATAAGTTTTTTAGCTTCAGCCAGAACTTTTGTAAGATGTTTACGCTGGAGTTCTACAATATTTGAAATTGCAGGTTTTAGCTCATTAAATTCGTGAACATCTCCTTTTGGAATTGGCCCTGAAATAATAAGCGGTGTACGGGCATCATCAATTAATACCGAATCCACCTCATCTACGATCGCGAAGTTATGAGGACGCTGTACTAAATCGTTAGGAGCGTGCGACATATTATCACGTAAATAATCGAAACCGAATTCATTATTGGTTCCGTAAGTGATATCAGCATTGTAAGCTTTTCTTCTTGATGCAGAGTTCGGCCGGTGATAATCTATACAATCTACACTTAAGCCGTGGAATTCAAAAATAGGGGCCATCCAGGCGCTATCCCGTTTTGCCAGGTAATCGTTTACCGTTACCAGGTGAACGCCGTTTCCGGTAAGTGCGTTAAGATACATTGGTAAGGTTGCCACAAGGGTTTTACCTTCACCGGTTTGCATCTCTGCGATTTTGCCCTGGTGCATTGCCACACCACCAATAAGCTGAACATCGTAATGAATCATATCCCAGGTAACCGGTTTCCCGGCAGCATCCCAAGAGTTATTCCAGATGGCGTGATCTCCTTCAAGATTTACATAATCTTTTTCAGCAGAAATCTCACGATCAAATTCTGATGCGGTAACCTTAATTTGTTCGTTATGGAAAAAGCGTTTTGCGGTTTCTTTTACGGTAGCAAAAGCTTCGGGTAGAATATCGTTGAGAACCCCTTCAGATATTTCGTAAGATTTAGCTTTTAGCGCATCAATTTCAGCGTAAATATCTTCTTTTCGGGTAATATCGTCACTGGCATCAGCCTCGGCTTCCAGCTCTTCAATTTGTTTGTTTATATCTTTTAAAGCTTCAGCGATCTTCGCCTTAAAGCTTGCAGTTTTTGCCCTTAGTTCGTCTATAGACAGGGCTTCAAACTCACCTTCCAGCGCCTTTATCTTTTCAACTATGGGTTGTATTTCCTTGACGTCTTTTTTAGATTTATCGCCAACAAATACTTTTAATACAGAATTTAAAAAACTCATAATAGTTTTTGTTTAATACGGGGTTCAAATGTACGCAAAAAAAAAGCCTCACTTTGGAGACTTTTTTCTATTTTTTGCGTGTTGTTATTTAATATTCATCCTCATTCCAAAGATAATCTTCATCAGTTGGATAATCGGGCCAAATTTCCTCAATAGAATCATACGAATCTCCTTCATCTTCAATCGCCTGCAGGTTTTCTACTACTTCTAGTGGAGCTCCTGTTCTAATGGCGTAATCAATTAATTCGTCTTTAGTTGCAGGCCAGGGTGCATCACTTAAATAAGATGCTAATTCTAAAGTCCAATACATGGGTTGCTCAGGTTTATTATTTTTGCAAAAATAAATTTTTTGTGGTAATAGCCAAGAAAAAAATCTATTATTTAATCAATACCGTTAAGAACATACGCTAAAATTATAGATTTTACTGTATAATCCTTGCTTAAGCCTTAAAAAGGAATTAAGATTTTTCTGGAATCCATTTCACCTCTTCGGCCTCTAGTTTTTTAGACAACATCCGTGCCAGCACAAATAGGTAGTCAGAAAGTCTATTAAGATATTGTAAAACCTTATCATCAAAAGCTTCAATTTCGTGTAAAGCGGTTGCAAGTCGCTCTGCGCGGCGGCAAACGCAACGAGCTATGTGACAGAATGACACGCTTTGATGCCCTCCCGGAAGCACAAAATGGGTCATTGGAGGAAGATCCTCATTCATTTTATCTATTTCTTTTTCCAGCATTTCTATATCTTCTGCAGAAATTTTGGGGATGTTTAAGCGCTCTTTACCGTTCTTTAATTTCTGTTTTTCTGGGTCTGTAGCTAGGGTAGAACCAATGGTAAAAAGTCTATCCTGAATTCTGCTTAAAACCTTTCTTGAATGTTCGCCGGTATCCTGATCTCGCACAAGCCCAATGTGGGAGTTAAGTTCGTCTACAGTGCCGTAACTTTCTATGCGAATATGGTGTTTGGGAACCCGGGTGCCTCCAAAAAGGGCAGTAGTACCTTTATCACCGGTTTTGGTATAAATCTTCATATAAATGTTTGTTTTTCAATAATACATTTTTGGGTTTGCCCCAAAGTAGATTACTTAAGACTTTGCAGTCATAATGCAAGCAATTTACCTTTCAAAGGTACAAAATGAAGAATTAAGCCTGTAAAAAGTGAAGATTAGAAATTAAATATGAGTTTCTGACTTTTCCTCTCTTCGGCGCTCCATGTATCGCCTTCTAAAATTTCTGTTCTTACGAGCCTTTCGGTTCTTTTTTGCCCGGCGGGAATTCCAAATAAAATACACGAGAAAAGCCGCAATAAGTGCGAAGTAAATCCAGGTTTCCTGGTCAAACTCAAACATGATAAGTTGTTAATTTTTTACAAGATAAGAAATTCTTGTTTTTTCTCCTAAAGTGAGCGTAATAATCCAATAGGCTTAAACATAATAAGACCCTCTGAAAAGTTCCAAATTTCGTCAAATTGATTTAATTCCGAATTAAAAAAACAGGATGAAATTTATGAGCTATTCAGAAAGTCTCTTAAAATTTATTTTTTCTCGATAATCGAGATTTAAATACTTCAAGGCTTGCCTCGAAAATTAAACAATGGTTCTCAATGAATGCCTCGTGAACTTGTTTGTAGGTATCTTACATTCAGATAATTAAAGTCCGAAACTTACCGATAAAATCACTTTGGAAAGGTCTCTATCTATATTGGCCGTATTAGTTAAGCCGGTTTCGTAAAGCCTTGCATTTTCCTCGTAATTCGCGTTAGTGTAGGCAAGGTCTAACTTCATACTTCCAAAATCGTAACCAATACCACCAGAGTAGCCGGTTAAATCGCCCACAGTAGACTCATCAGCATAAGGGCTTTGTTCAAAACGATAACCACCTCTTAAACTCCAGTTATTAATTCTATATTCTCCACCTAATCTAAAGGTAGAAGCAGCCTGAAGTTCTTCTGAGATTAGGCTATTCTGAAAATCGAATTCAGGATCATCTGTAGGTCTAAACTCAGTAGCAGAATAATCTTTATAAGAATAATCAAAACTAATTAAACCTTTAGTGCCAAATAACACGGCAAGGCTACCAGTAAGTTTACTGGGAGTTTTAAGATTATAATCAGGGTAAAGATTCAAGACGTTGGGATCTACAATTACGCGCTCATTAGCGTCGTTATTTGTTTCAAGATATTGGGTGGCTTCTTCTACAATATTAAACCAGGTAGGAGAATGGTAAGATGCTCCAACTCTAAAACGGTTACTTACTTTTGCAATGGCTCCCAATTGAAAAGAAAAACCGTCTCCGGTTGTACTTAGGTTATTATTAAAAATCACCTGATTAGTACCACTGCCTGAGTTACTATTATTTTCTCTAAACCTTGTAGTACGATCATAATTCAAGAAATGGGTATTTAAGTTAGCGCCCAGGTATAAGAAATCTTTAAACTGCGTGCCGAAGTTGAAAGAAAATTTTCCGTTTAAACCTGTAGCCACAGAGCGATATTCCTGGTTAAAATTACCCGGGCTTATAAACGAATTATATTCGGTATTATCTGGTGAATCTTCTGCTTGATCTATAACATAACCCTGATATCCTAAAAAGGCCTGTTGTGCTCTAAAACCTTCGTTTTCTCCGAGGTAAGAATAAAGATCAGAGATACTTTCGTCTTCACGGGTTTGTAGCAAGTCTAAGGGTATGCCGTTAGCATAATTTAGAAAGTACTGGTCTATAGAAGTTTGGCTGGTTCCTGTAGCCAGGAAAGTATCGTCAAAATTATTTGTCTGACTATAATTTAAGCCTAAACTGAATTTTCTCCAGGGGCTTTCACTTCTGGTGTCAAAAACAAGTACTCCACCGGCCTGATTAAAATTAAAATCTGAATTTTCATTAGTAGTACCTGTTCCAAAATAATCTACATTTTTATTAGTAGAACGATGGGAAAATGTCATCGTTCCAAAAGAATTAAGGAAGACGGCAGAACTGGCCGGGTTTACAGTAATGGCTGATAAATCTCCTCCCAGTGCACCAAAAGCACCGCTAAGGGCCTGGAACCTTGCGGTCCCGTTCAACTCTTCAGAACTGTATCTATAAGCATCGGTAATATTCTGGGCCTGGGCGCCTCCTGCTATAAAAAGGACGCTCATTATTATAAATATCTTTTTCATAAACTATTTTTAATTCCTTTTACGGTTTTTTTCCAGCCTTTAGACCGGCTGTATAATTAATGATTTCAGAAAAAACCTTACAGCGGATGACTGTAAGGTTGATTCAATAATTTTTTAAAATACTTTCAAACCAGAAGTAGATTATTATCCTCTACCGCCTCCTCTAGATGAGGAAGAACGACCTCCACCTGAACTTCTTGTTCCAGAACTTCTTGAACTACTAGAGCTACTGCGAACAGTACCACTACTTCTTGAAGAACTATTAGAAGATCTATTATAAGTAGAGTTAGATCTTGAACTTCTATTAGACCTGTTTATAGCCGAATTTCTTCGGGTAGAAGAAGTGTTGACTCTCGCTGGTTCGCTTCTTCTGTTAGATCGTGAATAAATATTTGAATTATCAGAATTACTTCTGGTATAACTTCTGGTTCTTGAAGCATTCTCATTGCTTCTAATATTTCTGATGCTTCTGGAGTAAGAAGATTCATTACTTCTTAAGCGGGAAACATTGTCTCTTGAATTAGTGCCATAATCTGAATAGCTGGCCCTTCTACCACTATTATAAGCTACATCTCTGTAATTATTACGATGGCCATAATATGGGTTGTTTACAAAACCTCTTCCCCAGTGGCCGTTATAAAATCCACCGAAGCCGCCATATCCAAATCCGTAGCCAAAGCGATTACCCCAGCCCCATCCAGGGCCGTATGCAAAACCGCCACCCCATGGGCCAAAACCAGCACCCCAGTATCCAGGGCCGTAAAATGGATCCCACATAAATGGATCATAATAACCTCCAAACCCGTAACCGTATCCAAAACGATTCCATCTCCATGGATTGTAAAATCCACCGTGGAAACCGGTGTTGTAAATATTTATGGTATATTGATCTGGATCTTCACCCCAGGGAGCTCTTCCGCCAACATAAGCTTGTTGGTCTTCATAATAAATTTCATCCTCTCCACCTTCAGCAGAAGAGTAAGATTCTACATCGGTAAAGATGATATTATCGGCCATCTGGCCGTAAAATTCTGATTTTTCTGAAAAAAGGTTCTTATAATATGAATTTCCCTGATCCTGATTATTATTAGCATATTGGGATGGCTCTTCAGCAGTTGATTGCTGTTGGTTAGAATCACCATAGATCCCATCCTCATAACCAGAATACTGGTAAGAACCGCAAGATGCTAACAATAGCAAGAACATAGGAGCAACAAACAGAATTGCTTTCTTGTGTAAGTCGTAATTGCGTATCATTAGCTTAGTATTTTATTGTTGAACATTACAAAAATAGTTAGTTTTGCGCTAACTAAACCTGCATTTAGATTGTGTTTAACAAAATACAAGATTTATGCCAAATTCAGAGAATGAGTAAAAAGTTAACCAAAAGAAGCGAAGATTATTCAAAATGGTACAACGAATTGGTGGTAAAAGCCGATTTAGCTGAAAATTCCGCAGTGCGGGGTTGTATGGTTATTAAACCTTACGGATTCGCCATTTGGGAAAAAATGCAGGCCCAGCTTGATAAAATGTTCAAGGAAACCGGCCACCAAAATGCTTATTTTCCGCTTTTTGTTCCTAAGCATCTCTTTGAAGCTGAAGAAAAAAATGCCGAAGGTTTCGCGAAAGAATGTGCCGTGGTTACTCATTACAGGCTTAAGACAGATCCTAACGATAAATCTAAATTAATAGTAGATCCTGATGCTAAACTGGAAGAGGAACTTGTAGTGAGACCAACCTCTGAAGCTATTATATGGAATACTTACAAAAACTGGATTCAATCTTACAGAGATCTTCCTATTAAAATCAACCAATGGGCCAATGTGGTTCGCTGGGAAATGCGAACCCGTTTGTTTTTAAGAACATCAGAATTTCTCTGGCAGGAAGGGCATACTGCTCACGCCACCAAACAGGAAGCCCTGGAGGAAACTGAATTAATGAATAATATTTATGCCGAATTTGCCGAGAAATTTATGGCAATGCCGGTTATAAAGGGAAGTAAAACCGAAAGTGAGCGCTTTGCCGGGGCTGTAGAAACTTATTGCATTGAAGCAATGATGCAGGACGGGAAAGCACTGCAAGCAGGAACTTCTCACTTTTTAGGTCAGAACTTTGCAAAAGCTTTTGATGTAAAATTTACTTCTAAAGAAGGGAAATTAGAAAATGTATGGGCAACTTCCTGGGGTGTTTCGACACGGTTAATGGGAGCACTTATTATGACGCATAGTGATGATAACGGTTTAGTGCTTCCTCCAAATTTAGCGCCTACTCAGGTAGTAATTGTTCCTATATATAAAGGAGAAGAACAATTAGAAGAAATTTCTAAAGTAGCCAACAAACTGGCTGATGATCTAAAAGAAGCTGGTATTTCGGTGAAATACGATGATAGAGATACCCAAAAACCAGGTTGGAAGTTTGCTCAATACGAATTACAGGGAGTTCCGGTAAGATTAGCTATCGGGCCAAAGGATATAGAAAAAGGAAGTGTTGAACTTGCAAGGAGAGATACGCTTACCAAAGAATTTATAAGTCAGGCTGAAGTAGTGGAGAAAGTGAAGCACCTTATGGTGGAAATGCAGGAAACTTTATATGAGATAGCTTTCAATTTTAGAAACGATCATATCACCGAAGTAGATTCTTTTGATGAATTTAAAAAAGTTTTAAAAGAAAAAGGAGGATTTATTTCTGCGCATTGGGATGGAACTCCAGAGACAGAAAACAAGATAAAAGGGCTTACCAAAGCTACAATTCGCTGTATACCATTTAATTCCGAAAAAGAGTCGGGAAGCTGTGTACTTACAGGGAAACCGTCTGAGCAAAGGGTACTTTTTGCGAAGGCTTATTAAATTTTAAATTTTTTTTGTGGAACTCTTGCGGCATTCAAAAATAGTTGTATTTTTGCATCCGCATTGAAACAAAAAAATGGTCCGTTCGTCTAGGGGTTAGGACGCCAGGTTTTCATCCTGGTAACAGGGGTTCGATTCCCCTACGGACTACAAAAGAACACAGGTTTTAGTTTTGTGTTTTTAAAGTCCTGAAAAGGCAATTTGAAATAAATTAATGGTCCGTTCGTCTAGGGGTTAGGACGCCAGGTTTTCATCCTGGTAACAGGGGTTCGATTCCCCTACGGACTACTTTTAAAAAATAATTAAAGCAATTTTGTAATGGCAAATCACAAGTCAGCATTGAAGAGGATTCGTAGCAATGAGACCAAACGTCTTAGAAACCGCTACCAGCATAAAACTACCAGAAACGCAATTAAAAAGTTGAAGGAGTCTGAGAAGAAAGAAGCTGAAGCTCTTTTGCCTTCTGTTATCTCTATGGTAGATAAATTGGCAAAGAAAAATATTATACATGATAATAAAGCTGCGAACTTAAAATCGCAACTTGCAAAGCACGTAGCTGCGCTTTAATAAATATTACAGTGTTCAATTATAAAAAAATGCTTTCTGCGTTTGCGGAAAGCATTTTTTTATTTTCAATAGTTTTTTGGTTTAAAAAACCGAAAGACCGGTTAGGGAAGTAAGGCGTTCTAAAGCTTTCATTCCTAATTCTGAATTTCCTTTTTCATTTAAAATGGGACTCCAAACCGCAACAGAATATTGGTCTGGATGAATGGCAACAATGCCTCCGCCAACCCCACTTTTTCCGGGTAATCCTACTTCAAAACTAAATTCCCCGGCTTCATCATAGAAACCACAGGTTTGCATTAAAGAATTAATCCTTTTTACCGAGGTAGGAGTTAAAATTTCTTCATCCGTACTTAATATTTTACCCTTATTGGCGAAAATCATAAAGGCCTGGGCTAATTGTTTGCAAGACATTGCCAGCGAACAGAGATGAAAGTAAAAATCTACAATGGGCTCTACTTCACATTTAATATTTCCAAGCGCTTTCATATAATTTACCAGGGCAACATTTCTATAACCCGTAGAACGTTCTGAAGCTGCAATTTTGGGATCAAAATTAATGCTGTTGTCTTCGGTAATTTTTCTGACAAAATCCAATAATTCCTGTTTTGGATCTTCTAATTGATCTACCAGGATATCTGAAATCACCAATGCCCCGGCGTTAATAAAGGGATTACGTGGTACACCGCTTTCGTATTCTAACTGACTTAAAGAATTAAAAGGGTCTCCAGAGGGTTCTACATCTACCCGGTCCCAGAGATCTTCTCCCATAATACGCATAGCCATAGAAAGGCTAAAAACCTTAGAAATACTCTGAATTGAAAAGAGTTCTTCGCTATCTCCAAAACTAAAATGTTGCCGGTCTCCACAGTAAACGTGCATCCCAAATTTACGCGGATCTATTTTTGCAAGCTCCGGAATATAGGAGGCCACCTTCCCCGTTACATCCCGGTAACTCAACTCATCGTTTATGGTATTTAGTATACTTTGGTAATCCATATTAGTTTAATTCGCTTAAGTCTGAATTGGTTTCTATCTCGAAAGGTAATTTTTCTGATTTAAAAATACGAGCGCTCAAGCTACCTTTTAACTCAATTTTATTATCCGAAACCAATATCCAGCTGCCTTCCCTAAGTCCAATTACCGGTTGTGTATTTATGGTATGAAATTCTTTTATACGGGTTTCCCGGGTTTCTCCTTTATGTGTTGAATTTGTATCGGGATCTAAATAATGTGGATTAATATTAAAAGGAACCACTCCCAAAGTTTTAAAACTCGGTGGATAAACTATGGGCATATCATTGGTGGTTTGCATCGTTAAGCCTGCAATATTAGTACCTGCACTGGTACCCATATAAGCTGCTCCATTTTGAATACTTTCTTTAAGCGGTTGTATTAGCTTATTTCTGTACAGTTCAGAAACTAATAGAAAAGTATTACCACCACCGGTAAAAATTCCTTTAGCTGAAGTTATTGCTTCACGCATATTATCAAACTCGTGAATTCCGCGAAGCGTAATTCCGGCTTTATTGAAAGCTTCTGAAGCTTTTTTAGTGTATTTATCGTGAGAAATTCCGCCGGGACGGGCAAAAGGAATAAAAATTACTTCTTCGGTATTGCTGAAAAACGTTTTTAGTTCCGGAATTAGGTATTCCAGGTATTCCTGCCCGTGTAAAGTTGAGGTGCTGGCTAATAATGCTTTGCTCATATTTAAATAATTTTTTGTGCTGCGAGTATAATATTTATTGACTTAAAATTAGTCTAAATAGGGGTTTTAACAAAAGTTTACAAGCTGCTGTACTATAAATAAGGAGTAAGAATTGTTACTTTATTAGTAGGAAAACCACAACTATGTTAAAGAATACATTTTTTATTATTTTTATTTTATTCAGCAGTATTTTAATCGCCCAGGAAAAGGAACGCACCCTGGTGAATGGTAAAATCATTGTTCCCGAAGAAGATACTCCAGAGGGAATGACCATTTTTAACCAGAACACATCACGCGGTACCATAGCCAATCCCGACGGGGAATTTAAATTGAGTGTTGGGCTTAATGACACGGTAGTATTTTCTTCCATTCAATTTGAAGAATTCAGAGTGGTGGTAGAAGAAGGCGTTGTCAACTCCGGAGAGATGAATGTTTTTCTTACCGAATCTGTTACCGAATTACCGGAAGTACTTTTATCTGATAATCAACTCTCCGGAGATATTAGGGTAGATGTAGCGAGGATTGAAGTTAGTGATCCCGATGTTCCCCGGTATTCTGCAGCCGATTTAGAGGCGATGAATGTTAGAAGACAACCCGATTCCTTGATGGGCCCGGGGAGAAATGCTGCCCTTGCCGCTGGAAATACGAGGCTCGTAAACGGACTCAACTTTGTGAATATTTTTAAATTCCTTGTGGGCGCCGAACTTGAAAATAATCCTTTTACAAAACAGGAGCTGGACGAGAAATTACGGGATCTGTATGACGATGAATTTTTTAGGACTAACCTGGATATTGAAAAAGACAAAATAAATGACTTTATTTACTACGTCACAGATCACGGTTTGGATAATGACTTGCTGGAAGATGGAAATGAACTAAGCCTGATTGAATTTTTAATAGAAAAAAGTGAAGAATATAAAGCATTTCATGAAAGGGAATAACTTTTAAAATCATCATCAATCATCAGTAATCATCATCAACATCAATCAATGAAATATTTTTTATCTGTTTTATCGTTTTGTTGCGTGCTTGCGGTAAACGCCCAGGAAAAAAAGCAGCTCAGTGGTAAAATTAAAGCCGACAGTATTGAAGCTCCTATTCATATTATCAATTTAACGAAGGAGAAAGGGAGTGTAACCGATAAAAAGGGAAATTTTGAAATTGAAGTGTCAGAAAACGATTTACTGCTAATTTCTTCGGTACAATTTCAGCGAAAAGAAATTAAGATCACTTCTAAAATTCTTAAAGAAGAAGCACTAATTATAGAATTACTCCCTGCAATAACCGAATTGGAGCAAGTTCGGATTCATAATCTTAGTGGAAACCTGGGAGAAGATATTGCCAATATTAAGGTAATAGCTATGCCGGTTATTAGTGTACCGCCTTCCCCTTCTAATGTGCTACCAAGAGGCACTCCAAACGCAGCATTTAATGCCAGTCAAACTCAGGCGCCGGCCGGTATGAATATTTTAGGTTTGGTAGGATTAATTTCGGGGAAACCAAATTTTGGATCATTAGGCGGCAAATCTGTACCTCCTGTTAAACGTGAAAGGGAGGTAGTTAATAGCCTTCGTAACAAATTTGACGATTACTTTTTTACCAATCATTTAAAAATTGATTCTACTCATATAATGAATTTCCTGACATATATTTTTGAAAATGGTTTTCAGGAAAAATTATTAAAAGAAGAACGCGCTTTAGAGCTTGTAGTTTTTTTGGAAAAGAAAAGCGAAGCTTATCGCAAATTTATTAACGAATAGATGAAAAGCAGCTTTTTTCTTATTTGTACGCTGATATTTTCATCTCACTTATTTTCCCAACAACGTATATTACTGAAGGGGGAAATTCTGGCGGACTCTATTGAAGCTCCCATTCATATTATAAATATTACTGCTGAAAAAGGAACGGTCACCGAAGCAAGTGGTGAATTTTCGGTAGAAGTAAAACAAAATGACTTACTATTATTTTCATCGGTGCAATTTCAGAAAAAAGAAATTTTAATTACTGCTGAAATTTTATCTTCCGAAGTTTTAAAAGTTGAATTGCAAAAAGACCTTACAGAATTAGACGAAGTTAGGCTACACCAATTAAGCGGAAACCTTGCAAATGATATTAATGATATTAAAACCTTTGATCCAGGAATTATTGGTTATGCCCTTTCAGATAAAGAACCTTTAAGTGTGGAGGAGCGAAAACTGTTTGCAATTACCAGACCCGATGATCCTGTGGGAACGCTTTACGGGATCATTTCAGGGCAAAAAAAAATGTATGAAAAAGCGATAAAAAATAACAGGTTAAGTGCATTGGTTTATAAAGCCAGGGAATTTATCCCTGATGAATATTTTACCGAAACTTTACTATTACCCCAGCATAAAATTATGGATTTTCTTTACTATTGTAGTTTAAAGCCAGATTTTAAAGAACTGGTCAATAAAAATGATCCCCTGGTTTTAATAGAATATCTTAAAGGAATGATCATTGAATATAATGAGTTTATCGAGGAATAAATGGGTTTTTCTGGTAGTGTTGGGGATGATAACTGTTTCAGTTTTTTCGCAAGAGAAAGAAGTGTTATCAGGCCAGATTATTACAGATGAAACTCTTTCTTCTCCCGTTCATATTATTAATGTTACCCGTCGAAAAGGCGGTGTAAGTGAACTTTCGGGTTATTTTTCCGTCGAAGTAAATATTGGAGATTCTTTGGTGTTTTCTTCAGTTCAATATAAAAAAGAGACTTTGGTAGTAACTCGCCAGACTCTTCAGGATAACAATTTCACCATTAAGCTAAAGGAAGATCTGACGGAATTAGATGAAGTAAAACTTCATAAATTATCCGGAAATTTAGCAAATGATATTTCAGGAATTAAAACATTTAATAAATTCGATTTAAATGCTCCAATGCGCAGAAAACCTCCTCCATCTCAGGTTGAGAGGCAATTATATACAGCTACAACAGGTCCCGGTGGTACCAGGCTTAGCGTTTTGGGTGTATTGACCGGGACTATACCTTTAGATCCGGTTATAAATGCCATTAGTGGCAGGACGGCAAGACTAAAGAAGATAAAGGCAAAGAACGAATTTAAATTTATTATTGAAAAAGCCATTTATTTAATTCCTGAAAATACTCTAATTGAAGACTTCGAAATAGAGGAAACTGAGGTGATGATTTTTGTGTATTATTGTGCTGAAAATTATGATTTGGAAATTCTTCTGGATAATCCTTTAGAATTATATGAATTTTTTAAATCCAAATCCATTGAATTTAATGCTTTAGGTGCTTTGGATTAATATTTGTTAGAGAAGAGAAAAAGATTAATGAAAAAAATAAGCCTGATCCTGGCCAGCTTTTTTTTGCTTTCGGCATTTAAATCTGGCGCTCACGAGTTTTACCTAAGTGTTACAGAGATTGAATACAACAATGAAGAGCAAAGTCTGCAAATTATTACCCGCGTTTTTATAGACGATTTTCAGAAGGTTTTAAATGAACGTTATGATGCCGATATTCAGCTTTCTGAAGAAGCAGAAGAGGGCGCGGTTACTGAATATATTTCTAAATATCTTAATCAAAAATTAAGATTGAAAACCAATGGTGAAGAGCTTCAGCTTAATTATTTGGGAAAAGAATACGATGCCGATCAACTAGTGCTTTATATTGAAGTTGAAAACGTAGCTTCTTTTAACCAAATTGAAGTCACCAACGAGATTTTAACCGATTTGTTTGATGACCAGAAAAACGTGGTGCACGTAAAAGTAAATAACAAAACCAAAAGTTTATTACTTATGCGTCAACAGGAAACAGAAAAACTCACTTTTCCTTAAGGAAAACCTGATTAAAATATTTATTTTTAGCAATTTTTAAATTAAAACATAATTAATGAACAAATTAAGACTCTTAAGTTTCGCTTTTGTGATGCTTTTTGTAAGTGGTGTTCAGGCCCAGGAATCGGAAGCCGAAGAGCAGCAACCAAAACAGGAAGGTCACGAGAATAACAATAAGTTTAAACAACTTTACGAGACTTTCGCAACTCCCAATCAGTACCGAACCGGTGCCGGAGCTCCCGGGGAAGCTTATTATCAAAACCAGGCTGATTATAAAATGGATATCGTTTTAGACGATAAAAATACCCGTTTAGATGGTGAGGCCGAGGTTACTTATTATAATAATTCTCCCGACAAATTAGAATATTTATGGGTGCAATTAGACCAGAATGTACGAAAAAAAGATGCACCGGCTTTAGAGCGAAATCCTAGTGGAATGAGTCCCGTGACTACTCCGCAGCGATTTGTAAATCAGCATATGGAAGAGTCTTTTGACGGCGGTTTCAATATTGTAGGTTTAACTCATAATGGCGATAAATTAAATTACACCATAAATCAAACGATGTTAAGAATAGATTTAGAAAAGGCTTTAGAGCCCGGTGAATCTTTTCAGTTTGAAATGAAATGGTGGTATAATATCAATAACCATATTACCGATAGGGCGAGAAGTGGTTACGAGCATTTCCCAAAAGACGGGAACAATGCTTATGTAATTGCACAATTCTTCCCAAGAATGGCGGTTTATAACGATGTTGAAGGTTGGCAAAATATGCAATTTTGGGGTAGTGGTGAGTTTGCCCTTCCTTTTGGTGACTACGAAGTAGATATTACCGTTCCTGCCGATCATATTATGGAGGCTACAGGAGAACTTCAAAACCGCAAGGATGTTTATACCAAAGAAATGATGAGCCGCTATGAGCAGGCTAAAAAGTCTTACGATGAGCCTGTAATAGTTAGAACTCAGGCTGAAGCCGAAGAAGCCGAAAAGTCTTTTTCTAACAAAACCAAAACCTGGAAATATAAAGCCGAAATGGTTAGGGATTTTGGATTCTCTACTTCAAGAAAATTTATTCTTGATATGATGGCTACAGATGTTGGTGGAAAAGATGTAATGGCGGTTTCTTTATACCCCAAAGAAGGAAATCCACTTTGGGAAGAATGGTCTACAAAAGCCGTGGCCAGTACCTTAAAATCTTATTCAGATCAAACTTTTCAATATCCATATCATAAAGCGGTTTCAGTTCACGCTAGAAACCAGGGAATGGAATATCCTATGATTTGCTGGAATTATGGCCGTCCCGATGAAGATGGAACCTATTCAGATCGTGTGAAATTCGGGATGATAAGCGTTATTATTCATGAAATTGGACATAACTTCTTCCCGATGATCGTAAACAGTGACGAACGTCAATGGGGTTGGATGGACGAAGGTTTAAATACCTTTAGCCAATATCTTGCCGAGCAGGATTTCGGAAAGAAATATCCAGAAGCTATCGTTCCTCTGGAACAGTATCCTTCAAGAAGAGGAATTCCGGCGAAAATTGTTCCTTATATGAAAGGAAATCAAAAATATATTGCCCCAATTATGTCTAATCCAGAGAATGTTTACCAGTTAGGAAATAACGCCTACGGGAAACCGGCAACCGCCTTAAATATTCTCAGGGAAACTGTAATGGGTCACGATCTTTTTGATCACGCATATAAAACCTTTGCTCACCGTTGGATGTTTAAGCACCCAACGCCAGAGGATTTCTTCAGAACTATTGAAGATGCTTCAGCAGTAGATTTAGACTGGTTTTGGAGAGGTTGGTTTTATACAACGCATAATGTAGATATGGGAATTAAAGAAGTTCAAAAGCTTTATATTACCGATAATGCCACTAAAGAAGGAAAAGAATTCCTTGAGCGTTACGGTGCAGATCCCGAAGAAATTGATGCAATTTACGTAGTGGAAGAGGAAAGCGAAGAATTTGATGAAAATTTAAAAGGAAAACCAGTTTTAGAGAATTCGCCTACTTTAAAAGAGTATGTGATGGATAATTTTCCTGAAGAAGAAAGAGCTAAACTGAAAGATCCTAAATATTTCTACCAGGTAACATTTGAAAAACCGGGAGGAATCCCAATGCCATTAATCGTAGAATTCACTTATGCCGATGGTTCTACAGAAATGAAAAGATATCCCGTACAGCTTTGGAGAATGAATGATGAGATGGCTACAAAAGCAATCGCCACCAGTAAGGAAATCGTAAAAATGGTGGTAGATCCAAATCTTGAAACCGCTGATGTTGATGTAAGCAACAATACCTGGCCTAAAGAAGAAACCACCAGTAAATTTGAAGAATTCAAGGAAAGCCTTGGAAATTAAAATCTAAAATAAATTTAGCCGACTTTAACGAGTCGGCTTTTTTTATACTTAAATTTGTGGCTATATTTGTTTTGCTATGAACATCATACCTCTTTTTATTAGTGGTGCCGAAATTGCCTTTATCCTGTTTATTCTGGTGATGGTTTTTGGTGCCGATAAGATTCCCGATATTGCCCGTGGTATGGGTAAAGGGATGAAAATGCTTCGTAACGCCTCTAACGATATTAAAACCGAAATTCAGAAAAGTGCCGAAAAACAAGGCATTGATACCGATATTTCTAAAGATGTGAGAGGTGAGATTGATAAGGTGAAAGAAGATATAGATGAAATTACCGGTTCAGTAAAACGTAGATTTTAATCACATTTTATGTTAGAACAGCTAAAACAATGGGATCGCGAGCTGTTTGTTTATCTCAACGGACTGGGAATTGAAACCTACGATAATTTCTGGATTACCGTAACTACCATTCAAAACTGGATTCCGCTTTACGTAACTTTCTTTATTATTTATTTTCTGGCTTTTCACTGGAAAAAAGCACTTTTTACAAGTTTGTTTATTTTGGCCACAGCGCTTTCTACTTATGGTTTTACCAATGTTGTGAAGAACTTTTTTTTACGTCTCAGGCCTAATAACGAACCCGAAATAGCCGATATTATTAGAATCCTGCAAACGCCAGATAATTATAGTTTTTTCTCTGGTCATTCCGCGGTATCTATGGCTGCAGCACTTTTTTTAATTCTTTCTTTAAAAGATAAATATCCCTGGATTTGGGCAGTACTCATTTGGCCGCTCTTATTTATGCTAAGCCGCATTTACGTGGGAGTTCATTACCCGGGAGACGTGCTGGTTGGTGCAGCAGTTGGTGTTATTTTCGCAATTATTTTCTTCTTGTTGTATCAACGTTCGGGAAAACGCTTTATTTAACCCGCGTTAAAGTTAATCCGTCACGAATAGGTAAGATCACGGTTTCTACGCGTTCATCTTCGGCCAGCATTTTATTGTATTTTAAAAGTGCTCGCGTAGATTCATCTTCGGGTTTGACCGGTTCTACAACTTTTCCGCTCCATAAAACATTATCTGATAATATTACTCCTCCGGGAATCATTTTCCCAATAATTAAATCGAAATAAGCGGGATAATTAGGTTTATCGGCATCAATAAAAACTAAATCGAATTTCGCATCTATTTCAGGAATTATCTCCCGCGCATCGCCAATATATTGCTTAATCTGATTTTTATATTCTGAAGCCTGAAAATATTTCTGCTGAAAATCGTATAATTCTTCATTAATATCTATAGTGTGTAATATTCCATCTTTCGTCAAACCTTCTGCAAGACATAAAGCCGAATACCCGGTATACGTTCCAATTTCCAGGATTGATTTTGGAGCTATTATTTTTGAAATCAGGCTTAAAATTCTTCCCTGGTAATTTCCGCTTAACATTCGCGGTTGCAATACTTTTTGATTTGTTTCCCGGTTAAGTTTCGCTAAAAACTCGGGTTCTTTAACTGAATGTTCTAAAATATACTGGTCTATGGCTTCAGGAAGAAAATGCATAAGATTTAATTTTCACCAAATTTAGAGAATTTAATGTTTCTGAAATAATAGCTTTCAGCACAAATACAGAATGGTTTAAGTTGAAGCGATTTCTGTCAATAAATTGTATTTTTACTTTCAAATAAACCACACATGCAATTTCAGAATACACTAGAATATGCCCGGGAACTGGATTTTCAGGATAAAATATCATCATACCGCGACCAATTTATTTTTCCGCAGCACGAAGGGAAAAATGTGATTTATTTCACCGGAAATTCTTTGGGGCTGCAACCAAAAACAGCAAAAAAATATGTAGACGAAATAATGACCGATTGGGCAAATCTTGCTGTGGAAGGTCATTTTTATGCCGAAAAACCCTGGTGGGATTATCACGAAAGGTTTTCAGCAAAACTAGCGAAAGTTGTAGGTGCTAAGACTACTGAAGTTACGGTAATGAATACGCTTACTGTAAACCTACATTTGTTGATGGTTTCTTTTTACAGGCCAAAGGGAAAGCGCTATAAAATTATTTGTGAAGAAAAAGCCTTTCCCAGCGACCAGTATATGATCTCGAGCCAGGTGCGTTTTCACGGTTATGATCCAAAGAATGCTATTGTTGAAATTAAAAGGCGCGAAGGTGAAAATAATTTTAGAACCGAAGATATTATAGCGAAGGTCAATGAAGTAGGTGATGAGTGCGCTTTGGTTTTAATCGGCGGTGTAAATTACTATACCGGGCAGGTACTGGAGATGGAAAAAATCACAAAAGAAGGTCGAAAAATTGGCGCATTTGTAGGGTGGGATCTTGCCCACGCAGCCGGAAATATTGAGCTTAAACTTAGTGACTGGAATGTTGATTTTGCTGCCTGGTGCAGTTATAAATATATGAATAGTGGGCCCGGTAATGCTTCAGGATGTTTTATTAATGAGAAGTATCACAACCAAAAAGACATTCCGCGTTTTGAGGGCTGGTGGGGACATAACAAGGAACGTCGTTTCTTAATGGAACCCGAATTTCAACCCGAAAAAGGTGCCGATGCCTGGCAAATATCTAATGCCCCGGTTTTGGCACTAGCGCCATATTTGGCTTCCTTGGAAATGTTTGATGAAGTTGGTATGCCGGCTTTAATTGAAAAACGAAATAAGATCGTTGCCTACCTGGAATTTGTTTTACACGAAATTGACAAAGAAGTAGATAGCAGTTTTGAAATTATTACTCCTTCTAATCAGGAAGAACGCGGTACCCAGCTTTCGGTATTTTTACACGGGGAAGGAAGGGAATTATTTAATTATTTAATGGAAAACGGCGTAGTAACTGACTGGCGAGAACCGAATGTAATCAGGCTGGCTCCAGCACCATTTTATTGTTCTTTTGAGGATATGTACCAATTTGGACAAGTTCTGAAGAGAGGAATTCTTGAATAGCGAGAAGAGAAGATAGAGAAAAGAAAAATGAATAATATCATTATATAATTTGAAACTTTTTAGAATGAAAAAACTTATATCTACAATCTTTATGACGGTTTTATGTGTTGCCCTAAGTCGAGCGCAAGAGGTTGAAATCGATACGAAACTTGAGCAAAAACTAAAAGAACTAACCGAATCGTTTAAAGGTGATGTTGGTGTTTATGTAAAACACTTAAAAACAGGAAAAGAAGCGACGATAAACGCCGATACTATTTTCCCTACTGCCAGTATTGTAAAAGTACCTATCCTCCTAAAGATTTTTGATAAAATTGAGAATGGAGAATTAAGCTATAAGGATTCGCTGGTTTATTCTGAAGATCGTATTTATGGTGGTTCGGGTTTGATGCAATTTTATAAAGACAGCACCACAACCGATCTTAGAACGCTGGTGGCTTTAATGATTAGTTACAGCGATAACGTCACATCACTCTGGAACCAGGAACTAGCAGGAGGCGGCAAAGCGATTAATGAGTTAATGGCTGAAATAGGCCTGGAGCATACCCGCGTAAATTCCAGAACAGTGGGTCGCGATAAAGACTGGGAAAAATATGGATGGGGGCAAACTACTCCGCGAGAGATGGCTTCAATTTTAGAAAAAATTAGAAATCGTGAACTGGTAAGTGCTGCGGCGAGTGGCGAAATGTACAGGTTGCTCGGTAATTCTTTTTACCAGGATTATGCTTTATCTCAAGTTCCGCCATACGTGCAGGCCGCGGCAAAGCAAGGAATGGTTAATAAATCCCGTTCTGAGCTTTTTATGGTGAATGCCCCTTCCGGAGATTATGTGTGTTATATAGCAACCAAAAATAATGAAGACGATTCCTGGGATGAGAATAATGAAGCCTGGCAATTACAAAAGGAAATTTCAGCCTTGCTATGGAATTATTTTGAACCCAGCTCTAAATGGAAACCGGCAGAAGGAGCCGAAGAGATTCTTAGTGGATTAAAATATTAATATCTCGTTCAGAAAAATAAAAAAAGCCACGAATGCACTAATTATTACTGAATTCGTGGCTTAAATATTTATTTCAAGAGGTTACTTTACCTCAATATCGGTAAAAAACAATTCAAAACTTCCATCGGGAGATTTATGGGATTTTGAAATTTTTAAACCCTGGAAATCTTCAAAATCTTCCCAGGTAGTTGGCATTTCCCGCTGCCCATCTGCCGATTTGTAGATCCATTCTTCCAGTAAGTAATCATCGTTATAATAAACAACATAAGTATCACCGGGAGTGTAACCGCCTTCATCTTTGTAAGACACTTCAAGATATTTCATCTCTTCTTTACTAATCGGTGCTATACCGGTTTTTTCTTCTGAAATTTCAGCATCGCTCCAAACCATCTGGAAGGGAAATAAGAACCAGTAAGAGTCGTTGATAAACTTCTGGTCTATATCTTTATCGTCTTCCGCAATATTGTCGGTTCTGGTGTAATTCCGGCTAATATCACCTTCAGTAAGCCTAATCTCATCGGTTTGAGGTTTCCAGGTCCATTCGCGGCTGGTTCTGAGAGAATCTTCAACCCTCACATTAAATGTGAATTGAATTTCTTCAACCTCATCAAAATTATTTAATCCGTGGGCTTCAGCGATTTGTTGTGCAATGCTTTTTTCGGCTTCAGTTTCAACTTCCTGCCCGATTTTGGTTTCGTTATTTTTGCAGCTAATAAATGCTGAAAATAGAAAAGTAAAAAGTAGTAATTTTTTCATGGTGTTGGTTTTCCATTAAAGATACAAAAAACTGCGTTTATATAGCATTAATGCTCATTCCGCCATCTGCAACAATATTTTGTCCGGTTATGTAAGAAGATTTGTCCATTGCCAGAAAGGCAACGATAGAAGCCATTTCTTGAGCTTCAGCCACTCGTTTTAAGGGCGTTCTTTTTATAATAGGATCCATTCTGTCACTTTCACTTAAAAGTCCTTTGGTAAGTGGCGTAACCGTAAACCAGGGCGAAACTGCGTTTACGCGAATTCCATCTGCTGCCCATTCTACCGCAAGACTTCTTGTTTGTTGTAATAAACCCGCTTTAGACATTGCATAAGGTGTTCCGGTACCAACATCCTGCATTGCTGCCGATGAAGCTACATTTACAATTTTTGCATTTCCGCTTTGTTGGAGCAGGGCGTGAAGTTTTCGGCTTAATTCAAAAGGGGCGCTAAGATTAATCTCCATTACTTTTCTAAATTCTTCTTCAGAATAGTCATTTGCTTTTTTCCGAATATTGATGCCGGCATTGTTTACAAGAATATCCAGTCTTCCCCATTGATTTTCTATGAAATCATGCACTTTTTGGCGATCTTCTGCCACGGAAACATCAGCTACGAGGCCGTAGAATTTTTTATCGTATTCTTTCAATTCCTCTAACACAAGGTCAATATCTTTTTGTGTTCTGGAAGTAAAAAGTACTTCTGCTCCCAATCTTAGATATTCCAGAACCGTGGCTTTTCCTATTCCTTTGGTGCCACCGGTAACCAGTGCATATTTATTATTTAAGTTCCACATAGTAATTTTTTATTTTTTGAAGATAAGATTTAGAAGATAAAAGCGTTTAAGCTTGAGGTGTGGAAAAGAAAAAACCCTTTGATGTTCTCAAAGGGTTTTGGCTTCGATTAAATTATTTATTACAGACGGCGTCCGGTTAATAATTTATACAAAATAAGGATTACAGCTATTACAATTAGAATGTGGATAATGCTTCCCAAATCTGGAAATGCAAAATAGCCAACAAGCCATCCTATTACTAATAATACTACGATAAGCCATATTAAATCTCTCATACTGGTTGGTTTTTTGTAGCTATGCTACGTTGGTTAATTGTTTATACAAGTTAATAAATAAATTCGTGTTTTTAAAAGGCTGAAAAGTATAAAATTTTGGTTTACAGTCTTCTACCGGTTGCTAAACGATATAAAATACCAATTATAGCAAGAACTAATAAAATATGGATTAGGTTTCCTACAGCCTCTCCAAAACCAAAATATCCTATAAGCCATCCTATAATCAGGATTACTACAATAAGCCAAATTAAATCTCTCATATTATAAGTTTAATAATTAGCTATGAACGAATTTATAGAATATGTTAGTTGAAAGAATAGCTTTTAACGAGTGTTTAACTCAAATGTTAAATTTTTTGAGGAATATAAATTTCTACAGCCAGTCTATCGCAAAACTCTGATTAAAATTGTTTAATCTTCTTTCTTAAAAAACGATTTGATTTCCTGTCCCGGCCTGGCATAATGAAAACGATCCAGTAGACTGGGAAGTGTATAACCGTCTAGACCATTTATGGCCACCGTCTCTGCATCGTCCAATCTTAACCAGCCATCTGGAGCCTGTATGCCTTCATCAAAATAAATATGTTTGATGGCTCCAATAAGCATCACAGTATTATTTTCTTTGATGTAATATTCATTTACATATTCACATCCTAATTTTACCTTAGACTGCTTTACATAGGGCGCATAAAAATTATCCAGGTACTCTTCTTCTAGCCCGGTTTGCTGAAATTCAGAAATTTCCTCATCATATTTGGCAGCGGTTTGGTGGGCGCTTTCTATCATATTTTTTTGAATATGATTTACCGTAAAATATTTATTCTCTTTAATGTTTTTATATGTATTTCGCGCAACTTCCTTAGTGGGTCGGGTAATAAAACCAAGTAATGCAGGATTACTGCCCAAATGAGTAACCGAACTAAAAACCGCCACATTCACCCCTTTTTTCTCTGATTTTGTGGCGATAAGGTTAGCCGATTTATAACCGGTAACACTATTAATAAGATTTAGACGGAAAAGTTTTTCCATTTCCGCGATTTCTTCTGAAGTAATATGTTGCATAAATAGATTTAATAAAAAAGATGACTAAAAATAAAAATACCTGTTAGTGTCAAAATTTATATTTTAGTCATCTTAAGACTATACTTAACTTATTAGCTTTCTTAAAAGTTGATTAGTCTTGATTTTCCAGTTTATTAATTCTCATTTCATATTCTTCCATAGCTTCACGAACAGCATCTACATTATCTGAAGATTTTTGATGAGCATCATTCATTGCTTTCTCTAGTTCCTTATCGGGATGTTGAAACAAATCTGTAATCACATGATTTATCTTATCAATAATGCTTTCCTGGCTATTTTTAATATCTTCCAATTTGTTTAATGTAGACCTCATTTGCTCAATTTTCGACTCATCCATAGTTGTTACTTTTTATAGGGTTGATAAATAAAATTACTTCTTTCCAAATACAACTAAAGTTGAATTAACCTGTTTTTAAGGACATTTTATCTAAAATTATGAATTTTCCTATTTAGATTTTTCAGCATCGTAACTCGGGTAATCGGTGTAACCTTTTGGGCCGGGTGTATAGAAAGTATCTTCATCCCACTCGGCAATCGGTGCATCTATTGCAAAACGGACTGGTAAATCGGGATTAGAAATAAAGAGTTTAGCGAATGAAACCATATCGGCATTTCCTTCCTCAATAACTTTATTTCCCGATTCCTGATCAAACCCCGCATTGATTATTAATTTTCCTTTATAAATTGGGCGGTAATGTTTAGCAATATTGGGTTCCAGATAATCTATTTCACTGACATCCGTAAAAGGTTCAGAAAGGTGTAAATAAGCCAGATCGTAAGCATTTAATTTTTCAATTACATGATCAAAAGTGGCAATTGATTCTTCTGAAGCTTTAATTCCGAAGGCATCGTTCAGGGAAGGATTTAATCTTACACCAATACGGTTTTCCGGCCAAACTTCACTTATGGCCTCAAGAATATCAAAAAAGAAACGTGCCCTGTTTTCTATACTTCCGCCGTAATCATCAGTTCTAATATTCGCATTTTTATTGAGGAATTGATGAATTAAATATCCGTTGGAGCCGTGAATCTCAACCCCGTCAAAACCGGCGCGCTTTGCATTTTCTGCGGCGTGTTTAAAATCCAGCACGGTTTGTTTAATATCGGCCACACTCATAGCCTGTGGTTCTACAGTATCTTCAAAACCATCTGGGGTGTAAGCTTGCGTGTTGGGGTTTACGGCGCTTGGTGCCAAAGGTTTCTCACCATCGTGAAATTTAGGATGTGAAATTCGGCCACAATGCCATAATTGTAAAAATATCTTTCCATCATTTTCATGAACTGCTTCAGTTACTTTCCCCCATCCTTTTACCTGGTTTTCAGTATAAATCCCCGGCGTATTTATGTATCCCACCGCGGCATCTGAAATTTGCGAACCTTCAGAAATTATTAGTCCGGCGCCGGCGCGTTGCGCATAATATTCAGCGTGTAATTCGGTTGGTGCATTATCTTTATTAGCGGCGCGATTGCGAGTCATTGGCGCCATAATCACCCGGTTTTTCAATTCAAAATCTCCAATGTTAACCGATTTTAATAAGGCTTGAGTGTTATTCATAATAAATAAATTTTAATATTAAATGTAAGGGAAGCATAGTGCAGATGCTGTTAATTAAATGATAAATAGATTTTTCTTAAATAGACGAGAAAGCTTTAAATTCAGTATAAATAAGTATTTTCGTAACTTAAAATTGCATTTTCTATTAACTCTGTTCTAGAGAATGTACAGCAAGACTTTATGCAAACACCCAAAAAAATCGCCATTGTTGGCTCAGGATTGGTTGGATCTTTACTCGCTATTTTTCTTAGAAAAGCCGGACATGAAGTTGAGGTTTTTGACCGCAGGAAAGATATTAGAAACGTAGAATTCTCCGGACGGTCTATAAATTTAGCCATGTCTAATCGTGGTTGGAAGTCTTTGAGGGCTGCCGGCATTGAAGATGAAATTAAAAAACTGGCCCTTCCTTTAGATAAAAGGGCTATGCACGTTAATGATAAACCAGTCTATTTTCAAAAATACGGAAAAGAGGAGGAAGCGATCTATTCTATTTCCCGTGGGGTTTTAAACCGAAAAATGATCACTCTGGCCGAAGACGCCGGTACAACTTTTAGGTTTGAAGAGAAAGTTTGGGATATAGATTTAGCTGAAGCCAAATTGTATACCGGCGAGAGTGAAAAAGGGGAGTGGAAGGAATATCAATTTGATCTTATTTTTGGCGCCGACGGGGCTTTTTCCAGGGTTAGACATAAAATGCAAAGACAAAGCAGGTTTAATTATTCGCAGCATTTTATAAATGTTGGTTATAAAGAATTAAGCATTGCGCCCAACCCAGATGGCAGCCATAAATTGGATAATGCCTCTTTTCACATCTGGCCGCGCGGGGAGTTTATGCTTATTGCCATGCCTAATTTAGATGGAAGTTTTACCTGCACTTTATTTATGCCTTTTGAAGGTGAAAATTCTTTTGAAAGCATAAAGACCGAAACCGATGCCGACCTATTTTTTCAGAAACATTTCCCAGATATAAACCAGGAGATTGAAAATTTAAAAAAGGATTTCTTTAAAAACCCTACCAGCAGTATGGTTACCATTAAATGTTATCCCTGGTCGTATTGGGAGAAAGTGACTTTGGTGGGTGATTCGGCACACGCCATTGTACCATTTTACGGGCAAGGAATGAATGCAGGTTTTGAAGATATTTTGGTATTAAGCCAAAAAATGAAAAAACACGGAGATGATTGGGAAAGCATTTTTGAAGAATACCAAAAGGCCCGAAAACCGAATACTGATGCTATTGCAGAACTTAGCTACCGTAATTTTATAGAAATGAGTAGCAAAACTGCAGATACTGATTTCTTACTGCGAAAAAAAATTGAAAACTGGTTCTCTACCAAACATCCTGAAACCTGGGTGCCTTTATATTCCCGGGTTACTTTTTCAGATAAACCTTATGCTGAAGCTCTAGCAATTGGGGATTATCAACGTAAAATTATGGATGAGGTAATGGAAATTCCGGGAATTGAGAGGAAATGGGATTCTCTAGAAGTTGAAAACAAAATTCTTAAGCTTCTGGATAACAAACCGGCTTTTTCAGTCTAATTTTTCATCAAATTCTGGTTCAATATTTAGGCTTTCATAAACGCCTTCCATGGTTCTGTGATCTTCGGTTAGAACAACCAGCATATCATCGGCTTCAATAACTGTATTCCCATTTGGAGTGATAAATTGATCGTCTCTTGAGATCATTGCGATAATCGCTTTTTTGGGGAATTGTAATTCTACAATCCTTTTCCCTACCGAGTGGTTTTGCTCCGGTATATTGATTTCCCTTAAAAAAGATTTAGCACCATCGGCCATAAATGCATCTACCGGCGATTTTTGTTTGGCTTTCATCGGTAAAGCTACGTGCAACCAACGCGCCACTACAGATAATGTGGTTCCCTGGATTAATACCGAAGTTAGCGAGACAAAAAATACAATATTAAAGATCATATCTGCCTTTTCAATTCCCGCTAGCAGCGGATAAGTCGCGAATACAATAGGCACAGCGCCCCTTAGGCCAACCCAAGAAATATACCAGCGCCGGCGCATCTTCATTTTAAAGAAAATTAAGCTTAAAAATACGCCCAGGGGCCTTGCAATAAAGATTAAAAAGACTGAAATAAAAATTCCCACGCCAATAACCGGAACAATATGCGACGGATAAACCAGCAATCCTAAGGTAAGGAACAACACAATTTGCATTAACCACGCGAGCCCATCAAACATTCGCATGATGGTCTTTTTGTGGATGATGTTGTGGTTTCCAAGATAAACCCCGCTTAAGTAAACGGCTAAAAATCCGTTTCCACCTAAGGCATCAGTCGCAGAAAATACAATAAACATTAAGGCGATAGCGAGAACCGGATACAAACCTTCAAAATCTAATTTTATGCGGTTAATCACCAATTTACTCAACTTTCCGAAGATAAATCCCAGGGCGGCACCAATTAAAATTTGCTGAAGAAACAGTGGGATAATACTATAAATACTTTGATCCTGGTTTACAACCAAACCTAAAAAGGCAATGGTAAGGAAATAGGCCATAGGATCGTTACTACCACTTTCCAGCTCCAGGGTGGGCCGTAAATTAGATTTTAAGGCAAGGTTTTTAGCTCTTAAAATTGAAAATACCGCCGCGGCATCTGTAGAAGATACAATAGCTCCAAGGAGTAAGCCTTCGTAAATGGTAAAATCCGTAATATACCAAACAAATACTCCAACACTTACCGCAGTGAATAAAACTCCAAGAATGGAAAGTGAAATACCCTGCCACATCACCGGTTTTATGGTTTTCCAACTGGTATCGAGTCCACCGGAGAATAATATAAAATTAAGGGCAACAATTCCTATGAATTGTGCGAGTTGAGGATCGTTAAAATAAATTCCGCCAATTCCTTCTGAGCCTGATAGGATTCCAACCGCAAGGAAAAGTACTAATGTGGGTACACCAAAACGATAAGATGTTTTCCCGGCCAGGATACTAATGAATAACAACAGAGAGCCTATTAAGAGAATGTTTTCTATCGTTATGCTCATTGGTTATCTGTTATTTTAATCAGTTTGCGAGATTTATAAATATCTTGTGCTTCGAAATTTTTAAGCTGAAAATTAAGTGGTACGTCCTAAAATTTTCTGCCGTAAAAATACATATTCGACCATATTAAATAAAGCCGAATATATTTAAAAAACGTTTAGATAAATTAAAACGAGATTTAATGCGAATTATCTTTTAAAATTTCGGGAAATTTTTCTTTGAAACGATTTAATCTTGGAATAGATACCTTTTGAATATAAGGATTGTTAGGGTTATTCTTTTCGTAATTCTGGTGATAATCTTCAGCTACCCAAAATTTCTGAAAAGGTAAAATTTCAGCAGCAATAGGTTCTTCATAATCCTGAGCTACTTCATTTTTCACCTTGTTTATAATATTTTTTTGCTCCTTGTTTTGGTAAAAAACAATAGAACGATATTGTGAACCAATATCTGGCCCCTGGCCGTTTACCTGGGTTGGATCTTGTGAACCAAAATAAACCTCTACCAAAGTTTCAAAATTTACTACTTCGGGGTTGTAAATAACTTCTACAGCTTCCGCATGACCGGTTTTACCTGTATTGCTGGATTCGTAAGTTGGATTTTTTGTATGCCCTCCGGAATATCCCGAAACAGCTTCCTTTACACCTTCGATACTTTCGTAAACTGCTTCAACACACCAAAAGCATCCGCTGGCAAAGTAGGCTTTTTTATAACCATTTTCTGCCGGTACTACCACAGGATCAGCATTGGCAATTTCGGGTTTGGTAACGGTTTTCTGCTGGGCGTTATTTCCGCAGGAAATTAATAGGAATATAAATGTAGAGAAGAAAAATCGTTTCATTAATTTATTGTTTTTTGTAGGTTCCTTCAAGTGTTTTTTTGCCGTAAATGGCGTAATCTACCGCCAGTACACCATCTATATAAAAACCTTTCCAATCTAATTCCATATTGCCATTTTCTCCCGGCCTTAGCACGGCGATGGGATTATTAGTATCAAAATCTTCCCAGGGAAGATCTTCATTGGTGTTTTTATTAGATGGGCTTACGTAAAATATATTGACCGAATTTCCGGTTTTTGCGTATCTCGCATTTATATACATTTCATCTTCTGAAAGGCATAATTCTGTATTCTTATTCATATCTAATTCTAAACAATAGCAGCTACAATTTGCATCCCTTTCATCTACTTTTACATAAGTAGTGCCGGGCGTTATTTTTGAAGAAGATGTTTCGGTTTCATTATTTTCGCTGTCGGGTGCTTCCAGAGTTTCTTTTTCATTATAATCTGAATTTTCTGAAGTAGACTTTTCAGTATTTTTCTCTGGAGTGTTTTTATTTTCAGTTTGTTCAGTTTCAAAATCAGGTTCGCGTTCCTGATTTTTATCTTCGTTTTTACAGGATACTAACACTAAAATTAGGCAAAGTAGGCTTGCATAATATCTCATAATTAAGGGTTTTAGTTAGTAGAAATAAAGGTAGCTTTAATATAGATTAAAAATGTGAAAAGCTTGTTAATCAATAGAAAACCTCGAATTTCCGGGTCATTTGAGGTGTATAAATCATTATAAAATTTTAAAAGAATAATTTATTAAATGAATTTTATATAAATTAACAAATTTTAATAGATTTACATAATAATCAGGTGTTTGTCGCTATAAATTAATAGCAACTGTTTAAAATTTATAAAAAAGAAAAACAATCTAAGAACTAAGTGAATATCCAGTGCAAATTTGCTGATTTAGAATAAAAAAAAATAACCAATTTAACACCAAAATCGAAATGAAAAAAATTACAAAATCACTTTTAGGTATTTTTTTACTTGCAGTTACCCTACATTCCTGCAGTACAGAATCCGAAGAAAATCCGGCTGCTTCCCAGGAACTGGAACAGGAATTGGCATTAGAAAATGGCGGAGTTCTTAAAATACAATCAGCTACTTATATTTTTAAGAACACCGGTGAAACCGCGAAATTTATTAGCCAGGACAGGGATTTTAATTTTAAATTCGTGAACGAATTATCATTTGAAGCCAATCAACAGAACAAACACGCTGTAGAAGGGCTTAAGATAACCAATCCTGAAACCGAAGAGTATTTAATATTTTCACATTTTGAAGAATTAAAGAATGGTTTCGTAAAATTTGATGCCGAATTAAGTACGGGTGAAGTGCTTAGATCAGTGATGTATAAGACCGGTAATTCTAATGCTTCTTCAAACAAATGGCACGATGAACCGGTTATTGGAGTAACTACTCCGGTTATAGGAGCTATGATAGAATTCTCCCAGGAAGAACAATTAAGGAATTGCAGAGCTGCCTTGCAAGTTTGTGCTAATACCAACGGAGTCCCTACGGTTGCTTTAACTAACGGAAAAGGTTGGTTTACGTCAATTGAATCTTGCGCTTTAGAGTGCCACGATTAAATCAAATTCAGCCAATTATCAACAAATAAAAAAGCCTCCCAATTGAGGCTTTTTTATTGTATTACTTTTCTGCTGATTAAACCTTAGCGAAAAGATTTTGCATTTTTTCCTGTTCTTCTTTTGCAAGTTCTTCGTCTACCAGGATTCTACCGCTATGCTCATCGGTAATAATCTTTTTTCTACCGGCAATTTCCATAATTACCTGTGGCGGGATGGTAAAGTAAGAACCTCCGGACGCACCACGTTCAACGGGTACAATAGCAAGTCCGTTTTTAACGTTGCTTCTAATTCTTTTATAAGCATTTACAAGTCGATCTTCAATATTCTTCTCGAATTCTGCAGATTTCTTGATTAGTGCCTGCTCTTCTTTTTCAGTTTCGGCAAGAATCTCGTTAAGTTCGCTTTTCTTGTGCTCAAGGTGTTTTTTCCTTTCATCAAGGCGCTCTTTAGTTTGCTCGATAACCTCTTTTTTCTGTTCAATTTGAGCGCGGTATTCTTTAATGTGTTTTTCTGCAAGTTCTATTTCCAGTTCCTGGAATTCAACCTCTTTGCTAAGCGCATTAAATTCGCGGTTGTTACGCACGTTTTTTTGCTGCTCAGCATACTTTTTCATGGTCACTTTAGACTCATCAATAAGATTCTTCTTGCTCTTTATATCGTTCTCGATTACCTCAATATCGGCATCCATTTTATCCAAACGCTTGCTCAATCCGGCTACTTCATCCTCCAAATCTTCCACCTCCAGCGGAAGCTCACCGCGTACGTTCCTTATTTCGTCAATTCTGGAATCAACCAGTTGAAGGTCGTACAACGCTCTTAACTTGTCTTCTACAGTAACATCGTTCTTTTTTGCCATAGTTATATATACTTGATTGGATTGGTGTTTGTCTCTGCTAAAATAAGTGCAAAATTACTAATTTTTTTTGTAAGATAAGAATGTAATAAATCTTTTGTGTATTGCTCACTTTCGTAGTGGCCAATATCGGCTAAAATGAAGCTATTATTCCCTTTGTAAAAGTCGTGATATTTTAGATCGGCAGTAAGATAAATATCGGCCCCAGCGGCTTTTGCATTATTAATGGCGAAACCTCCACTACCGCCCAGAACGGCTACTTTTCTAATAGGTTTGCCGCGTAACTCAGAGTGCTTAATACACCCACAATTGAACTCAGTTTTTATGCGTTTTAGAAAACTTTTTTCGTCTTCAGGAGTTTCTAATTCACCAATCATTCCCATTCCCAAATGCTGATTTTCATTCTCTAAAGCGCTTACTTCATAAGCTACTTCTTCATAAAGATGAGAACTAAAAAGTGCGTGGAGCAGCTTTTTTTCAATATCAGAAGGATAAATAAGACTAATTTGTGTCTCTTCTTCCAGGTGAATTTTCCCTCGTTTTCCAATTACGGGATTGGCCTCTTCATTAGGCTTAAAACTGCCTTCTCCTTTTAAGTTAAAGCTGCAATTATCGTAATTTCCAATACTTCCACCACCGGCTTCAAAAAGGGCTTTTCTAACACCTGCTGCCTGCTTATTTGGAACAAATGTGGTAAGTTTTTTTATGCTGCCTTTCCGCGGAATTAAAATCTTCCTTTTTTTAAGTCCTATCTTTTCGCAAATCATATCGTTCACCCCTTTAAACTGATTATCTAAAGCAGTGTGAATAGCATAAATCGCGATATCGTTTTTAATCGCTTTAATTACCGTTTTTTCAACGTAATCTTTCCCGGTAAGTTTTTTTAAGCCTGAAAAAATAATAGGATGAAAGCTAATAATCAGGTTACAGTTTTTCTCAATAGCTTCATCTACCACAGTTTCTAAAGTGTCTAAAGTAATAAGCGCCGCGGTTACAGTCGCATTTTTATCGCCCACCAAAAGACCTACATTATCAAAATCCTCGGCGTAAGTGTGTGGTGCAAATTCTTCAATTATATCTATAACTTCTTTTACAAGCATCTTGTTTTTCGGTTTTTATAAACTTAGCAGGCTGCTTTTTCTTAATTTCGTAGTAGTTGTAATTTTAGCCCAACTTCAAATATAATTATTATAGCCTGCCCTGTATGAAGATTTTACGAAAAATGCTACTTCCCTTTGCTTTATTGTACGGATTTGTAACCTGGAGCAGGAATTTGTTTTATAACTCCGGAATACTGAAATCTAAATCTTATAATGTACCGGTGATTTGCGTGGGAAACCTTAATACGGGAGGAACGGGAAAATCCCCAATGATAGAATATTTGCTGAAACTTTTACTACCTGATTTTAAAGTTGCAACCCTTAGCAGAGGTTATAAACGAACCAGTAAAGGTTATAAATTATTAAACGGAAACGAAACTGCAGCTGAAGTAGGTGATGAGCCACTTCAATTTAAAAGAAAGTTTAAAAATGCACTTATTGCAGTAGATGTTGACAGACAGAATGGAACTGTAAAACTTCAGCAGGAAAGCGCTGAAATTATTTTATTAGACGATGCTTTTCAGCATAGAAAAGTAAAGGCAGGGTTAAATATTTTACTCACTGCTTATGGCGATCTCTATGTAAACGATTTTATGCTGCCCACAGGAAATTTGCGGGAACCAACGTTGGGTGCAGAACGCGCAAAAATAGTAGTTGTCACCAAATGTCCTCCAAATCTTACCAAAGCTGAAATGGAATTGGCTAAAGGAAAACTTAAATTACAGAATTATCAACAACTCTATTTTAGTTTTATAGAATACGACGAAGAAATTTTTTCTGAAGCTACCACAGCTAAATTAAGCAGTTTAAAAGATAAAAAATTCACTCTCATTACTGGAATAGCGAATCCTAAGCCACTCATTAATTATCTGGAAGGAAATGGACTTGATTTTGAACATCTCGCATTTAAAGATCATCATAATTTTACCACTACTGAAATAACCCGGCTACAAAAGGAAACATTGCTTTTAACTACCGAAAAGGATTATGTGCGATTACGAGAGAATTTTAAAGATGGGCAGCTATTTTATTTACCGGTGAAAACTGCTTTTTTAAACAATGAGGAAGCATTTAAACAGAAAATTTTGAGTTTTGTGCATAAAAAATGAGGTGAATTCACACCTCATTTTTTACTTTGGCTAATTCAAACTATATATGTTTTCTCTTCGATATATAATTCAATTAAGCCTGAATTTACAAAGCACGTGTCAAATGATTAAACGGCACTTTCCCTAATAGCTAATTGCCTGTTAATTTTAAGGAAGAACTCTTCAGTTTTATAGGGTTTGGGGATTATGTCACTAAAGCCATTTAAGAAGAATTCATCAAGGTTTTCGTCTAAGGTTACTGCGGTTAGCGCAACTATAGGAATTTCAGGATTAAATTTCCTGATCTCTTTTGTAGCTTCTATACCGCTAATTCCCGGCATATGGATATCCATTAAAATTATATCGAATTCCTTTTCTTTGGTTTTTTCTATCGCGATAGTTCCGTTATCGGCTACCTCACAAGTTACCCCTTGTTTTTCTAAAATCTTCCGGGTAATCATTTGGTTAATCTTATTATCTTCAACAATAAGAATATGTTTTCCTTCTAATTTATCTTCTAAGGGTTCAACTTCAATTCTAGGGCTGTTGTTCAGTTTATTTTCAACTTCTTTCGCTTCAAATTTTAATTGAAATGCAAATTTAGAACCTTTGCCCAGTTCACTATCCAGCTTTATTTCACTACCAAGCAATGTAAGTAAGTTCTTTACAATAGAAAGTCCCAAACCTGTCCCCCCAAATTTTCGGTTAATTTGAGTAGATCCTTGTGTGAAATTCTCAAAAATGGCTTGCTGTTTTTCTTTACTTATGCCTTCGCCATTATCTTTTATTTCAAAATCCAGTAGCACAAAATTCCCTTCACGGCTGTTCATAGAAACATTGATCCATATATCGCCGTCTTCAGTAAATTTTATAGAATTCCCAATAAGATTTATAAGAATCTGGGAAATTTTAAGCGGATCTCCTTTTAATTCCTGCGGAATAGAATCATCGTAATTAAAATGAATTTTAGTATTCTTCTCGTCCGCTGAATTTTTTAGAGCCACTAAAACGTCAGAAATTCGTTTTTTGAGATCAAAAGAAGCTTCCATAATCTCAACTTTGTTGGCTTCTAATTTGTTTAGATCTAAAATATTATTGATAAGCGAAAGCAAATATTCCCCGGAAAATTTAAGCGAATTAAGATGTTCTTTTTGATTTTCGGTAGGGCTTTCCTCCAGTAATAGATGGGTGAGGCCGGTTACCGCATATAAAGGTGTTCTTAACTCGTGGGTAATGGTAGACAGAAATTGCGCTTTTGCCAGCGAAGCTTTTTCAGCGTTTTCCTTGGCTTTTGTTAATTCGGCGTTTTTCTTTTGCAGCAACTCATTAGCGCGTGCTCGCAAATTGTTATTCTTATATAGAGAAAGAGTTAGAAGTGATAAAATTGTAATAAGTGCCACACTTAAAATGGTGGTAAGTTTATTCACCTTTAAATTTCTTTCCTGTTCTGCGTTTTGTAAGCTTAATTCATTTAGGCTACTTTGTAATGCATCTACACCGTACCTGGCATTAACCTGCTCAGCTAGTACTGCATTATTCATAGCAATTATAGAGTCTTTACGGGCAAAACTTTTTTGAAGATATGCTAATGAAGATTCAAAGTCTCCGGTTTCTTCATATAGCTTACTCATTAGTTTATTTGCAGACATAATCATCCCGCCAAAATTTTGAGCATACGCAATGTCTAAAACGCGTTTAATATTTTCTTCGGCTAATTGGTAATTTTTCAAATCTAAATGAGCACGGGCAATATAATAATATAGACGCGAAAGTTCGTAAACTTTATTGGTATCTGAAAGTCTGGTTCTTGCCTGCTGAAGTAGGTTTAATGCCTTTCTCGGTTCATTTTCAGTATTAAGGATTATTATGGCGCGGTTTAAATCTACGATACCAAGATATACCTCATTATCGAGTTTTAAATATATTTCTTCGGCGAGATTCAGGTAGCGATTGGCTCTTGGTTTTTCTAACTGTGCCATCAAGATTTTCGCAAAGTTTACATAACTATACGCCAAACCATTTTGATCGTCAATATCTCTTTGAATAGAAATGGCTCGTTGCAGTTCGGTAATCGCTTTATCAAAATCGTGTCTTAAGTAATAAAGTTTTGCAAGAATGCTGCTGGAAAGCGCAATAGCACGCTTATCGTTTATTGATTTTGAAAGTTCCAGGGAAGAATTTAACTGCGCAATAGCGTTGTCAAAGTCTAACATATTTACCGAAACTTCGGCATCGTTGAGTAATTGTTGAATTCTCTCGTTGGTTATTTGAGAATCTTCGGTTTCATCTTGCTGAATTGCATAAGTGAGCGAGCACCAACATGCGAGGAATAGTATAAGAGTAAAGTTCTTCATTCGGGAAATTCAGCTAAAAGCTTAATTGAGCTAAATATAGTTATTTATCATTAACGATAGAAATTAAATCGACAAGACGACTGGAATACCCGATCTCATTATCATACCAACCTATAATCTTAATTAATTTCCCGCCAATTACCGAAGTCATTAGTGCATCAAAAATACACGAGTGCGGATTGTTGTTAATGTCAATAGACACTATTGGATCTTCGGTATAACTTAAGATACCCTTTAAGGAAGTTTCTGAAGCCTTTTTGAAAATCGTATTTATTTCCTCGATATTGGTTTCTTTACTTACATTAATCGTCATATCGGTTAAAGAACCATTCGGTACGGGAACTCTAATTCCGCAACCTCCAATAACATTGCTAATATCGGGGAAAATGCCGGTTAAGGCTTTTGCTGCTCCTGTAGTTGTAGGAATTATTGATTGTGTTGCTGCCCGGCTTCTTCGTAAGTCGCGGTGCGGTTTATCGTGCAAACTCTGGTCTGAAGTATAAGAATGTATCGTAGTAATATAAGCTTGTTCTACCTTAAAGTTTTCGTGAATAAGCTTTAGCATTGGCGCTGCGTTATTAGTTGTGCAGCTGGCGTTGGAAATTACCTTTTCAGTGCCGTCTAAAATATGCTCATTTACTCCTAAAACCACCATTTTAATCTGGTCGTCTTCCGGGGGAACAGATAAAATTACTTTCTTTGCTCCATTTTCAATATGATGCTGAAGATCTTTATAGGTTTTAAATTTCCCTGTGGCTTCTATTACTGTATCAATGTTGAATTTATTCCAATCAATTTCTTTAGGATGGGCAAAGTTTAAAAGTGGAATCGATTTCCCATTTACCACAATATTATTTCCTTCTGAAGAAATTTCAGCTTGGGAAACACCGTGAATACTATCGTATTTTAATATGTGAGCAAGGGTTTTTGCATCGGCCAGGTCGTTTATTGCAACAACATTGATGCTTTTATTATCGATTAAAAGTCTAAAGAGATTACGCCCAATACGGCCAAAACCGTTTATGGCAACATTGATGCTTTTATTCATTTATTTCAGAAAAAAACTTAGTCGATATGTTTGTGAGCTTTGTAAGAAGAACGTACTAAAGCGCTGCTTTCTACGTGACGAAATCCAAGGTCAAGGCCAATAGCTTCGTATTTCTTAAACTGGTCTGGCGTAATAAATTGCTTTACCGGTAAGTGCTTTTTGCTGGGCTGTAAATACTGGCCAATGGTTACCACATCTACATCTACACTTCTAAGATCGTGCAGGGTTTGGATAACTTCATCTTCCTTTTCCCCAAGGCCAAGCATAATTCCGGATTTGGTTCGGTTAATCCCCTGTTGTTTTAAGTAACGAAGCACTTCAAGACTACGATCGTACTTAGCCTGGATTCTAACTTCACGGGTTAGCCTCTTCACGGTTTCCATATTATGGGAAACAACTTCTGGCATAACTTCAACAATTCGGTCTATATTGCGCTCATTTCCCTGGAAATCAGGAACAAGTGTTTCTAAAGTTGTTTCAGGATTCATTCGGCGAATGGCCTTTACCGTTTCCGCCCAAATAATAGATCCCATATCTTTAAGATCGTCTCGGTCTACACTTGTTACCACGGCGTGCTTAATGCCCATAATTTTAATAGAACGAGCTACTTTTTCTGGCTCATCCCAGTCAACCGTTTCAGGTCGGCCGGTTTTTACGCCACAAAATCCGCAGGAACGGGTACAAACATTACCCAAAATCATAAAAGTAGCGGTGCCTTCGCTCCAACATTCACCCATATTAGGGCAACTACCCGAGGTGCAAATGGTATGCAAATCATATTTGTCTACCAGACTGCGAAGTTCGGTGTATTTTTTTCCGGTTGGAAGTTTTACCCTTAACCATTTTGGTTTGGCTTTCGGCTTTTCTTTAACTGGGCTTATAGTGTCTGTACTCATAGCAAAAATCTAGGTTTCAAAGATACAATAATCTATCGAACTGCATAAATTAGACTGTTAAGTCAGCGATAACTTAAACTGATTTTCTGGCTTCAATAATTTCAGCAAGTAACTTTTTAGCTCTCAGTAGTTTAACTTTTACATTGTTCATTGGTTCATCCAGGCTTTGGGCGATTTCTTTATAAGATTTTTCCTGAAAATACCTAAGATTGATCACTTCCTGATAATGTGGCTTCAATTGTTTAATATCGGTAAGCAGTTGCGCCAAATGCTGCTCGCTAATTAATTTATCTTCAATAGAGGGCGTTTCATCAGCAATGCGATAAACTTTATCATTTTCATCTGAAGTTGTTCGAGACCGGATAGAAGATTTTTGCTTCCGAAGCATATCTACGTGAATATTCTTTGAGATGGCAATAAGCCAGGTGCTAAAAGAATAATCTTCATCAAAAGTGTGAATTTTATTAAAAGCCTTGGAAAAAGTTTGAATGGTAATATCTTCAGATTCGTAGGCGTTTCCGGTTTTTTTAAGCTGAAATCCGTAAACGTTATCCCAAAATGTATCAAGCAAATAATTAAAAGCCGACTGACTCCCTTTTTTGGCAGCTTTAATTTTGGTAAGTAGCAATTCGTGATTTATTTCCAATGCGTAGGTTTTGAAACGCTGTTTGCTATAAATATGCCAAATTGGGTAAATATTAAAAATACTTCTAAAAACGGAAATAACCAAACTACATCTGTCTCCTGAAGTTTTTGTGCCGATTTAGCATAAACCACCGCCTGTACCATGAATATAAATCCCGCAACTCCTAAAACTAGTTCCCACTGAAATTGAATTATTAATAATGCAGCCAATAGGATCCAGAAAAAGAATCGGGAGGCATAAAAAAGGCCCAATAAAACTTTGTCCTTTGTTTTGTAAAATCCGGCTACTGAAGCGTGCCTTCTTTTTTGTTGAAACCAGGATTTTAGATCAGTTTTTGGGACACTTCTCGTGCTGGCTTCGGGGTGATGACAAATAAAAGTGTTGTCTTCGTTGCCTCCTTCATTTACAAAAAGATCATCGTCACCGGAGCGTAGGTGCAGATGATTGGCAAATCCTTTTTGCTCATAAAACTGCCTGGAGGTATAAGCGAGATTTCTGCCCACACCCATATACGGATTTCCTAATTTTGCATAAGAAAAATATTGAATAGCGGTAAGCAAAGTTTCAAAACGAATCAGTTTGTTGAGTAATGACTTGCTGTTTTTAAAATAACCACCGTAGCCTAAAACAATTGCTTTTTCTTCCTGAAAGCCGGCAGCCATATGAGAGATCCAGTTTCGGCTTTGCGGAGCACAATCAGCGTCAGTGAAAATTAAATATGGATTTTTTGCTTTTTTAATCCCAAGGGTAAGAGCATACTTTTTATTGGCCCAAAAAGCTTCATTATTTTGAACATCCACCAACTTCACCCTGCCATCTAAAGCCTGAAAATTTTCAATAACTTCTAAAGTTTCATCTTGAGAAGCATCATTGATAACAATTACTTCAAAATCGGGATAATCCTGATCCAGAATAGGAGGGAGGAAGTTTTTAAGGTTTTCGGCTTCATTTTTTGCACAGACTATAACCGAAACCGGCAGATTTAACTTACCGGGATTTTTAGTTTTATCATTTGCAAATGCGAAAAAAGCCAGGTAATAGGCCAGGATAATTAAGGAAAATAATAAGAAAAACCCCAGTAAAAGTGTTGCCATTTAGTCTAATTAGCCGCTTTCTTTTCTTCTCCAGAGCAATCAGACATTTCATCGGGCAATTTTCCGCAGAAACTGCAGGCTTCGCCATCTTTATTTAAAAAAGGACTTTGGCTTGCGCAGGTTCCTGCAAATTTACCGTCTTTCTTACCCCATATTTTTATGGCAATTCCGGCAAAAGCCAGTCCTAAAAGTACTATTGTTATTAAAAATAATTGCATAGCTGTATTTTTTCTAAAACCTCCTTTTTAAAAGCAGGTCTTTATTTTAATAATTCCCCTAAAATCATCGGGCATATTACTACTGCAAAAATAACAATAAAATGACGTTTGGGAAAATTAGAGCGCATATTAGTATAAGCTTTACATACTTTAACTAAAATTTAATCGTAAAACCCTCAAAATGTCGGGATTAGGGAATAAATTAGTTCGATTAAACTACTAAAAACTACATTTATGAAAACTAAGATTTTAATAACTCTTCTGGCAGCTTTAGCTTTCAGTTTTACTTCTTGTGAAGATACTAAGAAGAAAGAAGAAGAAAATGCTAAAATGGAGCAGCAGGAAGCCGAGCGCCAGGCTGAAATGGCTGCTGAAGAAGAGCGTATGGAAATGGAATCTAACAGTATTGCGGCTAAAGCAATGGAGACAGATTCTTTAAGTACTCTGGTTAGTGCACTACAAAATGCTGATTTAGCCGATACTTTTACTGAAGATGAAGGTCCTTATACGGTTTTTGCACCTACAAATAGTGCTTTTGAAAAAGTTGACCAGGCTACTATGGACGAATTGATGAAGAGTGAAAACAAGGACCAGTTGGCCACCGTCTTAAAATATCACGTTGTAGATGATGAAATCACTGCTTCAGATTTAAGCCAAATGATTGAAGATGGAGAGGGCGAAGCAAGCTTTTCTACTATGGATGGTGCAGAACTTAAAGTGATGATGGAAGGTGACAATATTGTTCTACAGGACGAAAATGGAAATAAAGCTACTATTATCGCTACAGATATTGAAGCCTCTAATGGAATGGTTCACCTTATAGACGGTGTGGTAATGAGGAAAAAAGATTCTTAGTTAAGAATAGATTAATAGATTGATTTCAAGTAAATCTGCCGGTAATATTTATCGGTGGATTTTTTTTTGAAACTGTTTTAAAAAGAAAAGCTTCATTTTCTTTGAGGAAAATGAAGCTCTCTCTAAAAAAGACAATAAAGTCCTTTTTAGATTCAATATTTCCTACGCTGGCATTAACCAGATCAGGTTTTACGGGTATATCTCAGCCAAAGCACCCCGATATTGATATTATAAATATAGGATTATTTTGAATCCCAAACTGCTAATTTTAAGCTAAATAAAAGAAGATTTTTGTAGGCGGAACGTTAAATGTTTTCCAACAGGAATTTAAAATACATTAACCTCGGGTTCAAGTTTTATCTTGTATTTTTTATAAATTTTATCTTGAATTTCTTTAGAAAGGGCCAAAATTTCTTCTCCTGTGGCGTTTCCATAATTTACCAAAACAAGCGCCTGGTTTTTATGAACACCCGCATCTCCCTGCCGATAACCTTTTAACCCAGCCTGGTCTATTAACCAACCAGCAGGAATTTTTATATTATTTGCCTGCAAGGCATAAAAAGGTATTTCAGGAAATTTTTTTTGAAGATTTTTAAATTCAGATTCCTTAATAACCGGATTTTTAAAAAAGCTACCGCTGTTTCCTAATTCCCTGGGATCGGGTAATTTTTGCTGCCTAATACTTATTACCGCATCAGAAACATCTTTAATGCCAGGTTTTTTGATCTGGTTTTTATCCAGTTCAGCCTGGATGGCGCCATACTCGGTACTTAATTGATGGTCTTTTTTATTCAGTCTAAAATTTACCGAAGTGATAATATATTCCCCTTTCAGCTTATTTTTAAATACAGAGTTGCGATAATCAAATTCGCATTGTTCCCGGCTAAAAGTTTTAATTTCAAGCGTTTGTATTCGCATAGCCTCGCAAGATTCAAAAGTATCTTTGAGTTCCACCCCGTATGCGCCGATATTTTGAACAGGAGCGGTGCCAACATTTCCGGGGATTAGCGATAGGTTTTCTAATCCGCCATAATCCTTTTCTATGCAATAAAGCACAAATTGATGCCAGTTTTCACCGGCACCAACTTTTAAAATTACTTCATCCCGGCTTTCAGAAATAAGTTCAATTCCTTTTATGCCAATATGAATAACAGTTTTGTCTATATTTTGCGTGAGCAGCATATTGCTGCCACCGCCAAGTACAAAAATTTCAGAAGCATAGGTTTGCTGTAAAACATCACGTAATTCTTCAGTAGAATGTACCGAAACGAATTTCCTGGCATTTACATCTACTCCAAAAGTATTGTGTTCTTTCAGCGAAAAATTTTCAGCAACCTGCATAGCCTATTTGTTATATTCTTCCAGGGCTATTTTAAGAATTTCTATGGCTTTTTCCAGGTTTTCTTTCTTTAAAACATAAGCAATTCGCACCTGGTTCATTCCGGTATTTGGTGTAGAGTAGAAGCCGTTAGCAGGTGCTACCATTACGGTTTCTCCGTTATGCTGAAAATCTTCCAGCAACCACTGTGCAAATTTATCCGCGTTTTCAATAGGCAATTCTGCAATGCAATAAAATGCACCTTTTGGTTTTGCTACTTTTACTCCGGGGATTTTTTCTAGACCTTCTATTAAAAGATTTCTTCGCTCAGTATATTCCTTATTTACTTCTTCAAAATATTGGTCTGGCGTATCCAGTGCAGCTTCAGCAGCAATTTGAGCAAAAGTAGGCGGGCTTAACCTTGCCTGTGCGAATTTCATGGCGGCCGCCATTACTTCCTTATTCTTTGTAACCAGGCAGCCTATTCTGGCACCACACATACTATAACGTTTAGAAACAGAATCTACCATGATAGCGTTTTGCTCCAGGTCGGGAATACTCATAATTGAATGGTGTTTTACGCCATCGTAAGCGAATTCGCGGTAAACTTCATCTGCAACAATAAACAGGTCGTGTTTTATTGCTAAATCTGCAAGCTGTTGAATTTCCTCACGTGTATAAAGGTAACCGGTTGGATTTCCAGGATTACAAATTAAAATTGCCTTAGTTTTATCGGTAATTAAATTTTCAAATTCTGAAATTGCAGGAAGTGAAAAATTATCATCAATAGATCCTTTGATAGGAATAATTTGAACTCCTGAAGCGGTAGCAAATCCGTTATAATTCGCATAAAAAGGTTCAGGAATAATTACTTCATCTCCGGGATCGGTAATACTTCCCATGGCAAATAACAAAGCTTCTGAACCTCCGGTGGTAATAATAATATCTTCAGCATCTACCGGGATATCATTCTTACGGTAATATTTAGCTAATTTGGTTCGGTAAGATTCAAAACCTGCAGAATGACTGTAAGAAAGAACATCTATATTGTTATTCTTAACAGCATCCAGAGCTGCTTTAGGTGTTTCAATATCCGGTTGTCCAATATTTAACTGATAGATTATTTTTCCTTTTTTTATAGCTGCTTCAGCAAAAGGAACTAATTTTCTTATCGGAGATTCGGGCATATTGCGCCCTTTGTTTGAAATACTTGGCATGAGATTGTTTTTAATACTGTGCAAAAATGCGAAATTCCTGTAAGATTCTATGCCTATTTTTCGTTATAATTGGCCTAAACTAAATTTGCATTTTTAAGTTGAATTGTACATTTCTAAGCGTAAAAAAACCGTTTGAAATATATTTTATGAACGCCATCCTGTCCTATAGTTTCGGGACAACTTGACGGAAATAAACCTTTCAAACGGCCTTTTCTAATTCTTCATCTTAAAAATTAACGGCTGCTATCGTCTTCGATAACTCTACCTTTAATTTTAAGCGATTTTGTAGCTTCTTCGGCATTAGAATAAACGGTAACCGTTTTTCTAATTGGACCCACAAGTTTGGTGTTATATTTTACCTGAATTTCACCGGTTTCTCCCGGTTGTATTGGTTCTTCCGGCTTTTTAGGGATGGTACACCCGCAACTTGAAGTTACATTAGCAATAACCAGGGGAGCGTTACCGGTATTGGTAAACTCAAAAACCCTTACGCCGTCACTTCCCTTCTTTATTTCGCCATAATCAATAGTTTCACTCTTGAATTCTATTTTGGCTGTTTCCTGTGCCATTGCAGTACCTAAACCGGCAACAACAAAAATGGCAATAGCGATTAACTTTTTCATAATTTCTGGTTTTTAATAAACGAAAGGTAAAGATAAGCTGAAATGATGTACACTCAAAATTTTAATCAAATCAACTTCTTTTATAATCCTTCAGTTATAATTACTTTTGCTTTATTTTTCAAAAACCAGACCAATATGGCAATTGCTTCCCAATACGATTCAAAAAAAGTAGAAGATAAATGGTATAACTACTGGATGGAAAACAAGTTTTTTCATTCAGAAGTAGACGAGAGAGAACCTTACACCATTGTGATACCGCCACCAAACGTGACCGGGGTTTTGCATATGGGTCATATGCTGAATAATACCATTCAGGATGTTTTAGTGAGACGCGCCAGGTTAAAAGGTTTCAATGCCTGCTGGGTACCGGGAACAGATCACGCTTCTATTGCAACTGAAGCAAAAGTGGTAGCAAAATTAAAGGCTGAAGGAATTGATAAAAACGATCTTAGCCGTGAGGAATTTCTACAACACGCCTGGGACTGGACACATAAGCACGGCGGGATAATCCTGGAACAATTAAAAAAGTTGGGCGCTTCCTGCGACTGGGACCGCACCAAGTTTACGATGGATGATAATATGTCAGCTTCGGTAATTAAGGTTTTTGTTGATCTATATGAAAAAGGCCTTATTTACCGTGGGTACCGAATGGTAAATTGGGATCCGGTGGCAAAAACTACACTTTCTGATGAAGAAGTAATTCACCTGGAAAAACAAGGAAATCTTTATTACCTGAATTATAAGGTAGAAGGAACCGAAGATGTTTTAACCATTGCAACTACGCGACCCGAAACAATCCTGGGAGATACCGCGATTTGTATTAATCCAAATGACGAGCGTTTTACACACTTAAAAGGTAAAAAAGCGATAGTGCCAATTTGCAATCGAGTTATACCAATTATAGAAGATGAATATGTAGATGTAGAATTTGGTACCGGTTGTTTAAAAGTTACTCCCGCACACGACGAGAACGATAAAATGCTGGGCGATAAGCACAATCTTGAGGTAATAGATATTCTTAACGATGATGCCAGCCTTAATGCTTACGGGATGCATTACGAAGGTAAAGACAGGTTCCAGGCAAGAATAGAAATTGTTGAAGAATTAAAAGAAATGGGTGTGCTAACCAAAGTTGAGGAGCATACCAATAAAGTGGGAACCAGTGAGCGGACCGGTGCGGTGATAGAACCAAAGCTAAGCGATCAGTGGTTTTTGAAAATGAAAGATATGGCCAAACCGGCAATTGATGCCGTGGTTGGAGACGAAATTAATCTTGTTCCCGATAAATTTTTGAATACTTACAAGCACTGGATGGAAAATGTGCGTGACTGGAATATCTCACGCCAGCTTTTATGGGGGCAGCAGATTCCCGCTTATTTCTACGGAAGCGGAAAAGAGGATTTTGTAGTTGCTGAAACTTCTGAAGAAGCTTTGGAAAAAGCCAGAAAAAAATCAGGAAATGCAAGTTTAAAAGCTGAAGAATTAATTCAGGATAAAGATGCCTTGGATACATGGTTTTCGTCCTGGTTATGGCCAATGAGCGTTTTCAACGGAATCCTGGAACCTGAAAATGAAGAAATCAATTATTACTATCCTACCAACGATCTTGTAACTGCTCCTGAAATCTTATTTTTCTGGGTTGCACGTATGATTATGGCGGGCTATGAATATAGAGGCGAAAGACCTTTTAGAAATGTTTACTTAACCGGAATAGTTCGTGATAAACAACGAAGAAAAATGTCTAAATCGCTTGGGAATTCTCCAGATCCGCTTGGGTTAATTGAACAATATGGTGCTGATGGGGTTCGTGTGGGTATGTTATTGAGCTCTCCCGCCGGAAACGATTTGATGTTTGAAGAAGATCTTTGTAAGCAGGGTAGTGCCTTTTCAAATAAAATATGGAACGCTTTCAGGCTGGTTAAAGGTTGGGAAATTTCCGAAGAAAAAGAGCAGGACGAAACTTCAAAAATCGCGTTAGATTGGTACACTGCAAGATTTAGAAAAACTCTGGCTGAAATTGAAGATCATTACTCGAAATACCGAATGAGTGATGCTTTAATGAGTACTTATAAACTAATTTGGGACGATTACTGCTCGTGGTTCCTGGAAATGGTGAAACCCCCTTACGGGCAGCCTATTGATGCTAAAACTTATAAAGCAGTAATTGAAATATTGGAGGATAATTTAAAAATTCTTCACCCGTTTATGCCTTTTGTAACCGAAGAGATCTGGCAGGAAATTACCGAAAGAACTCCTTCAGAAGCTTTGATAATAGCAAAATGGCCGGAACTTAAGGAATTCAATGACGAGATAATTAGTGAGTTTGGTTTGGCTTCAGAAGTTATTGCCGGAATCAGAAAAATTAGGAAAGAGAAAAATATTTCATTTAAAAATACCATAGATCTTATGGTGATGAACAATGAAAATGTTTCAGAATTATTTGATCCTGTGATCTTAAAAATGGGAAATATTAATGAATTCGGTTATGTAGACAAGCAGGTGGAAGGTGCGCTTTCTTTCCGAGTAAAATCTAATGAATATTTTATTCCTATTGCAGGCTCTATAGATGTGGAAGCTGAAGTTAAAAAGCTGGAAGAAGAATTAAAGTACAATCAAGGCTTTTTGAATTCCGTGGAAAAGAAACTTTCTAATGAGCGTTTTGTAAATAACGCCCCGGAAAAAGTGGTTGCTATAGAAAAAGCGAAAAAGGCAGATGCTGAAGCTAAAATTGAAGCGATTAAAGCCAGCTTAAAAAGTTTAAAATAAAATTAAGGGAGATTTTGGCGAGGTAGCTATGGGGTTACTTCGCCAATATGTTCTTCTACAAGTTCTACATATTTTTCGCGAGCTTCCTGCTTGCTTAAATTTTTCACCTGTAATAAAGCGTTTATTTTAAAAGCATTTCTAAGATCTCCTTCGTTAGTAGGGGGAATGTAGAATCCGTTTACCTGGGTGGCTTTCTTGTAATAGGCGTAAAAGTGAAGCATAACATCTGGCGCAAATTTTTGATTGGTTTTGCTGGCCATGTCATAGGCTTTTAGAAATTTTTCATCTGTTGTTTCAGGCATAACGTACTGCTTATTCATCAATTTTGGCTATAACACTTAGCCCACCTTTTACCTTCTGGTTAAGTTTCACCGAAATTGGTGTATTTAAAGGTAAAAATACATCTACCCTGGAACCGAATTTTATAAATCCGCTATCGCTACCTTGAATTACTTCATTGCCAACTTCAGCATAGTTTACAATTCTTTTTGCCATTGCACCGGCAATTTGCCTGTATAAAACTTCCCCGGCCTTTTCATTTGCAACCACAACTGTTGTTCTTTCGTTCTCCTCACTGGATTTTGGGTGCCAGGCAACCAAAAATTTTCCAGGATGGTATTTGCTGTATTTTACTTTTCCGCCAATAGGATGTCTTGTTACGTGCACATTTATGGGCGACATAAAAATAGAAACCTGCAAGCGTTTGTCTTTAAAGTATTCTTTTTCTTCTACTTCTTCTATGGCTACTACTTTGCCGTCTACCGGGGCAACTACGTGTGCATCGTTTAAAACTGTATTCCGTTTAGGATTTCTAAAGAATTGAATAATTAGAAAAAACAGTATTATGGTGGCTACCAGGATAGCAAATTTTATCCAGTATGTATTTATTAACGAATACGATACCACGTTTATTGTAATAAGCAGCAAAGCTGCCCACCCCATAATTTTGTAACCTTCTTTATGAAACATAATCTAGAATATATAGATAAGCATATACAAATGGACTCGAAAAAATAATACTGTCTAACCTGTCAAACAAGCCACCGTGTCCTGGCATTAAGGTACCGCTGTCTTTTACACCGGCCTGCCGTTTAAATTTTGATTGAATAAGATCTCCAAGTGTTCCAAAAACACTAAGTATAATAGCCATTCCCAACCAAATAGGGAAGGTGAGGAACTGGGTGTAATAAAAAATAAAAAAACTGGCTACACCGCTAAAAATCACTCCGCCCAGGAAACCTTCTACAGTTTTATTGGGAGAAATACGTTCGAAGAGTTTTCTACTTCCAAAATTCTTACCAACAATATAAGCAAATGTATCATTAGTCCAAATCAGGATAAAAATCCCTACTACCAGTTTGGGAATAAAAACGCCTTCTATGGTAGGAATAAGGGTTAGAAAAATTACCGAAGAAATTAGGTAGAAGATTATAATAATGTACTTTTTCTTTTCAAAAACTGGTATTTTTCTCACTACCAGTAAATCTTTTACCAAAAATAAGTTTACAAATATGGTAATGAAAAGCAGCAGGATAGTAGCATCCTGATTAAATTTTAAATAGCTGAAAAGATAAAAAAGTAAGGCCTGTACAGCGTAAAGTGCATAACTTTTTAAATGCAGAAGCTTTTGCATTTCAACAAGACAAACGAGCCCTAAGAGGTAAAATAAGCTGATAAAAATTAATTCTGAAGAAAGTATAGAAGCCACCAATATGGATACGTACAACAATCCTGAAATAGTTCTAATAATAGCTTCCCTCATGTGTTATAAATCTTCCAGCAGGAGCAAATATAGGTTTTTTGTGCTACTTCCATAGCTCATAAAATCTCCTTCTTTTTGCGTTTCAAAATTTTTGATGGTAGTAATATTAGAAGGAATTCGCTGTTTGTTTCTAAATTTAATGCCGCGAAGGCCTTCGCCAATAGTATCTATTAACTGGCTTGTAGAAGAAATAATAACAAAATTATCGGGTAAATCGTTGAGTTTGCATTCTTTAATCTGGTTAGAAGAAATAAGGATAGATCCGTCGTTTGCTACCAGGTATTCACAGGTAGAAAGAAAGAACGGAGCCGTACCAGACCTGGTAAAATTAAGGTTGAAACCTTTAAATTTATCCTGAAGATTGGGATCAAGGCAAAAACATTCCTTTTCATACCAATCGTTTTCAAGTAAAATATTATCAAAGGCCTCCTGCATTTCTTTAGTGTCTTCACAATAGAGAAATTTTCCACCGTTATTTTTAAAATTGAGCATAAAACGCTCGTCGGTAGGCAGTTTTACCTCTGGCATGTATTTTCCCCGCTCAGCTTTTTCAGGAGAGTCCTGTTTTTTGTCTGATTTAGATTTAGGGTTAAGAAATCTTCTAAATAGACTCATAGAGTTTTGGGTGTGGTTCTCAACGTCATTTTAACCAAAGGTAAAAAATCTTAATTTAACACTTAGGCAAATTAAGATTTTTTAAACCGTGGTTGTGAACTATTTATTAACTGAATTATCTTCAGTTATCGTGTTCTCTTCAGAATCACTTCCGGGGGCAGGATTTTGTTCTTTTGTTTCAGCAGCTTTTTCTTGAATTTTAGGAGTTTCTTTCTTTCCTAAAACTTCAGTTTTTTCCTGATCTTTATCATAAGGTCTTTTTCCGAAGATAGTTTCCAAATCGTCTTTAAAAATAACCTCTTTATCAAGGAGAATATCGGCTAACTGTCCCAGTTTATCTTTGTGCTCGGTAAGTAAATCTATAGCACGCTTATACTGAGTCTCAATTAAATTTGAAATTTCTTTATCAATAAGCTCAGATGTACTTTCACTATAAGGTTTGGTGAAATTATATTCACTCTGGCCGGAAGAATCGTAATAAGTAAGGTTACCAACTTTATCATTCAACCCATAAATAGTAACCATGGCTTTAGCTTGTTTGGTCACTTTTTCAAGATCACTTAAGGCTCCGGTTGAAATCTTATCAAAAACCACTTTCTCTGCTGCACGGCCACCTAGGGCAGCACACATTTCATCCAGCATTTGCTCTGGTCTTACAATAAGTCGCTCTTCAGGCAAATACCAGGCAGCACCAAGTGATTGTCCACGAGGAACAATAGTTACTTTAACCAGCGGTGCAGCGTGCTCTAACATCCAGCTTACAGTCGCGTGACCGGCTTCGTGGTAGGCAATTGCTTTTTTCTCGTCTGGAGTAATAATTTTGTTCTTTTTCTCAAGTCCGCCAACAATACGGTCTACGGCATCAAGGAAATCCTGTTTTCCTACTGCTTTATTACCTTTACGAGCGGCAATAAGTGCAGCTTCGTTACAAACATTGGCAATATCTGCTCCCGAGAATCCGGGGGTTTGTTTTGCTAAAAATTCAGTATCAAGTTCCTCGGCTACTTTTTTAAGTGGCTTGAGGTGAACTTCAAAAATTTCTTTTCTTTCATTTAAGTCGGGAAGATCAACATAAATCTGTCGGTCAAACCTTCCGGCACGCATTAGTGCTTTATCCAGTACATCGGCACGGTTGGTCGCGGCAACAACTATAACGTTAGTGTTGGTTCCAAAACCATCCATTTCTGTTAATAACTGGTTTAAGGTATTTTCACGTTCATCGTTAGAACCTGAGAAATTACTTTTTCCTCGGGCACGGCCAATGGCATCAATTTCATCAATAAAGATAATTGAAGGTGATTTCTCTTTGGCTTGCTTAAATAAGTCACGAACCCTGGAAGCACCAACTCCTACAAACATCTCTACGAAATCTGATCCGGAAAGAGAGAAAAAAGGTACTTTGGCTTCTCCGGCAACGGCTTTAGCCAGTAAGGTTTTACCGGTTCCAGGAGGGCCTACAAGTAAGGCTCCTTTAGGAATTTTACCACCTAAGGAAGTATATTTATCGGGATGTTTAAGGAAATCTACAATCTCCTGAACTTCTTCTTTTGCGCCTTCCAAACCGGCAACATCTTTAAAAGAAGTTTTTACATCAGTATTCTGGTCAAATAATTTCGCTTTTGATTTTCCAATATTGAAAATTTGGCCTCCTGCACCACCACCGGCACCTGAGCTCATTTTTTTCATTATAAAAATCCAAACTCCAATAATCAGGATAAACGGTAATAATGCCCAGAAAATCTCACTCATTACGTTACTTTGCGTATCGTAAACCACAGTGGTATCCAGGTTATTTTCAGCCTTTATTTCCTTGATATCGTCTTCAAGGTTTTGTAAATCACCAAACTCAAAACTATAGGCCGGGGTTTCGCCACCGGTGTTAAAAAGCTCGGGATCGTTGGCTTGTTTATGAATGTCTTTTTGCGCTGCATCTTCTGTAAGGTAAACTTTAGCCTGTTTGCGGTTTACAATCTCTACCTTTTTTACGTCACCGTCTCGAAGATACGTTAGAAATTCAGCCGGATTGGTTTGAGCTGGTTCACTAAAACCGCCTCCACTAAAGAAATTAATTCCTATAAATATAATGATTATAGCGGCATAGATCCAGTAAGCATTAAATTTAGGCTTCTTGGGATCTGTATTTTTTTTGGGTTGCTGTTTCGCCATTCTTGGTAATTCTAAATTAAATAATTAGTAATTGGTTTCTATGGAAGTGATTTTTGCATCACCCCAAAGACTTTCAATATCATAAAACTCTCTAATATGCTTTTGGAAAACGTGAACAACCACGTTTACATAATCTAAAAGTACCCACTCTGCATTTTCTCCGCCTTCTACGTGCCAGGGTTTGTCTTTAAGAGCCTTACTTACAGTTTTTTGGATGGAATTCACAATGGCGTTTACCTGTGTGTTGGAAGTCCCGTTGCAGATTATAAAATAATCACATACGGTATTTTCTATTTGCCTAAGGTCAAGAATATCAATGTCGTTACCTTTTACTTCTTCAATTCCTTTAATTATATGCGCAATAAGTTGATCGTTGTTCGCTTCTTTTTTTGCCATTAAAATTAATTATTTTCGCAAAGTTATTACTTTTTAGCTGTTTATAGGCTTAGTTTACATAACATTTAACGCCCGTTTCATTTCTTACTATTAGTATGCGTATAATCAAAGTTAATGCCACCAATTCTACCAACGAATTTGCCCGTGAACTCTACCGTGGCAAAACTTCCTTTGAACCAATATGTGTAGTGGCTTACGAGCAAACCAAAGGGCGTGGCCAGCGCGGCTCTGGCTGGGTTTCAAATTCGGGGGAGAACCTTACTTTTAGCGTTTTATATCCAAAAATTAAAGTTGGGGTAAACCATCAGTTTTTGATGAGCGCCACCGTTTCCCTGGCAATTATTGAAGTGCTCAATAAATTTAATGTGCCTGCATTAAAAGTAAAATGGCCTAACGACATAATGTCAGCACGCTATAAAATTAGCGGAATTCTTATTGAAAACATCCTGAAAAATAATGAAATAGCGGCCTCAATAATTGGAGTGGGATTAAATGTGAATCAAACTGAATTTCCCGATCTTCCACAGGCCTCTTCGTTAAAACTGGTTACCGGAGTTCATTTTAACCTGGATGAAATATTAAAAAGAATTACAGATGAATTGGAAGAAAAATTAACTCAAATTAATGCCGAAGTAGAAACCTCAATTTTAGAGAAATATGCAAAGAATATGTTTAGACGGGATGCAGTGTCTACTTTTCAACTACCAGATGAAACGTATCTCACCGGAATTATTCGAGGTGTCACCACTTCAGGTAGGTTGAATTTAGAAATAGAAGATTCGGTTTTTAAAACCTTTGATTTAAAAGAAATTAAATTGATGTATTAATAAACTGTTTGAATAAACTTTAATTTCAACTTAGAACCTGAAACAAATTCAGGTTGACGACACTAGAACATTCAAACAGCCTTTTAAATTTTAAAGCTTCCCAATATTTTCGGCTAAAGTATTTATGAATTTGGTCAATGGTTTTTTAACCATCATCGCCATCATCGCATTAAACGCACCGTTGAATTCCATTTGTACTTCACTTTGATTCTCGCTTGAAGCCGAAATATGCGCTTTTAATTTAAAATCAAATTTATCTGAGGTAGAACCTAAAACAACCAATTCCGGTTCTATGGTTTCCTGGATTTCCAATTTTATTACCGGCATTCCTTTAAGACCAAAAACAAAGGTTTTTTCATCTCTAACTTCAAATACTTCTTTGCTTTCCGGCATTAATTGTTCGTAATTCTCAACCTTGGTTAAAAAATTGAACATTTCCTGCTGACTTTTATCTGCAGTAACTTTTGGACTTTCTATATTCATTATTTATTTTTTCCAGTTTGCGGGATCCTGACGCCATTCTCTTAACATTCCGGCTTCAGTTGCATTAATATAATTGGTGCGTTGTGCGGTTTCCAATAAAAAATCGTAATCGCTAAGCGTATGTAATTCTATTCCTTCTTTTTCAAAGTTTTCATCGGCAGTTTTAAAACCGTAAGTAAATATGGCCAACATTCCTTTTACATTGGCTTTAGCTTCTTTTAGAGCTTTTACAGCGTTTAAACTGCTGTTTCCGGTGCTAATTAAATCTTCAATTACTACCACGGTCTGGCCTTCAGAAAGATTGCCTTCAATCTGGTTTTTCCGTCCGTGACTTTTGGCTTCAGGCCTAACATAAATAAACGGAAGGCTTAAAATCTCGGCTACTAGCATCCCAATACCAATGGCGCCTGTGGCTACCGCTGCAATAACATCGGGTTTCCCATAAAGCTCTTCAATTTGGCGTGCAAACTGTTCCCTTATGTGATTTCTAATTGGCGGATAGGAGAGAACTATTCGGTTATCGCAGTATATTGGCGATTTCCAACCGCTGGCCCATGTAAATGGTTCTTGTGCATCTAATTTTATTGCTTTAATTTGCAATAACAGTTCAGCAGTTGTTCTGGCTGTTTCTTTATTTAAAATCATACTGCAAATGTATAAAGTTTTTGTAAATGATATTCCCTTAATTCTCTCTACAAAGAAAGATTTTGGCGAAAATTATGTATCCCTGCCAATTAAGAAGGTTAGAATTAAGCGGATAATAAAAAAAATTAGTAAAGGTGAATTGCTTTATGTGAATCTTTATCACGAAAAAGAAGAAAAACTGCTGAAGCATTTGTTTAAAAAGCTACGCGTGGTTACCGCTGCCGGCGGAATGGTTTTAAACGATAAAGATGAAATTCTCTTTATCTACCGAAAAAAACGTTGGGATCTTCCAAAAGGGAAAACCGAAAAAAATGAAACTATTGAAGCTTCGGCAATTCGGGAAGTAGAAGAAGAAACCGGTGTTGAAGGTTTACAAGTGACCAAATTTCTTCAGAAAACTTATCATATTTTTAAACGGAAAGGACGTTACCGACTTAAAGTTACGCATTGGTACGAGATGCGTACTTCTTATGAAGGCGAACTGCGGCCCGAAACTAAAGAAGGGATTGAAAAGGCTAAATGGAAAGATTTAAAGAAAAGCCAGAAAGCGCTTCAGAAATCTTATGCGAATATTAAACTTCTTTTTTCTGAAAAATACTTAGCGCGGCAATCTGAAGATAGGGTAGCGTAAATGCGCCGTTTCATAATGCTTAGATTGTTTATGCAGCCAGGCTAATTGATTGTACGGGCTGTTGGAAAATTGAGCATCAGTGCGTTTCTTTTCCTCAAATTGTTCTTTTAATTCAGGGTTTTCTTCGAGCATTTTTTTTGCAACATCTTCAAAAACATAGGGCGAAAAACCTTCTTTTTGCTGAAGAACGGTATCAAAAAAATTCCAGTTGAAGAAGGAATCCGGGGCTTCAGGCTCCAAGGTTTCAATTAAATACCTGGCACCATCCTGGAAAGTTTTTACCACAAAATCGCCTTTTCTAAACCTCACCGAATCCATCTTTTTAGATACTTTGGTTTCACTATGCATATAGTGACCTTCGTAAGCTTGATTGCGGGTTTTAAAATTCTCTATTTTGTAAGTTTCAACATATAAAGTAGTATCACTTTGCAAAGGTTCCAGTTTAATTTTGTTCAGCTTTAAAAGATCAGTAAGCTGCCACCAGCCCTGGGGAACAATATAAGCCCGTGGAATTTCAATAGTATCTTCAGCAATAAAATTATTATAGTAATCTATTTCTTTGTTGAATGGTTTGCTACTATCATATTGTAAGCGGTCGCCACCGGTAATTTCACTTTTTATCTTTTCACCTTCGTAACCTTTAAAATTCCGTCGGCTGGGATTTTCCATATCAGGTTTAAAGTTAATAGGATACCATCGCTCTGTCAGGTATTTTCTTGAGGCCCGGTTACGAATATCTTTCATTCGCTCTCTGTCATTTTCAGCAATATCAATCATACTGCGCATTAACTCGTAAGTTCCTCTAACCCGTTTTGGATACGGTTTTAGCATATGCGTTTCTACCATCATTCCAATGGTATTCCACAGCGTGGTATAACCCGTAGAATATCGAGGATGATCGTTAAACTGGGAAAATCCCTCTTCGGGAACTTCATTAAAAACATTTACATAAGGCGTAATATCCCAATCTTTCTTTGCGAGTGAATCTTCCAGCGCAGGCATAATTTGTTCATTTAAATAAGAGCCTAGTTCGCCGCCAAGTTTATTATGTTGCGTAAAAAGATGGGTGAGGGTGTATTGATAATCGGCGCCATTACTTACATGATTGTCAATAAAGATATCGGGTTTTACGTGGTGAAAAATCTCGTAAAAGCTTCGGGTGTTTCGGGTATCGGCTTTTATAAAATCCCGGTTTAGGTCGTAGTTTCTCGCATTTCCTCTAAAACCGTATTCAGCAGGACCATTTTGATTGGTTCGGCTGGTAGAATTTCGGTTTAAAGCGCCACCTATATTATAAACAGGAATTGTTGCTAAAACGGTATTTGTTGGAGTTTTAATAGAATCTCCCGCCAGATCCCTAAAGAGCATCATCGTTGCATCTATCCCATCACTTTCCCCCGGGTGAATTCCATTATTTATTAGAATTATACTATTTTCTTCTCTTAATTCTTCAAAATCAAAATCTTCATTTGGACTGTAAATGGCAAGATGAAGCGGTTCGCCACTGTCAGTTTTTCCGAATTCTTCCAGGCTTATTTTGCCAGAGCTTTCAGCAAGTTGGGTGTAAAAATCAATAACTTCTTCATAAGTACCGGTTTCTTTACCATCACTTTTCTCAAAACGGGTTTCAAGATCATAATCGGTAACCAGTTGATATTTTTCTAAATCGCAGGAAATCAGCGAAAGTAGCCCCACACTCAAAACGAGAATTTTTTTCATAGTATCCTTTGCAATTGAAAGTATAAACTTAACTAAAACGTGCCTAGCCACCAAAAAACTTGGACTAATTGGCGTTTGTTAAAGTAAACCTAATCTGCTTTAAAAACTTTTCAGCCGAAATATTAAAAGCTAATTTTAAACTAAAATGCTGAAATTATGAAAAAGCTTACTACAATTATAGGCCTTTCTCTTTCCTGCTGCTTAGCCATTCCGGCTCAGGCTCAGGTAAATACAGACCTTAGTGAAGAGAAGAAAAAAGAACTGTCGCAACAATCTGCAGACGTGGTAGAAACTGCAATTGGCGAACTTAGGTTAGTGCCACCTTTTTCTTCAGAATCTGTTACTAAAGAGAGTGAAGTTATTGGCTGGGGAGATAAAAAACCACAGGCGCCCGCGGGATTTAAAGTGACGATGTTTGCAGAAAACTTAAAGCATCCGCGTAGAACTTATATCGCACCTAACGGTGATTTTTTTGTTGTTGAATCTAATACAAAAAACAGCGCCGACAGGATTATCTTAATTCGTGATAAAGATAGTGATGGTAATCCAGATTATCAGGATATATTTTTGGATGACTTAAATCAACCTTACGGAATGTTAGTTTTAGATAATTATTTCTACGTTGCCAATACCGACGGACTTTACCGATATCCATATACTGAAGGGGATATGAAAATTGAAGCTGAAGGAGAGAAAATTCTTAGTCTTCCTGCAGGCGGATATAATAATCACTGGACGCGTAATTTACTCGCTAATGAAGATGGAAGTAAAATTTATGTGTCCGTAGGTTCTGCCAGTAACGTGGGTGAGTACGGAATGGATAAAGAAGAAAGACGTGCCGCAATTCTGGAAATTAATACCGACGGAAGTGGGGAGAAAATTTATGCTTCAGGATTAAGAAATCCTGTTGGAATGGACTGGAACCCGGTAACTGGGGAACTTTGGGCTGCCGTAAATGAACGAGACAAAATTGGAAATAATCTAGTGCCAGATTATATTACTAGCGTAAAAGAAGGCGGCTGGTATGGCTGGCCTTATTCTTATTTTGGGCAAATTCAGGATCCTCGCTGGGCCGATGATCCACATATGGAGTTGGTGGAAAAAACTATTGTACCAGATGTACCCGTGGGACCACATACCGCATCTTTAGGATTGGCATTTTACACCAAAGATAAATTCCCTGAAAAATATAAAAACGGTGCTTTTGTAGGGCAGCATGGTTCCTGGAACCGGGCCGTTTTCTCCGGTTACAAAATTATTTTTGTGCCTTTTGATGAAAATGGAAAACCAGGCCAGCCCGAAGATTTTCTTACCGGATTTATAGCTGATGAAGCAGAAAGTAAAGTCCACGGGAGACCTGTAGGAGTTACAGTTACTCCAGACGGAGCTCTTCTGGTAAATGATGACGATGCAAATGTAATCTGGAAAGTTTCAGCTGAATAAAATATAAAATATTGGAAAAAAAATTACTGGCACTTTTGTGCCTACTTTGGATAGGAAACCTGTTTTCTCAGGAAAATCAATTTAAAATACTGAATGCGAATAATAACGAACCTATAGAAGATGTTTCAATTTACAAGGCTTCATCGCTGGTTGCTGTTACAGATAAAGATGGGAATTTTAGCTTTACTTCAGGGGAATTACCTGGGGATTTTCAGATTTCCGTCCTTGGTTTTGAAACCCTAGAAGTTGAACTTACCTCAAGCACTCCGCAGGAAATATATTTGAGTCCGACTTCCGAAACGCTTTCAGAAGTTGTGGTGCGTAGTACCGTAATTCCGAAATCACTTAGAGAAGTTCCGGCTTCGGTGAATCTTGTAACACAAACAGATTTTAATAGAACCGATGCTACCAACGTTCTGGAAACTTTTAATAATGTCCCCGGAATGTTTGTAAATCAGGGAGCTTTAAATACCAATAAGATCAATATTCGTGGTATTGGTGCGCGTTCGCAATACAGTACCAATAGAATTCAGGCGTATTTTGATGGTATACCGTTAACAACTGCAGAAGGAGAGCTCACCTTAGACGATTTTGACCAGGAAAGTTTAGATCGAATAGAAGTGATTAAAGGTCCTACTTCCAGTATTTACGGCGCTGGATTGGGCGGTTCCATAAATCTATACTCCAAACAGTCAGGAAAAGAAGAAGCCCGCTTAGGATTAAAAACGCAGTATGGAAGTTTTAATACCCGCAAACAGGTTTATCAGGCTTCAAATACAACCGCTAATTCTGCTTTATTTGCAACTTTTAGTAATTTAACCAGCGATGGCTACCGCGACAATGGAAATTACGATCGGAAGTCGGCTTTAGTAAACGGAAGTCTTAAAACCAGCGAAAATGGAAGTTTATCTTATCTCGCAAATTTCACCCGCTTAAAAGCTTTTATTCCCAGTTCTATTAACGAAGATGATTTTCTGAATAACCCGGAAACCGCGGCATTTACCTGGGGCCAATCGCAGGGATATGAATCTTACGATCGTGGCATGCTGGGAGGTTCTTATACACATTCACTTTTTGATAATTTAAAGAATACCACCAGTATATTTCTGAGTTTTAGAAATGCCTACGAGCCGCGACCATTTGACATTTTAAAGGAAGAGCGTGTTTCTGCCGGCGTTCGTACAAAATTCAATTTAGATACACGGGTTTTTGAACTGCCTTCAGAAATTAGTTTTGGTGCCGAATATTATAATGAGTGGTATGAAACCGGAACTTTTGAGAATTTATATGAAGATTTTCCCGGGGAAGGAAGTGTGTTAGGTGAACGTGAAAGCAACAATGAACAAGACCGGAATTACGCCAATTTTTTCGCCCAAATTAATTTTGAATTTACTGAAAAATGGAATCTGGAGGCAGGTTTTAATCTGAATACAACAAATTATAGTTTAACTGATCTTTACAATCAAGACGAGTTAGATCAAACCGGGGATTATGGTTTTGATCCCGTTTTTTCTCCAAGAATTGGAACGAGTTATGAAATTGGGACGGGAAAGAATATTTTTGCCTCTGTAAGCCACGGATTTTCAACACCCACAGTTGCTGAAACTCTAACTCCCGAAGGACAGATAAACACCAATCTAAAACCTGAAACCGGAATTAATTATGAAGCCGGATTTAAAGGAAATTGGCTTCGAAATAAATTGTATACCGAAGTTTCTGTTTTTTCCATTCAGATTGAAAATCTGCTTGTGGCGCAACGGGTGGCAGAAGATCAATATGTGGGAATAAATGCCGGAAAAACCAATCATAACGGAATAGAATTCCTGACTAATTATCGTTTTTTAATAGGACCAGATATTTCGATTAAGCCTTATGTAAATGGAGCCATCAATTTTTTCGAATTCGATGAATTTGTAAATAATGACGAAGATTTCTCTGGAAACCAGCTGCCGGGAGTTCCAAAATACACTATGAACCTGGGAGTAGATATTCAAAGTGAATCTGGTTTCGAATTCTATGGAAATTTTCGAAATGTAGGAGAAATTCCTTTGGATGATGCGAATTCTGGATATACAGATCAATACAGTCTACTTAATTTTAAAGCTGGTTATACTTTTAATATTTTTCAGGAATTAAACCTGAATTTATACGGCGGAGTAAACAATGCTTTGGATGAACATTATGCTGCGAGTGTGTTATCCAATGCAGTAGGTTTTGGAGGTGCCGCTCCGCGCTATTATTATCCCGGTAATCCTAGAAATTATTTTGGAGGCGTTCAACTAAATTATATTTTTTAAAAGAAGTTAGTTCTCACAGTTTTTTAAACCTGTGAGGTTTTAAAAAACTTTAATATTAAACGTCATCGCTAGTGAAGAATGATTGTGGCGATCTTTTTTAGTCATAACAACCCGACCTGTAAATCTGCACCCAACCCGAAACTCCTACTCACTCACAACCGAAAACTTTTATATAAAATTTAGCATAAAATAGAACCCATTCCTCTGAATGTTTTAATAGTTTTCAGCAACAACTAAGTATTGCTAACTAATTAAACTAAAAAAATGAAGATTCAGAAAGTATTGGTGGCTAATCGTGGAGAAATCGCGATTCGAATTTTTAGGGCCTGCACCGAAATAGGAATTAGAACCGTAGGTATTTTCACCTTCGAGGATCGCTACTCCCTTCACCGCTATAAAGCCGATGAATCTTACCAAATTGGTCCCGATAAGGAGCCGCTAAAACCTTACCTGGATATAAATGCCATTATTAACCTGGCTAAAAAGGTGGGGGCCGATGCTATTCATCCCGGTTATGGTTTCCTTTCTGAAAATGCCAATCTTGCGCAGGCCTGTAAAGACAATGATATAATTTTTGTTGGTCCTGAAGTTTCAGTTTTAAAAAGTCTGGGCGACAAAGTAACGGCCAAAACCGTAGCCGTGAAGAATAATGTTCCAGTGATTCAAAGTAACGAGAAGGAACTGGAAAGCCTGGATATAGCGATAGAAGAAGCTAACCGAATTGGTTATCCTATTATGCTGAAAGCTGCCAGCGGCGGTGGAGGACGCGGAATGAGAGTGTTGCGTGAAGAAGCAGAATTAAAAAAAGCATTTTCAGAATCTAAACGTGAAGCGCTCAACGCTTTTGGGGACGATACTGTTTTTATTGAAAAATTCATTGAAAACCCTAAGCATATTGAAATTCAGATCGTGGGAGATAACCACGGGAATATGGTGCATCTTTTTGAACGGGATTGCTCGGTGCAACGCCGCTATCAAAAGGTAATCGAGTTCGCACCTTCCTATAACCTGGATCAAACCACCAAAGAGAAACTGTATGAATATGCCGTCAACATTTGTAAGGCGGTAAATTATAATAATATTGGTACGGTAGAATTTCTGGTAGATCAGGATGGAATTATTTATTTTATTGAGGTAAACCCCAGGATTCAGGTAGAACATACCGTTACCGAAGTCGTAACCGGAATAGACCTGGTAAAAGCCCAGCTGTTTATTGCCGGCGGATACAAACTTAGCGACGAACAAATTAAAATTAAAGATCAGGAGTCGTTAAGTACTAACGGATTCGCGCTGCAATGTAGAATCACCACCGAAGATCCCGCGAACGATTTCCAACCCGATTATGGCACTATAACGACTTACAGAAGTGCCTCCGGATTTGGTATCAGGCTTGATGCCGGGAGTTTGTACCAGGGCGTGACCATTTCGCCATTTTTTGATTCCATGCTGGTAAAAGTTTCTGCCAGCGGAAGAACCCTGGATGGTGCCTGCCGAAAAATGCGCCGGGCTTTAGCCGAATTTAGAATTCGTGGGGTAAAAACCAATATTCCGTTTTTAGACAATATTCTTCAGCATGAAAAATTCAGGGATGGTAGTGTAACCGTGAATTTTATCGCCGATAATCCCGATCTTTTTAAGTTGAAGGAAACCCGTAACCGCGCTACCAGGATGGTAGAATTTCTGGGCGATGTGGTGGTAAACGGAAATCCCGATGTCAAGGACGTAAAAGATAAACCGAAACTTATAAAAGCTGATGTTCCTGCGTTTGATCCTCACGCAGCTTACCCCAAGGGAACTAAGGATTTACTTACCGAGCTGGGCCCTGAGAAGTTTGCTGAATGGTTGAAGAATGAAAAGAAAATTCATTTTACCGATACTACCTTTCGCGATGCACACCAGAGTTTGCTGGCCACCAGGATGCGAAGTATTGATATGCTGAAAGTAGCCGAAGGTTTTGCCAAAAACCATCCAGAAACATTTAGTATGGAAGTTTGGGGCGGTGCTACTTTTGATGTTTGTCTTAGGTTTTTAAAGGAAAATCCATGGGAGCGCCTGCAATTACTTAGAAAAGCAATGCCTAATATTTTGCTGCAAATGCTAATGCGCGGTTCTAACGGCGTTGGTTATACCGCTTATCCCGATAATTTAATCGAAAAATTTGTTGCCGAAGCTTGGGAAAACGGAGTGGATATTTTCAGGATTTTTGATTCCCTAAACTGGATGAAATCTATCGCGCCCTGTATAGAATATGTCCGAAAGAATACTTCTGGACTTGCGGAGGCTTCAATTTGCTATACGGGCGATTTACTTGATAAAAACAGCAAATATAATATGGAGTATTACCTTCAGCTGGCAAAAGATATAGAAAATGCTGGGGCCCATATTTTAGCGATAAAAGATATGGCCGGGCTGCTTAAACCTTACGCTGCCGGTGAGTTGATTTCCGCATTAAAATCTGAGATCAATATTCCCGTGCATTTGCATACTCACGATACTTCGTCAATCCAATCGGCTACTTATTTGAAAGCAATGGAAGCCGGGGTAGATGTAGTAGATGTAGCGCTGGGTGGACTTTCCGGACTAACTTCGCAGCCTAATTTTAATTCCCTGGTAGAAATGACGCAATCCAGCGAGCGAAAAGCTGATTTCAATATGGATAAGCTCAACGAGTATTCACATTACTGGGAAGCGGTACGAAAATATTATTTCCCATTTGAAAGCGGACTTAAAGCTGGAAACGCCGATGTTTATAAACACGAGATTCCCGGTGGGCAATATTCCAACCTAAAACCCCAGGCCGAGTCTTTAGGTTTGGCTTCCAGGTTTCATGAGATTACTGCGATGTATTCTAAAGTGAATAAACTTTTTGGCGATATTATTAAGGTTACGCCAAGCAGCAAAGTAGTGGGGGATATGGCGCAATACCTGGTGAGTAATAATTTGAGTATAGAAGATGTAATGGAAAAAGGCGAAGATCTTTCTTTTCCGCAGTCGGTGGTGAATTTCTTTAAAGGAGATCTGGGACAGCCTTATGGTGGTTTTCCTGCTGAGGTGCAAAAAATCATTCTAAAGGACCAAAAACCTTATACCGATAGACCTAATGCACATCTCGAGCCTATAGATTTTGAAAAAGAATTTGGAGAATTCTGTGATATTTTTAGCGAGGGAATGGGACGAAAACTGGAAATGACCGATTTCCTTTCGTATAAATTATATCCAAAAGTATTTACCGAATATTTTAATCATTACCGAAAATTTGGCGAAGTTATGAATATTCCTACTCCTAATTTTTTCTACGGAATGCAACCCGGTGAAGAGATTACGGTGGAAATGGATAAAGGGAAAACCCTGCTTATTGAATTTTTATCGGTAGGAACTGCAGATGAAGACGGGCTCGTTGATGCATTCTTTAAAGTAAACGGCCAGACCAGAACGGTGAAAATTCAGGATAAATCGGTAAAGGTTGAAAAAGTTGTTCATCAAAAAATCAATAAATCCAATGATAAAGAAGTAGGGGCACCTATCCAGGGTTCTATTTCCTCAATTTTAGTCGAAAAAGGACAGAAAGTAAATAAGAACGAACCTTTATTTGTAATTGAAGCGATGAAAATGGAAACCACCATAACCGCCACCAAAGACGGCGAAATAGACGAAATCATCCACACAGAAAGCACCATGGTCTTTGCGGATGATTTAGTAATTAAACTTAAATAGTTATAACTGAATGTTTGGCCTATCCAAAAATTTAACGTCAGATTTGAAGCGAAAACACGTAAAAATTTAGGCTGTTTGGAGCTAAACGCACTTTTGAAGTTTAACTTACTATGATGGTGAGTTCCTAAAATTCAGTGGTTGAGCGATATATCTAGTTAAAGTTTCGTAAGCCTGGACTTTTTTGTTTCTTTTTTTAGTAATGCAAAAAAGAAAAAGTACTACGATTTATTTCAATTTTTTATTTTAAATATTTAGGATAGAAACGATAAAGAACAAACCCAAAATAATAAACGCGAAGCACAATGTTTCACCACACACATCCCTACAAACCTTACATCCCGGAAAATGCTACAAAACTAATTGTAGGAACTCTACCGCCACCCAGGTTTACCAAAAGACAGTTAAAAGAAGGTGATGTTGATTTTTGCTACGGCAGCCGCGACGGACTCTTATGGATCGTTTTAGATAATATTTTCGGTTTGGATTTGAAATTTGAAAACACGGATGATGCGGTAAATCAGCGTAAAGAATTTTTAGAAGAACGGGGAATAGGAATTTGTGATATGGTAGAGAGTAGTCGACGGAAAAAAATAGATGCTTCAGACCTTGGAATGCAAGAAGTGGAGCTTCGGAATATGATTGATATCCTAAAGGAAAATCCGAAAATTGACACCTTGCTTTTTACCGGTGGGAATTCCAAAAATGGTCCGGAATATTTCTTCCGAAAGCATTTGAAAGAAATTGATAGTGAAATTCGGTTAAAAGTAATTTCTAATGAAGTTCCACGGGTTCACCAATTTATCTTGGATGGCCGCTTGATTAAAACAGTGTCTTTAACCGCGCCGTCCGGTTCAGCCAACCGTGCTATTGGTAGTATGGAACTCTACAAGCAACTAAAACATAAAGATAAAGATTTTAATACCATAGATTTTAGGATATTGCAGTATAAGGAGTGGTTTTAAATTTTATTGTCTCACGCCATACAGGACTTGTTTTCAGTATCTACCTACCATGCTTAAAAAAGATAAACTTCTTTTCAACTTAGATCCCGAAATAAATTCGGGATGATGAATATTACATCATGCTGAACTCGTTTCAGCGTTTATTCAAAATCGCAAATCTAAAAACAAAACCCTGAATCTAAAAGCTTAAACTTTCAAATTCAGGGTTTCAAGACGTAGTCAACTTACAACTACTGTAACTCTTTCTTTTCCTGTTGGGCCATGGTGGTTGGTTTTACCTTAAACTTCTTACGTTTAGGTCGTAATTTTCCATGGGTACCAATAGCAATTTTTCCTCGTTTGGTTTTTTTATCACCGCGTCCCATAAATTACTTTTTATTCTGTTGGTCTTTTATGGTTTTCTCGTCAAAATCCACCTCGTTAGTCCGTTTTTTGGTATCTCCCGTAGGATTGGTTGGATTTTCCTGATCTTTATTTCTCTTTCTTTTATTTTCTTCAATTTTCCCTGCCATAATTCCTATATTTTAGATTCATTCACTAAGATAAGAATCGATAATCTTAAAACCTGCCAAGAGCATGTTAGAATTTGGTTAAACCGGCCTGATGCTTTTTACAAAATCGGCTGTATTATTCTTACCATTTTTGTTAAGGTGTTTAATAAAAGCAGAACCAATAATAGCTCCTTTAGCGTGTTGAGTTGCTTGCTGAAAACTTTCGGAATCGCTAATTCCAAAACCAACTACCTGTGGATTTTTCAGCTGCATATCATTTACCCTTTGGAAATATTTTTTTGTCTCATCTCCAAATCCGCTGGTAGAACCGGTAACACTTGCTGAGCTAACCATATAAATAAATCCATTTGAAACCGAATCTATAAACCGAATGCGTTCTTCTGAAGTTTGCGGTGTAATTAAAAATATATTCTGCAGTCCGTTCTCTTCGAAAATCGACTTGTATTCTTCATTATAAACATCAACTGGAAGATCTGGGATTATAAGTCCGTCAATTCCTGTTTCCGCACATTTTTTACAGAATTTTTCCACCCCATACTGAAGAATAGGATTAAAATAGCCCATAATAATCAACGGAATTTCCACAGAATCCCTGATTCCCTTAAGTTGTTCAAAGAGTTTGTTGGTGGTCATCCCGCTTTTTAAGGCTTTGGTAGAACTTTCTTGGATGGTAGGCCCGTCGGCAAGCGGATCGCTAAAAGGCAATCCAATTTCTATAAAATCCACGCCATTTTTTTCCAGATCCTGAATTATAGAAACCGTATCTCCGGTTTCAGGATAACCTGCTGTAAAATAGATAGACAGCAATTTCTGTTCTTCCTTAAGTTTTTTATTTATTCTGTTCATTTGTTATGATTCAATATTCTTATTTAGCAGCTCGAGCGCAGTCGAGAGCGTTTTTGGTTCCTGGGTAAATTCTGCCACGAATACACGAATATTTTTATTTCGTCATTGCAAACGCAGCGTACATTTGAATCTCTAATTTTCTCCGTTCTTCTGAACTTGTTTCAGAATTTAAGATATTATATCAAACTCATCTTAGAACCTGAAGCAAGTTCAGGTTGACGATCAAATCTTAATTCGTCATTGCGAGGGCAGCGCCCGTGCTAATCTTTTATTTTACAGACCTCCCAGGTTTTCAAAACCTGTAAGGTCTCATAGTGGTTTTTTAAAGAAAACATTCGGGAATTCGTGGCTTAAAAACAAAAACCTTCTACAAATCAAAATAATCTATATAAGTACTCAGATCTTTATCCCCACGTCCTGAAAGGTTGATCACAACAACATCATCCTTTTCAAACTTGCGGTCTTCAAAAATAGCCAGGGCGTGAGAGGTTTCTATCGCCGGAATGATTCCTTCCAATTTGGCTAATTCTAAACCGGCGTCCATCGCGGCTTTATCAGTTATGGAAATAAATTCTCCGCGGCCGCTTCTAAATAGGTTGGCGTGCATTGGTCCCACCCCTGGATAATCCAGTCCAGCGGAAATTGAATAGGGTTCAGTAATTTGTCCATCTTCGGTTTGCATAAGCAGCGTTTTACTACCGTGGATAATGCCTTCTTTTCCCAAAGCTGAAGTCGCTGCACTTTCACCACTTTGAATACCTTTTCCGGCAGCTTCAACCGCGATAATGCCAACTTCAGGATTATCTAAATAATGAAAATAAGCCCCGGCAGCGTTGCTTCCGCCACCAACACAGGCCACCACATAATCGGGATTTTCACGATCTTCTTTTTCCTTTAACTGCACTTTGATTTCTTCCGAAATCACCGCTTGAAATCGGGCTACCATATCGGGATAGGGGTGAGGGCCTACCACAGAACCAATTATATAATGTGTATCCAGCGGATTATTAATCCAATCCCGAATCGCCTCGTTAGTAGCATCTTTTAGCGTTCTACTCCCAGATTTTGCCGGAACTACTTTTGCACCCAGCATTTTCATTCGGGCCACGTTAGGCGCCTGTCGCTCGATATCAATTTCGCCCATATACACGATGCATTCAATGCCCATCAGTGCGCAAACCGTAGCGGTGGCGACGCCGTGTTGTCCTGCACCGGTTTCAGCAATAATGCGATCTTTTCCCAGGCGTTTTGCCATTAAAATCTGGCCCACAGTGTTGTTCACTTTATGCGCCCCGGTGTGGCAAAGATCTTCGCGTTTCAGGTATATTTTTGTATCGTATTTTTTACTAAAACGTTCTGCGTAATAAAGCGGTGTTGGTCGCCCCACATAATCACGCAGCAGATCTTTAAATTCTTTCTGAAAAGATTCCTCTTTCATAATATCCAGGTACTGCGAACGCAATTCCTCTACATTTGGATAAAGCATTTCGGGAATAAAAGCCCCGCCAAAATCGCCGTAATATCCTTTTTCGTTAGCCTGATAGCTCATTTTTATTTGTTTTATTTAGTAGCTGTCGCCACGAATACACTAATTATTTTCGTGTCAGTGCAAGGGGGAGGCCCGTGGCAATCTTAACTTTGATAGAAAAGATTGCTTCTCCCGATTTTCATCGGGATCGCAATGACGTTTTTATTTCTTAAATTCTAAACTCCACAACCTATAACCGAGAACTCATATCTGCTTAACAAACTTTTCCAGTTTTACCACATCTTTAAACCCTGGCTGTTCTTCAAATTTACTGTTTACATCTATGGCATATAGTAAATTTTCATTTCCATTCTGCTTAAAATAAGCTTTTAGTTTTTTGATTTCTTCAATTTCATGCGGTCCAATTCCCCCGCTTAGGAAAAAAGGGATTTCCGAAGGATATTCTTTTAAAATCTCCCAATTGAAAGTGATCCCGTTTCCGCCCTTGTTTTTTCCTTTTGTGTCAAAAAGAAAATAATCTACCACGGTTTCATATTCCTTTAAACGCTTAAAATTGAAATCGTCATTTACCGAAAATACTTTAATTATTTCCACGGAAGTTTCCATCAATAATGTTTTTAGTTCAGCGCAAAAAGCCGCAGACTCATCCCCGTGAAGCTGAAGAGCATTAAGATCGTATTTCTTCGTTCTATCCAGTATTACGTTAATTTTTTCATTGACAAAAACACCGGTTTTCTTAATTTCTGAAGGAATTTCCGGGATTTCAGCGTCAAAATTTCTGGGTGTGTTTTCATAGAAAATAAAACCCATATAATCCGGCGGAAGTTTTGCCACTTCGCTGATGTTTTCGGGATCTTTCATCCCGCATATTTTGAGTTTTAGATTGTTCATTTTTACTTGTTTTAACCACTTCTTTATCTTCGGGTACTCCCTCCTCCTTTAAAAGGAGGAGAGCTGGTTTTGGTAGTCATCATCCTAAACCTGTTTCAGGTTATAAATTTATACCAGCTTAGACCCCCGAGAAAAAACAGGGACAGGCTCTGAAAAGAGTCCGCCTGAACGGACGGGCGGGTTCAGGGTGACGTGCTTAACTCTCTCACAAACTCTACCGCGGCTTTGCCGGGATTGTTAGTTTTCATAAAATTCTCACCGATTAAAAAGCCTTTATAGCCGTATTGCTGTAAATCTTTAATCGCTTTAACCGAACTTATTCCGCTTTCTGAAACTTTGACAAAATCTTCTGGTATCTTTTCTGAAAGTGTTTTGCTAATTTCGATACTGACTTCAAAAGTTTTTAAATTTCGGTTGTTTACGCCCAGCATATCCAAACTGGGCATAATAGACTTTTGTAATTCTTCTTCGTTATGAACTTCCAGCAATACTTCCAGCCCTATGCTTTTCGCAAATTCTGAAAGCGATTTTATTTGTTCACGTTCCAGCACTGCGGCGATAAGTAGAATAACATCGGCGCCATGTGCTTTTGCTTCCAGAAGTTGGTATTCGTCAATAATAAACTCTTTCCGAAGCAATGGCATTTTAACCGCTGCACGGGCATAAAGCAGATCGTCTAAAGAGCCGCCAAAATATTTGCCATCAGTTAAAACAGACATTCCCGAAATTCCTGCATCTTCATAACCTCTGGCTACATCCTCCACATTTAAATCCTGATTGATAACCGATTTTGAAGGGGAACGTCTTTTATGTTCGGCAATAATCCCGGTTTTACTGGTTTTCAATTCTTCAGCTAAAGAAATTGTTTCGCGCTCAAAAAGCGCTGCTTGTTCCAATTGAGATATGGGTATGACCAACTTTTTTAGAACCAGTTCTTTATGTTTATCGGCTATTATTTTGTCTAAAATATTCATATTTTTCGGTTGTCAGTTATGAGTTCCCTGTTTTTCCTATCGTCATCCTGAACGTGTTTCAGGATCTAAGTCGATTAATAATCAAAACAGCTTCGAAGCTGAAATAATCCCGAAGCTTCGGGACAGCGTGACGAAAATAAGACTTCATAAATAATTTAGATGTATGTTGTTTCATTTACTCAACTCCTGTAACTTTTCTAATGCGTTTAAAGCTTTCCTCGAATTTATCGATTCTTTTGCAGCTTCAAAACCTTCTTTAACACTAATTTGTTTGGCGGTGGCGATGGCCATTCCGGCGTTGGCGCACACCACATTGTTTTGTGCTTTGGTGCCTTTCCCTTTTAAAATATTTACAAAAATTTCTGCTGAACTTTCTATAGATCCGCCGCCGGCAATTTCTTCCTGTTTCAAGGTTTCTACGCCAAAATCCTCAGGACTCAACATTCCTTCAGAATTATTGGAAATGGTTTTTGTGTTTCCGGTGAGGGAAATTTCATCATAACCATCCAAAGCGTGCAAAATAGTGAAATTCTTATCGGTGTTCTGATATAAATAACCATACATTCTGGCCAGTTCCAGATTAAAAACACCCACTAGCTGATTTTTGGGGAACGCAGGATTTACCATTGGCCCGAGCATATTGAAAAAAGTTTTTACCGCCAAAGATTTCCTGATGGGCGCCACATTTTTCATCGCCGGGTGGAAGAGGGGAGCGTGCAACACACAAATTCCTGCTTCAGCGATACATTTTTCTAAAAATCCGGCGTCGTTGCTAAATTTAATCCCCAAACTTTCCATCACGTTAGAACTTCCACTTACCGAAGAAACTCCGTAGTTTCCGTGTTTTGCCACATTAACTTCCGCGCCTGCCGTTACAAATGAAGAAGTAGTTGAAATATTAAAAGTGTTTTTTCCATCGCCACCGGTTCCGCAGAGATCTATGGGGTTGTAATCGTTTAAATCTATAGCCACGCAAAGTTCCAAAAGTGCATCACGAAAACCTTCGAGTTCTTCTATAGTGATGCTGCGCATCATATAAACCGTAAGAAATGCGGCAATCTGGCTTTCGTTATATTCTCCGTTAGAAATGCTGAAAAGGGCTTGCTTCGCCTCATCCTTGGAGATGGTTTCGTGATTAATGAGCCTGTTTAATAGTTTTTTCATAAGTTTAACTGTTTACCCAATTCTGAATCATCTTTTTCCCATCAGGCGTTAACACCGATTCTGGGTGAAATTGAACACCGCGAACATCAAATTCGCGATGACGAAGCGACATAATTTGACCGTTTTCATCATAAGAAGTGGCTTCCAGTGAATCTGGTAATCCCTTTAATACCACCCAGGAATGATACCGGCCAACATTCATCGTCTTTGGTAAATCTTTAAAAAGTGGTTCATCGTCTACACAGAGATCCATGGTGGTGGCAATACCGTGATAAACCGATTCCAGATTACCTAATTTTCCACCAAAAACTTCTCCAATGGCTTGTTGGCCCAGGCAAACGCCCAGAATGCTTTTTGTTGAAGCATACTTTTCTATAATTGGTTTTAGTAACCCGGCTTCACTGGGAATTCCGGGGCCGGGAGAGAGAAGAATTTTATCGTATTTCTGCACATCTTCCAGTTCCAATTGGTCATTTCTAATGACCGTAACCTCGCAATCAAATTCTTCAAGATAATGCACAAGGTTGTACACAAAAGAATCGTAATTATCTATAACTAATATTTTTTTCATTCTACCTGGTGTGAAATTATGTATTTATTTGTTTAATCACTTAAACTCCACGTCTATCTGAATTCGTTTCAGATTCTAACATTCATTATTATCAGCTTGTTAGATCTCCGAAAAAATCGGAGCAAACTCTGAAATGAATTCAGGATGACGATTAGTTTTATTTCTTTAAATATCTTCAGCTATATCGAGGGCCTTGGTTAATGCTCCGAGTTTGTTGTAAACTTCCTGTAATTCGTTTTCTTCTACAGATTCAGAAACCACACCCGCACCAGCCTGGTAATGCAACTGATGGTCTTTACTCACAAAGGAGCGAATAATAATTGCGTGGTTAAAGTTTCCGTGGAAATCCATAAAACCAATTGCTCCCCCGTAGGCATCGCGGTTTACATTTTCGTATTTTTCTATGAGTTTCATCGCGCTGTGTTTTGGTGCGCCGCTTAAAGTTCCTGCCGGAAAAGTATCCGCTACCACCTGCATTGTAGGGGTCTCTGGATCTTTGGTGCCGGTTACTTTGCTTACAAGATGAATCACGTGCGAGAAAAATTGAATTTCCCGGTATTTTTCCACTTTTACATTATTCCCGTGCCGACTAAGATCGTTTCTGGCTAAATCTACTAACATTACGTGTTCAGCATTTTCCTTTTCGTCTGCGGCCAGTTTTTTGGCTAATTCGGCATCTTCTTCATCGTTTCCAGTACGTTTAAAAGTTCCGGCGATGGGATGGATTTCTGCCTGACCGTCCTGAACCACCAATTGCGCTTCTGGAGAACTTCCGAAGATTTTAAAGTTTCCGTAGTCAAAATAGAAAAGATAGGGGGAAGGATTTACGCTGCGCAATGCCCTATAAACATTGAATTCATCTCCTTTAAACTTTTGCGAAAATCGACGGGAAAGTACAATTTGAAAAACATCACCACGATAGCAGTGTTTTTTCCCCAGTCTTACATTCGCCTTAAATTCTTCATCGGTTAGGTTTGAAATTGGTTCCTGCTGACGTTCAAAATTGTAGGTCGCGAAGTTTTTAACCTTAATAAGTTGTTCGATTTCCGGAATTTTTGAACCGGTATCGTAGCTATGGTCAAAAATATAAGCTTCGTTATTGAAATGATTAATGGCGATTATATTTTGATAAACCGCATAATAAATATCCGGTAGCTTAAGGTCACCATTGCGTTTCTTAATCTCCAGGTCTTCAAAATACCGAACCCCATCGTAAGCGATATAACCAAAAAGCCCATTATTGATGAATTTAAAATCGGAATCTTCAGTCTTAAATTGTTTTGAAAATTCCTGTATTCTAAGTGGTACGTTTACCTCGGGCGTGATTTCGGTAGTTTTCTTGCTTCCGTCAGGAAAAACTTCAGTAATTCTTTCATTCTGAATTTTGATGGAAGCGATAGGATTGCAGCAGATATAAGAGAAACTATTATCGTTGGCGTGGTAATCGCTACTTTCCAAAAGGAGACTGTTGGGATATTTGTCCCGCACCTTAAGATAAACACTCACTGGTGTAATCGTATCTGCCAGGAGTTTTTTATGGGTGGTTTTTAGTTTATACATAAATTGGTTTTTATCACTTCCGCTAAGATGGAGTATATTTAAATTGATTTATTTTTTAAACTTTCATTTTTTGATTTCCGACTTCTGGGAAATGACAAAAAACTGAATAAAAAAAGGCTTGTCGTGAGACAAGCCTTTTGTATGATTTTATACTATAGCGATGTTACTTCACGACGTTTGACGTAAATTTTTCCACCACCAGGTATTTGCTATTCTGTTTTTCATTACTTCAAAGATAGAAAGCATATTTTAATAAACAAGTGAAATTCCTAAAAAGAAAGCCGGAAAAGCGATTTTAACTTTTCCGGCTGGAATTGTGCAATTCAACTAATTAAAATTTCAACTCAATATTCAAATCGAAATTATCGTAAATGGTTTGATCTCCAAGTCCGCTAAAGAAACTACCGGAGTTGTATTTTACGTCATATTTAGAACGATCTATACTTAACTTAGTGGTAGCGGTATTGTTGCTCCAGTCTAAATCGAAAGTTACCGGATGCGTGTTTTCTTTAATAGTAAGATCACCAACCACACCATAAGTACCGTCGTCTTTTTTAGCAACGCTGGTAATTACCAATTTTGAAGTCGGGTGATTATCCACACCAAAGAAATCATCAGAATTTAAATGACCTTCCAGTCCGGCTTTATCGTCACCTTTAAGATCGGTTACGGTAATCGTGGTCATATCCATTACAAATTCACCACCAACTATTTCTTCGTTTTCAAACTGGAATTTACCGTCTTTTAAATCGATAGTTCCTGAGTGGGATCCTAATACTTTTTTTCCTTTCCAGGCGATGTTACTTGCCTGCGCGTTTACTTGTTTTTCCATAATTAATTCAATTTTTATTTTTCAATAGCAATTTCTTTCCCCTCGTAATTAGAATTTCAACTCTACGTCTAATTCAAAATTATCGTAGATAGTTTTATCTCCAAGATTGTCGAAAAAACTCCCTGAACCATAACGTACATCGTACTTAGAACGGTCTATAGTTAGTTCAGTAGAAGCTGAATTTTCTTCCCAATCTAAATCGAAAGTCACAGGATTTGTTTTATCCTTAATAGTAAGATCGGCTACAACACCATATGTTCCATTACTCTTTTTGGCAACACTCGTAATCACCAATTTTGAAGTTGGATGGTTATTTACGCCAAAGAAATCATCAGATTTTAAGTGACCTTCTAATTTTCCTTTGTCTTCACCGGTAAGATCGGTAACGGTAATAGAACTCATATTTATTACAAATTCTCCTCCGGTAAGTTCACCGTTCTGCATAGTGAAATGACCGTTTTGCAAGTCTATGGTTCCGTAGTGAGAGCCGGTAACTTTTTCACCTTCCCAGTTAATGTTGCTTTCTTTTACATCAATTTTTTTATCCTGGGCATTCACTGTTGAAAATGATAGGAATGATACAAGGAATGCAGATGCAAATACAGTTTTTAATAGATTCTTTTTCATAGCAATTTTTAATTTAAATTAATTTTACTCGATAATCGAGATTTAAATGCTCCGAGGTTTGCCTCGAAAATTAAACAATGTTTCTCAATGAATGCCTCGTGCACTTGCTCCGAGGTAGTTTACTTTTGTTTATATTAAATGGAATAATTCTTCTTCTTGTTTTCTAACTTTTTTAGCGTGTTGTAACTGGTCTTCGTCACTTCTATATCCAGCGGTAGCGATCACTGCAGTAGTTAAATTCGTTCCTGAAATTCCAAGGATTTCATCAAACTTTTGCGCATCAAAACCTTCCATAGGACAGGTATCAATCTTTAAATTTGCTGCTGCAGAAAGTAAATTCCCAAGTGCGATATAAGCTTGTTTTTGTGCCCAAATAGTTTGTTGATCTTCAGTTTGACCTAATATATTAGAGGTTAACATATCTTTTAATCCGCCTAAATCCTGAAACTGAACTTTTCTAATTTTACTGATATTCTTCAGATAGGCATCTATATAAGCTTCGTTTAATTTCTTAAGTCCTACAAACACAAATACGTGGGAAGCATCAGTAAGTTGAGATTGGTTCCAGGCAGCAGCTTTCAATTTCTTTTTGGTTTCCTTATCGGAAATTACAAATACCTCGTAAGGCTGAAGCCCGTAGGAAGATGCCGAAAGTTGAATACTTTTTTGAAGTTTCTCTAAATCTTCCTGGCTTAAAGGTTTTGCAACATCAAATTTTTTGGTGGCGTAACGCCAGTTTAAATTTTCTATATAATTTTCCATAATTATTTTCTTATTTTATTTAAGCAATTAGTAACAATTTCAATTTCTTCTTCAGTGATATCCTGTATTAGCTCTTTTTCTACTGCGTCCACTTTTGGATCAATTTCCTTCAAAAGATCCAAACCTTTTTCAGTAATACTTATTTCAACCTTGCGCCTGTTAGCTTCGCAGATAACCCTTTCCGTAAGTCCTTTGGTGATAAGCTTGTCTACCAAACGGGTGGTATTGCTCATTTTACTCACCATCCGTTCCTGAATAGTACTAAGGTTCGCCGGTTTTCCTTTTTGTCCTCTTAGAATTCGAAGAACATTAAATTGCTGAACAGAAATATCAAAAGGTTTGAGCGCAGCGGCTACATTCTCGTCTATTAGATTTGCGGTCACCAAAATGCTAAGACTTAGCTTCCTGGCCGGAGGCAAATTGTTCGTTTTTAATTGGTCTTCTATATTCATTTGTCTAAACAACATTTGTATGTACAAATATAAGTTAGTTTTATATTTTAGTTGTAAAAGAAATGTTAAAATTTTAAAGAAGGAATCATAAGCGAATGGAGGCCTGTTTTTTAAAACTTTCAATATCTTTACTAAAAAATATATTAGGAATTACAGATCACCTCTTTTAGGTGATTAATAAAAAAATAAAATTTATGAAAGAACTTAGTCAGGAAGAATGGCAATCTCAGCTACAGAAGGATGAAAAAGCAGTGATTTTAGATGTAAGAACAGAGGAAGAAGTAGAGGACGGGTATATCCCTAAGGCTAAAAACCTGGATATTTATAAAGGGCAGGAATTTGTAAATGAGGTTGAAAAACTAGATAAAGATAAAAATTATTATATCTATTGCCGTTCCGGAAAGCGAAGTGCGCAAGCCTGTACTATTTTAGACCAGATGGGTTTTGCCAACACGTATAACCTTGAAGGTGGATTTATGGAATGGAAAGGAGATAGGGCTGAAGATTAAGTTTTAGAAAGCAGCAAAGATAAATTTTGCTGCTTTTTATAATTAGATTTATTTATCAGCAACCATCTGGTGCCAATACCGAGAATATTTAGGATTTCCCCATTTGCTATACTGGTTATGCTATTATCCTGAATATCGGGGATACTTCGTCGCCAAAAATGTAGTTTCCAGAAGCGGTTCCTGTACTAATATAATTTTTGGTGTGATTGTGTTTCCTCACCGCGTGTATCAGGGAAGCGATATTCTTCAGCCTCAGTTCTGCCTATTTCAACGGGACCTGCAAAGTAACCCCCAAAAACCCTGGAACTTGGTTACCTATAGTCGGGACAAAAATTCCATAGATCTTACCTCTACCGGTAACTTCACCAATTTCAGTATATAATTCATAATTAGAGCTGTTACCACCCTCTGTTCTCCCCACCGAATATAAATCCCCTAGATGTTAGAACCGCTGGATCCCTGAGAAGTAGAATTATAGAAGCCATATCTTTCCCCGTTACCATCACCGGTTACGTGATTTTTAATTCCGTATTTTATATGATTAGTTTTACTACGATTTCTTATTTCAATTCCGTCTGTATTTCTGGTTTCCGCGGAATTATTATTATCTATTTCCAGACCTTTTTTAATATCCTGGGAATCATCGGTATTTATGGCGATTTGAAGTTTTCTGATAATCTCTTCAGTGCCAATACCGATATTTCCTTTTCTGAATATGTTATCTAAATATTGCCGGGGCTTTCGGTAGAATTCGGATCGTAGAAATTCGCAGCTTTAGCATCTGCAACTATAAACTTCCAGTTGTTTTCCTGATGATGCCAATAGTAAAATCCCTATGGAAGATTATTAAAATCTTCACTGAGAAAAATTAACATTCCGTGCTGTGCACTTACAGGATTTTGGGATGAAAATTTTTTCAGAGGGGGAATTAATATTCCGTCTATGTTCCTTGGACTGTCCTTATCTAACTCAACTATATCCAGCTGAGCTCCCGGTTCGGCAGTTCCAATTCCTACCTGGGAGAAAACTGTGGTTGCTAAAATTAAAAAAATAGAAAAGTATAATTTTTTTCATCCTACTAAAAATACCGGTTAAGACTAAGGTGTTTTCTAGTTAGGGGTGCTTTGGATTTTTAAATATACTTTTTGAAAAGCTTTTTTAAGGAGTCTTCTGATAATAAGGGATTTACCTAGCCCTGCGTTTCTTTTATTTTATTCTGAAGCATTTTTATTTCGTCCCTGTGTTTTGCCGCCGCCATAAAGTCAAGATCTTTTGCAGCTTTTTCCATTGCCTTTCTTTTCTGCCGAATTCTTTTTTCCAGATCTGCTTTGCTCATATAGGCGACCTCGGCTTCTGCAGCTTTTGTAGTTAAAGGTTTTTCAGCATCATAAACATCCAGTTTTTCTTTAATAAGTGTGCTGTTCTCCAGTCGTTTAACCAGCGCGGTAGGACGAATGTTGTTTTCTTTGTTATAATTTATCTGCTTGTTTCTTCGATATTCGGTTTGATCCATGGTTTTTTGCATACTGTCGGTAATCTTATCGGCATACAATATCGCTTTTCCTTCAACATGACGCGCTGCTCGACCAATGGTTTGGGTTAGCGAACGGTTACTTCTTAAAAATCCTTCTTTATCCGCATCAATTACTGCTACTAGAGAGACCTCCGGAAGATCCAGACCTTCCCTTAACAGGTTTACCCCAATTAAAACATCAAACAATCCCCGGCGTAAATCCTGCATAATTTCTACACGTTCCAGGGTATCAACATCAGAGTGAATATAGCGGCACCTTATATTAATACGGGTGAGATATTTAGTAAGTTCTTCGGCCATTCTTTTAGTAAGCGTAGTAACCAGAGTTCTTTGATCTTTCTCATTTCTGGTATGAATTTCTTCAATAAGATCGTCAATTTGGTTTAAGCTGGGTCGTACTTCGATTACCGGATCTAGAAGTCCGGTTGGTCTAATTACCTGTTCTACATAAACACCTTCAGATTTCTGTAATTCGTAATCGGCAGGAGTTGCACTCACATAAATCACCTGATTTTGCAAGGCTTCAAATTCTTCGAATTTTAAAGGGCGATTATCCATTGCGGCTGGCAATCTGAATCCATATTCTACCAAGGTTTCTTTCCTTGACCTATCTCCTCCATACATCGCGTGTACCTGCGGAATGGTTACATGGCTTTCGTCTACCACCATTAAAAAATCATCCGGAAAATAATCCAAAAGACAGAAAGGACGTGTACCGGGTTGCCTTCCGTCCAGATACCTGGAATAGTTCTCGATCCCCGAACAATAGCCCAATTCCCGTATCATTTCCAGATCAAAATTGGTGCGTTCATCCAGACGTTTTGCTTCCAGATGTTTACCTATGTCCCTGAAGTAATCTACCTGTTTTACAAGATCGTCCTGGATGTGGTGGATCGCATTTTGCATCACATCAGGCGATGTCACGAACATATTGGCAGGGTAAATATTCAGGCGTTCGTATTTTTCTATTATATCGTTGGTACCAGGATCAAAAGCTTCAATTTCTTCAATTTCATCTCCAAAAAAGTGAATTCTGAAAGCATTATCGGCATAACTCGGGTAAACATCTACGGTGTCCCCTTTGATTCTGAAATTTCCGTGGGAGAATTCAGCTTCGGTACGGGAATACAAACTTTGAACTAGTTGATGTAAGAATTTGGTGCGGGAAATTTGCATATCCCTTTCAATAGAAACTACATTTTTACGAAACTCAACCGGGTTACCAATGCCATATAGGCAGGAAACCGAAGCTACCACAATAACATCACGTCTTCCGCTTAAAAGGGAAGAAGTGGTACTGAGTCGTAACTTCTCAATTTCTTCATTGATAGAAAGATCTTTTTCAATATAAGTTCCCGAACTGGGGATAAATGCTTCCGGTTGATAATAATCGTAATAACTCACAAAATATTCCACGGCATTATTCGGAAAGAATTGTTTGAATTCTGAATAAAGCTGAGCGGCGAGTGTTTTGTTATGTGCCAGGACCAGGGTGGGTTTTTGCACCTCCTGAATTACATTAGCTACGGAAAAAGTTTTACCCGAACCCGTTACCCCAAGCAGGGTCTGGTATTGATCGTTATTGTTTATTCCGGTTACCAGTTGTTCTATCGCTTTTGGCTGGTCACCGGTAGGCTTGTAATCTGATTCTATCTGAAATTTCATTCGTGTTCCTCGCTTATTATCACGAAACTAATCAATAATCCTGCCTATTCAAACTGATAAACTTTTCCTTAACGTTTTTATTGCGAAAGCTTTAGGAACCAAAACTGATATTGCTAAAATGTCATATTTTTTGAACTACAAATCACGCTTTTTAAGTAAACGGTATGAAAGAAAAACAAAGATGGTAGTCCAGAAGATAACAATTAATAGCTGGTCCCAATGGATTCCATAATCTTTATCAAATTCAGATCCTAATTGGGTGGCGGCGGTTTGCACGGCAGATAACCTTGAGAACGGTTCTTTAATGAGATTGCTCATAGATTCCAGCGGAAAAAATCGTGCGATATTATCGGCAATTTCGGAATCCCTAAAAATCTGCCATTTTAAAACTCCATACACAATGCTTTCTAAAATCCACCAGATAAATAGAAAACCAAGTGCAAAGGCCGATCGTTTTATGAGAATTCCCAGGAACATACAAAAGGCAAAAAAGCCGGTAAGTTTCACGAAATAGGCGATCATATATTCCATATCTGAAAAGATGATGGAAGCTTCTGTAAAATCTGAGAATGAAAGTCCTAAAATCAACGAAACGATGAATAGAAATAAGGTCGAAATTAAAGAAAACACCGTGACAGTTAAGAATTTTGAAGCGATGAACTCCTTTTTGCTCAGGCCGTCTATCAGGTTTTGTTTTAGGGTACGGTTACTATATTCATTAGACATCATCGAGACGATTACGATGGCCAGGAATAGTTTTAACAAAGCCGCGATATAGGAATTAAAATGCCAGATATATGGGAAATTAAAAATCCCCTGATCGGCAACGCGAAAGTTTATCGACCCTAAATTGAATTCAATAGAAGCAATTAAAGCGATGAAAGTTATTAAAATGAAATAGGTGAAAACCAGTATTTTTGCCGAACGGCTATAGCGTAATTTATGATATTCTATCTCTAAAAGTCGTAACATTATACAGCAGTAGTTTGATTGGTTAATTGAAGGAATTGCTCTTCCAGGCTTTCTTTGCGTTTTACCAGGTAGGAAAGCGAAAGTCCTTTTTCAAACAAATATTCGTTAATAGTTTCAGCATCCATTGGCTCTTTAAGAATAGCCGTGACAATATTTTCTTTTTCCGAAACATTTTCTATACCGGGATGGGCAATAAGTAATTCCTGGAGCAATTGCATATTTTTTGCCTGCAGTTCAAAGAAGCCGTGGCTGGCATTTATAGCATCTACAGGCCCGCTGTAAAGTTTCTTCCCATTTCTTATAATAACGACATGAGAGCAAACTTTTTCAACTTCATCTAGTAAATGTGAAGCGAGTAAAATGGTAGTTCCACCGGCAGCGATTTTCCTGATGATCTCCCGAATTTGATGAATTCCCTGCGGATCCAGTCCGTTTGTTGGTTCATCCAAAATCAAAATCTTCGGATCGTTAAGTAGGGCAGAGGCAATGGCCAGGCGTTGTTTCATCCCTAAGGAAAAAGTCCGGAATTTACTGTCTTTTCTATCCAGCAATCCAACAATTTCCAGTTTTTCGTTAATTTTATCCTTGGGAACATCTTTGATTTTACATACCAAAGCCAAATTTTGTGCGGCCGTCATATATGGGTAAAAATTAGGATGTTCTATAATGGCCCCTACTTTTTTCAGGGCGTCGTGCGTATCGGTATTTCCGCTAAACCAGGCGAACTCGCCAGAGGTTTTATTAACTACATTCAGCACCATCCCGAGCGTAGTAGATTTACCACTTCCGTTAGGGCCTAAAATACCGTATACGTTGCCTTTTTCTATGGTAAAAGACAGGTTGTCTACCGCGGTTAGCGAGCCATATTTTTTAGTGAGGTCTTTAAGACTTAGAATTGTTTCCAAAATTGAAGAAAAGTTTAAAGTATGACGACGAAGTTATGAAATTGTTACAGATTCCGCTCTAGAAAGCTTATTTTTGATAAAAAGCAAACACAATATGGAAGAAAAGCTGATGTCTAAGAAGAAACCTTCATTTGCCGTAAATGAAAGGTTAAACCGATATCTGGCCAAGCATAATCGAAATACTAAAATTCCGGTTTTTTATGATGATTTATTGCGCTTTTCCGGATCGGTGGTGGTTTACGATCAGCACGAAGAAGACACGTTTTGGGTACGGTGTTATTATCCCGATTTTGAACGGGAAGAAATTGATAACAGCCTAAAACAGGTGTATACCATAATGCATTCTGACGGAAGCGACGACTCGCTAGAATTTTTAAATGTAGATGCTATTGATTATTGCACTTTTGGGAATTCGAAACCTTTCCGCATAAAAGTGCGAAATATTCTGAATGATAGTTTTACCTATTTCTATGTGAAAAAAGCCGATGCTTCCCGAATCTACGGCCTCGAATTTGAACATTTGCTTTCTCCACATCGAATAAATTTCCTGGTTTATAAAGACACTTTAATTGAAGAGCATATTGCGGGGATTCCTGGCGACGTTTTTATTGAAGATCATTTGCCAAGCTGTGATAACCGGGCACAAACTCAAATCGCCAAGCAATTTGTGAAATTCAATGAGCGCTGTACGGTAAGATTGTTGGGAGATATGCGTTCTTATAATTACGTGGTAATCCCTACCCACGACTTTGATCACGTTGAATATCAAATAAGAGCAATAGATTTTGACCAGCAGTGTTTTGAAGGGAATTTAAAAGTTTATCGTCCGCAGTTTTTTAAAGAGAATTTAAAAATGGTGGAGTTGGTGCAGGACAAACTTCAGGAATCTTCAATAGAACAATATAGAAAAGAAGAACGTTCCCTTCTTGCCAAAAGGATTATTAATACACGGCCGCGTTATAAAGAATTGTTGCGTTGCATGATAAACGATCACGTTTCTACCCAGGCCAATGTAAAAACCCTAAGAAGCGATCTTTATAAATATACCAAGGATATAAAATTTAAGCGTGCCAGTACAATGGGCCAGATTTTAAGAACTGCGCTAGATTTTGTACGCCGAAATTATGAAGATGTGAATATGAAACGTTTGCTGGAGAGTTCTTAAAAGAATAAAAAGTTTGTCTGAATAGTATAATTTCGTCAAGCTGAACATATGATTATCCAGATCTTTGATCCTTAAATAAATTCAGGATGACTAGATTAAGAATTTTTTCAGAAAGCCTTTAGTTGTAAAAATTTTTAATGTCAGGAATAAAAAAGACCTCACAGGTTTTCAAAAACCTATGAGGTCTGGTATTTCTCTAAACCCACAAATAATATTAGTGTATTCGTGGCTACTATTTTTATATATTCTATCTAACTCTTTTCCTCTTTATTAAAATAAACCAGGTAATAATACATTTGTTTTTCTTCGTCCCAGCCTTTTTCCACAAACTTATCGGCCGATTCTGCGTTTACAAAATCCATTTTAATTTGAATATGGGTATCCAGGTTAATAACACTTTTGATCTTTTTCCGCGCATCGGTAACCGCTTTATTAGCGATAGGAAAATTAGTTAGATCTTCAATTTTGTATTTTGGAGCTTTTTCGGTTTTGTAATGCTGAAATTCTGGTAATAATTCAGGATTGTCTATTACCGAATTCAGGAAATTACTTTCCTCAAAATCGTCATTTTTAGCGAAGTAATCCATACTTCGATTCATAAACATTACCTCTTCTTTTTTGTCTTCTGCAGGTAAAACAACGTCTTTAGCAAAGTTCTTACAGAAGTTCAGGTAACTTTTGGTGTTGTAATTCTCATCACGCATTACATCCACACCCAAAAAGTTCTCAAGCCAGTATTTGGTATCGTATTTATTAGAGTCTACCGAAAGGATTTTATAACCTTCCTCACGATTTTTATTGAAAATCAGTGCGCCTTTATCCAGTTTATTGAGATTAATTCCCTGCTGAACGATCATTTCTAAAATACTGCCATTTTCTTCAAACTGAAGAAAATCGTGCTTTAACTCAGATTTAAAAATCCCAATTCCGGAAACCTTTTCATTATCCATTTGAAGATTTTCGAAATATACAACATAAACTTCCCCGCTTTTGATGTGAGGATGCGAAGATTGTTCAAATAATAAAGTGGTGATCTTTTTGGAAGCCTCGTGAATGTTGGCTGGATCGTCAAAAACTGCATTCGCTAAATTGTATAATTCGTTGAATTCAAGATCGGTTTCGTGAGAAAAATTGAAGTAATTCTCTTCCTTTTCCCTAAAAGGTTTCAGAAAATATTCCTTTATCAAAGGAGTGATCTCATCGTTTAACTGATAAGGAGCCGCCGAGAGGAAAATATTCTCATTTCGACTTTTGTTCCCAACCCTGTGAATAGAAAGGGACTCAATTTGCGCATTAAAAAGGTTGATCATGTATGTTATATTTTGTTATTTCCGTCCCGATAAATATCGGGATAAACTGCGACGGAAACCTTATTTTAATTTATGAAGCAAAGAATTCTAAATTCCATCAAGTTAGAAGCTGAGACACGTTCAGCTTAACGTGAGCTTTCAGAAGCACTGTTAGTTTAGACTCCGAAAAAAGTTCAGGATGATTCCTTTCCAATCAATTCCAATTTTCGTCAAAAGAAAGATCGTCGTAATCGTTGGTATTGAAACCCTGATCAAACATATCGCCACCACCTGCATCTTCATCATCTTCTCCAACAAAATCTTTGTCCGGTGCTTCATCTGGAAGTTGACCGTGCACAAACATTAGGTTTGGATAATCCCTTCCGGCTTCAACTTCGCCTACTTGAGCAAGTTCAATTAAGAAAGTCCACATTTTCAGGAAGTCGTAAATATAGATTACTTTTCTATTTTCTTCATCTAAAATAGACTCAAGGCTGGTTTCGTTCATTAAACGAACTTCACCACCCATATCAAACTGAGAAAATTCTTCACCTTGCTGCCAGTCATCATCGCTTAAATAGAAAGAGGCCATCTCAGTTCCATCAAATCCAAAAGACTGTAAAATGGTATTGTGTAGGTCTTCCAGGGTGTCTTCCTGCAGTATTTCTATGTCCCTAAACACGTCTTCCTCAGCATCAAGAATTACTCTAAATCGGTAAACCATAATATCAAATTTTAAGGAGCAAAGTTACAAAGTTTTCAACTTTCTGCCCGCTGCAAAGCATTCCAATAATAAATAAAACTGAAACCCAAACAATACTGAGGCAATTACCAAATGAAACGGTTGGGAAAGAAACGGAAAATCAAAATTATACATCGCAATTCCGGTAGCAATTTCCAGTAATAGGAACAACATAACCCAATTTATTTTTCCGAATTGAAGCTGAAGTTTTCGGTTTTTCCACCAGAGTACAGCGTTAACCAGGAAAACTAGAATAGAAAAACTGCGGTGTACATAGAAGTTAAGATTGGGATTGGCCAGCCATAATTCCTTTGCATCGTATCCAAGCATTTTCACCTGCTCGTCAACAAGTTGTCTAACCTGGGTTCCTAAAACCACCTGGATAAGTGTTAATCCCACCGCGAGAATCATTAAGTTTCTAAAAGTTCTATTTGGAACTTTATTTTTGACTTTTTCCTCGGCGATAAATAATAAATAGAGCAAAAGCGCTACAATTACCAGCGCCATAACCATATGAATGGTGATTCTTACAGGCGATAAAACCGAATAAACCACGGTTGCACCAAGCCACGCCTGGAATCCCATAAGAAAAACGCTAAGCCAGGAAAGAATAGTGATACGTTTTCTTTTTTTCCATTTTTTGAACGAGAGAAACGCCATAATTAGTACTGCAAAACCGGCTAAAGCTCCGGCCAGCCTGTTTATATATTCAACCCAGGTATGCGTTGGATTAAAAATAGCGTAATCGTGTTTTATATAAGTGTCCCAGTTTTCTTCAGAATAGTTTTCTTTGGAAGTAAAATCGGTTGCGGCCACCTTTAAAGTTTCATCCACGATAATTACCTGACCTTTTTCATACTCGCGATTGGCTTGAAATTCCAATTCTGAAACTTCTGTGGGAGGAATATAATAGCCGAAACATTTTGGCCAGTCTGGGCAACCCATCCCGGAGCCCGTCATTCTTACCACTGCACCGGCAACAATTACGAGGTACACCAGGATCAGAGATATTTTAACCGATTTTCTATACATTTTTATTCAAGCTTTATTTTCTACTGCACACTGCCAACTGCTTACTAAACTCACTGCCTACTGCGAATGATCACTGCCCACTGATAACCCCAGTTCTCTACCTTTTTTCAGCATTAATTCCCTTGCGGCTTCGTGCTCGTTAGGGATCTCACCTTCCAGAATTGCTTCTTTAATAGTCTCTTTAATAATTCCTATTTCTCTTGAAGGTTTGATATTAAAAGTTTCCATAATCTCCTCACCGCTTACCGGAGGTTGAAATTGGCGAACGTGATCGCGTTCTTCTACCTCTTTCATTTTCGTGCGTACCACTTTAAAATTATTGTGATACTGTTTATAGCGCTTCGGATTCTTAGTAGTAATATCGGCCTCACAAAGCGTCATTAAATCTTCAATATCTTCCCCCGCGTCAAAAATAAGCCGGCGTACTGCAGAGTCGGTTACATCATTATCTACAATCGCAATAGGGCGGGAGCTCATCAAAACTAATTTCTGAACATATTTCATTTTTTCATTTAAGGGCAGACGAAGTCGTTTAAATAATTTAAAAACCATTTTTGCGCCCACAAACTCGTGCCCGTGAAAGGTCCAACCGATTTTCTTATGAAATTTTTTAGTCGGCGCTTTTCCAATATCGTGTAATAAAGCAGCCCAGCGAAGCCAGAGATCATCTGTATTTTCTGAAATATTATCTACCACTTCCAGCGTATGCCAGAAATTATCTTTGTGTTTTTGACCCTCAATTTCGTCTATGCCTTCCAAAGCGGTTAATTCGGGTATAATAATATGCAGCAAACCGGTTTTATGCAGCAGGGAAAATCCTTTTGAAGGTTTTTCCGCCAGCATAATTTTATGAAGTTCGTCTGTGATCCTTTCGTTTGAAATTATTTTAATGCGTTTCTTATTTCTGGTAATCGCCTTCAAGGATTCCTTTTCAATCTTAAAATTAAGTTGCGTAGCAAAGCGAATCGCTCGAAGCATTCTTAAAGGATCATCAGAATAAGTAATGTCAGGATCCAGAGGCGTTCTGATAATTTTCGAATTTAAATCTTCAATTCCGTCAAAAGGATCCAGTAGATTTCCGAAGTTATCTTCATTTAAACCCAGAGCAAGGGCATTTATTGTAAAATCCCGCCTATTTTGGTCGTCTACCAGGCTTCCATCTTCAACGACTGGTTTTCTGCTATCTTTTTGATAACTTTCCTTTCGGGCGCCTACAAATTCGATTTCCATATCGTAAGCACGCAGCATTGCAGTGCCGTAATTTTTAAAAACCTGCACTTTGGGTTTGTGAGGAAGGATTGTTGCAACTTTTCGAGCTAATTCTATACCACTGCCTACGGCAACTATGTCAATATCTTTGGGCTCACCACGCTGTAAAATATGATCGCGAACAAATCCTCCAATCACGTAACTTTCGAGCTTAAGGTCTTCTGAGGCCTGGGTAATGACCCTGAAAATATTGTGGGTTAAGGCTCCTTTATAATTCTTCACTATTGTAATTTCTTTTGAAACTTTTTAATCGTTAAAGCTCTTTCATTTTGAGCTCTTTTACGTGGATTCTTAGGAAACGTCATCCTAAATTTAAGTCAGGATCTAGGTTGTAAATAGTTAAAAGGTCTTAGAAGCTGAAACAAGTTCAGCTTGACGTAAAAAGTTTTCTAATGGCTCTTATTTCCTAATCACTTTAACCTTCCCATCGTTACTTAGTTTAATAATGGCAGAGGGTTTAGCCGATTTTTTATTTTTTTGCAAATTTACTACATAGTCCACACCTTCTAAAATTTCGGGGCTTATTTCAGCAAAGGATTCGGGGGTTTTTTCACCACTGATGTTGGCCGAAGTAGAAACGATTGGTTTTCTGAATCTTTTTGCCAAATCGTTACTAAATTTATCTTTTGAAACCCTAATTGCCAAAGAATTATCATCGGCTATTAGGTTTTCAGCTACTCGAATAGGATCATCATAAATAATCGTAGTAGGTTTTCGGGCAAATTTTAGAATATCGTAAGCAACTTCAGGCACGTCTTCCACAAACTGGTTCAGCATTTTGTAGTCTGAAACCAGGCAAATTAACGCCTGACTTTCGTGACGTTTTTTAAGTTTATAAACTTTCTCTACCGCTTCAGCGTTTGTAGCGTCACAGCCAATTCCCCAAACCGTGTCGGTAGGGTAAAGTATAAGTCCGCCGCGCTTTAAAGTGGCTAAGGCGTTTTGCATTTCAGTTTTAAGATCTTCCATAAAGGACGTTTTTGTATTCTTGTAGTGTTTGTTGCGCCATTTGTTTTGTTGTAAAATTTTCTACCAGTTTTTTATGGGCATTTTCGGTAAAACGAGGGATTAACTCCTGGTTTTTTTCTAAAAACAGGATATGCTCAGCTAATTTTTCAGCATTAAAAGCATCGGCTAAAAGTCCGTTTTCTAAATGGTTCACAATTTCGGGAATTCCGCCCACATTTGTAGCAATTACAGGAACTTTGTGGTAAAAAGCTTCATAAATTACATTGGGTAGACCTTCTACCCGGGAGGTTAAAAGGAAATAATCGAAAATTTTAAAGAATCTCGATGCATTGTCTTTAAAACCGTAGCATTTAACGTGGCCTTCCAGTTTTAGTCCTTTCAGACGTTTTAATAAATGCGGTGTTTCTCTAAAGTAAAATCCAATTTGTACAAAATACAGATCCTTGCGATTTTTAGTATATACCAGGTGGTGAGCGACTTTTAAAAAAGTTTCCAGGTCTTTTGGCCAAATATGATTAGCGATGTTTCCAACTACAGTTTTTCCTTCAGGAATGTCTAATTCGGTTAAAAGTTTTTCCCTAGTAGTTTTAAATTGTTCTCTTTCTGCTCTAAATCCGTGGTAGATTTTAATAAGTTTTGAAGGCTCCTTTATATGCGCTGCAATTATGCTTTTACTTTTTTCCGAAACGCACAGGATCTTTTTAATTTTTGGATAATTGTATTTATAAAGTGTACGTTTTCTATCCCGAATAGGGAAAGAGGTTTTTTTGCTGAAGATAAAAGGTGGAAGCGCTGTAAACTTATCTGCTATCACGGCAAAAGCCAATGCTGTAGGGTCGTGAATATGAATAATCTTAATTTTTCTTTCTTTCACGAGGGTCATTAATTTAATGACATAGCGGAAATCAAAATTGGTCAATATTGGCGTAGCAGCATACGGCAGGTTATTCTTTTGGAGGCTTTTTTCAAATAAATCGCCCTTTTTACAGAGAATAAAATTGTTTACCTCAGGATTTGATTCTGCCAGTTCCAAACATAAGTTCTCAATATGTTTTTCCCCACCACCCCAGTTTCTAACAGCCGATAGATGGAGAATATTCATATTTGATTATTTGGAATGAAATTAATGACAAAATTATGGTAAAAATTACAAATATTTTGAAGCTGATGTGTCGATTTGAAATCAATCAGTAAAACTAGCTTTTTATTCGATTTTTAAAAGCAAATAAAGGAAACTATTTCTCCCCGGAATTTTGATCTTTTGCGCCCCAATGCACGGGTGCTTCTAATGATTTTATATAATACTCTTCTTCTGAAGATGGTTTAGCCGAATTTACATACCAGGGAAGATGATGGCATTGATATGGCCAACCGGAACGCAGCATTTCCATAGATCCGTCGCGTTTTCCCCTTTTTGAAAATGGCCGGTAGAGGGCAAAAGTGGTATCTATAGGAGCGATAAATACATTTTTTTCTTTTGGAGTTTTGTAAAATTTTGATTCCCAGTCTATAACTTCCTGTTTACGATGGTAGACATCGGGCAAATCATCAATTTTTAATGAAAATCCTACTTTATGAACTTCAGGATATTTTTTTAACAGTTTATAGAAAGTTTCCATGAAATCATCAGGGCAATCTTCCACAAGGCTTAAATCAGAATCAGTATAACAATAATATTCCTGAAAGAACCGATACCATAAACCACTACGCCATAGTGCTTTAAAACCAATATTCTTTTTTAATCTGTAAACTTTATAAGGGCAGGTCTGGTAGTAATCGAGAAGCGGAGGATAAGTAGATTTATTATCTATTATATGAATATTGTGATAACCGCGTTTTTCAAGATCGGATATCAGCTTTTTTAAGGTAGTGACCCGGTTATAATTATTTATTATAATCGGAATTTGTTTAAAATTTTTAGGTTCCTTGCCGAAGATATTTTCAAAAAAACCTCGTATTTTTTCCTTAAAAACCTGCGCCATAACCTATTTTTTTTGAAATTCTTCCTTAATTATGGGCATCCAGAAATCAATAACCTTCCGTTTATTAAATCCGTGGCATCCAAATGGTAATTCGCCTGCATTTAATTTTAGACCAATTTTTGGTTTCCTATCCAGGGCAAATTCAGCAGCAATTGTATAATCGGGAATGTTGAAATCGGGATAATGTTCAGGGACTTTTAAAGACCAAAACACGTCTTCAATAGCATAAATTTCATCTTTTTTTTCAAGTTGCTTTTCAATTACAGGCGCAAGTTCTTTAGAAATATGGTGAAAACTTTGAGTTTTACGCAGGGAAAGCCCTCCATTTCCCACCTTGTAAAAAATAGGTGCCCTTTTTTTCTTCTTTTTAGACTGAAAAGGCTTCAGAATCTTTGAAGTAAGGTTATTTGTGGCCAGCCAGGGTGCGCCAATATAATCGTAGTCTTTTTTACACCAATCTTCTAATTCATTTTTAAAAATAAACGCATCCAGTTGATGAATTAAAATATATTCAAAAGCTAAAAAACGTTCATAAAAATGAGAATCCAGCATTAGGCTGTTATAACCGGAAATATCCTTAAAATAATGAGTTTCAAATTCCTCAAAAGTAATCCGAAAGTTTTTGAATGATTCTTTATTAAAACCTTCGGGACAGGCAATAATAATTGGAAAGTCGCTAAGAGTTTTTAGGCATTGCTTAAAAGAAATCTCTTCCGTTTCAGACATTTTTTGTTTGTAAACAGGAATAACAACAGCGACTTTCATTTCGTTTTTTAATCTTTAGGTGCGAATATAATATTAAATTCGTAGTTTAATTGTTCTAAAACCCATCCCGGTTAATCTTATATATTCTTTGAATTTCAAATCAATAAAAACAGTCTATTTCTGTAATATTCCTTTGCACTTCATACATTTGGATATATTATATCCTAAATTTGCGACTATAGCGATTATAGCTTAATTAGTTTCTATGAAAATTATAACTTCCGAAAATTACCGGCATCTCCAGGCTGAAATTGGAAATTTAATTCAAAATTTTAATGAAACCGGTATCATGCTGGTTGATGGGAAGCGTAATAAACTGAAATTATTTAAGTTGAAAGGATTAAAGATTAATGTAAAATCTTTTAAAATCCCTAACGCTGTTAATAAAATAGCTTACCGTTTTTTTAGGAAATCTAAAGCCGAACGCTCCTTTAAATATGCTGAATATTTATTGAGTAAAAATGTGGGTACGCCACAGCCAATCGCTTATGTAGAAGAAACCATTGCTTTTTCATTTTTGCGAAGTTTTTATTTGAGTGAGCAGCTAAGTTATGATTTAACTTTTAGAGATATAGATTTAAGCAAACCCGGGCACGAGGCGATTTTAAGAGCTTTTACGCGATTTATTTTTGAACTTCACGACAAAGAAATAGAGTTTTTAGATAATTCTCCCGGCAATACATTAATCAGGCTAAATGACGGAAATCCTCAATTTTTCCTGGTAGATTTAAATAGGATGAATTTCAAAACTCTTAATTTTTCAGAACGAATGAAAAATTTCTCAAGGCTAACGCAGGATAAGGAGGTAGTTAGGATTATGGCTAACGAATATGCGAAGCATATTGATAAAAAGGAAGAGGAAGTTTTTGAGAAAATGTGGTTCTATATTAAAAAATTCCAGGAAGGTTTTGTTCGAAAAAAAGCATTTAAGAAAAAATTCAAACTTTAAAGAGTCAATTATAATTTACAATTATGTTTCAACATTATATTCTTACACGCTTTAATTTACGGGCCGAAGACTGGACTACTACTAAAAATAATGAAAAAGTACTCACTGAAGAATGGTTAGAGGAACGCTTTGATCTATTTGAGAATTTCTGTTTTACTTCGGTGAAAAATCAAACTAATCAAAACTTTAAATGGTTAGTTTTTTTTGATATTAATACTCCTGACGTTTATAAACAAAAAGTAGAAGAGTACAGAAAAACTTACGATAATTTTCTTCCATTTTTTATTGATGGAATGAATAATTTTTTACCGGAGATTATAAATAATATTAATAAACTCGATTCCCGGGAATATATAATTACTTCGCGTCTGGATAACGACGATTGTATTCATGAAAATTATACAGAGGTAGTGCAAAATTATTTTAGTAAGCAAGATCACCAGGCCCTGGATATAATTGACGGTTATACCCTGGAAACAGGACAGAACACTCGCTTGGGTGTATTAACAAAATTGAATAACCCTTTTATTAGTCTTATAGAAAAAAAGGAAGATTTTAAAACTGTTTGGTTTCGAAATCGTCACGGCTCTTGGAAATATGAAAAAAATATGATCAGGATTGAGAATCAAAGACTCTGGTTAAGCATTATTCATTCTAAAAATAAAGTAAACAGATTTTCGGGCTACGGAAATGTAGATCCTAAAAAGCTTTATGAATTTCATATTTCAAAAGAACGAACTGCAGAGATTATAGATCGTTTAATGAGCTTTAATTCGTGGAGATTTTTGAGCTTTAAAAACAGGGTGAAATTTACGTTTAAGCGGTATTATAAAGATTTAAAGACTTCCCTGGGACTTTATAAAAAAAGGAAATAAGTTGAAATGAATCAACTCTCAATTAAAATTTAAAATATCCCAGTTTTTTACGCATCTTATATTTCCTGATTAAGTTGAGTGGTTTCTTTTTAAGATGTGAATTATCTCTATTTAAAAATTCAATGCAAGCATCAAGTACCCTCTCGCTTGAATTACCATCTTTATAAGGATGGGAATAATCGGCAAATGTTTTAATTTCTTTCATTAAATAAGCAGGTTTGGAAATTGCTTTTTCTAATGCAGGTTCAATTTCTGAAACCTGAGAAATATCTATTAAATATGGCCCGGGCATATTATTTTTAAAAGTAACTACGGGTTTTTCCTGGATAAGGAATTCAATAAGGGCAGAAGTTGTATCAGCAAACATTATATCAGCCTTCTTAAATAGCGGTACGAGGTCTGTAGTATCATAAAACCTGAAATTCTCATTCTCCAGCGCTTTAAACTTGCTGTACACTTCATTACTTAATTTGGGATGTAAAACAGCCATAAAATACCACTGATTTGTTTTAGAAAGTCTTTCAATTTCGGCTACTACCGCTACGTTTAAAGCGAGGCTGTATTGCTTAGTAAAGGTTGAAGCAATTAAAACCACCGGTTTCTCATTTGTGGTTGGCTCCAACGGAAATAAAGGGTCTAATTTAGACCAGCCGGTTTCAATAACTTCAAAGTTTCTATGCTTTTGTTGTTTTTTCTGAAATGGAATTGTACTGGATGGTCCCTGGGTACAGTAAAGATCAAAAAAGCCACGAATTTTAAACTGATCCGTGCCTTTTCTTTTGTTAGCAGGAAAACCGTGAAAAATCTGCACTTTTATTCCGGGTATAAAATCGGCTACACTATCGGTTATAGTAAGAACTATGTGCGGGTTGTAGGAAACCGCATCGTTTACTTCAGGTATTAATTCTCCATTTTCGGTAAAATATTCTTTGGTTTCTTCTACATCGCAAAACCACTTTACTTCATAACCGCGCTTCAAAATTTCCTCCTGAAGGGGAGCGCCTATTGGAAAAGCGTAAGGATAACTTATATAAATTAAGAATCGATACTTCATTATTTCAGTCTTTTCAGAAATTTATTTAGCCCGGGTATGATATACTGGGGTTTAAATTTTTCGTAGAGAAACGAAGTTTTTTTTCTAATTTCCTTTTTTGAGCACTGTTTAAAATCTTCTGGCATAAAATCTTCCAGGTGTACAGAAACCTGCGATATTCCATCATCATATACACTCCAGTTTTGCTTTTTTACCGATGGTGAAAAAATTGCGAAAGTAGGGATGTTTAATGCTTTGGCCATATTCACGGCACCACCTTCGTTCCCAATTAATGCGGTGCAATATGAAGTTAATGCCATAAATTCCCGCAAGCTTTCCCCTAATATATTTAAATGAATAGCTTTTTGGGTAACCGGGGCACAAAGTCGGTAAATATTTAAAGCTTTTTCTTCTTGTGAGGGTATATAATTAAAAATTAGATTACCATTGGTGAACTCCACAATATGATCTAGTAAAACGGCTAAATATTCGGGCGGATAGGTCTTTTCTATTGAACTTCCTAAAACCGAAATCATAAAAAGTGGCTTACCTTCTAAAAGCCCTGCATTAGTTAACTGCTTTTTGGCCTTTAATTTTTCATTTTCAGTAAGATAAATTTGGGGTTTAAATTCCGAAGAAAAATTTCCCTTTAGTGGTGACAATAATTGAAGTCGTTTTTCTATAGCAATTCCGGCCGAACTTTTTTCCTGGATATTTTGGTTGAAAACATGGCTATAAAAGAAATGGGTATATGGTTTTTTATAACCAATCCTCATATCGGCTGTAGATAAAAAGCTTAGAATTCCGGTGCTAATTTTGGAATAAACATCTATAACAACGGTATAGTTTTCTTTTCTTAATTTCTGCAGGAACGAAATGAAATTTACCGGAGATTTATTGCTTGTGTGATCATACTCGATCACTTTGTCTATTACCGGATTATTCTCAATCACCGGGCGGGTATGCGGATAAATTAAGTAATGCAGCTCAGCATCGGGATAGTTTTTTCGAAGCGCTTCAAACAAGATTGAGGACGTTAGCACATCCCCAATCATTTTTTGCTGAATTATGAGTATTTTCATAGGCCCCTTCCAGTCTCCCGAAAGGGAGCTGTTAATTGAATTTACTTTATTTGGAACTTCCTGCCTTTTCCATTAGACAAACCTAATTTCCTCTCAAGGCGCGAGGTTTTTAAACCGCTACATTATATTCTCGTAAAGCATCGTTAAGGGAAGTCTTTTTATTTGTAGACTCTTTTCGCTTGCCAATAATTAACGCGCAAGGAACATTATATTCTCCCGCAGGAAATTTCTTTGCAAAACTTCCAGGAATCACTACCGATCTTGCCGGAACAATTCCTTTCATTTCTTTAGGTTCATCTCCGGTTACATCTATGATTTTAGTTGAAGCAGTTAGAACCACATTGGCGCCTAAAACCGCTTCTTTTTCAACCTTAACGCCTTCAACAACAATACTTCTAGATCCTAAAAATGCATTATCTTCAATAATTACCGGTGATGCCTGAAGAGGTTCTAAAACTCCACCAATTCCAACGCCACCACTAAGGTGAACATTCTTGCCAATTTGAGCACAACTACCTACAGTGGCCCAGGTGTCTACCATAGTGCCTTCGTCTACATAAGCACCAATATTCACATAACTCGGCATCATAATCACTCCGCTGGAGATATAAGCACCGTGTCTCGCAACTGCATTTGGCACCACACGAATTCCTTTTTCCTTATAACCTCTCTTTAATGGGATTTTATCGTGGTATTCAAAAATACCCGCCTCTAAAGTTTCCATTTTCTGAATGGGAAAATAAAGAACCACGCCTTTTTTCACCCATTCGTTTACCTGCCATCCGTTTTCCGTAGGTTCGGCGGTTCGCAACTTGCCGGCGTCTAAAAGCGAGACAACTTCGCGAATGGCTTTTATTGTTTCTGTATCTTTTAAAAGCTCCCGATTTTCCCAGGCAGCTTCAATGGTATTCTTTAATTGTTCCATACGTAAATATCGTTTATTGTAATTTTTGGATGGTTTATTTCTTTATTCTGTATTCTCTTATAAAATCTAAAATACTATATACAAAGTAACCTATGCCTATCATTTCAAAAAGTTCTTCAAAAGTAGACAATATAAAAGTATCCGGTACCCTTAATAAATTCTCGTTTTGTAGCTGGTTATACTCTACATACCAGCCTGTAAACATTTCAATTCCCATAGCGCCAGATACAAAAATAGCTCCTGCCATTATAAAATTTAATCTTGTTTTCTTCGGAAGTTTTAATAAGGATTTTAAAAGTGCTAAACCAATAAGAATCAATGCGATGCCGTAGGGTACCACCCAGGCAAAGAAGAATATTCCTGATGTTTCTACATTTTCGCCAAAGGCTCTTCCAACTTTTTCATGGATAACAAGCAACTCATCCAGACCGATAAATAAAATAAGAATACTTAAAAATACCCAGAAACTTTTGATTTTTTTAATACTAAGCTTACTATAAGCTACAATTGCCAGTAAAATTGACGCAGTAAAATGTAAACTGCTGGAAAAAATAGTAGGCGCATTACGCTCTAGGTTAAAATTGGTTTTTCTAAAAAAATAATCTCTTTGATCTAAATTATTATAATAGAAATCTAAATAACTTAAAATATTAAGCACCAGGAGGATTAAGATACATACCATAATCCCCGTAAAAATTTTCTCAGGATAATTCTTTTTCAATTTTTCTCATTTTTAGATGTGCAAAGCTAAAACAATTAGAAGAATCTCACACCCAAGCTTTAAATAATAGATAAGCCGGGACAAATTTTTATATTGTCTTTTTAAACGTATTTTTGCAAGCGAAATGGGAAGAGTATTAGCACTTGATTTTGGGACAAAGCGTACCGGTATTGCCGTGAGCGATGAGCTTAAAATGATTGCCTCGGGACTTACAACGGTAAAGACACCTGAACTTTTAGGTTTCCTGGAGAATTATTTTAAAGAGGAAAACGTAGAACTGGTGTTAGTGGGAGAGCCTAAACAAAAAGACGATTCAGCTTCGGAAAGTGAAGTTTATATCCAGGAATTTTTAAAAGTTTTCACCAATAAATTTCCCGAAATGCCGCTTAAAAGGGTAGATGAAAGGTTCACTTCCAAAATGGCTTTTCAGTCTATGATAGACAGCGGACTTAAAAAGAAAAAACGCAGGGATAAAGCGCTTATAGACGAAATTAGCGCGACGATAATTCTGCAAACTTATTTATATGAATAATCTTTAAATGAATTGTGAATAATTTTCAGGAGTGTAAGATTTATGAAAGCTGACTTTATTATTCATTATAAAATATAAATTTAAAAATGATTTTACCAATTGTAGCTTACGGAGATCCGGTTTTACGAAAAAAATGTAAAGAAATTCCGGAAGATTATCCTAAACTGGATGAGTTGATAGAAAATATGTGGGAAACCATGTATAATGCATTTGGAGTTGGTTTGGCTGCGCCGCAAGTTGGGAGGCCTATACGTTTATTCCTTGTAGATTCGAGTCCGTTTGCAGAAGATGAAGAGCTGGAACTTCAGGAAAGGGAAGAGCTTAAAAAACTAAAAAAAGTTTTTATTAACCCTAAGATCGTTGAAGAAGAAGGTGAAGAATGGGCTTTTAACGAAGGCTGTTTAAGTATTCCTGAAATTAGGGAAGATGTATTTAGAAAGCCAAAGATTACCATAGAGTATCAGGATCAAGATTTTAAATCGCATCGCGATACTTTTACCGGTTTAGCGGCGAGAGTAATTCAGCATGAATACGACCATATTGAAGGGATTTTGTTCACCGATAAACTTTCCAGCTTAAAAAAGCGTTTGCTAAAAGGAAAACTTGCCGGCATTTCAAAAGGGAAAATAAAGATCGAGTACAAAATGCGTTTTCCGGAAATGAAAAAAGGAAGGTAATCACTTTGATAATTAGTTCTGGCAGCTGATATTTGCCAGCCAAAATTTAACACACACTATGGGATTAGATAAAATATTAGCGATTTCGGGAAAACCCGGTTTATACGAATTAACCGCACAAAGTCGTGGCGGCTTTATTGTAAAATCAATTCCTGAGGGAAAGAAAATGGCGGTGAATATTCGCCATAACGTTAGTTTATTAAGCGAGATCGCTATCTACACGTATACCGAAGAAGTTCCGCTTGCGGAGATTTTTCAAAAGATGAAGGAAAAAGAAAATGGGGGAGAAGCCATTAGCCACAAATCTAATAAAGCTGAATTAGAAAATTATTTCGCTGAAATTCTACCAGATTATGATGTAGACAGAGTTTATGCCAGTGATATGAAGAAAATCTTCCAGTGGTACAACCTATTAATCAAAAACGGGATTACCGATTTTGCTACAACTGAAGAAGAAAAACCAGCCGATAAAGATAATTCAGGCGAGGAAGAATAGGGGTTTCAAGTTGCGATTCGTCATTGCGAGGCACGAAGCAATCTTTAATTAAGTATTACTTCAAAAATACAAACCTCAAAGGTTTTCAAAACCTGTGAGGTTTGTTGTTATTACGAAAACTTACGTCACCCGTTAGAACTCTTAATTCACGCCTTCATTATCCCATCCCACTAAAGTTACATACTTTAAGTCATTTCTTTCCTTAAAACTTCCAAAGGGGGTTTTCTAATTACGCTTAAACTATTGCTTAATCCAATAATTAATACCAGTAATACAATTCCCGGGAAGAGCACCAAAAACGGAATTAAAGATGGCGTAAAAGACGATTCAAAAACTAACCAGGCCAATAATTGGCTACTTATTAAAGATAATAAAACACCCGATAATCCGCCAAGAACACCTAAATAGATGTATTCTAAAGCGGTAATGTTTAGAATTTGTTTGCCTTTTGCTCCAAGGGTTCGCAGTAGTACGCTTTCCCGAATTCTTTGATATTTGCTGGTTCTTATTGCGCCTAACAGCACTATAATTCCGGTAAGAATACTAAAGAATGCCATAAAATTAATGATCCAGGAAATTCTTCCTAACAGCATTTCAATAACATTTAAAACCTGCCGAAGGTCTATGATAGAAACATTGGGGAACTTTCTTACCAATTCCTGCTGTAATTCAGCTGATTTTTCTTCTCCTGGTACCTTTGTAGTTAAAACGTGAAATTGTGGGGCTTTTTCCAAAACTCCGTTAGGAAATACCAGCGAGAAATTCATTTGCATACGCGACCAATCTACGGTTCTTACGCTGCCAACTACGGCATCAAGCAAAACACCCTGAACATTGAAAACCAGCTCATCTCCAACTTCAACTTTAGCATCTTCCGCAAAATTATCGCTTATAGAAACGGGAACGGGGGAAATATCACCTCCTTCAGCAGTCCAGGAGCCACTTTCAATATATTCCGAAGCGCTAAGGGAATCACGATAAGTCACCCGAAATTCGTGATTTAAAACCCAACCGTTAATTTGTGAAGTAGTATCATTTCTTATTTCGTTAACCGATTTTCCTTCTATACTTTGCACTCTCATAGTTACAATAGGAAGATCGTCTAAAACCGGTAAATCATTCGTTTTTATAGTTTGAGCTACGGCTTCCCTTTGTTCGCTTTGTACGTCTAAAAGAATCATATTCGGGCTATCGGCCTGGGACTCTATGGAAGCCTGCGCAAGCAATAAATCTTTGCTGAAATAAAGTGTACTGATTAAAAAAGTTCCAACGCCAATGGCAAGAACAAGCGTTAAGGTTTGGTTTTGGGGCCTGAAAAGATTCAGCAAACTTTGCCTGGCCACAAATCCCCAGCTATGGGGAAAATACTTTCGAATAGCCTGCATAAATAAGTAGGCGATTCCGGCGAGGATAGAAAAGGTTACTAAGATCCCACACACAAAAGCAAGCGAGTATTCCCAATCTTCCAGTAGCCAAAGCGAAAACAAAAAGATGAATAAAAAGATTCCTATGGAAACCAAAATAATTGCCTTTCGAGATTTTTTGGATTCTTCATTTACAACCCGTAAGGCCTGCAAGGGAGAAATATAAAGGGTGCCGATTAATGGATACAAAGCGAATAAAACCGACATTAAAACTCCCAGTAAGATTCCCATTACAATTACCTGTAAAGAGAAAGTGATTTGCACATCTACCGGCAGCAAACCTTCCAGCAGTAAAGGGAATAGTTGCTGAAGCACCAAGCCAACGGCCGTCCCAATGATGCCGCCAATGAGGCCCATAAAAGCAACCTGGATGAGGTAAATTAAAAAAGTTTGTTTTTTACTGGCACCTAAACATTTTAAAACCGCAACTGCACGTAATTTTTCTTTTATGTATATATGGATTGCACTTGCTATACCAACACAGCCCAGTAACAATGCAATAAAGGCAACCAGGTTGAGGAATTTCCCGAAGTTCTCATAACGCCTGCCGAGTCGGTCACTGGTAGAGGTGTGGGTGTCTAGATCGGCATCTTCTGCATCAAGAATGGGATCCAGAGCTTCATCCAGCTTTTCCATATCGGTTTTAGGATCGGCCGTGAAATAAAATTCATAGTCTATCCGGCTCCCGGTTTGAACGAGGCCAGATTCTTCAATAAACCTATACGGAATTAACACCGGCGGGGCTACCGAACTAAAAATAGCCGTACTTCCGGGGACACTGTTAAGTGCTCCGGCAATAGGCAAAATTACTTTTCCTATTTTTATGCTGTCTCCCGGTTTTATTCCCAGCTGTAGCATTACCGTAGCATCAAGCAAAGCCGCACCATCTTCCTGATATGTATTTGCTGCTGATACCGGTTGAGTTTCCAACTCGCCATAAAACGGAAATCCGCCTTCAATTCCTCTCACCTGCATCAATTTGGTAGCTTCATTCTGCGGAAATGCAGCCATAGAAGCAAATTTGATTTCCCTGGCTTCAGCTCCCCCCAATGAATCCATAATTTGCATTACGCGTTCATTGGGAGCATCGTCACTGTCTATTTTAAAATCGGCGCCCATTAGCGCTTTGGATTGCAAAGAAATATTGTCCTTAAGGTTTTCTCCAAAAGATTGAATGGAAACTACCGCGGCAATTCCCAGCACAATAGAGGCCATAAAAAGCGTTAACTTTTTACCACTTGCTTTCCCATCACGCCACGCCATTTTAAAAAGCCAGTTAAAGCCCGGTTTCGAGGTTTTATTGTTGCTCATTATACGTGCTTTTGCTGGTTTTCAACAATTCGTCCACCTTTTAACCTAAGAATATGCTGGGTTTTTTCGGCTAATTCAATATCGTGGGTGACGATTATTAAAGTTGTACCGGCCTCTTTATTAAGATCGAAAAGCAGGGCTTCTACTTTTTCCCCCGTTTCAGCATCAAGATTTCCGGTAGGTTCATCGGCAAATAAAATGGATGGTCTGGTGGAAAAAGCACGGGCCAAAGCCACTCGCTGCTGTTCTCCGCCGGATAATTGTGAAGGATAATGATGTATTCGGTCTCCTAATCCTACTTTTTCCAGTAGTTCTTTTCCAATTTTAGAAGCATCCTTATTTCCTTGCAGTTCTAAAGGAACGGCCACGTTTTCTAAAGCCGTAAGCGTTGGCAGCAATTGAAAATCCTGGAAAACAAAACCAATATGTTTATTCCGTAGAAGTGCCCTTTCATCCTCGCTCAGGTTGCTTAGTTCGCTTCCGCATAAATTGATAGACCCAGTATCTGGTCGGTCTAACCCGGCGCAAAGTCCTAACAGGGTGGTCTTTCCACTTCCTGAAGGTCCGACGATGGCAAAGGTTTTTCCTTCTTCAACATTAAAATTGATATCCTGTAATACTTTAAGTTTTTTGGATCCGCTGGAATAGCTTTTCTCCAGGTTAGTAACGTTTAATATCTTTGCCATCTTAGAACTTAATTATTGTCTTTTTTGATTAAAGGCAAAATAAGGAAATGATTTGATTATAAACAGCCTTGCTATGAGAAACTTGATGCGTTATTGCATGATTCTGTCAATATTTATGATATTCTCCTGCGGAGAAAATGCGGAAAAGAAATCGGAAGAAACTACTGCTGAAGAAACCGAAACTAAAAAGGAAACTGAGGTAAGTGAAAAGAACGTGATTCTTTTCTTCGGAAACAGTTTAACGGCAGGAATGGGGCTGGAACCTTCTGAAGCTTTTCCGGCACTTGTTCAAAACAGGTTGGATTCCTTAGGCTATAATTACGAAGTGGTGAACGCAGGATTGAGCGGAGAAACCACTGCAAGCGGTAAGAATAGAATTAACTGGGTATTAGATCAGGATGTAGATATTTTTGTTCTGGAACTTGGAGCAAACGATGGTTTACGCGGCATTCCCTTAGAAGAAACCCGCAAAAACCTCCAGGATATTATTGATACCGTAAAAGAAGAAAATCCCGGCACAAGAATAGTGCTAGCCGGAATGCAGATCCCACCAAATATGGGAGAAAAATATACCAGCGAATTCAGGAATATTTTCCCTGATCTTGCTGAAAAAAATGATGTAGAACTTATTCCATTTCTTCTTGAAGATGTTGCCGGAGACCCTGAATTAAATCAGCAAGACGGTATACACCCCACCGCCGAAGGTTACAAAATTGTAACTGAAAATGTTTGGGATGTACTTGAGGGTGTATTGGAAAAAGAATAATCTTAATATAATTAAATTTTCAGCTTTCGTCATACTAAATTTATCTCAGGATCTAAGTTGATCACAATCTTGAATTTAATAGCAATAAATTTCTAAAGTTATTAGCTATGTAGCGAAACTCCTTGTTTTTCATATTCAATCCATAATTTTCTACTTCCTCTTCACAATACTTCAACTCTTCTTCTATTTTGGCAGTAAAGTTTTGAAAAAAAATGCTATTTTAGGTTTTTATTAAGAATAATAGCGAGAGAATTAGCTTTATGCCGATTTTTAATAATCTAAACTTTATTTAATTCCTGGATTTAATGCTTCTTTTCTTAATAATTCAAGCAATTCATTCAATCACAAAAACAGAATATTTTTTATGAAAAGAAGAAAGTTCGTTCAATTAACCGGTATGGGCGCAGGTGCTTTGATGGTTCCTTCCTATTTAATGGGAAGTAATATTTCTGCCGAGGCGCTTTTGCATCCCGGTATGGATATCCTTACCAAAAGAAAGCTCGCCGATGTAGCACTAAACACCGCAAAATCCCTGGGTTCTACGTATGCCGATGCCAGGATAGGCCGCTATCTTAATCAATATGTTTTTACCCGCGAAGATAAAGTTCAAAACGTGGTAAATACCGAATCTTTCGGGATCGGAATTCGGGTAATCGCTAATGGAACCTGGGGTTTTGCCTCTACCAACAGCGTTACCGAAGACGGAATTAAGAAAGCCACGCAACAGGCAGTAGCTATTGCAAAGGCGAATTCTAAAATTCAGAGAGAACCTGTAAAACTTGCACCAGTACAATCTCACGGGGAAGTTTCCTGGAAAACCCCGATTGAAAAAGATTTTAAAGAAGTTCCGGTTTCGGAAAAAGTAGATTTATTACTTAGTGCAAATGCTGCGGCGATGGATAACGGCGCCAATTTTGTGAACTCAGCCCTTTTTATGGTAAACGAGCAGAAATATTTTGCTTCTACAGAAGGTTCTTATATAGATCAGGATGTACATAGGATATGGCCAACCTTTGGGGTTACTGCTATAGATCGTGAAGCCGGTAAATTCAAATCCCGCGATGCAATGAGCGCTCCAATGGGAATGGGTTACGAATATATGGATGGGTTGGAATCTGAAAAGCTTGAGGGTCCTTCAGGATTAAGATTATATCGAAACAGTTATGATATTGTAGAAGATGCAACTTTGGCCGCAAAACAGGCCAAAGAAATGCTTTCAGCTAAATCTGTGGAACCAGGGAAATACGATTTAGTGTTAGAACCAAACCACCTGGGGCTAACAATTCATGAATCTGTAGGCCATCCACTTGAACTGGATCGTGTGCTTGGTTATGAAGCCAACTATGCAGGTACCAGTTTTGCTACTTTAGATAAATGGAAATCTGGGGATTTCCAATACGGAAGCGATATTGTAAACCTTGTAGCCGATAAAACCCAGGTTGGATCTCTTGGAGCTGTTGGCTATGATGATGAAGGTGTGAAAACCAAGAAATGGGATCTTGTTAGAAACGGGATTTTAACCAACTACCAGGCGATTCGCGACCAGGTGCATATGATAGATCAAAACGAATCTCACGGGTGTTGCTATGCTGAAAGTTGGAACGATGTTCAATTTCAGCGTATGCCAAATGTTTCATTGGAACCCGGAAAAGATAAATACTCCATAAATGATATGATTAAGGACGTGGAAAAAGGTATTTACATTGCCGGGCGCGGTTCCTATTCCATAGATCAGCAGCGCTATAATTTTCAGTTTGGCGGTACTGTATTTTACGAAATCAAAAACGGGGAAATCGTTGGAATGTTAGACGATGTCGCCTACCAGTCCAATACCCAAGAATTCTGGAATTCCTGCACCAAAATTTGCGATAAGAGTGATTACCGTATGTTCGGTTCCTTCTTTGACGGAAAAGGCCAGCCTTCTCAGGTAAGCGCTGTTTCCCACGGAAGTTCTACCTCCAGGTTTGATGGCGTAAATGTGATCAATACCGGTAGAAGTGTTTAATATAGGTTTACTTAAAAAAGAAATATAGAAATGGCAATATATACAAAAGAAGAAGCCAGGCAAATTATGGAAAAAGCATTAAGCTTTTCTACCGCAGATGCCTGTGTAATTAATATGGGAGGTAGCGAAAGCGGAAATATTCGCTACGCCCGAAATACGGTTTCCACTTCCGGGCACCGCTCTAATCAAACTCTGGCTGTCGAGGCTAGCTTCGGAAAAAAATCGGGTACGGCTACCGTTGATGAATTTGATGATGAATCGCTGGAAAGCGTGGTCAAAAGAGCCGAAGAACTTGCAAAACTTGCTCCTGAAAATCCGGAGTTTATGGCGCCGCTTGGTCCGCAAACTTACGATGAATCCATAAGTTTTGTAGATGCTACAGCCAATATCAAGCCTGAATACAGGGCAGAGGTTGCTGCAAAAAGTATTAACCCTGCTTCTGAAAAGGACGTGACCGCTGCAGGTTTTTTAAATGATTCTTCCGGATTTAGTGCAATGTTAAATTCCAGCGGTCTATTTGCTTACAATAAATCTACCGATGTGGATTTTACGGTAACCATGAGAACCAACGATGGAACCGGTTCAGGTTGGGTAACCCGTGATTATAATGATGTAACTAAATTTGATCCTGCAGAAGCTGCAAAAGTGGCTATAGATAAAGCGGTAATGTCTCGTGAAGCAAGGGCTATAGAACCCGGGAAATACACAGTGATTTTAGAACCGGCTGCTTCCGTAGATTTACTTCGGAATATGTCTGGCGCTTTTAACGCCCGTACTGCCGATGAAGGTCGAAGCTTTATGTCTAAAGACGATGGCACCAAAATGGGAGAAAAGATCGTAGATGAACGCGTTAATATTTGGAGCGATCCGTTACATCCCGATGTGCCAACATCAACCTGGAATGGCGAAGGAATGCCGCTTAAAAAAATGAAATGGATTGAAAACGGAGTGGTTAAAAACCTAGCTTATAGTCGATACTGGGCCGAGCAGCAGGGTGTAGACCCGGTACCATTCCCATCTAATTTTATTATGGAAGGTGGCGATGCCTCGCGGGAAGAACTTATTAAAAACACCAAAAGAGGAATCCTGGTCACCAGGTTATGGTACATTAGAAGTGTAGACCCGCAAACCTTATTATACACCGGACTGACCCGGGACGGGACTTTTTATATAGAAAACGGAGAAATAAGATACCCGGTGAAAAACTTCAGGTTTAATGAAAGCCCGATAATTATGCTGAATAACCTGGAAACCCTGGGTGAACAGGTAAGGATCAACGGAAATTTAATTCCGTATATGAAAGTAAGGGACTTTACTTTTACCAGTCTTTCAGACGCAGTTTAAAATGTAGGGGACTTTAAAAACTGGTTGTAATGAAATTTTCATTGCAACCAGTTTTATTTTTTTGCTTTTATCAAATTTGAATATTTGATTTTTTGCAGACCTACAAGGTTTCAAAAACCTTGCAGGAAGTTTAAAAAAGTGTCAGGTCGAGCGCAGTCGAGACCTTAGTTTTAAAGGAATAACATGAATCAAGATTTAGTTTTTTTACATTTCACCATTTTCAGAGTCTAAATAATAAAATAGCATTTTCAAATATTAGTGAATTCGTGGCAACAAACATTATACAATAAAAATGAACAGCTTTTTCTTTACCAGGCTTCAATACGAATCAGGAGATTGGGATGTGGATCAAAGGATGCCCTCCAATTTGCTGAATTCCCTAGTGGAGTACACCACGCTGGAAGTAGATACTAAAGAAAATATTGTTCCCCTTAGTAGTGATGAAATTTTTAAATGCCCCTTTTGTTATATTTCAGGCCATAAATTAGTGCAGTTTACCACCAAGGAAAGGGAGAATTTTGAAAAGTACATAAGAAATGGCGGCTTCGTTTTTGCCGATGATTGCAATCATGATATCGATGGACTTTTCGCCAAATCTTTTGAGCGCCAGATGGAAGAAATATTTGGACCTGGCGAATTGGCAAAGATCCCGAACGACCACGAAATTTATAATATCTTTTTTGAATTTGAAGACGGTCCGCCAACTACGTCGCAGGAACTGAACGGCTGGGGTGACGACCTGGTTCATGAATATTTAAAGGCTATTGTTGTAAATGGCAGAATTGGTGTGCTTTACAGTAATAAAGATTACGGGTGTGAATGGGATTATGATTTTAGGAACAAAAGATTTTACAAAATAGATAATACCCGGTTTGGGGTGAATATCGTGATGTATGCACTTACATCTTAGCCAGAAAGATGCTGGAAAAAATAACAAGCAGGCTTTAGATTGTAAGCCTTGGAAATATCCTCTATGAGGTTAAAATTATATAGATGAAATTATGGATCAGCAATTAGCCGATTTAAACCAGGAAGTAAAAACGCTTACCGGAAAACTTAAAGACCTTAAAACCGAGATCGCCAAGGTGATTATCGGGCAGGAAGAAACCGTAGACCAATTGCTTATTACTTTCCTGGCTGGTGGTCACGCACTTCTGGAAGGTGTTCCCGGTTTAGCGAAAACTCTAATGATACGTAGCCTCTCCCAGGCGATAGATCTCAAATTCAAAAGGATTCAATTTACTCCAGATTTGATGCCGTCAGACATTATTGGTACCGAAATCCTCGAGGAAGACCATACCACGGGCAAAAAATTCTTCGAATTTAATAAGGGACCAATTTTCGCGAATATTATTCTGGCCGATGAGATTAACCGTACGCCCCCAAAAACCCAAGCCGCGCTTTTAGAGGCCATGCAGGAATTTGAGGTAACCTATTCAGGAACCACTTACCAGCTGGAGCGTCCGTTTTTTATCCTGGCGACCCAAAACCCTATAGAACAATCGGGGACTTTTCCCTTACCGGAAGCGCAGCAAGATCGTTTCCTTTTTTATATAAAAATCGGTTATCCTACTGAAATCGAAGAAAACCAGATTTTAAAACATACCACAGGTTCTAAAAAAGCAACAATCAAACCCGTGCTTACCGGATCGGAAATTTTAAGACTTCAGGAACTGGTACGTGAAGTACCCATTAGTGATGAGCTAATTTCTTATGTGAATAAACTTATTCGAGCCACCCGGCCGGAAACCAGCAACAATGAATTTGTAAAAGAATGGGTAAGCTGGGGTGCAGGGCCAAGAGCAGGGCAGGCTTTAATTTTAACCGCGAAAGCCAGGGCTTTACAACAGGGCAGACTGGCAGTAACTCCTGAAGATCTGGAACATTGCGCCTATCCGGTTTTACGCCACCGGGTGATTGTGAATTTTAAGGCGGAGGCAGAAGGAATAACTTCAGATGAGGTGACTACTGGATTAATGAAATCTATATTTCCGGCAGAAAAAGCGAGAAATAAGTGAAGCAGGATTATCGGCAGTTATTAAAACCGGAGGTGATTAACAGCGTGAGCGGACTTTCTCTTATCGCCAGGGTTATTGTGGACGGTTATCTTTCGGGACTAAACCACAGTCGCCGGCTGGGACCGGGAATGGAATTCAGCCAGTACCGCGGTTATGAACCCGGGGACGATATGCGGCTGCTGGACTGGAAAATGCTTGCCCGTTCCGGGAGGTATTACATCAAACAATCTGAGGTAGAAACCAATATTTCGGTAAAATTCATTTTAGATGCGAGTAATTCTATGCAGCACCGCGAAGATGGAATTTCCAAAATAGAATATACGCGGGTTTTGGTAGCTTCTTTGGCGTGGCTAGCCCAAAATCAAGGCGACGCCGTTGGCCTGTTTGCGTTGAACGATCGGGAATTGCACGCACTTTTTCCCCGGGTTCAGAAAAAGCATTTTAATCGGTTGCTTCAGGAATTGATCAATATCAAAACCGAAGGAAAATGGCCTAAAGACCCAAAAGCAGCCGAAAAATTACACGATAGGGGCCATAAAGAACTTATTTTCTTTATTTCAGATCTTCACGAGGAAACTTCCGAATTAACCAATGTGATCACCAAATTGAAAACTCCAAGGAATGAAGTCGTTGTTTTGCATCTGCTTGGAAAAAACGAAGTGGAGTTTAACCACAAAGGTTCGCTTACTTTTGAAGACCTGGAAACCGGTGCAAGAATGGAGGTAGACGCTAAGGAAGCGCGTTCGAAATACCTGGAAGCCCTTGAAAAATCGATTAAAACCACCAAAGAAATTATGCTCGCCAACGCGATTAGCTATCAGCTTTTAAGGCTCGACGAACCAATTGGTGAAGCGCTGCAATTATTATTGAAGAAACGTAATAATTTAATGTAATATGTTTTTCGTTAATCCTTCATTTTTATGGGCTTTAATAGGACTTGCAGTTCCGGTAGCGATACATTTATGGAGCAAAAAAGAGGGGAAAACCATAAAAGTTGGCAGCATAAAATTTTTGCAGGAATCTGATTCACAAAAAAGCAGGAGCATTAAATTAAACGAACTCTGGTTGCTATTATTGAGGATGCTCATCATTACAATTGTGGGGCTTATTTTAGCCGAACCCCACTTAAATTATAAAGCCGAAAATTCGCCCATCACTTATTTGGTAGAATCTTCTTTGCTCTCTTCTTTGGAAGTAAAATCCCTTACCGATAGTTTAAATAATACGGCTGAGTTACGATTTTTACAATCTGGATTTCCGGAATATCAACCTGAAATAGAGAATAATTTTTCGGAAACTCCAAGTTACTGGCAGCTTGCTGTAGAGATGCAAACTTTAAAAACCGATAGTATTGTGGTTTTTACCAATGCTTTTTTGAGTGGGATTAAAGGAAAACGACCGGAAATCAGCAAAAATATTAACTGGATTAACCTAAATCCCGGGGAGACAGAAAAGAATCGGGTGGGAGCGATAAAAAAAGGGGATAGTTTGGAGCTTATATCAGCGATAAGCGATGCAGAAAGTTTTAGATTTCAGAAAGAAAAACAACATACATCTTCTGGAAATCAAGAAAGTGAATTAAAAAATGTTCCTGTTTTAGAAGTGGATCCACTTCAGATAACTATTTATTCCGATGAAGAATTTCAGGCTGAAAGAAGGTATTTAGAAGCTTCGTTTTTGGCTGTTGGAAAATACCTGGAACAACCAATTGAAATTAGAAGTTTTGAAGAGGATAATTTTAAGCCTGATTCAGATGAATTTTTAGTTTGGTTGAGCGAAAAACCGGTGCCAAAAACTGAAGGGAAAATTTTAAATTTCCGAAGGGGTACTTTAGCTAATTCATTAATTGAAACCGGAAATTCCAAAAATGAATACTATTTAACCAATGAATTAAATTCAGAAAATGTTGTTGAAGAGCATTTGGGCGAACAGCTTATACAAATGCTGGATCTTTATTCTGAAATTGAAAATGTAGCGAATAAATATGACCGCCGGATTATGAATGTGGGCATTTTAAAACCAAATTTTGAAACTGGTTTAGCACCGATTAAGAATAAGGAAGGACGGGATATTGTGAAATATTTATGGATACTATTAATAATTTTCATCTTATCAGAAAGAATCCTGGCACGAGTTAGAAAACAATGAGTAAGACCGGAAAAAATATATTAAAAAGATATCAAAAACGCTGGCAGTTTTTGTTATGGCTCGAAGTTTTCCTCTATGCTATTGGTGCTGCATTTTTTACCTGGTTCCTTTCTTTTAGTTTGCTCCTTAGTATTTTTGCTGCTTTGCTTGTTTTTCTGATTGTTATGGTTTTAGAAAGACCCTGGGAAATCGACATAAAAAGAGTAAGCAGGTTTATAGACCGGAAATCGGATAAACTGGAATACAGTAGCGGATTATTACTTCAACCAAGCGGAGATCTTTCCGGATTGGCGAAGCTTCAGCAGCAAAAAGTCGCAAAAGAAGTCGAAGCCGAAAGCAAGAGAATTCAACCGAAAAATAACCTGAAAACCGCTGCAATTACTTCCGTAGGAATGATCGGGATTGGTTTTTGCGCATTTTATTTCGGATTAACCGAGACTTACCTTTTAAAAGATAAAAATATTCCCACCGATGAAATTATAAATTTCAAACCCACAGATTCTTCCGGGATTAAAATCGAAACACCAGTTTTAAATGATCAGCAACTAACTATTAGTTATCCTGCTTATACCGGTGTTCCTGCTACCACTACTTCTAAAATGGATATTAAAGCCGTGGAGGGCTCGCGGGTGAGCTGGAAACTTGGTTTTGAAGGCGGGGTAAATAGCGTTAGCATTGAAAGTATGGGCAAGCGCCGGACTTTAAAAAAAGATAATGGTGAATATAGCGGAAGTACAGTCTTGGAGAATTCAGGATTTTATAATTTTAGGTTTACCGATACGGCCGGGAGTGCATATGTTTCAGATCTTTTTGCGATTGAAGTTATCAAGGATAAAGCACCGATGATTCTTCTGGAAGATTTACAGCAGTTTACTACCTTTAATTATGATGATCGAAAGCTGATCAATTTTAGTGCTTCCATTACCGACGATTTTGGGGTGGCAGACGCATATATTATCGCCACGGTAAGCAAGGGAACGGGGGAATCGGTAAAGTTCAGGGAGGAACAATTGAGTTTTGATAATTCGGTAGCCCGCGGAGAGAGGAAGCTGAATTTGACCAAAAATATAGACTTGGATCAAATGGAAATGGAACCCGGCGATGAGCTCTATTTTTATGTGGAAGCCCGGGATCTTAAACAACCGCAAGCCAATATTGCTCGTAGCGAAACCCATTTTGCTGTGATAAAGGACACTGTGGATTACGGTCCGGGTGTGGAGGGCGGACTCGGCGTAGACCTAATGCCCGATTATTTCCGTAGTCAGCGGCAATTGATTATCGATACAGAAAAACTGATTAGTGAGCGCAGGAAGCTTTCCAAAGAAGAATTTAATGATACCAGCAACGATCTTGGTTTTGATCAAAAAGCACTTCGATTAAAATACGGACAATTTATGGGAGATGAAGCTGAAGGCGGTATGGAAAGCGGGGGCGAAACTTTAGAAGAAAATAATGAAGATCCTTTAGCCGATTATACCCACGATCACGATGGTGATAATGGGCATAATCTGGTAGAAGAAGAACACGATCACGACAACGGGGAAGAAAATGAAGAAGGGGAAGACCCGCTTGCCGAATACCTTCACGATCACGGTGATCCTGAATCTTCAACTTTGTTTACCGATAATTTAAAAAGCAAGTTACGGCAGGCACTGAATATTATGTGGGATGCCGAGCTGTATTTACGACTTTACGAACCAGAAAAATCATTGCCATTTCAATATGAAGCTTTGGATCTTATTCAAGAAATAAAAAATAGCGCAAGAATTTATGTGCATCGCATAGGTTTTGATCCGCCGCCAATTAAAGAAGATGCCCGCTTGTCAGGAGAGCTTGAAGAAGTTGGTAATTTCAGTAAAAAAGAAGAACTAGAAAATCCAGATGAGTATCTTTTTATGAGGAACAGTATTTTAAGATTAGAGGAGCTGAAAGATTCAAATTCAGAAATTTCGGAAACCGATCGTGAACTTTTTGAGAAAGCGGGAAATGAGCTGGCGGAAAAAGCAATAGCTGAACCCGGCAAGTATCTGAATACTTTGCAGCAACTAAAGCAACTTGCCGAAGTGCAGCAGACGGAGCAGGACCTTATATCTGAAGTGCAAAAAGGTCTAATGCAGGCCCTTCCAAAAGTCAGCCCGGAGCCCGGGAAAAGAAACGGTTTTAGCGACAAATTGAACGATCTACTATTGAAAGAACTGGAATTGAATGGACAATAACATAACATTTTTAAATTCCACCTGGTTCTGGCCGGTGCTTATGTGCTGGCTTCTTCTGATGTTGGTTTTTGTATGGAAAGAAGTCTCTCAGTCTGGGAAAAAACGATTAATACTGAAAGTTTTCCTGATATTTCTAGCAGTTTCCTCGTTGGCACTAATAGCCATAAAACCGGCAATTCTAAAGGAAATAAAAGAAGAAAGTTATTTAATTCTTACTGAAAATTTTAAGCAAAAACAGTTAGATAGTTTAAAAAATAAATATCGAAAAATCGAGGTAATTGATTATCGTAAGAACAAAGTTTTACCGACGCTGGGAAACTCAAAAGAGATCTTTGTTTTGGGAAGCGGAATTAGGGATTATGATCGATGGCAGTTTGAAGATTTACCTGTCACTTATTTGCCCGGGGAAACCCCTTCCGGAATTGTAAAACTAAATTTTAAGCAGCAAAAGCAGGTTGGAGATAAGCTGGAATTAAGAGGTGAATTTTTAGCACCAAAACCCGGAACCCAACTGGTTTTAAAAGATGCCGGTGGGATTTCTGTGGATTCTATTGTATTTACTTTGGAAGAAAATACAAACTTTAAACTGTCAACCGATCTAAAAGCAGCGGGAGATTATGTTTTTAATATTGTAGAAAAAGATTCTTTGGGGGAAATTCTTAATCGAAATCCTTTTACGGTAAAAGTGGATAAAAAAGAAAATTTAAGAATTTTAATCCTGAATTCTTATCCCACTTTTGAAATTAAGTACCTAAAAAACTTTTTAGCAGAATCAGGCCACGAACTCGTAGTAAAAAACCGGATTACCACCGGCAGGTTTAAATTCGAATTTTTTAATACCAAAAGAGGGAATTTAGGAAGATTACAGCAATCAAATCTGGAAGATTTTGAACTGCTTATTTTAGACTCTGGAGCTCTTAGAAACCTTTCATCGGCAGAAAGAAATGCGCTGCAAAATTTGGTCAGGGAAGCAGGATTGGGAGTTTTGATATTGGGAGAAGCCAATATTTTAAACTCTTTGGGCGATTTTTCGGTTTTTGCATTACAACGGGTGTCAGCTACAGAAGCGGTATTGGATGACTTTCCTGAAATTGCGATAGGAAAACAGCCTTATCAATTAAAACCGAAATTTGGTTTAGAAGAAATTCATAGGTCGAATTCTTCGATTTTAAGTGCTTACAAACGTTTTGGGCAGGGCAGGATTGGTACTACATTATTAGAAAGCACCTGGCAGCTGCAATTGGAAGGAAAGCAGGAATCTTATCAACAAATCTGGTCTGAACTTGTAGAACAAATAAGTAAAAGGGAATCTGTAATCGCTTCCTGGCATCAGGAAACTGGATTCGCGTTTAAAGATGAACCCTTTCAGTTTCAGTTGAGAACTTCAGTAGAAAACCCGAGGGTAAGGGATAAAAATAATTATCTAATTCCGTTAAAACAGGATTTAAATAATTCAGAATTATGGACCGGTAAAACCTATCCGCGAGAAACGGGCTGGGAGCAATTAAAAATGGAGCAGGATTCTGCTTCAGTGTTTAATTATTATGTGTACAAGGACAATGACTGGCAGGCTATAAAATCTTACCAAACCCTGCAGGAAAACAACAGGTTTTTTCCGCAGAAAATATCAAAAGATTCTGTAGAGAAAACGCCAGTTGCTATTAATCCCTTATGGTTTTTCGGCTTATTTCTAATTGGGATGGGAGGCTTGTGGTTAGAGCCTAAATTGTAAAGACACCAAATTTCTGCAGAAAAAAATTATTTGTTTTTTCGGGAAGTCCTGTAATTTTTAATCTTCTTTATTTTCTCACTTTTAGAAACCACTGCCAGACTTAAAGAGACCAACACAGAAATAGCTGCTGTGGTACCCAAAGCACCGCCATAGCCTTTAAAGAACGGACTCGCATTTAGGTAGATAATAGAAAAGATAAATCCTGAAAAACCAACCAGTAAATAGCTGGGAAGTATTTTTGAAGAAACCATTCCTATAAAAGTGGCGCCAATAAAAACGATGGGAATGTTTTTAGTTAAGTAAGGCGTTAAAATATCAGGAAACAAATAGAAAAATAAGCCCACCAAAAGCGAGAGGCCTGCTGAAGCTCGAACTGCGCCCTGTTTGTACTTGTTATTCACCACATAAGTGAGCAGGGCAGAAATAATTCCGGTGAGAAAAAGAATGATTATTTCCATTAAAACAGGGTATATAAAATGGCTGAAGTGATGGCGATACTACCAAAAGCGATGGTTCCCAGTTTACCTCCAAACCCATTAAAAATGTTTTTAGAAAGTATAAGAATACTACCCGCGATAATCCCGGCAAGTAAAATGAATTTTAAGTTGGGCGCTACACTGGCCGAAGTCATTCCCACAAAAGCACCGCAGTAAATGGCCGGTGGTGCTTCTTTTAGAAGGTTTGACTTCCTGTTTATTGAAGGCACAAAAGAAGCCAGGGTTCCTATAAACCCGGCGGCGATCACCGGTCCAAATTTAAGTCCGGTATTTATAAAAAATGTACTTAGGGCACCGGTTACCGCAAAAAAAATAAGGTAGAGATCTTTTATAAAATAGCTTTCTTCTTCCCGTGGCGCTTTAAAATAAGCCAGACTTATTAATACTGAAATTATCCCCAAAAATAGAAGTACGAGTGGAGCATTCATCTTATCAAAAAATATAGCAAACAAAAATGCAAACTGCATTAGGATTAGAATAAAGAAAGACAATCTTCTGAATATTTTGGTCATACCTCAGTCTTGGCGCATATTTTTTAAGTCGGCAAAATTACTAAAACTATCAAGTTTAACCTGTGAGATTTTAATAATAAAAGAGCTTTGATTTTGATTTTTTCAGAATAATCAAGCTGGAAAATTCTTTTCAAAATTTAACGAAGTGGAATTATTTTGAGTGTAGATATTTCATAAATTTGGAAAAAATCCTATAAAAAGGAAATAATCCAAATATGAAGAATAAGTCTATTTTACATCTGGATCTCGATGCATTTTTTGTTTCGGTAGAGCGTAAGCAAAATTCCGAATTAGAAAATAAACCGCTTATCGTAGGCGGAATGGGCGATCGTGGAGTAGTAGCAGCCTGTAGTTATGAGACGAGAAAATTTGGAGTACACTCGGGAATGGCAATGAAAGTTGCCCGGCAGCTTTGTCCGCAGGCCACCGTAATTAAGGGTAATGCGAGTACTTACACCAAACATTCCCACGAGGTTACCGAAATTATTAAGAGCCAGGTGCCCAGTTTTGAAAAAGCCAGTGTAGACGAGTTTTATGCCGATTTGAGTGGAATGGATAAGTTTTTCGGGATCAATCAATTTGCGAGGGAGTTGAGGCAAACTATTATTAAGGAAAGCGGCTTACCAATTTCTTTTGGACTTTCGCAAAACAAGGTGGTTTCCAAGATCGCAACGGGAGAAGCCAAACCCAATGCTGAAATTGTAATTCCGCATGGAAATGAAAAAGTTTTTCTTGCGCCCTTAAGTGTAAATAAAATCCCGATGGTAGGCAATAAGACGTTTCAAAAACTATTGAATTTAGGCGTTAGGGAAATAAAAACCATACAGGAAATGCCGGTGGAAATGCTGGAAAGCGTTTTGGGAAAAAGCGGAAGAACTATCTGGAAACGCGCCAATGGCCTGGATGATTCGCCAATTATCCCGTACCACGAAAGAAAATCTATCTCTACCGAGCGTACTTTTGGCCGCGATACCATAGATATGGTGCGCCTGCACGCCACGCTGGTGGCAATGGCAGAGAGTCTCGCATACCAGCTTCGCCGTGGTAGTAAACTCACCAGTGTGGTAAGTGTGAAGATCAGGTATTCCGATTACCAGACGCATTCCAAGCAGGTAAAAATCTCCTATACCAGCGCCGATCATATCCTTATTCCCAAAGTTGAAATGCTCTTTAAACAACTTTACTCTCGGCGTTTGCTGATTAGGTTGATCGGTGTGAAATTTAGCGGACTCGTAGGGGGAAATTACCAGATTAACCTCTTTGACGATTCTGAAGAAATGCTGAATTTATATAATTCCATTGATAAGATTAAGGAACGTTATGGGGAACACAGCGTGATGCGCGCGGTAACGCTAGGCACCAAAACCATTGGCCGTATGGCGAATCCGTTTAACGGCGAACCGCCCATAGTTCTCGCCCATAGAAAACAATAATGATTTATTTAAATTGTCATACCTGGTATTCTTTGCGCTACGGGACCTTTTCGGTAGAAAAGCTCTGCGAACTTGCTCGCAAATTTAACGTTGAATCTTTAGCGCTTACCGATATTAATAATACTTCGGGTTGTCTGAATTTTATAAAAATTGCGTCAGCTTACGGTATAAACCCAATAACGGGAATAGATTTTAGAAATGGAGCAAAACAACAATATATAGGAATTGCAAAGAATAATGAAGGATTCAGGCAGTTGAACGAACATTTATCACAGCAGCTTCATTCGAAAAAAGAGTTTAAATCTGAAGCCCCTGGATTGCCTGATTGTTTTATTATTTATCCTTTTGAAAAAGTGGTAGCGAATAAAAAATTCAGTTTTAAAGAAAATGAATTTATTGGAATTTCGGTTGAAAGTCTGCGGAAACTTAAATTTTCTAAATACCTGGAATTTAAAGATAAACTGGTGTTGTTACAAAGCGTGAGTTTCAGAAATAAGCGCGATTATAACGCGCATCGTTTGTTGCGAGCCATAGACAACAATACGTTGCTTAGCAAGCTTCCTGAAAGCGAGCAGGGATCTTTTGCCCACCAAATGATACCTTCAGAAATTATCGCTGCGGAATTTGAGGATTATCTGCATATTCTGGAAAATACCCGGGAACTGGTAAAAGACTGCCGGGTAGATTTTGAATTTGGAAAAGAACAGAACCGAAACTTATTGGTTTCAGGCGAAAGTCCTGAAGCTGATGTTGCTCGACTAAGAAAACTATGTGATGAAAATCTTTTAAAACGTTATCCGAAAGCTGAAGCAAAGGTTTTAGAACGGATGGAAAAAGAACTAAGAGCTATTATAAAACTCGGTTTTGTCTCCTATTTTTTGATCAATTATGATATTGTAAGCTATGCCCGTTCACGAAATTTCCCATTTATAGGGCGCGGGAGTGGGGCCAATTCTATTATCGCTTATATCATTGGAATTACCAATGTAGATCCTGTGGAGCTGGATTTATATTTTGAGCGTTTTATTAATGAAAGCCGAAGTTCGCCGCCCGATTTTGATATAGACTTCTCATGGAAAGACCGCAACGAGGTAACCCGGTTTATATTTGAGAAGTACAAGTTCACCGCGCTGATGGGAACTTATGTCACCTTTAAACGACGTGCGGTAGCCCGGGAACTGGGGAAGGTTTTTGGTTTGCCTAAAGAGAATATCGATAAACTCTCGGCTGGATTTTTCAATATAAATGAACTGGATAAATTAGAGAAACTGGTGCTGAGATATAGTGCTTTAATTGAGGGGTTTCCTAATTATTTGAGCGTGCATTCCGGCGGGATTTTAATTCTGAATAATAGCGTTTATAATTATGCCGCTACTTTTTTACCGCCCAAGGGTTTTGAAACTATCCAGATAGATATGAATATTGCCGAAGATGTGGGAATCCATAAATTTGATATCCTCGCTCAACGCGGACTTTCAAAAATCACTGATACTATTGAAATTATAAAGGAAAATCAGCCAGAAGCTGAAATTGAAGATATAGATAATATTGATGTTTTTAAGGAAGACCCGGAAATTAATGAGTTGCTAAAAACAGGCGATTGTATGGGAGTTTTTTATGTAGAATCTCCTGCAATGCGTGGCCTTCTCACCAAACTGCAAACCGATAATTATTTGAATCTGGTGGCGGCGAGCTCTATCATCAGGCCTGGTATTTCCAGCGGGGGAATGAAAGAAGAATATATAAAACGACATCGCGATCCTTCGCGAAGAAAACAAGGGCATCCTGTGATGCTTAGAATTATGGAAGATACCTACGGAGTTATGGTGTACCAGGAAGATGTGATGAAAGTGGCCCATAAATTCGCCGGACTTAGTTTTGAAGATGCCGATGTGTTGCGCCGGGGAATGAGTGGCAAGAAAACCTCTAAGGGCCAGATGGAACGCATTGAAGCAAAATTCAGGGATAATTGCAGGCAAAGAAATTATAGCGAAAAGATTATTGATGAGGTTTGGGAGCAAATTTCTTCTTTTGCGGGGTATGCTTTCCCCAAGGGGCATTCTGCTTCTTATGCGGTAGAGAGTTATCAAAGTTTGTATTTGAAGAAATATTTCCCGTTGGAATTTATGGTGGCAGCGCTTAATAACGGCGGCGGATTTTACGATGTGGAAACCTATATCCAGGAGATTAGAAAATGTGGCGGAAAGGTGCATCCACCCTGCATCAACAATAGTGACCATCCCAATAAAATTTATGGAAAAGATATTTATCTGGGCCTGGGATATATCAAAGAACTGGAGACTAAAACCGTGCAGCAAATCCTTGAAAACCGTCAGTTTTTTGGCGTTTTTAAGTCTTTTGATGATTTTATAGACCGGGTAAATATTTCTATAGAGCAACTGAGTATTTTGCTGAAAATTGATGCGTTTAGGTTTACTAAAATAGACAAGCATCATTTGCTGTGGAAAGCCCATTTTAAGCTGAACGCTACAAAACCGGCGGTTAAACAGGAAAAATTGTTTGCTACACCCCATCGGGATTTTGAACTTCCACGGTTTCAATATTCAGCATTGATAGAGGCTTTTGACCAATTGGAGTTGCTGGGTTTTCCGCTTTGTTCGCATTTTAAATTGCTTAAAAATCCTATTGAAGAGTCGGTGATGGCAAAAAAATTAAAAGATTATGTAGGAAAGGAAGTTTTGATTTATGGAGCGCTTATTACAGCCAAGAAAACCGGGACTTCCAACGGAAAGTATATGTATTTCGGGACTTTCTTTGATGGGGAAGGAGATGTGTTCGATACGGTCCAGTTCCCTGCTACCGCAGAAAAATATCCACTTCGAAGCAAAGGAATCTATAAATGCTACGGGACCGTGAATAACGAGCTGGATTATATCTCTATCAGTATAAAATGGCTGCAACGCCAGGATACTTTAACTGATCCCAGGTTGATAGGGTATCAGTTTTCTTAAGGCTTTAAAAAGTCTTGTTTTAGTCAAGCTATCCCGAAAGTTGTCGGGATTATTTCAGTCTCTAACTAGTTAACAATAAAAACTTCTTCTAAACGTCATCCTGAACTTGTTCCAGGATCTAACATGAGAACAGAAGGTTTGAACTTCCCCTCAATTTAGACCCCGAAATAAATTCGGGTGACGGTATCGAAAAAAATAGTTGAACTTCTATTTCAAGTACTCCAGCACATTTTTTTCAATGCGTGGTTCAATATTACTGATGTCGCTTTTAATAAAAGTTTCGCCGGTGATTTTTTCGTATAATTCCATATATCTATCAGAAACTGATTGGATATATTCATCGCTCATTTCGGGAAGAATTTGCCCTTCTTTTCCCTGGAAGTTATTTTCAATAAGCCATTGCCTTACAAATTCTTTTGATAATTGTTTTTGTGGCTCACCTTTGTCCTGTCTTTCCCGGTAGCCATCGGCATAAAAATAGCGGGAGGAATCCGGGGTGTGGATTTCATCAATTAGAAGAATTTCTCCATCAGCGTTTTTCCCAAATTCGTATTTTGTGTCCACTAAAATTAATCCTCTTTTTGCGGCGATTTCGGTACCACGTTTAAAAAGATTCCGGGTATATTTTTCAAGAATTTCGTAGTCTTCTTTAGAAACAATAGCACGTTTTAAGATTTCTTCTTTTGAAATATCTTCATCGTGGTCGCCCTGTTCGGCCTTGGTGGCGGGTGTGATAATCGGCTCAGGGAATTTATCATTTTCCTTCATTCCGTTAGGCATTTCTACCCCGCAAAGCATACGTTTTCCGGCCTTATATTCGCGCGCGGCGTGACCGGCAAGATATCCGCGAATAACCATTTCAATTTTAAAAGGTTCGCAAGCCTGGCCAACCGCAACATTAGGATCTGGAGTTGCTTCCAACCAATTGGGAACTAGATCTCGCGTGGCTTCCATCATTTTTGTTGCGATTTGGTTAAGGATTTGTCCCTTGTAAGGAATTCCTTTTGGCATCACCACATCAAAAGCCGAAAGCCTATCGGTTGCCACAATTACGAGCTTGTTGTTTTTTAAAGTATAAACATCCCGCACTTTACCTTTGTAAACATCGGTTTGGCCAGGAAAATTGAAATCGGTTTTTATGATGGTATTCATTAGAATTTATTCTGAATTTGGAGATTGAATAATATGATTTAAATGTATCTCAATAAAATGTCACGTTGAGCGCAGTCGAGACGTTTTTGATTAATTCTTCGACTCCGCTCAGGGAGATAAAAACTATTTCAGTTTTTTAAAAGGATAAGCATAAATTATTACTCTGTATGTTCAATTTCTTTATAAGCTGAAATAATTTTCTTCACCAATCGGTGTCTTATCACATCTTTATCGTCCAGGTAAATTATTCCTACTCCTTTTACTTCTTTTAATATCAGTAAAGCTTCTTTTAGACCTGAAATCACCCTGCGCGGTAAATCTATTTGCCCGGGATCTCCGGTGATCATAAACTTGGCGCTTTTACCCATTCGGGTTAAGAACATTTTCATTTGTGCGTGGGTGGTGTTCTGGGCTTCATCTAAAATTACAAAAGCGTTATCTAAAGTACGGCCACGCATAAAAGCAAGCGGTGCAATTTGTATCACTCCTTTTTCTATAAATGAATCCAGTCTTTCCTGCGGAATCATATCGCGAAGCGCATCATAAAGCGGCTGCATATAAGGATCCAGTTTTTCCTTTAAATCGCCGGGAAGAAAACCAAGGTTTTCACCTGCCTCAACCGCGGGACGGGTAAGGATAATTCTGCGGACCTGTTTTTCTTTTAAAGCTTTAACGGCAAGCGCAACACCGGTATAGGTTTTTCCGGTTCCTGCGGGACCAATGGCAAAAACCATATCGTTTTTCCGCATTAATTCAACCAGTTTTCTTTGGTTTGCAGTCTGGGCTTTTACTAATCGGCCTCCTACACCGTGAACCAAAACTTCACCGCTTTCATCTGAAGTTTGATAATCTGAACTTTTCTCACTGGTTAGCACCCTTTCAATCACATTTTCGTCCAGTTTATTATACTTTCCAAAGTGCTCCATAAGCATCGTGATGCGTTCATCAAATTCTTCCAGCATTTCCTCGTCACCAAAAACCTTAATTTTGTTTCCGCGGGCTACAATCTTCAGCTTAGGAAAGTACTTTTTAAGAAGTTCAATATTCTCGTTTTGTTGCCCAAAAAATTCGCGGGGATTAATCTCAGAAAGTTCAATTACAATTTCGTTCAAAGGCTTATGGTTTTAGTTGAAAAACAATATCAAAATATTTTTATTTATAGTTATTCTTTATTTGTTGCTACTAAGTTTTAATGCTAATTTTGGCAGTTGGAAGATAAGTTCGCATACCTGACTTTCTTTTTCAAAAGAAACAATAAACTTAACTTCGCTTGCTATACAAACTTACATAAAATAAGCGCTTACAAGTTAAAAAAATATTAACAATCACCTATGGCTATCATTACTTTAACCACCGATTTTGGCGAGAAAGATTACTTTGTGGGAGCGGTTAAGGGAGCTATTTACAGCGAATTAAAAGATGGTAGAATTGTTGATATTTCACATTCGGTTTCCCCGTTTCATATTAGTGAGGCCGCTTACATTATAAAAAACGCTTATAATAGTTTTCCGAATGGCAGTATTCACATAATTGGGATCGATTCAGAATTTACTCCAGAGAATAAGCACCTGGCCGTTTTACTAGACGATCATTATTTTATTTGTGCCAACAATGGGATTTTATCTTTGCTAGCTTCAGAAATTAAACCTGAGAAAATCGTGGAAATCAATATCCACGATACTATTGAAACCAATTTTCCTGTTTTAGATGTTTTTGTGAAAGTGGCTTGCCATTTAGCTCGAGGCGGAACTTTGGAAGTTATTGGAAAAAATATTAGTGAAATAAAGTACCTGAAACAGTTTGAACCCGCTATTAATTCGGAAAAAAACCAGATTGTTGGCCACGTGCTTTACATTGACAATTACGGAAATGTGGTAACTAATATTAGTAGGAAGCTTTTTGATCAGGTTGGTAAAGGAAGAAATTATTTAATTAGTGCCAGAATGGTTACTTTCCCCAAAATTTATGAAGCTTATTCTGACTGGATTAATTTTGAAGTTGAAAAGGAGAACAGGGGAGAAGAAGATGGCAAAAAACTTGCATTGTTCAATTCTGCCGGGTATATAGAACTGGCAATTTATAAAAGCAACCCCTCCACGGTTGGCAGCGCGTCTACGCTGTTTGGCCTGGAACATCGCGATACGGTAACTATTAAATTTGAAGAAAAATGATACACAGAATTGTGAAAATGGAATTTGATCCTGAAAAAGTGGAAGAATTCCTTTCTAATTTTGAAAAGAACAAAAAGAAAATCAGGACATTTGGTGGCTGCTATAAACTTCAATTATTGCAGGACCAGGACAATACAAACATCTTTTTTACGTATAGTTACTGGGTAGATGACCCCTCTTTAGAACGTTACCGTAATTCAGAATTATTTAAGGATGTGTGGGCAAAAACCAAAGTACTTTTTAACGCCAAACCTGAAGCCTGGAGTACCAATATTATAAGTAGCCAATAATTTAATTTAGAATCACATTTGCCAATGCTGGCCATTTTAAACAAAGAAATAAATTCCTTTTTTTCGTCTCCAATTGGTTACCTGGTCATCGGAATCTTTTTGGTGGTTTGTGGCTTGTTTTTATTTGTTTTTACCGGAGATTACAACATCCTGGATAATGGTTTTGCCGATGTTAAACCATTCTTTAATCTCGTACCCTGGATCTTTATTTTTCTTATTCCGGCGATTACCATGAAAAGTTTTTCTGAAGAAAAACGGCAAGGAACCATGGAGCTTTTGTTAACCCGTCCCATTGGTTTTACACAACTTATTCTTGGAAAATATTTTGGCGCTTTAATCTTGGTGATTTTAGCGATTTTACCCAGTATTTTATATGTCATTACTATTCACCAACTGGGAAAGCCTGTTGGAAATTTTGATTTAGGTGCCACCCTGGGTTCTTATTTAGGATTAATTTTTCTGGCGGGCTGTTATACAGCCATAGGGATTTTCGCATCTTCTTTTTCCCAAAATCAGATCATTGCTTTTATTATTGCGGTCTTTTTATGCTTTCTAAGTTTTTTCGCTTTTGAAGGATTGGGAAACCTGGATCTTTTTGGGAGCACTAATTATGGTGTGGAATATCTTGGGATTAGTTTTCATTATCAGAGTATTAGCAGGGGTGTGATAGACACCCGGGATATTATTTATTTTTTAAGTTTTATCGTGCTGTTTCTGAAACTAACGCAGATAAGGTTAATTTCAATTCAGAAAAAATCTTAGGCGGTGAAATATCAAAACACATATAAAGCTGTTTTTCTGTTGCTCATTGCTATTCTGGCTATAAACTTTTTAGCTGCAAATTTTTTTGAACGTATAGACCTAACCCGTGATGGGCGTTATACTCTATCTCCCGCTGCGAGGGAAATTGTTTCAGATGCCGATTCGCCCATTGTTATTGAAGTTTTTTTAGAAGGAAATTTCCCTTCAGAATTTAGACGACTTCGGAATGAAACCCGGCAAATGCTGGAAGAATTTTCAGCATATAACAGTAATATTAAATTTATTTTTACTGATCCTTTAGAAGAAAGTAATGATGCTGAAGCTACCGCACAGAAATTTTATGAGGATGGAATGCCGCCTGCGCGGGTAAGCGTTCAGGAAAGCGGAAAAAGCTCTGAAGTTTTGATTTTTCCCTGGGCTGTGGCCAGGCTTGGTTATAAAAAAGTGCAAATTCCTTTATTAAAAAATAAACTCGGCGCAACCGATGAGGAACGGGTTTCCGGCTCAGTGCAGCAACTGGAATATGCTATTGCCAATGCGCTGAATAAATTGGTTTATCCACGTGATAAGAAAATTGCAGTGATGCGAGGGAATGGGGAATTGCCCGATGCACAAATAGCCGATTTTATTAAAACGCTGCAGGAATATTATTTTATGGCGCCATTTACTTTAGATTCGGCCGCGGTGAATCCTCAAAAAACGCTTCAGCAATTAAAAGAATATGATTTAATTATCGAGGCTAAACCCACCCAGGCTTTTACCGAAAACGAAAAATATGTTTTAGACCAATATACGATGAGTGGCGGTAAATCGCTTTGGCTTACTGAAGCCGTAGCGATGGAAACCGATAGTTTGATGAACCCATCAGGGAAGACTTTTGCTTTGCCACGCGACCTCAATTTAGGCGATTTCTTCTTTTCCTATGGCATTCGTATTAACCCGGTTTTGATCAACGATATTTATTCGGCACCGATTATTTTAGCCTCAGGACAGGGAAAAAACACGCGCTTTAATCCGTACCCCTGGTTTTATAGTCCCTTGACGACTTCACCTAATGACCACCCGATAATCAATAATATCGAAGCGGTGAAATTTGAATATGCCAATCAAATTGATACACTTCAAAATAATATTGATAAAACCATTTTATTAAGCAGTTCGCCGCAAACCAGGCTGGAAGGTACCCCGCGCGAAATTAGTCTGGAGATGGTGAGTAGGGAACCCGATTTGGCTTCGTACAATGATGGTGAACAACCGCTGGCCGTTTTACTTGAAGGCGAATTTACTTCGGCATATAATAACAGGATTAAACCCTTTGAAATTGAAAATCCACGGGATGAAAGTCCCGAAACAGGAATGCTGGTAATTTCAGATGGGGATGTGATTAAAAATGATGTACAGCGCGGCGAACCCCTGGAACTTGGTTTTGAACGTTATACCGGGAATACTTACGGGAATAAAGAATTTTTACTGAATGCTGTAAATTATATGCTGGACGACAGCGGACTTATAGATATACGCAGCAAGGAAATAAATATAGCCTTTCTGAACGATCAAAAAGCGGCTGAGGAACGGGAAAAATGGCAGGTGATTAACCTGGTCCTGCCTTTAATTTTTCTTGGGATTTTTGCCTTCGGATTTAATTATTTTAGAAAAAGAAAATACCTAAAATAGCTTTCCTATACTTCAATTTTTAGTAAATAAATTCAACATATTAACAATCTTAATTTTTTTATTCGTTTTAATGTATTTAAGATCAATGTTTTATATTCAATTTTAATGTTTTGGATGTTAATAAAAACTCCGCGCTACAGGCTCAATTTTTAATAGATTAAAATATATTTGTATTGATTTCTAATTAATCACAAAGCCGATGAAATTTATTGTATCCAGCAGTTATTTGCTGAAACAGCTTCAAATATTGGGTGGGGTTATTAACAACACCAACACCCTTCCAATTCTAGACAATTTTTTATTCGATCTTAAGCAAGACGAGCTTACGGTTTCTGCCTCAGACCTTGAAACTACAATGTCTGCGAAACTGAAGGTAGAATCAGATTCCGAAGGAAAAATAGCAGTGCCTGCAAAGTTGCTTTTAGACACGCTAAAGACTTTTCCGGAGCAGCCCTTAACTTTTGTGGCGGAAGATAACAACACTATAGAATTAAGCTCTAACCACGGTAAATATGCACTTGCGTATGCTGATGGTGAAGAATTTCCGAATCCGGTTGAATTGGAAGACCCCAGTAGTACGGTTTTGGAAGGAGATATTTTGGCCACTGCAATTAGCAAAACTATTTTCGCTTCAGGAAATGACGATCTTCGTCCCGTGATGAGCGGAGTTTTCTTTCAGTTTACTACTGAAGGATTGACTTTTGTGGCTACAGATGCACATAAATTAGTGAAATATCAACGGGAAGATGTTTCGGCCTCACAGGCTTCAGATTTTATTATGCCTAAAAAACCGCTAAACCTTTTAAAAGGAATTTTAGCCGGTAGCGAAAGTGAAGTGCTTATTGAATATAACGATTCTAACGCAAAATTCACTTTTGATGACACGCAGTTAGTCTGCCGTTTAATCGATGGAAAATATCCAAATTACGAAGCGGTAATTCCTAAGGAAAATCCGAATAAATTAACTATTGAGCGTAACCAGTTTTTAAGTTCTGTACGTAGGGTTTCTATTTTCTCAAATAAAACCACGCACCAGGTACGTTTAAAAATTGCAGGTGCTGAATTAAATATTTCTGCGGAAGATGTAGATTACAGTAATAAGGCCGAAGAGCGTTTAACCTGTTCTTACCAGGGTGACGATATGCAAATTGGATTTAACTCGCGTTTCCTTACTGAAATGCTCAACAATTTGACTTCAGATGAAGTGCAATTAGAAATGAGTTTACCTAATCGTGCGGGAATCTTAACTCCGGTAGACGGACTTGATCCGGGAGAAAAAATCACCATGCTGGTTATGCCGGTGATGCTTAATAATTAATATTGAGTATAGAGAATTGAGGATATAGAAAAAGGCAGCCGACTGGCTGCTTTTTTTGGTTAGGCTAAAATTTAAATAACAATTTTTTTATTTTATAATTTCAATAGTTAGCGGGTAATTCGGGATTTCCCCGTTACTTACCTTAATCGCATTTACTATAGGAAGAACCAACATAATAATTGCAATTCCGATTAAACCGATAAATCCGAGACCGAATAAAAAGATAAGCGGAACACAAATGAGACCATAAATAAACATACTTATTTGAAAATTGATGATCATTTTTCCGTGGAAATCCATTCCTGCAACTTTATCTTTTTGGGTTAGCCAAAGGATTAACGGCACTATAAATCCGCCGATTCCCGTCACTAAATCCAGTAACTGACTTAAGTGGGTGATAACGAGCATTTGGTTGTCTTCTCTCATTTTTCTTTGATTGATGTGATGTCTCTTTTATTAATAGACGATTCTTTTCGCTGTTTGTTACAATTTCCTACTGTTCTTAAATTTAAAACTTCTTACAAGCTACTGAATTTTTTACCTTTGCTTTATGAAATTAAACGACACTATTATAGCGCTTGCCACACCATCGGGAGCCGGTGCTATATCAATTATCAGGGTTTCGGGTCCTGAAGCTCTTGCTATCGTATCCCCGCTTTTTAGAGCAAAAAGTAAAAAGAAACTGGAAGAGCAACCAACTCATACCCTTCATTTAGGAAATTTAATGGATGGCGATCGTACCTTAGATGAAGTTTTAATTTCAGTATTTAGAGCGCCAAAATCTTACACCGGCGAAGAAACAATTGAAATTTCCTGCCATGGGAGTCCGTATATCCAGCAGGAGATTATCCAGTTAATGATAAGAAAAGGTTGTCGCTCTGCGGAAGCGGGGGAATTTACGATGCGGGCTTTTTTAAACGGAAAAATGGATCTTAGCCAAGCAGAAGCCGTAGCCGATTTGATCTCTTCTGAAAACCAGGCTTCGCACCAAATGGCCATGCAGCAAATGCGCGGCGGATTTTCTAATGAAATTCATCGTTTACGCCAGGAATTACTTGATTTTGCTTCGTTAATTGAGTTAGAACTGGACTTTTCTGAAGAAGATGTAGAATTTGCCAATCGGGATCAGTTTAAAGAATTAGTGGCCCGAATTCAGCAGGTTTTAAAACGACTTATCGATTCTTTCGCTACCGGAAATGTACTTAAAAATGGAATTCCCGTCGCGATTGTGGGCGAACCAAATGTTGGAAAATCTACCTTGCTGAATTCACTTTTAAATGAAGAACGAGCCATCGTTTCTGAAGTTGCGGGTACAACCCGGGATTCAATTGAAGATGAAATGAGTATTGGCGGAGTAGGGTTTCGGTTTATTGATACAGCGGGAATTAGAGAGACGGAAGATGTGGTGGAAAGTATTGGTATAAAAAGAACTTTTGAAAAGATAAGTCAGGCGCAGGTAGTTGTTTATCTTTTAAATGCAGAAAAATTTAAAGCTGAAAGTTCAAAATTCAAGGTTGAGATTAAAAAGATCCATAACCAATTTCCTCAAAAACCCCTGGTTGTGATCGCCAATAAAGTAGATCAACTAACGGAAAAAGAGAAAGAAAGTTTATCCAAAAACTTAAACGAACTGGAAGGTGCGAGTTTACAGTTAATTTCGGCAAAAACAGGAGAAGGAGTTGAAGAACTTAAAAGTAAACTTCTTGAATTCGTGAATACTGGTGCATTAAGGAACAACAACACTATAGTAACTAATAGCCGGCATTATAATGCACTTTTAAAAGCCCTTGAAGAGATAAATAAAGTAGAAGAAGGTTTAAATAACGATCTTTCAGGAGATCTTTTAGCTATAGACATTAGAGAAGCTCTGGAATACTTTGGCGAAATCACCGGCCAGGTCACCAACGACGAATTATTGGGGAATATTTTTTCTAATTTCTGTATTGGCAAATAAATAAGTAATTTTATTTGATATCAAATGACATCAAATAGAACCAATTAGCATTAAATAATAATGAAATAGAGGCTTTAGAACCGCTATTAATTTTTGATACTTTTCCTTTTTTCTATCTTTAGTATACTAATTTTCACACCTTTATTACACTTCGATGTTAAAATTTGTATTTGATTATGTAGCTCTGGAAAAATGCTTACTCAGGATAATATTCAAGATGTAGATACGAAAAATTTTCACCTGGTTTTTCAGAACGTTTTCAAAAATGTACTCTAGGATACCATTTTCATTGTTCAACATTTAAAATAAAAGGGAAGGAGTACGATATTGGTACTCTCATATTAGAATTTCGACCAGGCACCATTTTCGGAAGCTGACCGATTACATGTTTTAATTCCTGAAAAATTGTGGGATGGGGTGCATTAATAGAGAGAACTTGGACAACCCCTTCAGGATTAACTCTGAATTTGAGATAAGTTTTATATATTCCTGGAAAGGTGATTTTGTTTCTGATTTCAGGGTCGAATTCAACTTGCACAAATTCTTGAATCTTTTCAATTGTACATTTCTTTCTTTCCTCTTCTGAAATTAAATCCTCGCAACCAGGGAAAATAGGAACTTCATCGACCGCATGAAATGGGAATTCTGGTGTTTAAACATCATTCTCTCTTGAATTTGAAGGTTGGCTTTTTTTCGAACTCTCAATGATAACTTTGCCGGATTCTGGAGAGAAATTGTAAGTAACTGTAGTCATTCCGTCTGTGATAGAAATATTTCTAATCTCTCTAGCTTTCAGTTTGTTTAACGCATCTTGTATTCGTTCCTTTTCTAATAATGTCGGTTTATCCAGATATCTAACTTTCAGAAAAATGGAAGTCACTTCGGATGCTTCTGTTTTGGGTTTCTGATCTTGAAAAGTATTCTGCGCACATAATATGCTACCAGATAAAACGATTATAAAAAGGAACGGGAAAAAATACTTCATCTTTAAATATTTTATATTCACAAGAGCTTTTGAAACCGGTGCTAACATCGAGTTTAAATTAATATAATAATTTAATTACATTAGGCTTTTTAACATTATATTGCTATTCAATCGGATTTAGTTTGTTAAAAATTTAAAGTTTTTGACAGTTTGAAACTTTGAGCATAGGTTAAAGCTTATAAGTATAATGGCTACGAGCGCTAATGTTTTATGGATTGTTCTATTTTTTCTTTGTTTAATTCTCTAAAGGGATTATAACCTTTTTAGCCAATCGTTATTTTTTGCTTTCTCCTCAAGGAAAAAGCGTACTTAAAAGCTGTATAATCCGCCAGAACGGCAACTACCTATATGATGGACTTCAGGGGGGTCAGCGTGCTCCAGTATATCCACCAAACGCTCGTGAATTTTATGAAAATCTTTCTAAAGCATTCCTTGGTAATACGATGACAATTAAAAACCTATTTATTACTTCAGAAATGGTGGTTAGGCCAGATGGTAAATAATATAATTACAATTCATTGAAAAATGCTCCTATTCGTAGACTGGTTTCAAAAAACAACCAAGCTTTGGATAGCATTTTTAAAAAACTAGATTAATTATAATTATTCAGAATATCTTTTAAACTTGGGTTTGCCGAAGTAAAATTTATATCTAATCAAATTGGATAGGCTCCTAAAAACAATGATAATAGCACCTTATCAATTTCGGTTGTTCGTTTTCGTAATTTTTTAAACTAGTGGAAATGGTAAACAGAAATTGCGCGGTTTATTTACCCCGTTGGAAAGGTAAAATAATACTTATGTCAAAATTTCTTACTTTAATGACATTTGTTTAACGCAACCAATTAAGAAGTAGTGCATCTTATAAATATCACCAAGGTACATTTAGCCCTCTATTATGTAGTAAGTTGAATTGAAACAAAAGTTATGGAACAAATGAAAAAAATATTCTTTTTTTGGCTTGTTATTTCAATGAGCACAAGCTGCGATATAGGTACAGAGATTTGTGAAAAAGGAAAGGCCGCAAAGCTGTATTATACGCCTGACTGCGCAACAATCAATGGACACATAATACTCGAAGGAGGTAATAAAACTTATGTTTTTCAACACGAAATCGATGAACAATTCCAGGGTACTGGAATTGATGTCTGTGTACAGTATGAAATTGAACCAGAACCTATACCACTAACGGCCGAGTGTACTCAAGCAGATGTCATTACTATAATCCACTTAAAAGAGAGGTAATGACTATTAACAATCCGAAGGCAAGTACCTAACGGACAAAAAGAATATTGATGAATATATATTTTTGGGGTATAAGTAACGAAGAAAGTTTAATTAACTGAGACGATCAAACTAAACCTGATTATAGAACTTATTAAAGAATTGATGTTTTGGTAGATGCTGTATTTTCTTTAAAAATTAAACTAATTAAAGTTCCTTTATTTTCCATACTATTAACTTGAATTTTCCCGCCGTGTAAGGTCATTATTTGTTTAGAAAGACTTAAGCCTATACCACTTCCTTCTTTTTTAGTGGTGAAAAATGGAATGAATATCTGATCTTTAATTTCTTCAGGGATTCCTGGACCATTATCTGTAACAGAAATTATTACTTGTCCATCAAATTTCTTTACAGCATAAACCTTTACTTTCGGATTTGGAGTATTTTCACAGGCTTCCATTGCGTTTAATACCAGGTTTATTAATACCTGTTCTAATAAATAGGCATCGGCTTCTACCTTTAAATTAGAATCTTGAAGAACCCCCATTTGTTAGGACAGCTTAGCCGCTAAATTAAGTTCTATTTTTCATTTTTTAAGCAGCATTTCTTTCTTGTTGTAAATATCGGTTGATAGGTATTTCATTTTCTATACCCTGGTGCCTTCGTCTATGGTTGTAAAAATCAAAGTAGTCTCGGAGTTGCCGGTATAAACCTACCCCGGATTCCGGAGGATTGAGATAGATGTTTTCATATTTCACACTTCTCCATAAGCGTTCTATAAAAACATTATCGATAGCTCTTCCTTTCCCATCCATACTTAATTTAATATCCCGAGAGCGTATGCTACCCGTAAAGATCTCTGAGGTAAATTGGCTGCCCTGGTCAGTATTAAAGATCTCCGGCTTCCCATGAAGACGGATGGCTTCTTCCACAGTTTCTTTGCACCAATGGGCATCCATGGAATTGGATACCGACCAGTTTAATACATAGCGGCTATGGAGATCGATAACGGCAATCAAGTACATAAAACCTTTTCGCATTGGAATGTAAGTGATGTCAGTTGCCCAAACCTGATTGGGACGTTCTACTTTGAGATTTCTTAAGAGATAAGGATAAACCTTATGCTTTTTGTGTCGCCGTGAAGTATGCTTACCAGGCATAATAGCCTGGAGGCCCATCACTTTAGAATAGAGGCGTTCAATACGTTTTTTATTAACCTTGTATCCTTTGTCCATGCTAAGCCAGGTATGCATCCGTTTGGCTCCTTTAAAGGGATGATCGGTATAATGTTCATCCATCAATCGCATAAGTTCTAGATTAAGTTTGCTTTCTCCACGGGGTTTATAATAAAGACCACTACGATGGATTTGCAATAGCTTACATTGCCGCTGGAGGCTAAGTTTGGAATGACCCTTGCTAATCATTGTTCGACGCTCTTCTAAAGGTTTTAGCGCAAGGCGTTTTTTAAAAAATCATTCTCCACTTTAAGCTCTCCAATGACTTTAAGAAGCTGGTCTTTCTTTTCCTCTGCTTCCGATTTTTTTGATTTTTCACCTTTGGAAAAAACAGTATCGGCCTCATTAAGGAAATCGCGTTTCCAGGTACCTATTTGCTGAGGGGTGATTTCAAATTTTTGTGCAAGCTCCTTGACAGTTTGCCGCTCCTTCAAGGCTTCAAGGACTACTTTCGTTTTAAACTTGGATGTGAATTTTCTTCGTGTCATAATACAGTAAAATTAAGGTTATTTTTGAACTTAACTTACTGTCCTAATTTTTTGGGGATGATCAATAAATAGCAAACCATCAATAGTTGGCGATTTACAAGTAGAACATGAGAAGTTCTCGTTAATAGCAACCCATCCAATTCCACCACTTAGCCAAACAACATTCGATAACAGAAATATGCAATTAACTAATATAATTAGTAAAAGATCTCAGTATTCTTCTAATCTTATAATAGCTGGAGATTTTAATACTTCTTCCTTTTCAAACCATTTCAAAATCCTTTTAAGTAATAATTTAAAAGATAGTAGAGTCGGTTTTGGATTATTACCCACCTGGCCGGCAAATTATGGTATTTTGCAAACAACTCTTGATCATTTTTTAGTTTCAGATGATTTACAAGTTATAGATAGATCAACCGGTCCAAATATAGGTTCTGACCTTTTACCGATTAATATGATAATTGGAATAGAATAATCCGGGCAAAAAGAAAAATTGAAATAAATTAAATAAGGCAAATTATTGGTTTTTGTTATTATATAATTATCAATTTCATGAATGACTAATTATTTAATAATATTTTTTTGACGTTTTCTGACATGTTAGAAATGGCTTGTACCTAGTTTACACCTCAACTCAGATTTTCTACTTTTAACCAGTTCGTAAATCGGTAGGAGGTCACATCGCAATTGTTACAATTACATCATAATATAAAGGTTTTACGGTTTGTAGAGTATATTGTAAAAAGTATAAAAAGATACTTCCAAACTGAAAAAATCAGTATATTCAGAAATAGTCCTAATTTGATTTATCAACATCGATTTTACCATCTTTCATCACAAAAACGATATTTTCAATAGAACTTAGAAAATCCTTATTTATATCACCTTTTAAAGCAATAATATCAGCATAAGATTTTGATTTTAAAACACCTATTTCATCCTGCTTATTAAGACTTTTAGCAGCTAAATAAGTTGCTGACTGCAGAATGTTAAGTGGTTTCATACCAGATTCATAATAGGCTTTATACATATCCTGGGAGGAAACTCCACGAGGAACCTGGATATCAGAATAATTATCAGAACCTGCCACAATCATTACATCTTTCTCTATCGCTTTCATTAATCTGTCTTGCATATCATTCATATATCTATCTAACCAAGGGATTTCTTCGGGATCTTTTCCTTGTAGTTGGTAATAAGCTTCCATATAATCCCGACTATTTTCGGTTGGTACCAGGAAAACATTTTTATCAGCCATAAGATTAAGTGTAGAATCGGCTAGAAAAAATCCGTGTTCAATGCCATCTACTCCTGCTTTAATTGCGTTCCACGCAGAGTGATTTGTAATTGAATGAGCAGTAACAGTTAGTCCATTACTATGGGCAGTTTGAACAATAGCCCTCATTTCCGGAACTGTTAATCGTGTATTATTGGGTAAATTGTCCGCACAAATTTTTATCAAATCAACACCTTGATTAATATGTTCACGAACTGCATTTATAGCATCTTCAGGACTTTTAATGATACGGTATTCCTCATCTATAATTTCCTGATATTTCTTTTGTACACCGTAAATCTGGCCACCGGGACCAGACATAATTTGGCCAGCGGCAAAAATTCGTGGACCTTCAATAGAACCTTCATTAATTGCATTGCGTAAAGCTACATCCAGGAATTCTCCTGAATTTCCCAGGTCTTTTATAGATGTAATTCCCACATCAAGATAAGATTCAGCTCTTTTGACACCTCTCAAAGTTCTCAAAGCCTGATTTTTTAAAACCAATGTAGTTATGCTATGTTCTGCAAAATCATCTTGTGGTTCCTGATCAAACAATACGTGAGTATGCGCATCAATCAATCCGGGAAGAACCGTATAATTGCTTAGATCTATAATTTTAGCATCAGATGGGATCTTAATATTCTTTCCAACGTCAATTATTTCGTTACCATCAATGTGAATTATTCTATCTTTCAATAGAATATTTTGCTCACTATCATAAAATGAACCTGCCAAAATAAATTTTTCATTTTCCTGAGCCTTAATTATGGTTGTCAGAAAGACAAAAAGAAGTAAGCAATAAGATTTAATTGAAACCATAGAAAAAATTCATTTAAAGAGATTAGGGTGTCGGAATAATTGGTTTACAGCAAAATAAATATAGAAAAAATTGAAGAACAGTTGTTTATCCCAAATAAACGATAGCGATATAGGGATAATTGTAGTGATTGATCGCAATCAAAAAACATTATCTTTAACACGCTTAAATTCAAAAGATGGAAGTTGATTATAAAAAATATTTCGATTTATTTATGGAGCAGTTTCCGGAATTAAGCCCGGAAGCTAAAAACTTCACGAGGGCATCTTTGAGTTTGGAAAAGTATAGTAAAAAAGAATTTTTGTTTAAGAGTGGGCAGGTACAAAAGGAACTGGGCTATGTATGCGAGGGACTTTTGAGAAAATACTATATCAGTGAAAAAGGCAATAAAATAACTACAAGTTTCTTAAGTGAGCGCGGATATGCAACAGATTATCCGGCGCTTTTAAGACAACAGCCGTCTAAATACAATATTGAATGCCTTGAGCCTAGTATTATTATTAAACTACCATATATAAAACTTCAGGAAGCATACTTTAAACATAAGGAGAGTGAAATGTATGGTAGATTGATGGCAGAAAAGGTTTTAACCCGGGAAATTGATAGGGTGGAGAGCTTTCTCTTTGAAAATGCCGAAGAACGATATTTAAATTTTATCGAGAACAACAAACATATCATCAATAGAATAAGTTTAACTCATTTGGCCTCTTACTTGGGAATAGAAAGACAATCTTTAAGTAGAATAAGAAGTAAACTTGCCAAACCTTAGTTTTGTCACATATGTGTCAAGTGATATTTATTTTCAGCATTTAAATTTACTCCAGAATCAATAATCAAAGCTATGACATCTATTCAACAAAACATAAAATTCCTATTTCTAGTAATTATGCTAAGTAATTTCGGTTATAGTCAGGAAAAACAAGTTATCCCTTCAATTCACCAATCAATCCAATCCCAAACAGATAATATTTTTGAGAGCCTTGTGGAAATCAGGAGAGACCTTCATAAATATCCTGAAATTTCAGGCGAGGAAAAGAGAACCGCAGGGAAAATTAATGAATATTTATTATCCTTAGGACTTGAAGTTAAAAAGGGTATAGGTGGGAATGGAGTAGTAGGTATTTTAAAAGGCGCCAAAAAAGGAAGACATATTGCCTGGCGAGCTGATATTGATGCAATGTCTTCCGATATTCCTGATGTTGTGGAATTTAAATCAGAGAATCCCGGTATACGTCATATTTGTGGTCACGATGTCCATACTACTATTGCCATGGGAATAGCCAATGTTCTCAACAGTCAAAGAGAAAATCTTAAAGGAACGGTATATTTTATTTTTCAGCCAGCAGAGGAGACTTATAGAGGTGCAAAAGCTATGATAAATGATGGATTATTTGAGATTATTAATCCGGAAGAAATTTACGGACTGCATATAACGCCGTCCCCTGCAGGAGTGGTATCAACTAAAGAAAATAACGTCTATGCCCATAGAACTAAAATTGAAGTAGTATACCAAAGTACAAACCAAAATACTGCAGCACTTGATTACACAAAAGGTTTAATCTCCAATCTACAAACTTATGGGAAAGAGAGTGAATTTTGGGAGGATAAGAATTTAATGGATCCAGACTTGGGCTTAGCTAATAGGAATACAATCTACAGCAATTATATTGCTGTAAAGAGCGATTATTATATTAAGGAAACTGAGGATAAACTTAAGATAAGTGCGATCGTTGATGCTAGCGAAAAAGATTTACTCGAAAAATTTAAAACGACTATAAAAAATGTTATAAACGAATCTAAGTTTTCAGAGAACCTGCTTGCGGTAAAATTTAATTTCAGTAAAGAAATGCCAATAAAGGATACACCAATGAATGATAAAGAATTGGCAACCGCTACAATGAATAGTTTGGCTGAAATATATGGAGAGAATGTTATAGTTCCTGTTTACGGGGTAACATCGGGCCAAATGGCCGATGATTTCGCCTATTTTCAGGAGGAGGTTCCAGGAGTTTATTTCTTCCTTGGAGGTTCAAAATATGAGAAAGGGATTATCGCTATGCCGCATACGCCAAACTTTGCGGTAGATGAAGAATCTATGAGGGCCGGAGTAAAATATTTTTCTTCCATGATTGTAGAGCGATTATTAGACTAAAGTAGTAAGTCACACGCACTAACCGCAGTCAGTTTGGAGCGGAACAATGAAGTAACCCGTTTTAATAATTAGTTTCGTCGCTTCATTAAAAAGATTACCAAAATTTTACACTTATTTCTTACTTAAAGTTCCTTCAGATTATAATTGCCATTTGGGAAATACCTAATTTAGTCTGCTATAGGTATAAACCTTAATAGCAAGCTTTAAACAAATACTATGAAATTCAAATTTCTGATAGGCTTAATTTTATTCAGTTATTCAAGTTATTCTCAGATCCCAATCCCTATAGGTGAAACTGAAACAATTCATTCCGAAATACTTAAAGAAGATAGAATTCTTGAAATTCATCTACCTGAAAGTTATGGAGAATCAGACAAAACGTATCCGGTTCTTTATTTGCTTGACAGTTTTTATAATTTTTCACACGCCGTAGGTACTGTTGAATATCTTCAGTTAAATAGGCTCATTCCCGATATGATAATTGTAGGGATACGAAATACCAACCGCAACCGTGACCTAAGTCCAAATTCTCCAGAACTAAGTAAGGAAGAACGTGAAAGAATGGGAAGGCCTGGGGGAGCTGATAATTTTATTGCTTTTTTAGAAGAAGAACTAATTCCTTACGTTGAGAAGACCTATAAAGCAGCCCCGTACAGGATAATCTTTGGACATTCCCTTGGCGGACTTTTCAATGTATATACTTTTTATAAAAATCCGGAATTATTTGATGCGTATCTCACCGTTAGCCCCAGTTTATGGTATCCAAATGAATTAATCTCCCGGGACTTTAAGGATGTTTTTAAGAATCCTTCGAAATTAAGAGCCGCTTTTTATATGAGCCTGGCAGATGAAAATAAAGGAAACATGCGTGGGAATGTTCTAAAATTAAGCGGAGAATTCAATAATTATATAAATACTCATAAAGATGCGGGTCTTCGCTTTAAATATGAACCAATGCCTGAAGAATCTCACGGCACTGTTGGCTTGCCTTCAATATTTTCCGGTTTACCCTTTATTTTTGAACCCATTCAATATGAGATCCCCAGGACAAAGGAAGAAATACTGGCACAGGGAGGGCCCGAGGCTGCTATCAAAAACACAGTAGCGTATTTTGATGAATTATCAGAGAAATATAAATTTGAAGTTTCTAAAAAAAATGCCTTAACAGATTTGGGGTATGCCTTTTTGAGATTAGAAGAATACAAAGAATTTTCAGTAAATGCCTTTAAAGTAAATGTAGAAACTCAGCCAGATTCTTATGAGGCTTACTCAAGTTTAGGAATGGCATACGAGGAAATTGGTGAATTGCAAAAAGCAAAAAATAATTATGAAAAGGCCTTAAACCTGGTTATGAAAACAGATGATCCGGAATGGGAATTTTATAAGGCAGATTTAGATAATTTAAAAAGTAAAATGGAAGCAAAGCCTGGTAAATAGAATAGATTTTACAGGAATTATGCGAAAATCGAGATTTAAATTCCCAGCCGGTTTACTGCTGCTTATCTCCGGATAAATTATGTTAGAAAAGTAATCCGGTATTTTTTATTAGAGAAATCCTATACTTTCCTTAAAAGCCGGTCTCAGGCTGTATAATCTTCCTATTTTTATTTTTTTAAAAAGAGAAACAGTAAGCCTTTATGCGCATCATTAATGCCCACCAAAATAATCTCAAAAATATAAATTTAGAAATTCCGGAAAACCAATTAATCGTGGTTACCGGCTTATCGGGTTCGGGAAAATCTTCCCTTGCGATGGACGTGATTGCTAATGAAGGTTACCGCTATTTTTTAGAGAGTCTCCCGGCTTACAACCAACAAAATGCGCAGTTAATTCCCACTGCTGAAGTAGATGACATAGAATCACTTCCACCGGTAATCAAAGTAGAGCAGTCCAAGCGTTTCCAGTCCATTAATACTACTTTCGGAACACTTTCCGAAATTGCATCGGTCTTTAGAATTTTATTCGCTCGTTATTCCGCAGATGACACGATGAGCAAGTCGCTCTTTTCTTTTAATCATCGAAAAGGAGCCTGTGAACACTGCTACGGACTTGGTGAGGCAGAATATATAGATCTTAATAAATTGGTTGGTGACGAAAACAAAACCCTTCGTGAAGGTGCCATTACCACTACTTTACCTAATGGTTATATCGTTTATTCCCAAATTACGGTAGATGAACTAAATAAAGTTTGCCGGGCGCATGGTTTTAGTGTAGATATTCCCTGGAAAGAACTTACCGCTGAACAAAAAGAGGTGGTATTAAATGGAAGTGACCGCACCAAAGTCTTTTTTGGGAAACATACTTTGGAGTCTCGATTAAGATGGGAAGGTTTAAAAGCAAAGCCAAGGGAAGAAGGCTTTTATAAGGGTATGCTTCCCATTATGAAGAATATCCTAAGACTGGACAGGAATCCGAATATTTTAAAGTTCGCCAGTTCCAAAACCTGCCCCAGTTGTAAAGGAGCCCGAATTAAAGCTGAACATCTGAAATATAAATGGAAAGGCCGCAACTTTCAGCAATGGATGGAACTTCCTTTAAACGATTTATACAATAAGCTGAAAAGCCAGGATCTAGCGGATGGCGAACAGGTTTTGGTTGATAAGATCAGTATTCAATTGTTTGATCTTATATGGCTGGGAATGGAAGAATACCGCCTGGGTACTCCAAGTACCGAAATTTCTTCCGGGGACGCGCAGCGTATCAAATTAATCAAACAGGTAAACAGTAGCCTACAAGGAATTCTTTATGTTTTTGATGAACCTTCCATCGGTTTATCAGAAGACTATCAAAAATATTTACGCCATATTCTCAAACGCCTGATAAAGCGTGGGAATACGGTTATGGTGGTAGAGCATGACTTAAGTTTTATAAAATCTGCCGATTGGATCATCGAATTAGGCCCGGCTGCCGGGGCTTACGGTGGAGAGATCATTTTCAACGGAACCATCCAGGAATTTTTAAATGCAAAAGATTTATCCAGCCCTACCTTAACTGAATTACAAAAAGAATTTTCTAACCCTGATTCTGAAATAAAAAAAATCTCTGCGGATTCATTTCAGCCTAAACCGGGAGAATTAACCGTAGTGAGCAGAAAAACACCGCAACTCCTAAAAAAGCTTTCTAAACATTCAGAAAAAGAGGACTTAAAGTTGCTTACAGTATCCGATCAACCTATCGGAAAAACCCCCAGAAGTAATCCGGCCACGTATACCGGCCTGGCCGATAAAATACGAGATCTCCTAGCTAAATCCCCGGAAGCCAAAGCCCTGAAATTAGCTAAAGGAGCTTTTTCTTTTAATAATAAACGAGGAAGATGCGAAGCCTGTGAAGGTGCTGGTGTGATTACGCTTTCTATGAATGTTTTGGGCACTATTAACCAGGTTTGTCCTACCTGTAATGGCAAGCGTTTTAAGCCTGAGGTTTTGCAGGTGGAATGGAACAATAAAAATATTGCTGAAATCTATGACCTGAGTTTAGCCGAAGCTTTTGATTTCTTTTCAGGGGAAAAGAAAATCACCAAAATACTCGCTTTGATGCTGCAATTAGGCCTGGGTTATATTAAACTTGGCCAGCCTTCAAACACCTTGTCGGGTGGAGAAGCACAACGAATTAAGCTCACCAAACATTTTGCAAAACAATCAAAAAAGACGCTTTTACTGCTGGATGAACCCAGTATTGGTTTGCATCAGCAAAATGTGAGGCAGCTGCTAAAAGCTTTGCACCAGCTTAAAGAGCAAACCGCAGGGATTATTTGCTTTGAAAATCATCGGCTTTTTCAATCTTCATGTGATCTCCTGGTAGAAGATAATAGCAAATCTTCTCCACTGGAATTTGAAGAATCACCGGATCATAGTAGGAATACGATTTCTGTAAAGGGAGCTCGAACCCATTATCTAAAAGACCTGGAAGTAGATTTTCCGAAGAATCAATTAACTGTAATTACCGGAATTTCTGGTTCGGGTAAATCTTCTTTCGTTATTGACACCCTGCACGGTTATGGATTACAGGAAATGACCAAACAGTTTTCAAGTTATCAGCAGTCCAGGGTGGGAGTGAATTTTCAGTTTGAAGTAGATCATATTGAAGGGCTTACTCCAACGATTTGCGTTACCCGTAAGGAAAAGAGCTTTACAGATCGCTCTGATATTGCTAAACAAACGGGAATAGATAAGATTTTACGCTTTGCCTTTTCCCGAAAAGCTCAATACGTAGGAAAGGAACTATCTGCCAGTCATTTTTCCAATAATCACGAATTGGGAAAATGTGCCGTTTGCGACGGTATGGGGCAGGAATTGCTACCAGATTTGGATAAAATAGTTCTTGATAAAAACAAGAGTATTGCTGATGGTCTCTTTGAGCACAGCACGGCTCTGGCTTATTATGGTCAGGCGAGCAGCCAGTATATAGCGGTGGTGAGAGAGGTAGGTGCTAAAAATGGATTTAACCTGGAAACACCTTTTAATGAGTTGACCAACGAACAAAAAGATATACTTTTTAATGGCGCAGGCGAAACCGTTTGGAAAGCCAACTGGAAATTCAAAACCAAAACACGGGAAGGAATTCAGGAGGTAAGTATGAAATGGGAAGGTCTTTTTCATTACTTAAAAGAAGAATATTACAAAACCCGGAAGAATAAAAATATTGAAAAGCTGAAAGCCCTTTTTTCTCTGGAAGAATGTAGTCATTGTGCAGGAAGCGGATTAAAACCGGAACGCTTAGATTTTCATATTGGGGGAAAATCAATTCACGAAATACGCACAATGGATTTTAAAGCTTTGGAAAACTATCTTTCTTCCGATTCTAAGATAGAGAAAATTGATCAAAAACTTATCTCGAATATTCATCCTCATTTATTAAACACTATAAAGCGGGCTAAGCAGCTGCATATTAATCATCTTCAATTAAACCGAAAATCGAACACCCTTTCCGGGGGAGAAAATCAACGCGTAGCACTCATAAAACAATTAAATAGTCCGTTGAAAGGGATTACGTATCTTTTGGATGAACCTTCAGCAGGATTGTCTAATGACAATATCCCAGACCTTATTAATATTCTTAAAGAACTTATTGCAAAAGGCAATACAGTGATTGTGATTGAACACAACAAAGAGATTATCCTCAAAGCTGATAAGTTAGTGGAAGTCGGTCCTAAGGCGGGGAAGTTGGGAGGCTATATTACTTTTGAAGGAAATCCGAAGAATTATTTAAAGAAGAAAGATTCTCATTCTTTTTTAAAAGAACCTTCTAAAGCAATTAATTTAAAAGATGCAAAAGATTCAGTTTCTATCCGGAGAATATCGAAACATACTTTAGTAAAAGACCATTTAAAAGTTCCCGTGGGCGGTATTACGGCTATTAGCGGTAAATCTGGAATAGGTAAGACCACTTTAGTCAAAGACATCCTGATTCCGAGTATTGAAACGGGTAAGCCGGTAAATTGTGAAGGCATAAAGTTTCCGAAAAAATATTCAGAAGCGCATTACTTTGAGACTAAAAAACTAAGAACACACGCGAATACCTTATTAGTTTCTTATTTGAATTTACTAAAAGATATAAGTAAAATTTTTGCAACCGAAACAAAATTAAAACCTCGGGATTTTTCATATAAAACAAAAACCAGTCAGTGTCCAAACTGCAAAGGAAAAGGCTATCTGGAAACCAGCCTGGATGTAGCCGCTAATGCCATTGAAAAATGCGCAGTTTGTAAGGGGCAGCGCTATCAACCGGATATTCTGAAACATACTGTTAATTCGAAGGATATAGCTGACGTACTCGCTTTAAATCTAATGGAGCTAAAAGAATGGTTCGCGGGGACTAAGGTTTCAGATAAAATTATTCCGTTCTTAAATCAATTGGAGGAAATCGGGTTGGCGCATCTTCGTTTAGATCAGCCGGTACAATCACTTTCCTCGGGAGAAAAGCAACGATTGTTGTTACTGAATTGGTTACAGAATACAACTAACAATACGCTTTATATTCTGGATGAACCCAGCACCGGATTGCATTATGCTGATATTGATCTTTTGTTTGAAATATTGAAAAAGCTTAGTAAAAACAATGATTTATTGATCATAGATCATAATCCGTATTTGTTAGGAAAAATAGGAGTTGGGGTGGTTTTGGAGTAAGTTATTTTTTGAGAATCTTTTCCTTTTCTTATCGAATTCAAAATTTTTCCTATTTTTAAAATCTCTTTAGTAATTTCTATAAATCCTAATTCGATCACTTTTAAAAATTCCCGTATTGATGAATAAATTAGTAGTTAGCCGGAGATCTGAATGGACAAACAGAGCCAGAAAAATTGGTTTATATCTTAATGATCAAAAAATTGATACCATAGGCAATGGGGAATCAAAAGAATTTGATTTAGAGCCCGGGAATTATAAATTGAAAGCAAAAATTGACTGGTGCGGTAGCCAGGGACATCATGTTGAAATTAAAGATAACGAGGTTACCAAAGTAGAAATCACAGGATTTACTCAAAATAAATGGGTACTACCGGTATTTATCATACATTATTGAGATAAATAGTGTTTTAATGATCGTTTTCTCTACGTGTCTTTTATTATATATTCTCTATCCAATAACTTTCGGTAAAAATCATTACCTCAAACTAATCCAGAGATAATTAAACCCGCAACCTTCAGCATAATTGATAAATTCTCAAGCATTTAAATAAGATGAATAAAGTAAGAATTACCGGTTTTGTATTATTGGCAATTGGGATTGGTTTATTTTCTTTAATCGACGGAGATTTAGCCGACATATCTGCCGGCTTACTAACAGGGCTGGGGGTCGGTTTATTATTAACCGGTCGTCTAAGGTTTCAGAAGTAAGTACTCACATTTAATTTTCTTCAAAAGAAAAAATAGCTTCTATTGGTAATTTAAAGAGCTTGGAAATTCTAAATGCCGTTGGCAAACTGGGATCAAATTTCTCTTTTTCTATGGCATTAATTGTTTGCCGCGAGACCCCAATAATATCTGCTAAATCTTCCTGGGTATAGTTATTTTCGGCTCTTAGTACTTTTAATTTGTTTTTCATGCGTAGCGTTTCGTATTTACGGTGACCAAAACCAAATAGGTTAGACCTATAAATATTACCAGGTTGCTTATTTCCGCATTATATGCAATTAAATTGGTGGCGTCAAGTAGGGAATACGTTAAGCCAACTACCACCGCCAATCCCAGTGTTAAAGCCAAAGATTCTAAATGAATTTTACGCTCTAGCTCATCAAAATTATTAAACATTCTCCGGTTAGCAATAATCATTAAAATTCCGTGGACAAAGTTTACTGAAACTGCCAATGTGGTTAAAACACTATGTTCGTCCCAAATGTACTTAGGGCCAAAAGAGGCAAGAGCAAGGGTGGCTACCCAAGTCCAGGTCCAAATGGCAAGGATGTAAAGATTCTTTTTTCGTTCTGCTTTCATTTTTAATGTAATTAATAGTTTACTTTATGTAATGTTTACTTTACAAACATACATGATTATTTCAAATGTAAAGTGTTATTTACATAAAATTTTTTCTGAACTATTGCGAAAGAAAAATTTTGTGAATCAGCAATTTCTTAATTTAGTATCTTAAATTCTAAAATAATCATCCCAATGAAAAGAATATTTCAAGTGTTAATTATATTGCTAACCACAGTTACTATTGGCCAAACCTCTGAACAGACTAAGGAAGAAAAGATAAAAGATCTTATTGAAAATTCTTTTCAAAAGATATTTTCGGATATGGAGCCTAAAGCGTTAGACACATATTGTACACCAGATTTCTTACTCCTGGAAACCGGGGAAGTTTGGGATATGGATAAGATGAGAAATTATATTAAGGAAGGGGGTGAGCAAAAATCAGGCGTTAAAAGGATTAATTCTTTTGATTTTATTGAAATAAAAATTGAAGGTAAAATGGGCTGGGTTGCTTATCATAATAAAGCCGAATTTCTGTCGGGAGATGAGGTAGTAAGAGAAATAAACTGGCTGGAAAGTGCCTCTGCCATTCTTACGGATGAAGGATGGAAACTTCAGCTGCTCCATTCTACCATAGCCAGGGAGGAGTGATATTAAGCCTGGCTTTAAACATTATATTTCAAAAAATTTTTAATTTTCGGGGCAAGCTTGGTCGCATTTTAGTCTCGATTATCGACTAAAAATAATTTTCAAAGCTTTCTTTCACTATCTTTACCGGGTTAATGCTAAACTATTTAGAAATTATGGCAAAAGAAAAATCACCTTCAAAGAATTCGGCTAAAAAAGAACCGGTTTTGAGTTTAAAGGAAAAGCGTGCTGCCAAGGCCGCAAAGAAAAAGAACAGAAGTTAATTAGATATTTTATTTAAAAAAAGAGGCTGTCTTAGACAGCCTCTTTCTATATAGTTTCAAGAATTTTTATTTTTTCTTAGGTTCAAAAACCGGTAATAACTGGCTGCTTACTTCGCCGAAACCAATTCTGCGGCCTTTGCTCTGGCAATATCCGCGCATAATTACCGTGTCGTGATCTTCAATAAATTTACGTTCACTTCCATCTTTTAATTTGACAGGCTTTTCACCTTTCCAGGATAATTCCAACATAGAACCATAACTATCTGGTGTTTTACCAGAAATTGTTCCCGAAGCCATCATATCTCCCGAATTCACTGGGCAACCGTTTATAGTATGATGCGCTAACTGCTGACTCATATTCCAGTACATATGCTTGAAATTAGTTTTTGCCAGTGGAGTTTCTTCAGAATTCTCCGGTTTAAGGGAAACTTCAAGATTAATATCAAAACTTTTCTTTCCGGTACTTCTTAAGTATGGGAATAATTCAACTTCTGGTTTTGGACTTTCGGTTCTAAATGGCTCTAAGGCATCTAAAGTAACAATCCACGGGGAAATAGAAGAAGCAAAATTCTTAGCCAGAAATGGGCCTAAAGGCACATATTCCCAAACTTGAATATCTCTGGCACTCCAGTCATTAAACAATACCATTCCGAAAATATAATCTTCGGCTTCGTCTATTGGAATTGGTTCTCCCAACACATTTGCATCTGTGGTAATAAAAGCCATTTCAACTTCAAAATCTACTCTTTTAGAAGGACCAAAAATAGGAGTATCAGAATCCTTTGGTTTTGTTTGTCCCTGTGGGCGGTGAACCGGGATTCCACTCGGGATTATAGAAGAACTTCTTCCGTGGTAACCAACGGGAATGTGCAGCCAGTTTGGTAAAAGTGCATTTTCAGGATCACGAAACATCGTGCCTACATTGGTAGCGTGTTCCTTGCTCGAGTAAAAATCGGTATAATCACCAACCTGAACCGGCATTTGCATTTCAATCTCATCCAGCGTAAAAAGCACACGGCTTCTATGCTCTTCGTTATCCCTTAATTTATCATTTTTTGCGTCAAAAATATCGGCAATTCGGTTTCTAACCAGTCGCCAGGTCTTTTTTCCGTCAGAGATAAAATCATTAAGGGTATCCTGTAAAAATATATCATCGGTTAACGGGATTCCTTCAAAATAGCCCAGTTGGTGCAGTGCGCCAAGGTCTATCGCAAAGTCTCCAATACGGGAGCCTATGGTAATTACATCGTCCCGGGTTAGGAATACCCCAAAAGGAATATTCTGAATAGGGAAATCGGTGTTTTCCGAAGTTTCCAACCAGGTTTTTCTATTTGGGTCGTTAGCTGTAATTGGCATATAATTTTTTGGTTTTATTAAGAAATCTAATGAATCCAAATATATTATTTTCCTGTTATTAACCGAATGTATTTCTTACTTTTGATGAATATTTAACGTAAACTTTTGAAATGCAACGAGACACCGAAATTTTTAATTTAATTGCGGAAGAAAAAGAACGCCAACTTAACGGACTTGAGTTAATTGCCAGCGAGAATTTTGTGAGTGAGCAGGTTCTGGAAGCTGCAGGTTCTGTACTTACCAATAAATATGCTGAAGGTTACCCAGGCAAGCGCTATTACGGCGGTTGTGAAGTGGTAGATAAAGTAGAGCAACTGGCCATAGATCGTTTAAAGGAATTGTTTAATGCCGAATATGCTAACGTGCAACCCCACTCGGGTTCACAGGCAAATACCGCGGTATTTCATACCTGCCTTAACCCGGGAGATAAATTCTTAGGATTTGATCTTTCTCACGGAGGGCATTTAACCCACGGGTCTCCTGTAAATTTCTCCGGAAAACTTTATAATCCTGTATTTTATGGGGTAGACAAGGAAACCGGGCTCATAGATTACGACCAGGTAGCTGAAATAGCCAAAAAAGAAAAACCTAAAATGATTATTGCCGGGGCTTCGGCATATTCAAGAGAAATTGATTATAAGAGATTTAGAGAGATTGCTGATAGTGTGGGCGCAATTTTGTTTGCAGATATCGCGCATCCAGCCGGTCTTATCGCTAAAGGATTAATTGGCGACCCAATGCCGCATTGCCATATTGTTACTTCAACCACGCATAAAACCCTTCGTGGGCCTCGGGGCGGAATTATAATGATGGGTAAAGATTTTGATAATCCTTTCGGCCAAAATCTTAAAAACGGAAAGCCTAAAAAAATGTCTACTTTGCTTAACAGTGGAATTTTCCCTGGAAATCAGGGTGGGCCTTTAGAGCATATTATCGCTGCTAAAGCGGTTGCCTTTGGAGAAGCTTTAACCGATGAGTTTTTACATTACACCGTACAGGTAAAAAAGAACGCTGCAAAATTGGCTGATATTTTTGTTGAAAAAGGATATGAAGTGATTTCCGGAGGAACTGATAATCATTGTATGCTAATAGACCTTAGAAATAAAAACGTAAGTGGAAAAGAAGCAGAAGAAGCTTTAAGTAAAGCTGAAATTACCGTTAATAAAAATATGGTTCCTTTTGATGATAAATCACCTTTTGTAACTTCCGGAATTAGAATTGGTACCGCTGCAGTTACCACTCGCGGACTTATAGAAGCAGATATGCCTAAAATCGTGGACTTCATTGAACGTGTAATTACCAATATAGATAATGATAGTGAACTTGAAGCCGTAAAGCAGGAAGTAAAAGCTATGATGAAAGGAAAACCACTTTTTAAGATGTAATTCTTTTTATTAGAATAAATTTTAAAAGCTTATTTGATAGTTGTCTTTAACGTCGTCCTGAACTTGTTTCAGGATCTAAGATTAAGAGGACTTTAAATAAGCTTTTTTATTTCCAAAGGCTTTGAAACTAAGGAAACCTATATTACTGCTGAAAAACCTTTTTTAATTCTTCAGAAATCTTCGTAGGTCTTTTCTTTTCCTGGTCCATAAGTGCCCAGGTGGTTTTTGCTTCTACCAAAACTTTTTCTGTTTCAGCATTTTTTATAATCACGTGTCGCACAGACTTTACGTGTGAAGTTTCCCCAACATAAGTTTGTAGTAAGATTTTATCGCCTAAAAAAGCCTGTTGCTTATAACTTATTTCGTGCGTGACAACTATCCAGAAAAATTTCTCATTTTGCTTTTTGGTAGCTCGCGCTTCCCAGTGCGCTTTCGCAACATCCTGAACCCACTGGACATACTGCACGTTATTCACATGGTTTTGTTCGTCTAGGTGCCTTTCTTCAACTAAAAAGCTTTGTTCAAATATTTCAGGGGTTTCAGCCATTATTTTTCTATTATTTCTACCTCAAAAACCTTGTCCCAGTTTTTTCCGGTTACGTAAAGTTGGTTAGTATTTTGGTTATAGGCAATTCCGTTTAAAACGTGATTTTGAGAATCTAAATCTTCAAGATTAGATAAACGTTCCCGTAATCCCCTAAAATCTATTACGCCTTCAATCGCTCCGTTTTCAGGATTAATAATGGTAACACTTGGGAACTGGTAAGTATTGGCATAAATCTTTCCGTCAACCCATTCCAGTTCATTAAATTTTGAATAAATCTTGGTGTTGGTAGCAACCTGGATAAAATCTTTTTCAGCAAGAGTTCCGGAATCCAGGATCCAGATCTTTTCGGTACCATCGCTTTTATACAGTTTTTCACCGTCGTTACATAAACCCCAACCTTCTTTACTCTGGTTATAACTAAAAGTCCCGGTTTGTTCAAAGTCGTCTAAATTGTAAATCAAACCTTCTTTTTCTCTCCAGGTTAGTAGAAAGAGTTTATTATCAAGAATGGTTAACCCTTCGCCAAAGTAAGTGTCTTCCAGGTTAATTTTATTTAAAACTTCGCCGGTTTCTAAATTTAATTTTCTTAAAGATGAACTTCCATATTGCCCGGTGCTTTCATATAAAGTATCCTGGTAAAATTCCAGGCCTTGAGTATAAGCTTCGTTATCATGCGGGTATTCCTTGATTACCTTATAAGTATAAGCTTTTGGAGATTGGTTGTTCAAAATCTTAAGGTTATCACTAATGGTGTCGGTTTCTCCTTCAGAAAAAACGATGGCTTCCAATTTTTGGCGCCCTAATTTTGTGTTTTCTAAAGCAACCGAGAATGAGGTTTCTGTTTTTAAGGTTTGAAGATATTTTTGCTGAAAATAAAGCTGAATAGAATCAATTTCACGGTCCTTTAAACTTTCAATAGAACCTTCAATCGTTTCTCCAAGCTTAAATTCGGTCTTGTTTTCGGCGATTTTCAATTTAAAATAAGAAGTTTTTTTATCAGAATTACTTCCGCAGGAAAAAATTATAAAGCCTAATAATAACAGCCCCAGTAACTTAAATTTGTTCATTATTCTTTTGCATTAAATACCTTGCTAAAATACTTAATTCGCTTTAAAAAATACTTGTGCAAAGTAGGAAAGATTGTATATTTGCAGCGGCAAGTCCCACACAACCAGCTCCTGCTGAATCCCCCAGGGCGGGAACGCAGCAAGGGTAGGCGGTCGTAGCGGTGTGATGTGGGGAGCTTGCCATTTTTTGTTTCTAAAAGGTTCTAAATTTTATCGCATATTTGCAGCCTATGAAAACAAATACTTCACCTCAAAAAGTAGTGCTTATTACCGGAGCTTCTTCCGGAATTGGAAAATCCATAGGCGAATATCTTTCTAAACAGAATTTTAAAGTTTACGGCACCAGCCGAAACCCCTCAAAAATATCTCATCCTCCTTTTACAATGGTTGCCTTAGACGTGACGAAAAAGGAAACTATTGCGACTGCAATTGAGCAAATAATTGCTGAAGAAGGTAAAATTGATGTACTTATTAACAACGCCGGAGTTGGAATTACGGGTCCTATCGAGGAGACTCCCGATGAAGAAATCGCCAAAGCTTTTGAAACCAATTATTTTGGACCTATTAAAGTGATAAAAGCCGTTTTGCCGGGAATGAGAAAACAGAACAGCGGATTAATTATAAATATTACTTCTATCGCGGGGTATATGGGACTTCCATACCGCGGAATTTATTCTGCTTCCAAAGGCGCTTTGGAACTCACTACCGAAGCCTTTAGAATGGAATTAAAGGATTTTAGTATTAAAATGACGAATGTGGCGCCGGGTGATTTTGCGACAAATATCGCAGCAGGTCGTTACCACGCACCTGTACTCGATGATTCTCCTTATAAGGAACCTTACGGGAATACCCTGAAATTAATGAATGAAGATGTGGATGCTGGGAAAGATCCTTTGCTAATGGCCAAGGTCGTGCATAAAATTATTCAGGAAAAAGACCCTCGTGGGCATTATAAAGTAGGAGAGGCGCTTCAGAAATTTTCGGTGGGTTTAAAGCGAATTTTACCCGATAAAGTCTATGAAAAAATGCTCCTTAAGCATTATAAGTTATAATTTTGCAAAAACAACATATTAAACAACTATAGATTATGAAATTTTTTATTGATACAGCCAATCTTGATCAAATTAGGGAAGCCCAGGCCCTGGGGGTTTTAGATGGTGTAACTACCAACCCGTCTTTGATGGCGAAAGAAGGGATTTCCGGAAAAGATAATATTTACAAGCACTACAGGGAAATTTGTGAAATTGTAGATGGTGACGTAAGTGCTGAAGTAATTGCTACCGATTTTGACGGCATTGTAAGAGAAGGTGAGGAGCTTGCAGAACTACACGAGCAAATTATTGTAAAAGTTCCTATGATTAAAGAAGGGATCAAAGCGATAAAATACTTTAGCGATAATGGGATTAAAACCAACTGTACATTAGTATTCTCAGCAGGACAGGCTTTACTTGCTGCGAAAGCGGGAGCAACTTATGTTTCCCCGTTTATTGGCCGTTTAGATGATATTTCTACCGATGGTTTAAACCTTATTGCAGATATCAGGTTGATTTACGATAACTACGGATTTGAGACTGAGATTCTTGCCGCTTCTGTGCGTCACAGCATGCACATTTTAGAATGTGCTAAATTAGGTGCAGATGTTATGACCGGGCCACTTTCTTCTATTGAAGGTTTATTAAAACACCCACTTACCGATATTGGTTTAGAGAAATTTTTATCAGATTATAAGAAGGGAAATCAGTAGGTAACTGCTGAAGTAAAATTAGCGGAAAGGCTATTTAAAGAGTTTTCTTTACGTCAAGCTGTCCCGAGCTTCGGGATTATTTCAGCTTCGAATATGTTGGATCCTGAAACAAGTTCAGGATGACGATAAATCTAAAAAGACCATTTAAATAGCCTTTTTTAATTATTCAAAAACTCCAGGATTTGCCTTTCAAAATTGGGAGTATTTAGTTGTGCTTCCCCGTTTACAATATTCCCGTTAGTATCCAGGAAAATGAGTTTGTTAAGGTAGTTTTTAAGTAAATTAACTTTGATTTTAGCAGGGTTTAATTTGTATTCCCTCTCCCGGTTCATTCCGTATATTTCTATAGTATTCTTCCAGGATTGGTGAGAATCTTTATCAATGTTAATTCCTACAAATTCCAGTTCAGGATATTTTTCCCGTAGGGTAGCAATAATAGAATGTTGCCATTTATAATGTTCCGGTGCTTCCATAGACCAATGATAGGTAACTATAGGTTTATCTGAAATTTCTTTTAGCGAAACGGTATCTTCTTGAAAACTGGTCAAAGATAAATTTCCAATATTATTCCCCGGAAGCAAGCTTTTTTGAATTCCGGCCATTTGTTTTAAATCGGGCAGATTTTTTCCACTAAACTTAATGTCTTCAAGAATCCCCAGAATACTGTCAATCTTTTCAGCATTGTTTGAAAATACCAGTCCTTGAATTGCCAGACGGTTTATAAAAATATTTTTGATTTCTTCTTTTTTAATTAAAGAGTCGGCTAAGCTAATTCGATATTGAATATTGTCTACCGAGTGTAATTCAAAGCAATCTGAATTAGTGTCATATTCTTCCAGACACCTTTCGATAGAGCGAGTTCTTAAGTAATCTTCAATAAAATTTAGATAACCGTAGTATTCTTTAAGTTGAGTGTCGTTAAAATTAAGGTCTTCCCGATAATCGTGAAAATCATCTGGAATTTGCTGGGCGAGCTCGTTATAGTACTTCTTCACCAAAAACGTATAACGTTCCCTAAGGTGATAAAAATCGTAATCTATACTGTTATTGGCCAATTCTAAAAACGATTCAGAAAATTTTTTCTTTTCGTTTAAATCTTTTAATTTATTTTTCCTGGTATTCTTAATAGAATCGGTAATCCCGGCAAACTCGCTGGGATTAATTTTATAATAGGAAAGCATTAAATTATTATTCCTTTCGTTATTAAGGAACATATCAAGCAAAAAACTACTTTTCGCTGCCCCGGGACCACTAAAATTAAGCGATTCATCAAACTGCATAGTATTTAACCACACCAAAACACTATCGCCTGGTTCCAAATACATAATTTGATTTTCAGGTGGATGGTTAAAACTGTAAATCCCGGCTTCTAAATCCTTGAAATTTTTACCAAATTGATTGTTTTGATCCAGGAAGAGGGTGTCTATAGTCTCATTATCTTTAGAAAGAATAAAATAGGGGTTGTAAGGGTTCATAATTTGACCGCCAACAAAAGTTCCTTTCTGGTCTTTTTGAGAGTCATTACAACCGGTAAATAATATAACTCCGATAAGAAAAAAAAGTAAATAATATTTCATGCAGATCTTTAAGAACTAAGGACTTGAAATGCCGTTGATTTTGGCATCATCCGCAAATATAGTCTGAGCCAAATACCTTGAATGTTAATCGGGAGTTAAAAGAATAATAAAAACGTTAATCTTTAGATAAGTGTTGAAGTTTGGCTATTTTTGCAAAAATTTTCAAATTCTATTTTTATGCTTTCAGTATCAAATCTTTCGGTTCAATTTGGCAAGCGTGTTTTGTTTGATGAAGTGAACACCACTTTTACCCAGGGCAATTGCTATGGGATTATTGGAGCCAACGGCGCCGGAAAATCTACTTTTTTAAATATCCTCTCAGGAAAATCTGAGCCTACTTCCGGGCGTGTTCATCTTGAGCCGGGAAAGCGAATGTCTGTACTGGAGCAAAATCACAACCTTTATGATGATACGCCGGTTTTAGATACCGTAATCCTGGGAAATAAGCCTTTAGCTAAGATTAAAAAGGAGATGGATGAAATCTATATGAAAGAAGATTTTAGCGATGCCGATGGAGAAAGAGTAGGGGTTTTGCAGGTAGAATTTGAAGAAATGAACGGCTGGAATGCTGAAAGTGATGCCGCCTCTTTACTTTCTAACTTAGGGATAAAAGAGCAACACCACGCTACTTTAATGAAAGATCTGGATGGTACACAAAAAGTTAGGGTATTATTGGCGCAGGCACTTTTTGGAAATCCAGATGTACTAATTATGGATGAGCCTACCAATGATTTGGATTATGAAACCATCTCCTGGTTAGAGAATTTTCTGGCAAATTATGATAACACAGTGATCGTGGTTTCTCACGACCGCCACTTTTTAGATGCTGTTTGTACCCATATTTCTGATATCGACTTCGGAAAAATAAATCATTTTAGCGGTAACTATACTTTCTGGTATGAGTCTTCTCAGCTTGCAGCGAGACAACGTGCCCAGCAGAATAAAAAATCTGAAGAAAAGAAGAAGGAATTACAGGAGTTTATTCAGCGTTTTAGCGCGAACGTAGCCAAGTCTAAACAGGCTACTTCCCGTAAAAAAATGATTGATAAACTTAATATAGAAGATATAAAACCTTCTAGCAGAAGGTATCCTGCAATTATTTTTGAACGCGAGCGTGAAGCCGGAGACCAGATTTTGAATATTGAAAAACTGGAAGCTTCAATTGAAGGTGAAACCCTTTTCAAAAACGTAAATATCAACCTTGCTAAAGGTGATAAAGTTGTGGTTTATTCCCGCGATTCCAGAGCTACTACTGCTTTTTATGAAATTATAAACGGAAACCAGCAAGCGGTTTCGGGAAAATATTCCTGGGGAGTTACCACCAATCAATCTTATCTTCCGTTAGATAATTCAGAGTTTTTTGATAACGATCTTACTTTGGTAGACTGGCTTAGGCAATGGGCCAAAACCGATGAAGAAAGGGAAGAAGTTTATATTCGCGGTTTCCTTGGAAAAATGTTGTTTAGTGGTGAAGAAGCTTTAAAAACTTCTAAAGTACTTTCCGGAGGAGAAAAAGTTCGTTGTATGTTAAGCCGAATGATGATGATGAGAGCAAACGTGGTAATGCTGGATGAACCAACCAACCACCTTGATCTTGAATCTATTACTGCTTTTAATAATTCCCTGAAGAATTTTAAAGGAACGGTAATGTTTACCACGCACGATCACGAATTTGCACAAACTGTTGCCAACCGTGTAATAGAACTAACACCTGGTGGAGCCATAGATCGTTATGCTACTTTTGATGAGTATATGAGCGATAAAAAAATAAAGGAACAACGTGATAAAATGTATGCTATAGAGGCGTAGTTTAGTAGGGTCATTTCCAGTTTATTTTGGGATCTAAATATGATTTTAGATAAAAATTAAAACCCGGTAAGCAATTACCGGGTTTTTTGGCTAATCAAACTAAACTACAAACTATATAATTTTTTAAAACACTCCACCGCCTTCGGCTTCGTTATCATCTCTTTGTTTTCTCTTCAATGCCCTGTTTTTTCCACCACCAAACCTGTACGCAAATCCTATATAAACATTTTGGGTTTCCCCTTTAAACCTTCCGGTTTGGGGAAGTGGCCGGCCATTAGTAAAACTGAATTCCTGCGTGTCAAAAACATCATTGAAGTTTAGACTAAGTGTAGCTTTATCGTTAAGAAAAGTATAGCGGCCGCCTAAATTCATAAAATACATTGGGTCCATATCCATTTGAAGATTTTTAGCTTTGCTTCGGTAAAACCCGAATAACTGGAATGTCAACTTATCGGTTGCTTTAAAGCTATGGTTGGTTCTAAAAGTCCAGGCGGTATTATCTGTTTCTAAATATTCAGTACCAACTACGCCTTTTAACTTCTGACTGTATACTTCAAAATTAGTATTGGTGCTCCACCAATTGGTGAATTTATAATTTGTGCCAAGTTCCAGTCCGTAAGCATTGTTATCTTCAAAATTGTCAAATTTTAGTAAAAGCGAACCTTCTTCATTAGGATCTTCAATAAAAACCTGGCTGATTTCATCGTTAATATTTCTGAAGAAAACTCCTGCAGTTAAACTTCCTTTTTTAGTGAATTTCCGGGTATAATTAAATTCCAAAGAATTAGTGAATTGTGGGTCTAACTCCGGATTTCCTGAAACGGTTAACCTGGGTGTACTTACCTCACGAATTGGACTCACCTGCCCAAAACCGGGACGGTCTACTCTTCGGCTATAGCTTAACTGATAAGAGTTAATTTCATTCGGTGTGTAATTTAGAAATCCGCTGGGGTAGATATTAAAGTAATCGTCAGAAAAAACATTCTCATCGTTGTAGATGGCGTCTACGCTAAAATTCTCCAATCTTGCCCCAACCTGATAAGACCATTTTTCAAAATTTTGCCCGTAAGTAGTATAAAATGAATAAATATCTCTTTTGTACTGATAGGTGGCATCGTTTAAAAAGTCGCTGGTGGTAGTGTAATCATTATCTGTATCTAAAAGTCTTGCTTCAGCGCCAATTTCCAGTTTACTGTTTTCAGAAAGCGGATTTTCATAATCTACGTTTGCAATTATATTCTCCCTGGTTTCCTTTACGTGCTCCCGATAATCGTTAAATCCATTAGTGTTTCCTTCAAATCCAAAAACAGAATTCTCGTCTTCATCAAAAGTGTTATAATCTACTTCAAATAAAATCTTATGACCTTCTTTTTCAAATTTCCTGTCGTAAGCAAAATTGTAGGTGCTGTTAATATTATTAAAATTAGCATCCAGATTTTGTGCCAGATCCAGGTCAGGATTAGTTGGATAAATAATTCTTAATGCTCCTAACGGTCCGCCATCATAATGATTCTGGTTGGTATAAAACGAGAAAGTATTCTTATCATTCAGGTAAAAATCTACTCCAACTTTATATAAATAAGATTCTCTTCTATTCGTAATATCAAAAGCCTGTCGGTAATTATCTTCGGTAAAATTAATTCGTCCCAAGTTGTTGCGGTCTCCAAACTGGGCGCCAAAATTTCCATAGAAATTGAATTTTCCTTTTCTGTAATTCATGTCCAGCGAACCGTTGTAACGAGTGTTCTCACCAATGGTCACACCGGTATTTAAATTTCCGTTGAAACCATCGTGAGCATTTTTGTGAAGCACAATATTGATAATCCCACTCATCCCTTCTGGATTATATTTTGCTGATGGATTGGTGATCAATTCGATAGTTTTAATAGAAGTTGAAGGGATTTGTTTCAGTAACTGCGCAGGATCCATATTGGTTGGTTTTCCGTCGATAAGAATGCGCACGTTAGAATTTCCACGAAGCGCAATATTTCCATCCTGATCTACATTTACCGAAGGCACGTTATTCATTATTTCTGAAGCGCTGGCGCCTGTAGTGGTAAGGTCTTTTCCGACATTAATCACTTTTCGGTCTATTCGCTGCTCTATGGTAGTGCGCTCTGCAACCACGGTAACACCATCCAGCATCGCCACATCGGGTTCTAATTTGATAGGACCAAAGTTATGGGTGCTTTGGTCTTTGGTAATTTCAATTTGTTTAGAAAAGGTCTTGTAACCCATAAACTGAACTTTAAACGTATAAGTTCCGTTTGGGATCTTTTCAATATAAAAAGTTCCATCTGCAGAAGAAGTATTTCCGGAAACCAGGTTTCCTTCCATATCTGTAATACTAATAGTGGCGTAGGGAATTGGTTCTTCCAGGTCGCCATCTATAACAGAACCCGAAATTTTGCCCACGGGTTCGTTGGCCATTGCAGTAAAACTGCTGATGCATAATGCTAAGATTAAAAATAACTGTTTCATTTTTTTGATTGATTTTGATGATTAGTATGTTTAAAATAAATCCTTGTATTGCATAATACCCGAATATTTTTTTTGGCAAATTCATGGTTGTGATGAATAGAACTTACCGATTTTTGATTGATGAATGACCCCTTTGTTTGTTATACCTTATACTTTGTATTGCATAATAGGTATACGTGTATTTCCAAAATTTTGATCTTTCTTCTACTATAAAGACGAATATAAAATTGATTTGTTACAGTATTTTGAAAAGAATTTTAAAAAAAGCCCGTATTTTAGAAATACGGGCAGCCATAAAGTACGGGTTTACTAACCATCACATCTATATTCCCGAACCTATAGCTATCCTAAAGACTATTGGGAAGTATTTTTGTTACACTTGTATTGAAACCTTAAATTTGTGATATGGAGAAAAAAACTTTGGTACTCGGCGCATCTCTTAATCGTTCCCGTTATTCTAATATCGCGATAGAACGCCTGGTAAGGTATAATCAACCTACGGTAGCTATTGGTTTAAGGAAAGGGGAAGTTGCAGGTGTAAACATAGAAACCGAAAAAGTTCCTTTTCAGGATATAGATACCGTTACGCTTTATCTTGGTCCGCCAAGACAGGAAGAATACTACGATTATATTGTTTCTTTAAATCCGGTTAGGGTAATATTCAATCCGGGAACTGAAAACCCTGAATTCTACCAAATACTCAGAAAAAATAATATTGAAGTCGAAATTGCCTGCACTTTAGTGATGCTTGGCACGAATCAATATTAATCCTAATAGCGTTAGGAATCCGTTGAGGATTAAAATAAAGAAACCAAACTCAAAGCCAAACCAAACCAGGCTGTTTATGCTAATTATATAAGATAAAACAGGGGCCAGAATGGCAACTATAGGCACTAACTTATCTTTTACTTTAATATTGGTGAATAAACCAAGCGTATAAAGTCCCAGTAGCGGACCGTAAGTATAACCGGCAAATTCGAAGAGCTTATTGATCACACTTTTATCGGCTATCGCGTATTTGAAAATTAGCATTACCACTATAAATAAGATAGAAATAACAATATGTATTTGTTTTCTAATTCTCATTTGTTTGGCTTCTGCGTATCGCTTTTCAATATTCAGAATATCAATACTAAAAGACGTGGTAAGCGCTGTTAAAGTACCATCGGCGCTGGAATAGGCCGCGGCGATAAGTCCCAGGATAAAAAGAATGGCCACCCCAATTCCTAACTCTCCTCCCGTGGCGATTGCGGGAAAAAGTTCATCTTTAATGGCGTCAATTCCACTTAAATCGGCGTATTGAGTAAGTAGAACCCCGAGGACAAGAAACATCATATTCACAATGGTAAGCACAATGGTGAACGAAAACATATTTTTTTGAGCATCTTTCAGGTTTCTGCAGGTAAGGTTTTTCTGCATCATATCCTGATCTAGGCCGGTCATTACAATCGCGATAAATGCCCCGCTTACAAATTGTTTGATAAAATGATCACTGCTTTTCCAGTCTTCAAAAAAGAAGATTTTAGTTAAACCGCTTTCTGAAAGATGGTTTATCATTCCCCCGGCCGTAATTCCTAATTCATCTGAAACCACAACTAAGGTAACGCCTAGAGAGAGCAACATAAAAAAAGTTTGCAGCGTATCTGTCCAGACTACGGTTTTAATTCCGCTCCTAAAAGTATATAACCAGATTAGGAAAATAGTAGCAGAAACCGTTGCATAATAAGGAACCCCTAATTCATCAAAAAGAATGAGTTGTAAAACGTTTGCTACCAAAAACAGCCTAAAACTCGAGCCGACTATCCTTGAAAGCAAGAAAAATGAAGCCCCTGTTTTATAGGAATATTTTCCAAAGCGGGTTTCCAGGTAAGAATAAATTGAAGTAAGATTTAACCGATAATATAGCGGCAATAAAATAAGCCCGATTACAGCATAACCTACCGTATACCCCAAAACCACCTGGAAGTAGCTGAAACTATCTGTAGCCACGGTTCCCGGTAAAGAAATAAAAGTAACCCCGCTAAGCGAAGCGCCAATCATCCCAAAAGCAACAATATACCAGGGAGATTCCCGGTTGGCGCGAAAAAATTCAGCATTACTGCCGGCCCGGCTGGAAAAAAAAGACACTAAAAATAAAAGTCCGAAATAAGCGGCAATTAAAATTAAAATCTGATAGGGCTGCATAGCGATGATTTTCTAACGGGGCGAATTTACAAATTAAGCTTAAACTTTAACCTTTTTCCTTAAAATGAACGATCAGTAATTTGGAGACAAGTTCAGGAGATATAAAACGGAAAATTATTTTTGCAATCAGGACAAGCTAGAGCATTTAAATCTCGATTATCGAGTAAAAATCATAAATTCGCGTTATGGATTTTTCTTCAAAACTATTGGAACAGGCCGTAGATGAAATGTCTCAACTTCCCGGCATTGGGAAGCGCACCGCGTTGAGACTGGTTTTGCATATGCTTAAGCAACCCGAATCGCAAACCAAACAGCTGGCAGATGCGCTCACCAAACTTAGAACCGAGATAAAACTTTGCAAGAATTGTTACAACATAAGTGACACCGATCTCTGTGCGATTTGTGCAAACCCTTCCCGGAATTCAGAAATTGTTTGCGTTGTAGAGGATATTCGCGATGTGATGGCTATTGAAAACACCGACCAATACCGTGGGCATTATCACGTTTTAGGCGGAAAGATAAGCCCGATGGATGGTATTGGCCCTTCCCAGCTTAGCATAAAACCTTTAATAGAAAAAGTACAGGCAGGAAAAGTAGAGGAGATCATTTTTGCCCTAAGCAGCACCCTGGAAGGCGATACCACCAATTTCTATATTTACCGGCAACTGGAAGGAACAGGCATTAAAACTTCAACTATAGCTCGTGGGATTTCAGTCGGGGACGAACTGGAATATGCCGATGAGGTTACTTTGGGAAGAAGTATCACAAACAGGGTTCCGTTTGAAAGTTCGACTAAAAGTTAATATCTTTAAAAGAACAATTTTTAAAAAAATGAAAACTTCAGAATTAAAGAAAGAAATTATTTCACGGCTGGACTTGCTGGATGAAACTCAACCATGAGGGAGAATTACATGAAGATGTTGTAGAGAGAATAAAAACCAAATATGGCTTCTAAAAGAGAAGTGATTTGGGCTCCGACAGCTGTAAAAGAATTGGATCAATTTCTTGAATATATTGAAAATGAATGGAGTAAGTCAATAAGCGAAGATTTTTTTATAAGCTGCAGCACCCAATAGAGCTTATCAGGCTTAACCCATATCAATTTCCTTCAATTTTAGGAGAGAAAAGTATCACAAATGCGTGGTAACCAGGCATAACTCCATTTATGACAGTATTCCGAATGAATCGGTTATCAGGATTCTTCATGTTTTCGATACCCGGCAAGACCCCATCAAACTTTCGCTAAAGCAGTAATATTTCTTCTTAAAAATTTAGTTTCAGCTTTGGAAATTGTAATTTTACCCGAGTGCGAATATATTTTCCTAGACGGAAAATTTATAATAATAATTCATTTTATTGATTTTTTAATATTTTTAAAGTTGAATTTTCATTAAATTCGCAAGCATAAACCTTAAAATAAGCTTTCAATTATAGATATGGCAAAGTTTGAACTTAAGCTACCAAAAATGGGCGAAAGTGTCGCCGAAGCAACTATTACCAACTGGTTAAAGGAAGTTGGAGATACCATTGAAGCCGATGAACCGGTTCTTGAAATCGCGACCGATAAAGTAGATAGCGAAGTTCCCAGCGAAGTAGAGGGGAAATTGGTAGAGAAACTTTTCGAAGCTGACGATGTTGTACAGGTAGGACAAACCATAGCCATTATTGAAATTGAAGGTGAAATTCCTGCCGGTGCAGGTGATGACGAATTAGACCTTGACCTGGATGGTAGGGAAGAGGAAGACCAATATGCTGAAGAAGTAGCCGAAAGTGTTGAAGCCGCAAAGGAAACAGCGGGAAGTAAAGATTTTTCTGAAGCTTCAAGATTCTATTCTCCTCTCGTAAAGAATATAGCAAAAGAAGAAGGTATAAGTTTAGATGAACTGGAATCTGTAGAAGGAACCGGGAAAGACGGTCGGGTGACCAAAGACGATATCCTGGCTTATGTTGAAAACCGGGAAAAAGGAACTTCTCAACAACAAGCACCAAAAACTGCTACAGCCCCATCAGCCGTTACAGGTAAAATGGCTGAAGCTAAAGCAAAATCTGAAGCCGTGATCCCATCTGGTGAAGATGAGATTATCGAGATGAGCCGAATGGGGAAAATGATTGCCCATCATATGGTTGAAAGTGCGCAAACTTCAGCACACGTTCAATCTTTTATCGAGGTAGATGTAACCAATATCTGGAACTGGAGAAATAAGCATAAAAACGATTTTCAGAAAAAAGAGGGTGAAAAACTTACGTTTACCCCAATTTTTATGGAAGCCGTAGCCAAGGCCATTCGCGATTTCCCTCTGATAAATATTTCGGTAGATGGTGATAAAATAATTAAGAAGAAAAACATAAACCTTGGGATGGCAGCAGCCCTTCCCGACGGTAACCTGATAGTGCCGGTAATTAGAAATGCAGATCAGCTTAACCTGGTAGGACTTGCCAAGAAAGTAAACGATCTTGCCAACCGCGCACGTCAGAATAAATTAAAGCCGGACGATATTCAGGGTGGTACTTATACCGTTACCAATGTTGGAACTTTTGGTAGTATTATGGGCACGCCGATAATCAATCAGCCGCAGGTTGCTATTCTTGCCCTGGGAGCTATAAGAAAAGTTCCTGCGGTTATAGAAACCCCAGATGGTGATTTTATAGGAATTCGTTATAAAATGTTCCTCTCACACAGTTACGACCATAGAGTCGTAAACGGTGCGCTTGGAGGTCAGTTTGTACAACGAGTAGCCCAGTATTTAGAAGGTTTTGATAAAAACCGCGAGATATAAGGTGGAATAATTTAAGGGTTGGTTAAAAATTTAAGACCGTCATCCTGAATTCATTTCAGAGTCTGCTCCGAAATTTATTCGGAGATCTAATATATTTAAAATTGATTCAAATTAGAAGCTGAAACAATCCCGAAGCTTCGGGACAGCTAGACGACAGCAAGACTTTTCAACCAACCTTTTCCTTTAATATTGCCATACAAACTCAAAGATTCTTAACGTAATTATGTAGAAGGCTCAAAGCTGGTTGTTCCAACAGTCTATTATCGTCGTCAAATAGATTTTCAGCTTCCAGGTTTTTATATCCAAGAATTTCAGAAGCCTCATCATTTTGTAATTTTTCAAAAGCCATAGACCAGTCAGAAAAATCACGTTTTTTACTAAAGCCCGAGTCCAACTCGGTTACGTGTTGGTGGCGTTCGTCTTTGGTAATTTTTTTATATAACCAATCAACCTTTTCCTCTTTGCCTTCAATATATTGAATAAAACTACCGTGGAAATAAATTTACATGCCTGTTACTCCAATTTCGCTATTGCGAGATTGGGATTTACTTAGAAGTTCCTTTAAATTATTATCGGTTATTAAGTGGCTTTGCCTGCTTACATAAGCAAGATATTTAAACATTCTGGTGTTTTTTGATATATTTCAAAGATAAAAAATGTTATTAGGTTTTGTTTAATATCGTATAAAATGCAAGTTCGTAAAAAAGTCAAACCTCATAAATTATAGTATATTTACCCACAAAATCAAGCTCCTTTATGGAATTAAACCTAACCAGACCTATTTGTTTTTTTGACCTCGAAACCACGGGAACAAATGTGGCCAAAGACCGTATTGTAGAAATCGCTATCCTTAAAGTTTTTCCTAACGGAAATAAGGAGAGTAAAACCTGGCTGGTAAACCCTGAAATGCCTATTCCTAAAGAAGTAGTGGCTATTCACGGAATTTCAGATGAAAAAGTGGCTAACGAACCCACTTTTAAAGAGCTCGCTTCGCAGGTGCACGAGATGATTAAAGGCTGTGATCTTGGTGGCTATAATTCTAATAGATTTGATATTCCTTTGCTGGTAGAAGAACTTTTACGCGCCGGGATAGATTTTGAAATGAAAAACGTAGTCGCCGTAGATGTACAAACCATTTTTCATAAAAAGGAACAAAGAACTTTGGCAGCCGCTTATCAGTTTTACTGCGGAAAAGACCTAATAGACGCCCACAGCGCTGAAGCCGATACCACGGCAACTTACGAGGTTTTGAAATCGCAATTAGACCGTTATGAAGATTTGCAAAACGATATGAAATACCTAGCCGATTATTCCGCCAGGAATAAATTTGCAGATTTCGCTGGATTTATCGCTTATGATAAAAAAGGAAACGAAGTTTTTGCTTTTGGTAAATACCGTGGTAAAAATGTAGAAAAAGTGCTGGAAGAAGAACCCGGTTATTTTGGCTGGATTCAAAATGCCGATTTTCCACTTTATACCAAAAAAGTCCTTACTGCTATAAAATTAAGAAAACTCAATAATAAACTGTCCTGAAAGGAAAATGAAGCAATGCCTTTTCGTAGTTTGTTTGCTGTGTTTCGCGGTAGCTTCTGCCCAGGAAAACCGCGTGATAGGTCAGGTGGTAGATGCTCTTACCTCCCAACCCCTGCCTTATGTAAATATAGTTTTGGAAGAACAACATAAGGGAACTTCAGCAGGCGCGCAGGGGAGATTTTTATTTGTTTTAAAAGGAGCAGATACTTCAGCTATATTAAAATTTAGTTTTGTAGGTTTTAAAACCGAATACATTAATTTAGGAAAGTTAAATAATAGTAGGGTAGTGAAAATGCAGCCAGATGTGAGTGCACTTTCTGAAGTTCAGTTATATAGTATTCTAAATAATAATTCCGAAAAAATCAATGATTTCCGCGGAAAGGAAAGTATAGGTTTGGGTAATTTCAGCGGCGGACAGTTTCCTAGTATGGTGGCCCGTTACTATGCCAGACCCGAAAATTTTAAAGCAGGTTGCTTTTTGGAAGAGGTAGAGGTTAGGTTCTTTGCTACTGACCTGAATATGAATAAAAAATCAAAATTTCGATTAAGAATACTGGAAGTAGGCCAAAATGGAAAACCGGCGGGAGATCTTTTAACTTCTAATTTGATTATAGAAAGAAGAAGTAACAGCTTTAAAACTAAAATCCCATTACTACAATATCGAATTCCAATTCCTAAGGAAGGATTTTTTGTAGCCGTAGAACATCTTTTTATTAAAGAGAACGAATATATTGAGAAGAAGGATTATAAAATTTACAGGGAAAATGATACCCTGCTCTACGATAATTTTAGAGTAGTTAAATATTTACCTGTTTTTAAAGGGGTGCTAGAAAAAAAGAAGCATGATTTTAATTCTTATTTTAAGGACACCAATGGTTGGAAGAAAATGAATAGTCTGGATAATTCCCATCAGGTTTTTAAGGGCGAATATCCTGCACCTGCCTTTAAAATTACCTTAACCGATTAATTGCTGAAACATGAAAATAATTTGCATTGGCAGAAACTACACTGATCATATTTCTGAATTACAAAATGAAAAGCCTGAAGATCCGGTTATTTTTCTGAAACCTGATACTTCCATTTTATTAAAAAAACAGCCCTTTTTTATCCCTGATTTTTCTAATGATGTTCATTACGAAGTTGAGGTCTTGGTGAAGATCAAAAAGGTGGGAAAACATATTCAGGAGAAATTTGCGCATAAATATTATGATGAAATTGGCCTGGGAATAGATTTCACGGCCAGGGACCTTCAACAAAAATTAAAAGATAAAGGATTACCCTGGGAAAAAGCAAAAGCATTTGATGGAGCTGCGGTCATAGGGGAAAAATGGTTGGCCAAAGATGCGGTTGGCGATATAAATATGCTTAACTTTAGTTTAGAAAAGAACGGCGAAACCGTTCAAAAAAGCAATACCCGATTAATGCTGTGGAAAATAGATGAGCTAATTGCCTATGTTTCACAGTTTTTTACTTTAAAAATAGGAGATGTGATCTTTACCGGGACCCCGGCGGGCGTTGGTAAGGTGACTGCAGAAAATAAATTAACCGGATTTATAGAAGACAAACAAATCTTTTCAATTCAAATAAAATAGTACTATGAGCAACTACGATTTAAGTGAGGTTAAGGAAATGGCCGGTGGCGACGAAGATTTCATGAAAATAGTGGTACAAACCTTTTTAGAAGAAATTCCGCCTGATGTGGAAGCGATGAACGAAGCTATTTCTAACGATAATCCAGATCTCGCTTATCAATTTGCGCATAAAATGAAGCCCAATTTACAGTTGTTTGGCCTGGAACTTATGGACGAGGTAAAAGTAATTGAAGCCTGGGCAAAGGCCGGGAAAAAGAAAGACGAAGTGCCAACCGCGGCTTCAAAAATCACCAAGAAAGTAAATGTAGCCAGTATTGCCCTTAAACGTGATTTTGAACTGGAATGAAAGCAGAAATAATTACCATTGGAGATGAGATTCTCATTGGCCAGATTATAGATACCAATTCAGCATTTATCGCTAAAGAGTTGAATAAAATTGGTATTTCAGTAAAACAAATTTCTACAGTAGAAGACGAGAAAAGTCATATCCTGGAGGCTTTATACGAAGCTAAAAACCGGGCCGATATTATAATTATCACCGGCGGTCTCGGGCCTACCAAAGACGATATTACCAAAGATTGTTTATGCGAATTTTTTGAGGATAAACTCGTTAAAAACGAGGAAGTACTCAAGCATATAGAATTTTTGTTTGATAAATATATAGACACCCCAATTTCCGATTTAAACCGAAAACAAGCCATGTTGCCGTCTAAAGCCGTGGCTTTAAAGAATAAATACGGCACAGCCGCGGGAATGTGGTTTGAAAGCGAAGGTAAAGCTTATATTTCCCTTCCTGGCGTTCCTTTTGAAATGAAAGCGCTTATTGAAGGCGAAGTGGTGCCTAAACTTCAGCAGACATTTAAAAGACCGGTTATTCTGCATAAAACCGTATTGACCTACGGAATGGGTGAAAGCGCTATTGCCGATAAAATTGAAGATTGGGAAAACAATTTACCACCTTACATCAAACTGGCGTATTTGCCAAACCTCGGTCGGGTACGTTTGCGTTTAACCGCTAAAGGCGAGAACGAAGAACATCTTCAAAATAGTATAGAAAGCCTCATTACAGATCTCCACGGAATTATTGGCGATATTATTGTTGGTTATGAAGACGATGAACCTATAGAAATACAAATTTCGAGGTTATTGAGAAAAATTAATGCGAGTATAGCCACGGCTGAAAGTTGTACCGGCGGCAAACTGGCAAGTTTATTTGCTACACCTCCCGGCGCTTCCAACTACTATAAAGGCAGCGTGGTAAGCTATGCAACCAGTGTTAAAGAAGATATTTTAAAAATAGATAAAAAGTTGATCGAAGAACATTCGGTGGTGAGTAAAGAAGTCGCAATTGCCATGGCAAAAAATATTCGCGATCTTTTTAAAACCGATTATGCGATTTCTACCACGGGGAACGCGGGTCCCGCCAAGGGAGACAGCGACGCCGAGATTGGTACTGTTTTTATAGGAATTGCCACGCCCGATAAAGTTTATGCGAAAAAATTTATCTTCGGGAATCATCGCGATAAGGTGATAGGCAAAGCGGTAAACAAAAGCATGGAAATGATTCGGGAAGAACTATTTCAGCAAATAAAAACATATCCTTAGGCTTATTTTTCAGTTTAAAATAGTTGGAATCTCTTAATCTAAGCTTTGAATTTCAGAAGCTTAAATATTTTCTTGCTTTAAAAAAGATTAAATTTGCAGGGCGAAAAAGTTTATTAGTTTTCTAATACAACGAAAACAGGGAGTGTTCAGCTAAAAAACTGGTTTGATTTACATATTTCAAAAAGCTTAAATATTTTTTTAAATTAATATTGTTTGTTAGGTGAAAAAATCGTTAATTTGCAGCCTGTTTTGAAATAACGAGAAAAGATATAGAGCAATGTCAAGAGTTTGTGAACTTACTGGTAAAAGAGCGATGGTTGGGAACAATGTTTCTCACGCTATGAACAAAACCAAACGTAGATTTAATGCCAATTTGGTAAAGAAACGTTTTTTTATTCCTGAGGAAGATAAATGGGTCACTTTAAAGGTATCTACATCTGCACTTAAAGATATTAATAAAAAAGGCATCTCTGCTGTAATTAAAGAAGCAAGAGAAAAAGGATTTTTGAAGAAATAATCCTTAAGCATAAAAACAAATTACAATGGCAAAGAAAGGAAACAGGGTACAGGTTATACTAGAGTGTACAGAGCATAAAGCTACCGGACAACCGGGAACTTCAAGATACATTACTACCAAGAATAAAAAGAATACGCCGGATAGATTGGAGATAAAGAAATTTAATCCAATCCTTAAGAAAATGACGGTTCATAAAGAGATAAAATAATTAGTTATGGCTAAGAAATCAGTAGCATCGATACAAACAGGGTCTAAGAGATTGACCAAAGCAATTAAAATGGTGAAATCTCCAAAATCTGGTGCCTATACTTTTGTTGAACAAATTATGGCTCCGGAAGACGTGAACGACTTTTTGAAGAAAAAGTAAGCTAAACAAACTTCCTTGAAAACATTTACGAAGCCGTCTGGATAACCTCTGGACGGCTTTTTGTTTTTATGTATATTTACAACTGAAAATTTCGGGAACATACTTCCGGAATTTGTTGATTTTAAACCTTCCAAAAAAATGAGTTTATTTAAAAAGATATTTTCTAAAGACAAAAAGGAAAACCTGGATAAAGGGCTGGAAAAGACCAAAACCAGCTTTATGTCTAAAATGAGTAAAGCCGTTGCCGGTAAAACCAAAGTAGACGAAGAGGTTTTAGACGATCTTGAAAACGTATTGGTGAGCAGTGACGTTGGTGTGGCCACCACAATTAAAATTATAAACCGAATTGAAGAACGCGTTGCCCGCGATAAATATTTGGGTACCGAAGAGCTTAACAAAATACTGCGGGAAGAAATTGCCGGCCTGCTTTCTGAATCTGAAACCGGTGAAGCAGCAAATATACAGTTGCCAGATGTAAAACCATATGTGATCATGGTAGTTGGCGTTAACGGGGTTGGTAAAACTACCACTATAGGTAAACTCGCCCACCAGTTTAGAAGCGCCGGTAATAAAGTTGTGTTAGGTGCAGCCGATACCTTTAGAGCTGCCGCAATAGATCAATTGCAAATTTGGGCCGATAGGACCGATGTTCCTATTGTACGTCAAAAAATGGGCAGCGATCCTGCTTCTGTAGCTTTTGATACCGTGCAAAGTGCGGTAAAACAAAATGCCGATGTAGTGCTTATTGATACCGCGGGTAGACTTCATAATAAAGTGAATTTAATGAACGAACTTACCAAGGTAAAACGCGTAATGCAAAAGGTGATTCCTAATGCTCCTCACGAGGTTTTACTGGTTTTGGATGGTTCTACCGGGCAAAATGCATTTGAGCAGGCAAAACAGTTTACAGCAGCTACAGAAGTAACTTCCCTAGCTGTTACAAAGTTAGATGGTACTGCAAAAGGCGGCGTGGTAATTGGTATTAGCGATCAGTTTAAAATTCCTGTAAAATATATCGGTGTAGGTGAAGGTGTAGAAGATTTGCAGGTTTTCAATAAATACGAATTTGTAGATTCCTTCTTTAAACAGTAATCCGATTTTTCAATGCTACGTAAATTGGTAATTTCCTGATTGATATTTCGTTTAATTTCCGGCTTTTTAATTTATAAATAGATGAAAAAACTTTTACCTGATAATCGAGATTTTAATGCTTCCAGTCCTGCCTCGATATTCAATTTTTTTTTCCCATCTAAATGCTTTGTGAACTTTCGAGGTATTTTACTCCTTCTATTACTTCCCGTGATGTTTTCCTGCGCAGATGATAAAAATTCCGAAGATGAAAATATCGATTCCCGGGATTCACTTAAAACCGAAAAGGAAGAAGAATTTAAAGTTTTAGATTCTAAAAATATTACTCAGGATTCTCTTTGGGCTCCTTTTGAGAGTGATTTAGCCAAATTTTCAGAAGATAAATACGAGGCTATAAAACCACATATTTTTGATAAGAATATTCCTGAAATACAGGAGGCGGTGAAAAATGGCGAGCTTACTTACGAGGAACTTTCCCTGTTTTACCTATACCGAATTAAAAGAATTGACCGTGAAAATGAGTTTTCTCTAAACTCGGTCATTTCTTTAAATCCAAACTTGCTGGAAGAAGCCCGTGAAAAGGATGAACAATTAAATAATTCTGAAGAGAAACATTTAATTACAGGGATTCCGGTGTTGCTAAAAGATAATATCAACACGCAAAATATGGCGACCACCGCCGGAGCTATTGCCTTGCAGGATAACCAAACCGAAGATGCTTTTATCGTTCAGAAATTAAAAGAAAATGGCGCTTTAATTCTCGGCAAATCCAATCTAAGCGAATGGGCTTATTTTTTTTGTGGTGAGTGCCCCAGCGGTTATTCAGCGATTGGTGGACAAACCTTAAACCCTTACGGTAGAAAGATTTTTGATACCGGTGGTTCCAGTTCTGGTAGTGCCGTTGCAGTTGCAGCTAATTTGGCTCCTGTTGCGATAGGTTCAGAAACTTCGGGGTCTATTCTTTCGCCTTCCAGCCAGAATTCGGTGGTAGGTTTAAAACCAACTATCGGGAATTTAAGTCGGGGTGGGATTGTTCCAATTTCCAGCTATTTAGATACTCCCGGTCCAATTACAAAATCGGTTATAGACAACGCCATTTTATATTCGGCTATGACCGGTAAAGATGTGGAAGACGCCTTTTCCATTGAAGTTGAAAATACCGATTTCAATTTTGAAAACACAACCTTGGATGGAAAACGTTTTGGTGCTTTTAAGCAATTAATGCAAGAAGATTCGCTTTATAAACGGGCGGTGAACGATCTTAAAAGTACAGGAGTAGAAATTGTAGAATTTGAAGCCGAAGAAATTGAGCTGGAAAACTTTCTGCGTTTGCTCAGCCTGGATATGAAAAAAGATCTACCTGACTATTTAGAAAAATATGGTGGTGAAACAGGTTTTACTTCGGTAGACGATATTGTCAAATTCAATATAGAAGATTCTATTAACAGAATGCCTTATGGCCAGGCACTTTTTGATGGAATTTTACATGAGTCGGGAGATACCACAGATCTTGATTCTATAAAAAGCGATTTAAGTGAAAAAGGGAAAAAGTATTTTGATACCCCAATGCAGGAACATAATTTAGACGGAATTTTATCTATAAATAATTATCACGCAGGTTTTGCTGCGGTAGCACATTATCCGGCAATCACTGTACCTATGGGTTACAGCGAAGAAGGCGCACCAAAAGGTCTTACGTTTTTCGCAAAATCTTCTGAAGAAAATAAACTTTACCAATGGGCTTTTGCTTACGAACAGGCTTCCAAACGCCGAGAAACTCCAAAAAATTACGAGTAAATGAAACAACGGAATTTGAAACCGCTAATAAGCAAGATCATTTTGTTCTACAGCATATTTTATGGCGCTATGAAAATCATTGCCGTATTATTTCAGGACGCCTGGCCGTTGCCAAACCTTATTATGACCATCCCTTTTGTGATTTTTGCCATAATAGGCGGGATTTTGCTTAAACGTGATACTTATTCCTGGGTGTACGTAGCCGCAGGGGTAATTGTAATAAGTATAGTTCGTTATTACGAAATGCAGTGGCTACAGCAATTACACCAGCATTTTAATTAAAATAAATGTTTAGCAACTAAAGAAGATCTTATCATTTTTAATGTTTTCTTGTAGTTATTTTTATGATTTAATGGCATATCGAAAATTTATCGTAAAATTTGAAGCGAAAGCACCGCAAAATTTTAGGCTGTTTGAACTAACGTTTTTCTTTCTAGTTAAAGAGGCGAGTTCCTAAAATTTAGGTGACGTGCGAAAAATTTAGATAAAGTTTCGTAAGCCTAGAATTTTTTGGTTCTTTTTTTCAGCAATGGAAAAAAAGAACAATATTAATAAGTAGTACCTAGTTGTTATGAAACCTAAAAAAAAGTACCCTTCGGAAGTTTATTTAAACGGAAAATGGGTAAAACCCGATGAGGCTTTTGTTTCGGTTTTTGACCGTGCGTTTATGTTTGGTGACGGAATCTATGAAGTAACACCATTTTATAACGGAAAAGCTTTTAAGCTGAAAGAACACCTGAAACGCCTGCAATATTGCCTGAACGAGATCCAGGTTGCTATTGATGCTTTTTCGCTGGAAAAATTAATGTACGAAGCTATAGACCGTACCGGTTTAAATAAAGCTGATGCGGCGGTTTATATACAGGTGAGTAGGGGAGTTGCGGCCCGAAGCCACTTTGTTCCCGAAAAGATTGAAACCACCGTCCTGCTGTATGCCTTTCCCGTAACTTTAGAAGGTTTTGAAAAGAAAACCTGGGAAGTAATTGCCACAGAAGATAAACGCTGGCATCGCTGCGATATTAAGTCGACAGCACTTTTAGCCAATGTGATGGCAAACGAAGAAGCCATCGCGGCCGGGTTTGCCGAAAATCTCCTGGTACGCAAAGGTTATTTTACTGAAGGTTCGCATTCCAGCCTGTTTTTTGTAAAATACGGCGTAGTGCATACCCATCCCGAGGGCCACAAGATCCTCTCCGGCATTACCCGCGCCGAAGTGATTGACATCTGCACCGATTTAAATATAAAAGTGGTTGAAAAAGCTGTGCATATAGATGAACTGGTAGAAGTAGAAGAAATCTTCGTCACCGGCACCACCACGCAAATTATTCCCATAAGCTCCATTACCCACAAAGATAAAAAAGTCTACACCGCCCAAAAAGACAGTCTTACAAAAAAAATACAGGAAGTTTTTATTAAGAAGTCGAGGGGCTAATTTTTATAAGTGCTATTGCAATATGGGTGTGCTAATTGAGCATTTTCAAAGTTTTCTATTCCTCCTTCTGCTTTTCTTTGAATATGATCAACAGTTATGGAATTAGCATGAATCCAGGCATTGAAAATCTTACATCTTACAGCTTTTGAAAGGGCTTCATTTATAAATGCGGTAGATTCTGTGTGGTCAAAAAAGTCTTTGGCGGTTATTAAACTATCATCATAATCTGCATCTTTAATAAATTTATAATCGCCGGAGCTTAACACATTTTAAATGGCCGTATTCCTGTCATTATTTTTCAATTCATTTACTAAGCTGATTAAAAATTTTAATGTACGGAATGGCTTTGGATGAATTTCTGTAATGCCTTAAAATTTGCTGCATTATGAAATCAAATTCCATTTATAGTTCTTCGAAATCTTCCTTACGGGCTGTAAATTCCTTTAGTCTTTATTATGCGTTGTATCGATTTGGGTTTCACTTAAATCTTCCAGATATGTTTTGAGGGTAATGAATGTTGCTTTGTCCAATTTGCCAAAGCCTTCCCTTCTAATCAATAAACCAAAATTGTATGGTCTAAATTATACCTGTAATCTATGGATTTGTAGAATACTTTTTGGGTAATTTCATCGCCATTTTCATCATAAAAAACCTTTGGTTTCTCCTGACTATAACCGCTTAAAGGGAAGAACAATAAAATAAGGCCGCTTAATAAAAGAAAAATGTTTATTTGGCTTTTCAATCTTCTAAATTTAAAGGGAACTTATAGGTTGTATGAAATTATCGTGTTGATTAATTGATTTTATAAGTAAATCCCAATTGAATTAAAAGATGGAGATCTTCCCCTGCTATTTGCCATTTATCGGAATCTCTAAGAGAACCAACCGGATCGGTCCATAGTAAGGAAGGTTCTAATTGCAGCGCTAAATTATTACTAAGTTTAGAACTAATTATTCCGGAAATATTAGCACTCATAAAATTAATTTCCATGCCGGAAGAAGAATTTGTTAGATCCTGCCTGAAATTCTGATGGGTATATCCAAACCCGAAGTTATATCCCAAATTCCATTTGTTATTATCTTTTAAATGTTCCAGTAAAATTAATGAAGTTAAAGAGGTTACATCACCATTAATTGGTTCGTTCAGATTTTTCCAGTTTCTTCCTTTTATGCCGGCATTTAGATATTGAAACTTAAGCTTAATTCCAAAATAAGAATCTGGTTTAGCGTATTTTAGAGAGAGATAGGAGCTAAAGGGAAGTGAGTAATCTATATCAATATTACTATCCATATTTTCAAAGGTATAAGCAGAGCCTGATCCCAGTCCGAAACCGACTTCCAGGCTTTGCGATTTTCCTTCAGTTATTGCAATTAAAAAAAAGCAGGTTATTAGTAAAAGTTGTTTCATAGGTATTATTAAATCTGAGTTTTTAGCGCTGGTTATAATTTATTTCCGGGCTTCGATATTAATTCTAATAATTCTTACATTGTAGGCTTCATCCCGGCTTATGGAATAAGCATTGTGGGTAATTTCAACAGTGTCAGTTCCGGTAAAACCAGCTTCCGGTTTATAAGTATAGATGAAATTTCCGGTAATAGAATCTTGTTCAATTTTGCTTATTTCACAATTCACAGCTTGCCTGGTAATGCTAAATCCATCCTCATCGCCCGGAAACTCAAGGTCGTATTCGTAAATTTCATTTTGGGAAATAACAATGTTTTCTTCAGTGATTGGAATATTCTTACTATCATCATCCTTTGAACAGGCAACAAAAAAGATCGAAATTAATACCGGTAATATTTTTTTCATCATGGGGGTTTAATAGTAGATGCATTTTTTTGTGAAAGGTTGCGTCTAAAAATGCAATAATGTTTTATGAAAAATGTTTATAAAATAAGAATGTCAAGGATTATAGGTTGTAGAATTCATAAAAATAAAAGGGGAGAACTCGATTACAATAATAATAGCGGAGCAATAAAACCAACCCTCACTTCATTTTTATTATAACTGGAGGCCCCAAAATTTTGCGATGCAAATTCTGAATAATCAAAATAACGGCCAATATAAGCCAGGAAAAACCGGAGGTCAAGATTTTTAAAAGGGCTGTAATATATGGTTGGGATCATTCCGTAGCTTCTTCTTATGTGATCATTACTTGTTTTTACGTTATCGTAGGCGCTGCTCGTCATAAGTGTTAATAAACCGGTGAATTTTGGGTTAAAGCGGTATTCTGCCCTTATCCAATTTTCGATATATAATACATCTTCGGCAATGGATTGGTCATTCACAATGCTGGTGAGAATTCCTTTTGTATCTACCTCCTCATAACTGTAATGAAAATCGTACATCAGGCTTAGATTACGATTTTGATATTTGTGGCCTAAAGTAAAAAAAGTGGTTCCTCTTTTTTTAACTTCATAAGAATGACTCAGGCTATAGATAGTTTGAAGTTTACCATCAAAAAAACTTCCCCGCCAGTTCCCCACATAAGCAACCGGCCAATCTGGTTCCTGGATGTTTTCGGCAACAATATCACCATAGAGATCGTCGTAATGCATTGTTCGGGAATTTAAAACCTGGAAACCAAATTTATGATTTTCTAAAGCCTGGTAGGTAATTCCGGCCCCGGTAACAAACGCGAGGACATTATTGTAAACATCATTATATTCTAAAACATACAACGGACTGTACTCATATTCATACCCGCCATAAAAAGGATTCATTTTCCCAAGCCTGATATCAAGCTTAGGGCTGGCTTTAATATCAATAAACGCAAGTTCAATATTACTGCCTAATCTATCCAGCGTTTGTACATCGCTATTTTTATTAAATCGGTTTCTAAAGGTGAAATTCACTTTTTCGTGTAATTTCCCGGAAATTCCAAGCGCGGTAAAACCATTAAGAAACTGTATTCCGTTGTAATAATTATCACCACCTCTAAAAGTATACGCCTGAAATCCCAGCCGCATATCAAAAGTGAAATTTATATTTTTTAAAAGCTCAATTTTATCGGACGGAATAATAGGTTCGCCCAGACTGTCTTTTTGCTGCGAGAACCCCAGCACCGGAATTAATAAAAGCAGACTTATTAAATATAATTTTATCATGAATCAGTGGTAATTTTCTCGCAAGGCGAGATTTAAATTATTCGCTCTGAATGCCTCACGAGCTGGTTTACTAGTCCACTTTTCAACTGCTTTTCTGGTAGAAAATTTTTCCAGGAAATGTACGTATGGTTCAGTAATAAATTTTTTTCGTGTCGGATATTTTATAAATCTAATAAAATTTTAGGTAAAATTTAGCGGTTACTTGGAATTTCAGAATATTTAAGAATTCTGGATACTAATGTTTTTGTAAAGATCAATCCCTGAATTTCCATTTACTCGATAATCGAGATTAAACGTTCCGAGGCCTGTCCGAATCAATCAGGCGGGCCTGCCTGGAAATCAAATGATATTTTCTAATAATAATACTTGTGAGCTTACTCCGAAGTTGTTTACTAAAACGAAACTCCAAAACTATCTGATAATAACTTATCAAGTTCTCTGACCTCCAAAAGTAATTCCTGATGGTTTTGTGATAAGGATAATTCAGACTTATTTTGCCGAAGCAACTTTTTCAATTCGAGCATTTTAAAGTGAAATGATTTGGATTGTAGTTCAATCTGTAATGTTGCTACCTGTTTTTCAATGGATATCTTTTTTTGTTTAACTACATCAATCACTTGAATAGCCTTATCAAAACTCAACTCCTTTTTTTCAAAGGATTTCAAAACGCCACACTCAAAATTGCTACATGCCTTCGGTCTTTGAGAATAAATATTACAACCATTGCAGTCAAATTTATCACAGGGTAGAAAAAACATTCCATTTTCATCTGTTTCTTCAATATCCATCAACTGTCTTAATGGTGACAGCTCTTCATTATCGAGCTGTACAAAACCAATTAAAGTACCATCACAACATAAACCACAAGACAAACAGATATTTATTGGTTCACTCATCTTTTCTGAATTTTAAGGTGTCTAATATAAATTTCTTACTCATAGCCGGCTAATATAGGATAAACATAGCCGTTTTCGCAGGTATAATTTCCGGATTAGTGCTTAATTGAAATTCTTAAGTCCTCTGTCTTTAATTGGTGCTAATGGTTACGAACAAATAACGGGAATATGGATACGGACTTATCGGCTTGATCTGTTTCTTTCCTGGTTTCTTAAATTGCACTTTTTCCAAGATGCCTGTTGACTCTATAACCAACCATACAGGACGTCACGAAACTGTCCAATTAACCTATAGATGTCTTACATAATCTACACAATAAAATTTCAAGGCAGCTATAGATAAAATTCCAGACCTGTTGAAATTATTGAATTCTTAAGGGTTGAGTCATGTCTTTTTATGTCCCTGGAATATCTCGCTCCCAGGTAAATATCTTTTGTGACCTTATAATTTATTCCAAAGGAGATTGCCAAGGAGATTCGTAAATCATTGTCATCTTCCTCCTGGAAGTTTCCATAGTCTCCACGCCCTTCTACTATTTTACTACTATTTTTAAAAATAAATCCGGCTTGTGGCCCAGCTTCTAGGTGAAAATTATCAGAAAGTGAAAAATCAATTAAAACAGGAATATTGAATGCGTATTCATTGACGCGAATTTTTGAGATTTCCCTCCTTTCAGCTTGAGGGTCATTTAAATCATATAATATAATATTCGCATTCATGTCTGAACCCTGAAAGCTGAAGAAGACCTCTGGTTTTAAGTTAAATGTGTTATTAAGTTCAAATTTCCCAGTTCCTCCCAAATAAAATCCAGGTTTAAAACTATAGTTATCAGTGAGGTCTGAATGATATTTAGATAAATTGAAACCGCCCTTGATGCCGTATGCTGTTTGTGCATATGAAGTTTGAAATCCTATAAAAATTAGGATAAAGATGATTTTTAATCGCATAAATGATTTGAATTAAGATTAATGAATGAGAGCCGAAATTAAAAGAATAGTTTATCGTAGCAAATGAATGATTAGATTAATATAAAAAATTAGCGGTAAGGCGGTTTCAAAGTTGTAATGCAATAGAGCTTACTAAAAGGTTAGTTATCCAAATATATTTTTTCGTGATCCACTAGGTTGAGTCAATTTTATTTGACTTTGTGTTAGAAATGTGCCAAACTTTTTTGTTAATGCTCCTCAATTACTCCAGCTTTTTTCAAATGTTCTAAAACATCAGTTATTGGTAAAGCTTTAATATTTCGATTTTTAAATCCGGTTGTAGTTTTGGCCATAAAAAGGGAATTTAAGATCGCTTCTTCTGTAGCTTCAATGGCAGCCATAAATAATGGCGACATTAAATCGTTGGTAACCACTTCCTGCTCCAGGGTTGCGGTTTCTATTTTATACGGAATCCTAACGCCTTCGGCGGTTGAGAAAGCGATCACATAATCGCCGCTGCCGTTCGAAGCAATTCCGCCGGTTTTTGCGAGCCCGAGAAATGCCCGTTTCGCCAGCCGTTCCAGGTTTCGATTATTTAGCGGCGCATCGGTAGCCACTACAATCATACATGAACCATCTACATTATTCAGCAAATCATCTTTAAAACTATATTTTCCAAGTTTTTGCCCAACCGGAACTCCGGCAATTTGCAAAACGCCGCCAAAATTACTTTGCACTAAAACGCCTAAAGTGTAACCGCCCAGACTTTCTGGCAGTTTGCGGGAAGAAGTACCTATCCCGCCTTTATAACCAAAAGCAATAGTACCGGTGCCGGCACCAACATTTCCTTCAGTAACTTTACCCGATTTAGCATTTTCTATTGCAGAAATTACATCTTCTTTCTTTACATGTTGTCCACGGATATCATTTAAATAGCCATCGTTGGTTTCGCCTACCACCGCGTTAACTGAGCGTACGTTTTCATTCCCGGGAAGGTTCAGCGTATATTTTATCACCGCGTCCATCGCGGTTGGGACATTTAAAGTATTGGTAAGGATCACTGGTGTTTCCAAATTTCCCAGTTCGTTAATTTGGGTGCTGCCGGCCAGTTTTCCAAAACCATTTCCAACAAAAACCGCTGCGGGGACTTTCTGCTGAAAAATATTCCCGCCGTGCGGAAGAATTGCCGTCACACCCGTCTGCACCGAATCGCCTTTCACCAAAGTGGTATGACCAACATTTACGCCTTCAACATCGGTAATGGCATTAAGTTCTCCTCGCTCCATTACCCCGATCTTCAGCGGTAATTCAGATACTCGCTGCTGGGCGCTTAGCGTATTCAAAAGGAGAAATAAAAGCATAGGGAAGAGGAGATATTTTTTCATTTATAAGTAGTTTCTTAAGTATTTGATAGATTGGAAAGTTACAAAATAGTTTAAATGGCTATTTATGAAATTATTAAAAGCATTTTTTTCAACGGCCTGCTTTTAGTAAATCCTTTTTCGCAGAATATGTGTACAAAACCCCGAGATTCAGGATGGTCGATTTTTTCAATCGATCATCCGCAGGGTTTTGTGCACGGTTTTTGACATTTTGCCAAAAAATTCCTTGAAAAAGGCGTCTTTTTCTTTGATTCGTTTCTTTTGGACGAGCAAAAGAAATGAAGGGCCGATATAAATCAACCTTAGATTTCTCAGTAGAAATAGCAAACATGAAAAGATAGTGTGGAAGTTATTCCTTTCAATATTAACCCGCTGTAGTTCAAATTATAGATTGTATCTTTGCACCCGCTTTTAAGAAGCTGTCTGAATATTTTTTAGACGTCATCCTGAACTTGCTTCAGAGCCTGCTCCGAAATTTGTTCGGAGATCCAGGTTGTTGAGAATCAAGTTGAATTTCCCGACAGTTCGGAGTCGTGTGACGAAAAGAATGTATAGAAGTAGCTTTGAAAATTAGAATTATATGAGGACAAAGTCGATAAAGAAGAACCGTATTAATGTAGTAACCCTAGGTTGCAGCAAGAATGTGTATGATAGTGAGGTGTTGATGGGGCAGCTTAAGGGCAACAATAAAGACGTGGTGCACGAGCAGGACGGCAATATTGTGGTGATTAATACCTGCGGATTTATAGACAACGCCAAGGAAGAATCGGTAAATACTATTTTAGAATTTGTAGAGCAAAAGCAGCAGGGCGAAGTTGATAAGGTTTTTGTTACGGGCTGTTTGAGCGAGCGTTACAAACCCGATCTTCAAAAGGAAATTCCCGATGTCGACCAGTATTTTGGAACTACAGAACTTCCGGGATTATTAAAAGCCCTAGAAGCCGATTATAAACATGAATTGCTGGGTGAACGTTTAACAACTACGCCTAAGAATTACGCTTACCTTAAAATTGCTGAAGGTTGCGACCGCCCCTGTTCTTTTTGCGCTATTCCTTTAATGCGCGGCGGGCATAAATCTACCCCGATTGAAGATCTGGTAAAAGAAGCTAAAAACCTTGCCGCAAATGGTGTAAAGGAATTGATTCTTATCGCGCAGGATTTAACTTATTACGGACTCGATCTATACAAAAAGCGAAACCTTGCCGAATTACTGGAAAACCTGGCAAAGGTTGACGGCATTGAGTGGATTCGTTTGCATTACGCATTCCCAACCGGTTTCCCAATGGATGTACTGGATGTGATGAAACGCGAACCAAAGATTTGTAATTATATCGATATTCCGCTGCAGCATATCAATACCGAATTATTGAAATCTATGCGCCGCGGAACCACCCACGAAAAAACCACAAAACTGCTTAAAGATTTCAGGAAATTTGTTCCCGAAATGGCGATTAGAACTACACTAATTGTAGGTTATCCCGGTGAGACCGAAGAACAGTTTCAGGAATTAAAAGATTGGGTAGAAGAGATGCGTTTTGAGCGATTGGGTTGTTTTACCTATTCCCATGAAGAAAATACGCACGCTTATAACCTGGAAGACGACGTTCCGCAAGAAGTGAAGCAAGATCGCGCCAACCAGATTATGGAAATCCAGAGCCAGATTTCCTGGGAATTGAACCAGCAGAAAATCGGGCAGGTATTTAAAGTGGTGATCGATAGAAAAGAAGGAAATTATTTTGTTGGAAGAACCGAGTTTGATTCTCCCGATGTTGATAATGAAGTGCTAATTGATGCAACTTCAATTTACCTGAAAACCGGGGAGTTCTACGAAGTCAAAGTAACCGATGCCGCGGATTTCGACTTATATGCCGAACCGGTGCACGCGGCTCCAAAACCACAAAGAAAAGAATTGAAAGTAAAGAGCGTTTAATAGCACCCGGATAATTTGCTTTAATTTCAATTTAGACAATTAAGTAAATCATTTTAAAGAAAAAAGTTTACTCAATAATCGAGATTTAAATACTACCGAGGTAGTTCGATTTACATTTATTAAATTCCAAAAGGATAAGTTTCCGGGGTCAATTCTGTTTTTGGTTGTAAATTCAACGGGTGCAGGGCTGTGGTTTTATCCAGATGTATAAACGCATCATAACGTTCCGACATCCTCGATGGAACATAATTCCCGCGTTCCCTGTCCGGATGGTAAACTACCCCAATTGCGCGGTGTTTCATCTTTTCAGAAAAAGCGTCATTTAATTCCTGATTTTCATCAAAAATTATAAGTTTATTTTCCGGGTCACTTTTATGTAATCTATGTTCTACACTGTCCTGGATTGCTTCGGAAACTTTCATCTTCTGCATAGGTGCTCCCCAGTTTCTACCGGCCATAACAGATCCTGAATAAGAACCAAAACCAACCAGTACAATATCTTCTTTGCTGTGCTGTTCCCTTATTAATTGGCCTACATTGACCAATCCACTTGCGGCCATATCTGTTGCCCGTGCATCTCCAATATGAGTGTTATGCTCCCAAATGATCACTTTAGCCTCTTCATGGTGATGAGCCATAAGTCGGTTTAATGTTTCCACCATATGTCGGTCCCTAACATTCCATGAATCGTCACCAAACCCGGCCATAGCTTTATAATATTTTTCAGCGTTTGCCATAACTAAAGCATTCAACTCGGCGTTTAAACCTGCTTCTTCAGCGCTGTCATAGCTATGTGCTTTTTCTCTAACTTCTTTTAACAATTGGACCACCTCATTCTTACAATCTCCTTTTGAAGTAGAGAAAATTGAGGCATAGGAATCTTTTGCTTTAAAAGGTTCAAAACAATTAAGAGCATCTTTTGCTAATTCAGCCGTGGCAGGGTCTTCCTTCTGGAGATAATTAACTATGGAATCCATAGATTCCCAGAGACTATAGACATCAAGACCATAGAAGCCAATTTTTTCTTCCTGCTTTTTATTCAAATTAAAATCTTTTAACCAGTTTGCGAAAGCAGCAATTTCCCAATTAGCCCACATCCAAGTAGGCCAGCGATTAAATTCTTTTAATACATCCTGAATATTTTCGCCGGAATTCTTATAAGATTTAATCCATTTATTGATCTTATAACAATCGGGCCAGTCACCTTCAACAGCAATAAAGGAAAATCCTTTTTCATTTATAAGACGTTTTGATATTTGTGCACGCCAGGTATAATATTCGTGGGTTCCGTGACTGGCTTCCCCCAGAAGCACATATTTTGCATCCCCTATTTTTTCCAGTAAAGGATCTAAATCGGCAGAATTTTCCAGCCGGTGATAAAATTTTTCAACTTCAGGTTTTTGAATTTTATCTATAGACATGTTTAAGATTTTGGGTTAACATCCTTAAGATAAGTATTTAACAAGAATAAATCATTTTGGGAGATTATAAAAAAATTATAAAATCCTCAGTTTAAAAGGGGAAAGTTATTTACGAGAATTTCAGGCTTTGGAATTGCTGTTTTTTCTCCTCTTTTTATAATCGATTAAAATATAAATAGCGTAAGCAACCAGGCCAACGCCACCTATCCAATATAGTCCCTCTTTCAATTTAGAGGGATCTTCCGAAAAATAGGCGATCGCTAAGGTTAATGGAACCATTCCACAGAGGGTGGCATAAATAAACTTTTTTAACTCCATTCCCAGCATGCCGGCAATAAAACTGATGGAATCGTTAGATAAAAAAGGAGAGATCCTGAATAATATTACAGAGCCAAATCCATAATTTCCAATCCAGAAATCCATTTTCTTCAATTTATCCTCACCAAATATTTTAGTAAGAAATACTCCTTTTAATTTTTCACCAATAAAATATCCGATATAAGAAGCCAGAACTACTCCAGTTAACGAAATCAGGCTTCCCCACCAAAAACCATATGCCATAACCGCCACAATTATGGGAATCCAGGAAGGGAAAATAATTAGGAACATTTGAAGTATAATAAACAGGATAATAGCTACCGGCCCCCAAACGCCGAAATCTTTAAAATAAGCCCGGGTAATATCTGTATTTCCATTGGTTAAAACCCTTATGGTGGTATCTACGAATTCTCTAAAAGACGGGAGGCTAAAATAAGCTGCTAGTAATAAAAGTAATATTACTCCCGAAAGAAAAAAAGAAGAATATTTAGAAACTGAATTCTTCAAAGCTGGTTATAATTTTAATTAAAGCTATGAAATTATAAAATTAATAGCTCTTAAAGTTGCATTTTTTCTTCCCGTTGAAGTTCTAGCTTTAGCGATATTGATAAAATATTCCCTGCGGAAAAGGTGTCCATAAACAGGCCTTAAGTCCGGCGTATTTTAATGCGGAATTTGTCCAGGTATTACAGGTTTTAAAAAGGCTAAAAGAAGTTTTGGCTAAATAGAATGCGTCGTCGCGATAATAATGTAAATCTTGTACCGGCTGAATTTCTACTGATTTTTGAATATTTGACTTTTCTAAAATATACTTACTCAGTTTTTTATACTGATCTTCAGTAACTGAAATTTTTACCAGGTTTTCTGAAACTGGTACTTTTTGATAAAACCGGGTGTGCAGGGCGCTTTGAGATTTTAAGAAAAGTGCTTTAAAAGCAACATTCAGTTTTAGATCTTCCCACTGCGGTGTATTTCGGTAAAAATTTAGATCACCCCAACCAAACCCGATAATTTCTGAGTTTTTTGGATTTGCTAAAGTATGTTCCGGTTTAAAAATGCTATCCCAATTAATAATATAAGAACGTACCGGAAGCAAAATATCGGTATGCATATCCTGTTTATAAAGATAGATTTCAATATCCGACTTTTTAGTTTCGTGTTTAGAATTCACCGGGATTATAGATCCAATCAACGCTACAACCAGGTAAATTACAGGCGGCGCTAACAGAATTAAAATGAATTTTATGAAATAGCGAAAACCTTGTTTCATAGGTTTAAGGTATTGATTTTTCCGTCAGTTCGAGGAAATTTCATAGACGATAGCCGAAAAACCCTATCGAGAATTTCTCTAAACACTCCGGATTCCATCGGGCCACTCGAAGTGACAGTAGCGGGATTAACTAAACAGCGAGTTTCTAATGCCTACTTTTTAAAGTTTTCTTAGCCAGATTTGATAACGCATCAAAACTTCCATCTATCAAAGCTTTCTTTTTAGCTTGAGACCATTTCTTAATTTGTTTGTCTCGTAAAATAGCATAATTAATGTCTGTAAATTCGGAAAAAACAACAATTTTAAAGGTGGTCTTTTTGCGGTATAACTATCTGGATGGGCGCCCGAGTGATGTTCTACTATCCTTTTTTCGAGATTAGAGGTGACGCCAGTATAATAAATTTTATCTGCGCCTTCCTGAATATATATATAACTAACCCTCATATGAATGTCTCTAAAGTAAAAATAAGTTAATAAGTTTTTGTTATTAATCCTGCAGTTCCAGTTGATTTTAAGGCGATAGCCGAAAAATCGAGAACTTCTCGATTCAATCACGATTACATCGGGACCACTCAAAGTGACACTTTATCCGGTGAGGAAGAGGAGGGATTCCACGTAGGAGAAAAAAGGGGGTGGTGGCATCTGCCGGGTTAAAAATCCCCATCCAAATTTTTAAAATAATTATTTTCTTGGTTTAATTATTTAGCGACCGCCTGATGCAGAAAATAGTAAAACATACCAGCTTTTTAAAGAAGAATCTGTACTTTATTTTCGCGGTTTTCTGGATACTTTTGGGCCTGGTAAATTACATTTTTACTGAGGGGAGAGGAGCCATTTTAATTTCTTCCTTGTATTTTATTTCAGGTTTATAAAATGCCTGGCTGGCTTATGAACAAAAAGATAGAAATACCGAATATATAGCCTGGGACGATGAAAAATTGATTGTAGCGAGGCCACATCAACAACCGAAAACTTATAATTTAGTTCGGAATTAAAGATTCATCTAAGCAATTATCAGTTAATTATAAAGGCACCAAAAGCTACAGGCGGTATGGTAGAGCTTAAAGGTTTTTCAGAAGAAAATCTGGAATTACTTCGGGAGAAATTTGCTAAACCGGCTATAGCCTAATCCCTAATTTCTGAAACCAGTGTAAAATCAATACTATCTGCTTCATTTAATTTATACTGAAAAATAGCTTCCCCGGCAACGTGTCCATCTTCATAATAGGCCCATATAAAGCGCTCATTCAGAATTTCAGTGTCTAAAAAACGCATCGTTCCGCCTAAAACAGATTCTTCAGGAATTAGTTGTGAATTTCGTTCTAACGATTCTACAATAAATGTTTCAGGATTTTGCATCGTATCAAAATCTTCAGTAAAAACTACTGGATTTCGACTTTTCAATAATCTCAATTCTTTTTGCAGGGAATCTTTTTCAATCTTTAAATCATTAAGATCGGCTTCAAGGTTATCTATACGTAAATTAGTTTTTTCCTTTTCAGCTTCATTCGCACAGCTAAGCAATAGTGCAAGTACCGGAAGTAATAATATCTTTTTCATAAGTCTAAATTAATAGAATTAATCTTTGGCAAATGAAAAGGAATTCATAAAAAATAGACGATCTAAAAAACTCATCGAGCACGTGTTTTAAAGACCTCAGAGGTTTTTAAAGTCTGGGAGGTCTTAAAATTCAACCTCATCTATTTTTACAACTCCTGCATTACTAAATAGGTAGTATAAGCTAGGTATGCGATTAATAAAATTAAAGCTTCCCAACGGTCTAATCGTCGTCGTTTCCCGGTGAACATAGCTAAAAGCAGGAAAAGTGTTCCACCGGCCAGGATATAAAGATCCTGGTTGAAATTTAAATTGAAATTTATAGGATTTATAAGTGAGGCCGCAGATAGAATAAGGAAGATATTGAAGATATTAGATCCAATAATATTTCCCACAGCAATGTCGGCATTCTTTTTTGCTGCGGCTACTATAGAAGTTGCAAGTTCAGGTAGGGAAGTCCCGGCTGCTACCACAGTTAGCCCAATAATTTTCTGACTAATTCCCATACTTTCAGCAATTTCTATCGCGTTGTTTACCACTAATTGGCCGCCTAGAACCAGTCCCGCCAATCCGCCAATGATAAAAAGTGTGGTTTTTAATGGAGAAAGGAGTTTAATGTCATCTTCTTCAACTACATCATCATTTTTTAGCTGCTTGTACACGTAGAATAAGAATGCCAGGAAACAGAAAAGTAATATAAATCCGTCTAAAGTACCTAAAATCCCGGTTTTATTAGCTGAAAAGAATTGATCGTTAACTATAAAAAACAGGATAACAACGGCAATGAGCGAAATAGGAACCTCTTTCCACGCAGTACTTGATTGGACCGCCAGCGGAGTGATAAGCCCCGTAATGCCCAGGATGATGAAGAGGTTAAAATTATTACTGCCAATTACATTTCCAAATACAATATCTGAATACCCATCGGCAGCGGCAAAAGTGTTTACTACCAATTCCGGGGCAGACGTTCCAAATGCCACGATAGTTAAACCAATGGCAAGATTAGAAATATTGAATTTTTTCGCCAGGGCAGAAGCACCTTCAACCATATAGTTGGCTCCAAAAATCAAGATCACCAGTCCTAAAACAAGTAAAAGTGCAGGAATTATCATTATTCTTTAGTTTCGTTTAATAAAACCGGTTTTCCAAGCCCGAGCTCTTCCAGTTTCTCCATTTGTGTTTCGGCGTCTCCCACGATCAAAAAGTACATTTTTTTGGGATTTATATATTTTTCAGCCAATTCTCTTATATCTAAAACGGTAAGCTCATTCACCATTTTTTCCCGTTGTTTAATGTAGTCATATTCACGGCCAAAAGTGCTGATTTCGTTAAGCATATCCAGTTTTGAGTTCAAAGTTTCAAATTTTCTGGCGTTACTTTTAACCATAAATCCGCGGGTGACTTCCATATCTTCCCCGTCAAAATTATGAGGATAATTTTCTATAATTTCTTTGATAAGTTTTACCGCATCGTAGGTGATATTGCTACGTACGCCGCTGGAAATTAAGAACGGTCCTTTATTTTTCCCTGCATTAAACCCGGAACGAATTCCGTAGGTATAGCCTTTTCCTTCGCGCAATTCCTGGGTAAGCTGGGAGGCAAATCCCCCACCGCCTAAACGATAATTCATTACTTCAGCTGCGTAAAAATCTTCATCTGTTGCAGCCAGGGCAGGCGTTCCAAATCGTAAAACCGATTGTTTAGCACCGGGAACATCATAAAAGAAAATTTGAGATTTCTCCGGAAGCTCTGGCTGCGCAATTTCTGGCATTTTAACCGATTTTGGCGGCCAGGCTACTGAAAGACCGCGAACACCTTTTATCGCTTCCTCTTTCTCTATGGAACCGGCTACGTGAAAAACGCTTCGTTTCGGACTAAGATTTTCTGAATAATAATTTTTAAGATCTTCTAAGGTGATATTATTTACCGAAGATTCTGAGCCTAAACTATTCTGACCTAAAATATGGTTTTCGCCATAAAGTAGTTTTCTAAATTCGTTATTCGCAATACTGTTTGGATCGGCTTCCTGCTGCTGGATTCTACTAAGCGCCTGCTGTTTTAGCAGTTTGAATTCAGTAGAATCCCATCGTGGCTCCAATAATATTTCCTGGACCAAATCTATAGTTTTAGCATAATTTTTCGCCAGCGTACTTCCGGTTAAAACAATTTTTTCATCCTCTGCATTTATACTAATATCGGCCCCCAACAACTGAATAGCTTCTTCCAGTTCTTCCGAAGTTTTGTTTTTCGTGCCTTTGGTCATTAAATTAGCCAAAAGATTAGAAACCCCGACTTTATTAGGATTTTCCAGCAATAATCCACCCTGCATCTCCAGGCTGAATTTTACTAACGGAACTTCAGTATTGGTAATCCCGTAAACTTTCAATCCGGAAGGAAGAATTTTTTCCCAAATTTCGGGAACCGCTAATTCTGGTGCGCTGCTGTAAGGTGGTTCTGCACTTCGGTCAAAACTGGAGGGAGTCTTTTCATAAGAAGCATCGGTTGAAACATTAACTTCTTCTTCAGCATTTTCTACGATCTTTTCTTCTACAACTTCAGCTTCTTTAGCATTTTCTAAAGCAAGTTCAGTTTGCCCCTTCGGAACAAAACTTGTGGCGACGAAATGTTTTCCTTTTATATATTTTTCATAAACTCCTTTTACATCTTCCGCAGTAACCGCAAGTATTTTTTCTACATCCTTATTAATATAATTGGGATCATTGGCAAAAATCTGGTATTGTGCCAGTTGAAACCCTTTGCCTAAAACACTAGCGAGGCTGTTATAAAAATTTGTTTCCTGTTGTGCTTTAATACGTTTTAAATCGCGCTCAGGAATACCTTCTGATTCAAATTCCTCAAATGTTTCAAAAATTGCCGATTCTACTTTATCAAGATCAACTTCATTATAAGCGGTAACTTGAAGCATCAATTGGCCGGCCAATTCTGAAGTATAATTGTACATTCTTACACGATCGGTCAGTTCTTTTTCGGCTACAAGGTGTTGATACAGGGGCGCGTTTTTTCCTTCACTTAAATATTTCGCCAGAACTTCTAAACCATACGTGTCTTCGTGGTAAGAATATACGGCCGGCCAGGCAATAGTCAACTGCGGAAGCCGGGCAAAATTATCTACGTAATAGAGTTTTTTGGTTTCAGAAAGTTCTACCAATTGCTTTTCTTCTCTTTCAATTTTCGGGCCTCGTGGTATTTCGTCAAAATATTTATGAATCCATTCTTTAGCCTGTTCTTTATCAAAATCCCCGGCAATACTTAAGGTTACATTATTGGGAACATACCAATTGTTGAAAAATTCCTTTACGTCTTCTAAAGTTGCATTTTGCAAATCTTCCAGCGAGCCAATTACCTGCCAGTTATAAGGATGATTTTCAGGATAAAGATTTTTATCAATTACATACATTGTATGACCGTAAGGGCGGTTGTCCACGCCCTGTCTTTTTTCGTTTTTTACCACCTGCTTTTCCTTGGCGAGCACAGGTTCGGTAACCGTATTGATGAAGTAACCAAGTTTATCGGCTTCAGCCCAGATCATTTTTTCCAAAGCATCTTTAGGGACGGTTTGAAAATAATTGGTACGATCGCGACTGGTAGATCCGTTGGCACCGGAGCCGCCAATTCTCGCACTCAATTTATCAAGTCCGCCTTTTCCAAGATTTTCAGATTCTAGAAATAAAAGATGCTCAAAAAGATGGGCAAAACCGGTTCTGCCTTCTTTTTCCCGGGCAGAACCCACGTGTGCGGTTAAAGCCACTGCTACAACGGGATCTGATTTATCTACGTGGAAAATAACGTTTAAGCCATTTTCTAAGGTATAAGTTTCAAAATCTACATTGAAATCGGTCGATACCTGTGATTGAATATTTTGAGAAATTGCAAAGCTGTAAAGCAATAAAAGTATTATTCTGAATTTCATTAAGATGAAGTTTTAACTATCCAAAATTAGTGTTTATTTCGATTATTTTAGAATAAAATAAAAAGCCACGAATACACGAATAAAAGAGATTCGTGTATTCGTGGCCATAAGACTTCTTTTTTTTAAAGTCTGAACTTATTGTTATTCACAAAAAAAATTGAGTTAGTAAAAAACATTTTCCCATTTTCCCAAAACGCCCGGAATAACGGATTATCTACCATATAAATAATGCTGCCGCTACCCATTCTTTCTTCGCCGAAAACCAAGGAGTTTTCCAGGTTTTTAACGGCGGAACTTCCTGCGAAACCGGCTACGATTTCAGGTTGCTGAATGTAAGAAACATTGTAACCGTCTTCCAGGAGTTTATAACTACTGTTGCTCAATTTCAGGCTGAAATAAGTGTCATCATAACCAAAAGCCATCGGGTGAGTATTGTCAAGTTTGGTTTTTACAATGCTACCGGTAATCATATCTTTAGCGCTTTCACGCTCTCTTTGAGTATACGGAATTAAATTTCCAACCGTAGTTGTATCTTTAGTTTCCGACTTATTTTCTTTAAGATTGAAACCTTCATTTTTTGCAAAAGTTCCTACAGCGCTACCAATGGCAATAAGTTTGCCGCCATTGTTAACCCAATCTTTCACCATTTTCAGGGTTTCTTCATATAAAACATTGGAATAAAAACCTTCAGGCATTATCAAAACATCAAATTGTGAAAGGTCTACATTCTTAAAATAATCGGTGTTAATGGAAGTGAGCGGGTAGTTAAGATCCTGTTCAAAAAAGTGCCATATTTCCCCGTAATTTAAAGAAGAAGTCCCTTCTCCTTTTAAAACAGCAACTTTTGGTGGATTGATAAGTTTTACTTCAGGAGAACCAAAATCGGGTCCGATAGCGGCGAAACTTGTGTTTGCGGCTACCAGTTCACGCTGGTGTTTGTTGGCAATTTCAATTACGGTTTTATCAAAATTTCCGTGAGTTCTGTTATCACTTTTAGTAATGATCAAACTTCCGCGATCAAAATCTTTTCCTTCACTTTTAAAAGGAATTTCAGTAAAACGTACTTTGATATTTTCATTAAGTAGTTCAGCTAAAAATTGTGCATCCTGCAGTGCATTCCACTTAACGACATAACCTGCTCCCGATGGATTTGCAGAGTTTTTAATTTCAGGAACTTCTAAATTTGCTTCAGCATCAACTTCTCGCGTACTTGCTACAGCTTCCAAACCGTAGGCGTAAGGCAAACTCCAGGCGGTGATATCATAAGTTAATGAATCAGTTAGGGTAGTTTTAGGTTCAAAAAGCACGTTTACCATTTTCCCCTTTGGCTGATTGGTATTAATCACCAGAGTATTTTTATCGGCATTGAACCTGCCTGTTTTCCCTTCGGTATAATTAAATCCATTTACCCTACCGGAAGCTGCTTTTTGATATTGAATCTCGTGTTTTTCCAGTAATTCTTTTAGCGAAGCGATTTTATCAGGATTTCCTTTTACTGCGTAAGATTTATATTCAAGCTCTGAATTGTCAAAATACTTTTTAAATTCAGTATTTAAAGCTTCAATATTTTTTGTCGCAATCTCCACGGTTGAGAGTCCGGTGGTGTGGTGGTGAGCTACGCGATCTTTTAAAGTGAGTTCGTAACCTTCGTCGGTATTAATGCCTAATCCGGCGCGACCGTGACCGGCTTGCTCGTAGGTCATTCCTATGGCGCCCATATAAGTAGGGTAGGTGTCACCGTAACTTGGGTACAATAAATCAAAACGCTCTCTGGTAAAAAACAACCAGCCTTCTTCATCGAAATACTTAGCGTGATTTTTTCCGATTTCGGTTTGAAATTCCCTTTGAAATGGCGTGATAATTTCATGAAATGGTTCAGCTGCGGGGGCAAAATAATAAGGTTCATTAATGCCCTGTTCGTGAAAATCTACGTGAATGTGCGGCATCCATTGATTGTAAATTTTAAGTCGTTGTTGAGTTTCCACCTGCGTGGCCCAGGCCCAATCGCGGTTAAGGTCAAAAAGATAATGATTTGGTCTTCCGCCCGGCCAGGGTTCGTGGTGTTCTGCTGCAGCCTGCATAGGATCGTAAGGTTCTGCTTTTACCTGGTTGTACCAATTAACGTACCTGTCGCGCCCATCGGGATTTACACTGGGATCTATAATCACCACGGTGTTTTCCAGCCAATCTTCTTTTGCGGTGATTAATTCAAATAAAGTTTTCATCGCTGCTTCGGTGGCGGAAGCTTCGTTACCGTGCACATTATAACTTAACCATACAATAGCTTTATCGGCTTCCCCAACAGTTTCTGAAATTCCGGTGTTGCCAAGATGTTTATTTCTTATTTCCTCCAGGTTTCTCAGGTTTTCTTCCATAGAAATTACCGCATAGGTAAGCGGGCGACGTTCATTGGTTTTTCCGTAAGTATGATAATTCACTAGCGGGGAATTTTCGGCTGCGTGTTCAAAATAATTCACTACATCGGCGTGGCGGGAGAATTGTTGGCCAATTTCATAGCCCAGGAATTCTTCCGGACTTTGTAATTGTGCGCTGATGTGTAAACCTACAAACAGGAATACGAAAGAAAGTAAAGTTGATTTCATTAACTGATTTTAAATGTTGGATTTGAATTTTTAATATTTCTGAGAAAATCTCTTATTCACCACCCTGAATTTATTTCAGGGTCTAACCTATGGTAATTCAATATCATGCTAGATGCTGAAACAATCCGAAGCTTCGGGAAAGCATGACATCTAAATATATTACACTACTTAGCTAGTAAAAATAGTATCTAAGGCCAAATTAACTAAAAATTAGCGAATAAAATTCCTAACTTCGGTATCTTTACCATCCAAAAAATTGCTAATGCCAACCGAGTGTATTCCGTACAAAGAAACCAATTATTTTACCGATCTTACTTTAGATTATCTTGCTGAAAAAGAGGAGTTAAAATCTTTTTATAACCGATTCCCAAACCTGGAAAATTTTAAGGCGCAGATAGAGGAGAAATCTTCTTTCCCACAAGAAAACAGGAAGGTGCTAGTAAATGCTTTACAGGAGCAATATTCCGGGCTGGAGATTTCAGAAGCTACACAAAAAAATATCAAAGCCCTTGAGAACGAAGAAACCTTTACGGTTGTGACCGGGCATCAGCTTAATTTGTTTACCGGGCCGCTTTATTTTTTATATAAAATTGTTTCCACAATCAACCTTACCCAAAAATTAAAGGAAAAATATCCTGAAAATAACTTTGTTCCCATTTACTGGATGGCGACAGAAGATCACGATTTTGAGGAAATCAATTTCTTTAATTTAAACGGAAAAAAGTTTCAGTGGGCCAATGCTCCTGAAAATGCAGAACGTGATGCGGTAGGAAATTTATCTACCCACGGCCTGGAAGATGTTTTTAAGCTTTTTTCGGCTGAAATTGGTGGCGGGAAAGATGCTGAATTTCTAAAGGAATTATTCAAAAAAGCTTATCTGGAGCACGACAACCTTGCTGAAGCTACACTGTTTGTGGCAAACGAACTTTTTAAGGAAGAAGGTTTGGTTATATTGGATGCGCAGCAAAAATCCCTTAAAGAACTTTTTATTCCTTACGCAAAAAATGAACTTTTAGAACAAATCTCGCATAAAACTACCACGAAAACTGCTGAGAAACTAAATGATCTAGGCTATAATGTACAGGTGAATCCCCGTGAGATTAATTTGTTTTATTTAAATAATGGCCTTCGGGAGCGTATAATAGAACGGGATGGGGAGTATTTTGTACACGAAACAGAAATTAAATTTACCAAAGCTGAAATTTTGGAAGAATTACAGCATTTTCCCGAACGCTTTAGTCCAAATGTGATGCTTCGTCCTTTATACCAGGAAGTAATTTTACCCAATCTTTGTTATATAGGTGGTAGTGGAGAGATCGCGTACTGGCTGGAATTAAAAGAATATTTTGCAGCCGAAAATGTGATATTTCCAGTTTTATTGCTGCGGAATTCGGCGATGATTCAGTCTGAAAAACTTGATGAGAAAAGACGAAAATTAAATATTTCGAATAAAGAATTATTTCTGAAACAGCACGAACTCATCAACAGGAAAGTTCGTCAGATCTCGAATATAGATATCGATTTCTCAAAACAGAAAGAACATTTGGTGAAGCAATTTCAGCAAATGTATGATTTGGCTGAACAAACCGATAAATCCTTTATTGGTGCTGTGAAAGCACAGGAAGTAAAACAATTAAAAGGCCTTAATAATTTAGAAAAACGTCTTTTAAAAGCTCAAAAGCGAAAACTGGAAGATGAAGTAAGTAGAATTGCTGAACTTCAGAATGAGCTTTTTCCGAATAAAGCTTTACAGGAAAGGCAAACCAATTTTTCGGAAATATATGCCGAATACGGCCCCGAATTAATTTCAGTATTATTAAAAGAATTAGACCCGTTGCAGGCGGAATTTAAAATTTTGACTTTTGGAAAAGAATAAAATGCATACCATAGATATGGACCTGGTAGAAATGACGCTGGACGTTATGAAATATACCATAGACCGTATCTCCAATATTACTCCCGAAATGGGAGCACCTAAAAAGGAAGAAGAATTATTTAAAATCGTTGGTGAAACCGTAACCCCGGAAGGGATTGGTGGTGAGAATGCTTTTCAGCTTTTTCGTGATGTTCTGGTAAAAGCAACAGTGCCAATAGATCATCCGCGACATTTGGCTTTTGTACCCGCAGCGCCAACACGGGCTGCGATTATGTTCGATTTGGTGACTTCGGCTTCAAGTATTCACGGTGCCTACTGGATGGAAGGTGCCGGCGGGATTTTTTGTGAAAACCAGGCGATGAAATGGCTGGTTTCGCTCACAGGTTTGCCGGAAGGCGCTTTTGGCGTGTTTACCAGTGGTGGGACGGCGGCAAACCTTTCGGCTATGGTGGCTGCCCGGGAAGAATGGCGTGCCCGCGATAGCCAGAATGTAGGTAAAAAAGCTCTATTGCTTACTTCTCACGGGGCTCATAGTTCTATACAGGCGATGGCAAAAGTAATTGATGCTGATGTGGTAATGATAGATTGTGAAGAAGAAAATCTTACTGGCCGAGAATTGCAAAACGGGATAAATGAACTGGAGGAAAAAGATAGGAGCCGACTTTTCGCTGTAGTGGCCACCGGGGGTACTACAAATGCCGGAATTATAGATCAGTTAGATACCATTGCTGATGTTTGTGAAAAAGAAAAGGTTTGGTTTCACGTAGATTGTGCCTATGGTGGCGGGGCTTTAGCGGCACCATCGGTTAGGCATTTGTTTAATGGAATTGAGCGAGCCGATAGTATTACCATAGATCCGCATAAATGGTTGTTTTCTCCTTACGACTGCGGGGCAGTGATTTACAAAGATTTGGAACTTGCGAAAAATGCACATTCTCAAAAAGGCGCTTACCTTGAAATTTTTAAAGATGAAGGTGCCGAAGGTTTTAACCCGGCTGATTATCAAATTCAGTTAACCCGCAGAATAAGAGGAATGCCATTGTGGTTTTCTTTAGCCATGCACGGAACCAACAAATACCGACAGGCCATTGAAACCGGAATTTCCCTGGCACAAATTGCCGCTAAAAAGATTGAAAAACGGGAAAATCTTGAATTGGTAAGACCTGCAAGTTTATCGGTAGTTTTATTCCGAAGAAAAGACTGGACGCCCGAGCAATATCGGGACTGGACTTATAAAAATCATCGTGATGGTTTTGCCCTTGTGACTCCAACAACATGGAAAAAGGAAACAGTAGTAAGGTTTTGTTTTATAAACCCTGACACTACTGAAAAAGATATTGATATGATTTTAGATACTTTAGAGTAGAGATGTGATAGAAGTTTTCACGTCAAGCTATCCCGATGCTACGGGATTCTTTCAGCTTTTATTATGATTCAATTTTATGTAAGTTAGATCCTGAAATAATACAGGATGACGATGAAAAGAAAATATTTTATATTAAGAAAACTTAGACCTCAATGGTTTTGAAAACCTGTGAGGTCTTGGACATTGAATTACTCAATCTCATAATCTAGCCGCATTGTAATCGATGCGGTTTTTCTTTTATCGGCGGTGTTATAAGCGCCGCTCCAGCTATAATCTTCCCCGCTGTTTTGTCCGGTGATCTGAAAAACGCCCATATTAGCATTTTTAAGTTCGCCTAAACTGCCCCCGCTGTTTTCGGCGATTCGCTCGGCTCTTAATCGGGCATCTTCAGTCGCTTTGGAGATCATTTCAATTTTTAGATCTGCGATTTTGGTGTAATAATATCTTGGTGGGGTGGAATTAAATTGAACACCTTTATTCAGTAATTCGGTAATTTCCCGAGCAACCGCTTCAACATTTTCAACATCATTAGCTTCAATTTTTACATTCTGGGTAAGCTGATAACCCTGGAAAATGCTACCTACATAATTTCCGTTTTGATATTGATTTTCCCGTTGCTCTGAAGTTTGTACTGAGTTAAACACGATGTTTTCTTCATTAATTCCTTTTTCAATTAGGTAATTCCGCACAGTTTCTTTGTCGCTATTTAAATCTTTATAGGCTTGTTCAAGATTTGGGCTCATCCGGCTAAAACTTCCTTCCCAAACAATAAGATCTGATGTAAAATTTTCACTTCCAGAGCCGGTTACCGAGATTACTCCGTCTGGATTGGCCCGGCTAACATATGATTCTCCAAGGAACCAGGCGGCAAGTACAATAGCAATGGCAAAAATTATAGCACTTATGTATTTCATTTTAAGAAAAATTTGTTCAGAATAAAGATAGAAAATAAACCCAATGGTTATTTTATTTTTGCTTCAAATTATTACTTTTGCCTATGCAAAAAAACGTACTCATTTTAGACTTCGGCTCGCAGTACACGCAACTGATTGCAAGGCGTGTGAGGGAACTCAATATTTACTGCGAAATTTATCCATACAATAAAATTCCAGACGATATTTCAAGTTTTAAAGCGGTGATCCTTTCGGGGAGCCCGTTTTCTGTTCGGGGTGAAGATGCCCCGCATCCTGATCTATCAAAAATTCGTGGAAAACTTCCAATTTTGGCCGTTTGTTATGGTGCACAGTATTTTGCACATTTCCACGGGGGAAAAGTAGAAGCTTCTGAAACCCGTGAATATGGACGAGCAAATCTTTCGGTAATTAAAGATGCCGAACCGCTTTTTGAAGGGATTATGGAAAATTCCCAGGTTTGGATGAGTCATAGCGATACTATAAAAGAATTGCCAACAAACAGTGTAAGGATAGCCAGTACCACCGATGTTTTGAACGCGGCTTACCGAATTGAAGGTGAGCAAACTTTCGGGATCCAGTTTCATCCTGAAGTTTATCATTCCACCGACGGGAAACAGGTTTTAGAAAACTTTCTGGTGAAAATCGCCGGGGTTGCACAAACCTGGACACCGGGCAAATTTGTTGATCTAACGGTTTCAGAATTAAAAGAAAAAATAGGCAAAGATAAAGTTGTTTTAGGTTTAAGCGGTGGTGTAGATTCCAGTGTGGCCGCGGTTTTATTGCATAAAGCTATCGGGAAAAACCTGTATTGTATTTTTGTGAATAACGGCTTGCTTCGAAAAGGCGAATTTGAAAGCGTTTTAGACCAGTATAAAGATATGGGCTTAAATGTTAAGGGAGTTGATGCTTCGGCACGATTTCTGGATGCCCTTGCTGGAATAAGCGATCCTGAAGAGAAAAGGAAAGCTATTGGAAACGCCTTTATTGAGGTTTTTGATGATGAAGCACACCAAATTACCGATGTTACTTATTTAGCCCAGGGAACTATTTATCCTGATGTTATTGAGTCGGTTTCTGTAAATGGCGGGCCTTCAGCAACTATAAAATCTCACCATAATGTTGGTGGATTACCAGATTTTATGAAGTTGAAAATTGTTGAACCATTAAAAATGCTCTTTAAAGATGAAGTGCGAAGAGTTGGAGCTGAAATGGGAATTGATAAAGAATTATTAGGAAGACACCCGTTTCCCGGTCCCGGACTTGCAATTCGGATTCTTGGAGATATTACCGCTGAAAAAGTACGTATTTTACAGGAAGTAGACCATATTTTTATCCAGGGCCTAAGAGACTGGATGCTGTATGATAAAGTATGGCAGGCTGGCGCTATTTTGCTTCCGGTAAGTTCTGTAGGAGTTATGGGAGATGAGCGTACCTACGAGAAAGTAGTGGCGCTAAGAGCTGTAGAATCTACCGATGGAATGACGGCAGATTGGGTGAATTTACCTTATGAGTTTCTGCAAAAAACCTCGAATACTATAATAAATCGGGTAAAAGGCGTTAATAGAGTAGTGTATGATATAAGCTCAAAACCACCGGCTACAATAGAATGGGAATAAATTTTGAGCTTAAGTAAACCTTCATTGAGGGATTAAACCAATAAATATGAAATACCTTTTAATTGTTTGTTTTTTATTTCAGCTGTCCAGTCTATCTGCATCAGCCCAGGAATTTAAATACCATACGGTAGAAGCCGGGGAAACTGTTTACAGTATCGCAAAATCTTACGATATTTCAGAAGAAGCGATCTATAAATACAATCCCGATGCTAAAGGCAATTTAGAGGTATCTTCAAAATTGGTGATTCCTTTACGTGAAGAGAAGGTGGTTTCCGAAGAAGATGAAGATATTCAGTTTATCACTCATACGGTAAAGCGAAAGGAAACTTTATACCGACTTTCAAAAGATTACAATGTTGAAATTGACGAAATTAAAAGGTTTAATAAGCATCTTTATTCTGAAGAATTACGACGAGGTGAGGAAATATTAATTCCTCAGCGCAAAAAAGGCTCCGCTAATTCTGAAATAGCTTCTTCTGAAGATTTAAATATTCCGGCAACAGATAAACCTCAAACTTCTGATACTCGGGAACACGTTGTTTTACCAAAAGAAACCAAATACGGGATTGCCCGTAAATATGGTCTTACCGTAAAAGAACTGGAAGAATTAAATCCAAAAGTTGATGTGTTACAACCCGGCGTAATGATACGTGTGGGAACCGATGTTTTAGACGAGCCGGTAATTTTAACCGATGAGGTTTTTGAATTTTACGAGGTAAAACCTAAAGAAACCTTATTCGGACTTTCAAGAAAGTTTGATGTTCCGCAGGATTCACTAATTTCTCTAAACCCGGCTTTAGAAGATGGTTTAAAAATAGGAATGGTTTTAAAAGTTCCTAATACGGGTGAAGGCGAGGGTAGCCTTGAAAAAGGTGAAACTGAAGAATTAGCCGGGGAATATGACAGTGAAGATGCAAATAAACGATTAGATCTATCTAATAAATTAAGCAATTTCGATACAAAAGAACTCGTTGTGCTATTACCATATAGCCTGAATAATATAGAGGGTGATTCTACCTCAAATTATAAAGACGCTATTTTAAATGACCGTGTATTGCGTATTTCCCTGGATTTCTACAGTGGAGTGCGAAAGGCGGTTGAAGATGCAAAAAAGCTTGGAATTTCTACTCAACTAAGAACCTATGATACTCGTAGGAGTGTTCAGGAGGTTACAAATATTATCAATACCAATAATTTTAGTAATGTAGATGCAGTAATAGGCCCATTGTTACAGAATACTATTGAGGCCACAGCATCAAAATTAAACCAGTATAATGTTCCGGTGATTAGTCCTTTGTCTGATCGTGAGATGCGACCTTATCAAAATCTATTTCAATCGCGCCCTACTACTGAAATTATGAAGAACGCGATGTTCGATTACCTGGGAAGAAATGCGATTGGTAAAAATGTTATTATCATTGCCGATGGCGCAAAAAATCAGGTGAAGAACGAACTTACCCAGCTTTTACCAAATTCAAGGGTAATTCTTCCTTCAGATAATTATGTAAGTGTTGAAAAAATTAAAGCTCAGCTTTCAGAAAATCAGGAAAACTGGGTAATTCTTGAATCTTCTAATATTGGTTTGCTAAGCAGTGCTACTTCAGCTTTAAATCGTTTAGCAAGAGACCACGAAATTAAATTATTTACAACCGAAAGAAATAGCGGTTTTGAAGATGATAATGTAGATAATGAGCATCTGGGCAGACTGAATTTCCATTATCCTTCCGTAGATAAAGAATTTGATGTAGCTTCTTCAGAGGAGTTTATTGAGGCTTACCAGGAAGAGTTTGATATGATTCCTAATCAATATGTAATTAGAGGTTACGATCTTACTATGGATGTGTTGTTAAGACTTGCTTCTGCCGAAGATCTATACGATTCTTTTGAAAAGTATACCGGTTTTACCGAATATCACGAGAATAAATTTCATTATTCCTCTAAACGCAATGGCGGCTTCTATAATGATGCCGTTTATATAATGAGTTTAGATGAAGAACTTAACTTAAAAGTTGCCAATGACCAGCAAAGTAATATATACCGGGAGTTTAAGGACTGAAGCCGAACACCTTAAAAGTGGTGCTAAGATAATAACTGATGCCCCAACTGATAATCACGGTAAAGGCGAAGCTTTTTCTCCGACTGATAGCGTGGCGACCGCTTTAGCGAGCTGTATGCTCACGGTTATGGGAATTAAAGCCGAAGATTTAAAAGTGAGTTTAAAAGGAACAACCGCTGAAGTTACCAAAACGATGGCGGCAAATCCCAGAAGAATTTCTAAGGTGGAAATTACAATTACTTTCCCTGAAACGTATTCGGAAAAATTACAGAAAATCCTGGAACATTCAGCAAGAACCTGTCCCGTGCTGGAAAGTCTTCATCCAGATATGGAGAAGGTAATCACGTTTAATTACTTATGAGGTTTTTGATTTTCCTGCTAATTTTAATTTTCACTGTTCCGGTTTTGGCTCAGGAAAATGAAAAATTAAGCTGGACTGAAGATCGAATTTTAACCTGGGAAGACTTTAAAGCAAGTCCTAAAAAACATCTTCCTTATAAAGCCAATACCAATTCGGGATTATCTTTCTCCTGGAATGCTACCGAAAGTAGCGGCGGAATAAAACTTAATTATGAAGTTGGCAGTAACTTTTACCCAAATAGATCCTGGGTAAAAGAAATTGAAGAAGTGGATTATTTGCTGGCACACGAGCAATTGCATTTTGATATTACCGAGTTACACGCCCGCAAACTTAGAAAAGCTTTGCAAAACTATGAGCCGGGCGGAAAGATAAAAAAAGAACTGGATTCTATTTATTCCGAAACTGAAAAACAGCGCAGGCAAATGCAAATGCAGTTTGATAAAGAAACCAATCACAGTATTTATAAAGAAGCCGAATTTAAATGGCGTGTATTTATAAAGAAGGAATTAGATAAACTAAGCGAATTTTCCAGTTAAAGATTTGAAACTTCTTTCTTCGCAGCTTCAAATTCATGCATCATTTCTTTTACAATTTCTGCAGCGGGTTTTATCTCGTGAATTAATCCTGAAATCTGGCCTATTTCCAGTTCGCCTTCTTCCAGGTCACCTTCAAACATTCCTTTTTTAGCGCGGGCACGACCCAAAAGCTCAATCAATCGTTCTTTTGAAGGATTTTCAGCATATAATTTCTGAACGTCTTCAAAGAATTTATTTTTTAGCAATCTTACGGGAGCGAGTTCTTTCAGGGTAAGTTTGGTATCGCCTTCCTGGGCTTTAACCACCATTTCTTTAAAATTCTGGTGCGAAGAAGCTTCAGGCGTAGCAACAAATCGGCTGCCTACCTGTACGGCATCTGCGCCAAGAACCATGGCAGCCAGCATTCCCCTACCGGTGGCAATTCCGCCTGCGGCAATTAATGGGATAGTAATTTTTTCTTTAACCATAGGGATTAAAGTGAAAGTAGTCGTTTCATCACGACCGTTATGGCCGCCAGCTTCAAAACCTTCAGCAACAACGGCATCTACACCGGCTTCCTGCGACTTTAAAGCGAATTTCACTCCGCTAACTACGTGCACCACTTTAACACCATGCTCCTGTAAATGTTTAGTCCAGGTTTTAGGATTTCCGGCAGAGGTAAAAACGATTTCCACTTTCTCCTGGATAATGATCTCCATAATCTTATCAATATCAGGATAGAGGAGAGGTACGTTTACTGCAAAAGGCTTATCGGTAGCTTTTGTGCATTTTTCAATATGTTCTTTAAGAATTTCGGGATACATAGATCCCGCACCAATAATCCCGAGTCCGCCGGCATTGCTAACAGCACTGGCAAGTTTCCAGCCGCTGGCCCAAACCATTCCGGCCTGGATAATTGGATATTGAATATTAAAAAGTTCCGTGATTTTATTGTTGGGCATTTGCTTAAATTTTCCCCGAATTTAAGAAATAACCCCCGAACCTAATAATTCTTCACCATCATACCAGGCTATAAATTGGCCTTCGGTAATTGAGGCTTGCTGTTCTTCAAAGACTACGTACATGCCGTTTTCAGTTTGGTGTAAAGTTGCATCCTGAAGCGGCTGGCGGTAACGAATTCTTGCTTTTACTTTTAAAGTTTCATCAGCACTAATCGCCAGGTCTTTTCTTACCCAATGCACTTCATCTTCATTAATAAAAAGTGCTTTTCTGTAAATTCCCGGGTGATTTTTGCCCTGCCCTGTATAAATTACATTTTCTTCAACATCGGTATCGATGACAAAAAGTGGTTCTGGAGTTCCACCCACGGCAAGGCCTTTACGCTGGCCTTTGGTAAAATAATGTGCACCCTGATGTTTCCCCACAACTTTTCCTTCTGCTGTAGAATATTCATATTTCTTAGCAAGAAAATCGAGTTCTTCTTTTTTGTTGTTGAATTTAGGGATTTCAGTAGAGAACAAGTCTCTTTCGGCTTCAATTTCTATGATTTGGCCTTCTTTAGGTTGTAATTTCTGTTGAAGGAAATCAGGTAATCTTACTTTTCCTATAAAGCATAAACCCTGGGAATCCTTTTTATCCGCAGTAACCAGTTTTTGCTCAGAAGCGATTTTACGCACCTCAGATTTCTGTAATTCCCCAATGGGAAATAGGGTTTTAGAAAGCTGCTCTTGCGTAAGCTGGCATAAAAAATACGACTGGTCTTTATTATTATCTTTTCCAGAAATTAATTGATAAACAGTTTCACCGTTTTGCTGAATTTCCCCTTTGCGGCAATAATGTCCTGTAGCCACATGATCGGCACCTAGGGAAAGGGCGATTTTCATAAAAACATCGAACTTGATTTCCCGGTTGCAAAGAACATCGGGATTTGGCGTACGGCCACGTTCGTATTCGTTGAACATATAATCAACGATACGTTCTTTATATTGTTCGCTAAGATCTACAGTTTGAAAAGGAATTCCCAGTTTATCGGCTACCATCATCGCATCGTTACTGTCGTCCAGCCAGGGACATTCGTCAGAAATAGTTACTGAATCGTCGTGCCAGTTCTTCATAAAAAGGCCAATTACCTCGTAACCCTGCTGCTGTAAAAGATATGCAGAAACACTGGAATCTACTCCCCCCGATAAACCTACAACCACTTTCTTTTTCATAAGTAAACTTAAATTGAAATCCTTTCCGCATAAAGTCGGAAAAGGGAGTACAAAATTACGAAATTTTAGAAGAAAGGTTAGGAGAAGGTAAAGGGATAAAATAAAAAACTACCCAAAATTTTTAATTCTGGATAGCTTTATTATAGAAAACATCTTTCTTAGTTATTTTTCAAAAACAATATTGGTGTCCGGTGATCCAATAGGAGTGAAAATAAATGTTTCACCTTCAAACCTCGCAGTACCGTTTACCTGCCCAAGACCTTCAAAAGGAATAGTAAAGGTGTAAATTTCATTGCTTTTACTCCAGGTACTTTCTGTTGTGTCTTCGATCTCACATTCACCATCAATTTCAGAATAATACTCAGAGTAGGTTGAAAAATCTGAGTTAAATATGATATTTGAGTTCTGGTTGCATTCACTTAATTCAAGGCCTGGAATTGGCGAGTTATTTATTTCAACGGCATACCAGGTTCCCAAAATATCGTCCTCTCCATTAGCATCATCATCTTCACTGCAAGATACCAGTAGGGCCATACTAAACAGCATTAAAAAAAGTTTCTTCATAACGTAGGTTTTAATTTTTTGTAAATATATTCAATTTTTAACTAGGCAAAGGTTTAAGGTTAAAGAGACCTTAAATATTGGACCGGGATATAGCGAAAGAGAAGATTATTTTGTTTAAATTAAAATATAATTAATTAAACATTTAACTATTGTTTCAAAATAATTAACAAACATTAAACAAAATATAAGCCTTTGCTCATTTACTTTTACGGTATAACAAAAAATTAGAAATATGAAAACTATTAAATTTACAAAACTTGCTGTACTGGCATTTTTGGCTTTTAGCCTCTTTTCCTGCAGTGACGATGATGACGGAGGAGATGTTATTATGCCAACAAACACAATTGCAGATTTTGTGGCCGAAAATGATGATTATTCCTCTTTACAGGCTGCTTTAGAAGTAACAGGATTGGACGCTACTTTAGACGGATCTGCTGATTACACGGTTTTTGCCCCAAACAATGCTGCATTTAATTCATTTTTATCAGCTAACGGATTCGGTAGTCTTGATGAAGTACCAACCGATGTTTTAACTGAAATTCTTTTAAACCACGTTCAGGAGGGTGAAATTACATCTGGCGCCCTTTCAACAGGCTATATAGAAAGTATGGCTACCGGAATGGCTTCAGATTTACCTTTAAGCCTTTACATTAATACAGATGAAGGGGTGATGATTAACGGAGTTTCTTCTGTAACTACTGCCGACGTGGAAGTAGATAACGGAGTGATTCACGCTGTTGATGCTGTCATTGGATTACCTGATGTAACAACATTTGCAACCGCCGATCCTGATTTTGATATTTTGGTTCAGGCTCTTACTGCAGATGAGTCGTTCACTTTTGTGGAAACCTTAATGATGACCGATGATCCCGCTCCATTTACCGTTTTTGCCCCAACAAATACTGCTTTTGCAAATGTATTGGAGGAACTGGAATTGGCCGGATTAGGTGATATTCCTGCCGATCTTTTATCCAGCATTTTAACTTATCACGTGGTGGCCGGTGCAAATGTACGTGCAGGGGATCTTAGTGAGGATATGATGGTAGAAACATTAGAAACTGGAGGATTTACTATTAATCTTGGAGACAATGTAACTATTACCGATGAAAACGGAAGAACAGCAACAATTATCGCTACCGATATTCAGGCGAATAATGGTGTAATTCACGCTTTAGATACTGTACTTCTTCCGGAAAATGATGCTATTGAAATTGAAACTAATACCATTGCAGATTTTGTAGCCGGAAACGAAAACTATTCTTCTTTGCTCGCAGCATTGGAAGAAACAGGTTTAACTTCAACCTTTACAGGAACGGATGAGTATACTGTTTTTGCACCTGATAACGATGCTTTTGAAGCATTCTTAAATGAAAACGGATTTGATAGTCTTGAGGAGGTGCCAGTTGATTTATTAGCCCAGGTATTATTGAACCACGTTCAAGCGGGTGCAATTATGTCAGGAGATCTAAGTACCGGGTATATTCCCAGTCTGGCCGTATGGGGTACTTCAGAAGAGCCGTTAAGTATGTATATTAATACTAATGATGGTGTAATGATAAATGGAATGTCTAGCGTTACCGCTGCAAATATTGAAGCCGATAATGGTGTAATTCACGCCGTAGATGCTGTAATTGGCTTGCCGGATGTAACAACTTTTGCTACTGCCGATCCTATGTTTGATGTTCTTGTACAGGCACTTACCAGGGAAGATTCTTTCACTTTTGTTGAAACTTTAATGATGACTGAAGATCCTGCACCGTTTACTGTATTTGCCCCAACTAATGATGCTTTCGTAGCTTTGTTAGATGAACTGGGAGCTGAATCCCTTGCAGATATTGATGCTGCAACTTTAGAAGCTGTTTTAAGCTACCACGTAGTTGCTGGAGCGAATGTAAGATCTGGAAATCTTTCTGATGAGATGATGGTTGAAACTTTACAGGGCGGTGAATTTACCGTAAACCTTGGAGATAATGTTGTAATTACTGATGAAAGAGGAAGAACTTCTACAGTTATCGCAGCCGATGTTCAGGCTACAAATGGTGTGATACATGCCCTTGATACTGTTCTGCTTCCAGCTGAATAAATTTTGATTGATTTATAAAAGGAAAAAGCCCCGGAAAATTAATTTCCGGGGCTTTTTATTCATTAAGAATTTAGCAATTTATTCTTCAGCTTTATCTACAACCAATCTTTCGTCGCGATTAGCAATTTCCCAGGCAGTAAGAAAAACCAATTGAGCTCTTTTCTTTAGCGCTTCGTATTCAATTTTCTCAGCGGTATCAGTTGGTTTGTGATAATCTGGGTGAACTCCGTTAAAGTAAAAAATTACCGGAATATTATTTTTTGCGAAGTTGTAATGGTCACTTCGATAGTAAAAACGGTTTGGATCATTTTCATCATTATAAGTATAATCCAGTTCCATATTCATAAATTCTGAATTCACATTTTCACTAAGTTCGTGAAGATCTGTACTTAATTTATCACTTCCAATAAGGTAAATATAGTTGTCATTTCCCTCGTGATCCTTGTCTATACGGCCAATCATATCCATATTAAGGTTAGCAACGGTATTTGCTAAAGGAAATACAGGATTTTCAACATAATATTTAGAACCTAAAAGGCCTTTTTCTTCAGCGGTTAAATGAATAAAAAGAATAGATCTTTTTGGCGTGTATCCATCTTTTTGAGCTTCTTTAAAAGCTTCAGCAACTTCAAGGATAGCCATTGGACCGGATCCACCATCATCTGCTCCATTAAAAATGTTTCCTTCATCATCTACACCTACGTGATCGTAATGCGAGGTGATTACTAGAATTTCTTCAGGTTTTTCGCTTCCTTGTATATACCCTAATACATTTTCTGAATCTTTAAGTTTACCGTCGAAAAACTCAGTTGGAATTTCCTGGTAATAATTTGAATATCCTTCTGGAGCATCCATGCCCATTTGTTGATATTCATTTACAATAAATTCGGCCGCTTTTTTCTGTCCTGGTTCACCAGTGTTTCTGCCTTCGTACTCGTCACTTGCAAAAGTGGTAAGATTATCTCTTAATTCAGACGTAGTAATGGTTTCTGCATACTCCATCGGGTTTGCATTTTCAACATTTTTTTGTGTGCCACAAGCTACCATTCCGGCAGTTAGGCCCACTAAAAGCATTTTTTTCATAGTTTATTTAATTTTTTCTATTAGATACTTCGTTAAATAATCCCAAAGTTTTTATTAAAGTCGCAGCAAGATAGCAGTTTCGGTTTAATTTTTAGATAGGTCTGTAAAAAATTCTTTTTGAAGACTCTATAGAAATTTAAATGATCTGACGTAGTTTAACTAGAAAAAATATTCCCCTTAAACCTTAATAAGCCTTCCCTGGAGATACTACTGCTTTAAAGTTTTTTCTATTTCTTCTTTGGTAAGTGGGGCCATCACCTTATAGCCAGCCAGGTTTGGGTGAACCCCGTCTTCTGAATATTGTTTGGGTAATCCTTGTTTTTCATCTTTTAGCGGAGTAAAAAGATCTAGGTAAGTATGGTTGTTTTCCTCAGCATATTTTTCTAACCAGGTATTGATTTTGGCTATTTTTTGAACCGGTTCCAGGCCGGGGCGCCAGGGATAATCGTAAACGGGTAGGATAGAAGCCAGAATAACTTTAATGTCATTGGCTTTGGAAAGTTGGGCCATAGCTTTAATATTATTAGTGATCATTTCTACGGAAGAAAATCCGGTATTCCCCGCTATATCATTTGTGCCGGCAAGAATTACTACCGCCTTAGGATGAAGTTTCACCACATCTGGCATAAACCGAACCAGCATTTGAGGGGTTGTTTGTCCGCCAATCCCGCGTCCGGCATAGTTATTTTCTTCAAAAAATTCCGGCTGTGCATTTATCCATCCTTCGGTTATGGAATTTCCCATAAAGACCACATCGGGATAATTTTTGGTGTGGATTATTTTATCATTTTCGGTTTTGTACTTTTTTAGATTGGCCCAATCTTGTTCCATAAGTTCGCGGTATTCTGTTTGCGCAAATAAGAAATTGCTTAAAAGAATTACAACAGAAATTAAAATTACTTTTTTCATAGGTTTAAAAGTATAAAATTGAATTTATTCTGTATAAAATTTTTAATTAATAGAGAAGTTCTAGAATCCAATAGATACTTTTGTTCGTAATAGCGTGTTTAATTCCGGTTGATTACCAAAAAGGGTACTGGCACCAACATCTATATTAACATTATTGAAATTGCCCCTTAGTCCTGCGCTAACTTCAGACTGAGGATACAGAAGTTCCATATGAGGAGTGTTGATTCGTCCTTCCTCATTTAAAGACGGTGTTAAATACCGGCCAAAAAGATAAAAGCTAAACCTTTGGTTAAATTTGTACTCAAAGTTTGCACTAATACTCCCATGAATACCGGGAGCCATATTATTAAAAATTGTGTTCTGCTCAAGGAAGCCCGCGCCTAAAGTGATTAGGAGTTTATCGGTTTCATAATTAAATGTTTGGTTATATAATTTATAATAGCCCAATCCATTAAAAGCATTTTGTGCCTGGTATCGTGACGTGTAGAAATTACTTGAACTTAGCTCTGGATTATTTAAAGTTTCTGACTGTTCCTGGGCTTCTAAATTAGAAAAGGGTAAAAGAATTATAAAGGCAAGAAGATGAATGGATGACCGCAATTTTTTCATAAATGCACTGGATTAAAATTGATGTAAACCATATTGAAATAAATTGATAAACCTGGTTTGAAAGTCTAACAGGCAGGAAGGTAGAAATTAATTCAGGAAATAGGGCTAATAAAATATTAAATACGCTAAATGCTGATAATTAGCTGATTTGAGAAAAGCCTGAAAAAACTTATAGAAAAGCTTGTGTGTATTTGTAAAAGCTTGTTATATTTGCATCCGCTAAGCAGAAAAGCTTAGCATTTTACTGGAGGAATGGCAGAGTGGTCGATTGCGGCAGTCTTGAAAACTGTTGACTGTAACAGGTCCGGGGGTTCGAATCCCTCTTCCTCCGCCAATTACACTACAAATTGTAACAAAAAGCCCCAAAACCTACGGATTTGGGGCTTTTTCATTTTTAACAAAATCATATAAACTTATCTAAAATCAAATTTTATGAAGCAAATTTGGTTACACCAACTTATTCCAATTTGGTGTAACCATTTGGAAGTAAATACCTACAAAAAATAACTTAAAACCCATTGTATCAGTATTTTAAAATGTATTTATTTTATATCTTTAACTTCAATCAGAACTAAAAATTGACGTTATGGAAAATCATTTTAGCTACACTTTATTTGTTCGACCTATTAGAACCAAACCAGAGTTTGGAGCAATTTATTTAAGAGTTAATTCTAATGGTCAGCGAGCTGCTTGCAGTTTACATAGAAGGATAAGAGTTATTGACTGGGATAATAATCTTTCCCAGTTGTTACCGGGTACTCCTGATTCTCAAGTTCTCAATAACTATCTCACCAAGGTGAAGGCAGACATCCTTAGAATTCACCAGCGTTTTCTTTTTGGCGATAAACAATTTTCAGCCCAGGATATCATTGATTCATATTCGGGGAAAGAAAAATTAAAAACGATTAAAAATCAGAAAATGGTTCTGCAGATTTTTCAAGATCATAATGATAAGGTTGATCGGCTGGTTGGAAAGGATTTTGCTGCCGGAACGGCCGAAAGGTATAGAACGGCTAAAAAGCACGTTGAAGAATATATAAAGAAAGAATACAAAACTTCTGATATTCCCGTGAAAGATGTTAATCATAAATTTATTACCGGGTTTGAATATTATTTAAAAACAGAAAGAAACTGTGCACATAATTCAGCGATTAAATACATAACAAATTTTAAAAAAATAATCCGCATTGCTTTTACCAATGAATGGATCAGTAGGGACCCATTTCAGAACTGGAAGGGTAAACTAAAGGTGGTGGACCGGGAGTTTTTAACTGAAGGGGAACTTCAGGCCTTGATATCCAAGGAAATTAAAAACGAACGCTTAAGTTTGGTTAAAGATATTTTTACCTTTAGCTGCTTCACCGGGCTTTGTTACGCAGATGTAAAGAAACTCTCAGAAAAAGAAGTGGTGGTCGGTTTTGATGGAAAACGTTGGATTAAGACTAACAGAACTAAAACTAAAACTCGAAGCAGTATTCCAATTCTTCCTACGGCAGAAGCAATATTGGAGAAATATTCCGAACATCCCGAAGTTAGCGAAAAGCAATTAATTCCGATTTTAAGCAATCAAAAAATGAATGCTTATATCAAAGAAATTGCAGATATCTGTGGGATAAATAAAAACCTCACTTTCCATTTGGCCAGACATACTTTTGCTACTACAGTTACGCTCTCAAATGGAGTTCCTATCGAGAGCGTTAGTAAGATGCTGGGGCACAAAAATCTTCAGACTACCCAGCACTATGCAAAAATTCTAGATCGAAAAATAAGTGATGATATGGCAATTTTAAGAGAACGATTGAGTGCTAAAAATTTTTAGTGAATATTTAAGGGTGAATTCAAACCACATAATTAGTATAGCTAACCTTCCATATGGCTAGGCACTCCTTAGGCACAACAGTAACCCTTAGTAATGGCGAGCCTATAAAAACGGTTTCAAAAATGTTGGGCTATATCAAACTTTCTCCCACTCAAATTTACGCCCGGGTTCTTGAACATTAAGTTAGTTATGATATGGGGATGTTACGAATGGTTTTGAAATCAAGGGAAAAGGGGAATTGATAGAGTTTTTAAGTATACTTATTCTAATATACCATTGTTTTTACTAAAAAAGTTATTTCTATCAATTTTGTATATTTAGTAAGTGGTTAAAATTAAACAGGTTATGAAAAATATAGAATCAATTCAAGAGATGCCGGTTCAAGAGGAATTCAGTAAAGAGATAATCGATAATTTACTTGAACTACACCGTCAATTAATTTTGCTTGAACAGCTTGACGGTGGATCAAAAATACCATTTTTAAGAAAGATAGTGATCCTTCGTGATTACTTTTGGGATTTAGATATTGAAGAATATTTATACGACCATGAGGATCTTGGCTACATATATGACAACCTAGAGAGACTTATGGAAGAAATTAAAATTTACGTGCCGTTCCCAAAAAGGACGTCTTAAACCAAAATGTTGTAAGTTTCCTACATTTTACAATTTAAAGTACTAAGGATCTAAAGGCCGGAATTTTGAAACTTTCAAAGTTTACGGGATTATGTTGAATAAAAGAAACTACAAGCTTGCCAAACAGAACCGATTTTAATTAAGGTTCTGTGAATTTCTTTTTGTTTTACTTTCTTTCCGGGTCTATTATAGAAACTAAGTTTCCAAAATGAAATCTAAACTTTAACGAATTTCGAGCAGAATGAATCTGAAATTCACCAAGACTAATTTTGCCATAACGGATAGTAACACTATTCTTGTCTTGAAAATTGTTAGAATACTCTAGTTCTTTAGGTGAGAAATACCAGTCTTTGAAAAACTTTTTCTCAACTAATTGTGAATTGATATTACTTCCTTCATTGTAAACTGACCATAATAAATAATCACATTCATTCAAATGTTTCAAATACTCCGATAATAAATCTGCTAGTATCACCCTATCCAGCACGATCTCCCTAAACTTAATACCATCCATATTACCTTCGTACCACCCTTTTGCAGAGAAATAATAATCAAAGGTTTTAGGGGAGGGCTGGCCTACTTCTGGTGGGCAAACTTTTGCATTTTTATTTTTATTGGTTTTCAAGGAAAGAGATTTTCCGGCTTCAAGAATAAAATCGATACCACTTTTGCTATTACCCCCTCTTACTCTGGCAGCTGTTCCACCATACTTCACTGGCTTATAAGGAAAGAATTTTTCTTCATTTGTTTTATAGTGTTTTTTGAATAATCTGACCACTACTGAATTGGAATTATTCTTAAGTCTATCATTGTCAACTCCAGGATCCAATAGAAAATTTTCACAAATCGCCAATTCTGCGGAATCGCCAATAACGGCATTATTTAAAATCTTTTCCACCATCAACAGAGATGGGAAATTCTCTCGATCTAGCCTAATTTTATAACCACTTCTGTTAGAATGCAGTTGAAACTCAATAATGGTTTTACCCTTGTACTTCGCAGTAGTCGTTTCATTCCAGGCAGCGACTGTATCCTTCGTAAAGGAGAAATCTTTTCTTTCAAAAGTCAGCTCTGGTAAATCCTCCCGGGGAATCATTTTAAAGGTCAGATTTTCGTTCCCATCTACGTATATCCAGGCTGTTTCATCACTAATTAGGGCATAATCAATAAGAATAGGAAGAATTTCGTGCACTTTTGATAAACAGAATGCCTTAAAATTTTCTCTATCTATTGTTTCGCCTGCGAGATCACCAAAAAAATGGTTAAATGTGATATCTCCAGCTTGCCCTACTACTTTTGGAGCAAACTTTTTATTCTTCTTCCCGAAAGTTCTAATGGAGAATGTTTGTCCATCTGACAGTAGAAAATTATGCGGGCATTTTTTTACAAATTCGGAAGTGTATTTCTTTGAATAAGTAAGAAATTCAACCGGTGTAGCTTTTTTAAAAAGCTCTTTAATAATCCCCGATTCTTCTATTTTTAATAGAATATCCTCAGAAATTCTTTTAGGAGCTATTTGGTTTGATAAGTTGTATTCTTTGCAAATAGCATATTGAAATGTAATTCCGAAAGTTTCATTATTCATTGAAAAAAGTTTACTCAAATGAGTTTCTAAATAAGATCAAGTATACGTGCATTATACATTTCTTACAAATAAATTAAAATGTCTTACAAAGATCCTTAGATAGTATTCTTATGCATTGCCGTACTAATAAATTATATATTTGCATTCTTCAAAATAATCTCTAATGAACTACATCGGCTCTAAAAATAAATTAATTCCCTTTATCGTGGAAAATGTTCAGGATGTAGTGGGTACAGACCTTTCCGGTTTTACTTTCTGTGATTTATTTGCGGGTACTGGAATAGTGGGTCGAAATTTCAAACCTCTTGTAAAAAAAGTGATTAGTAATGATTTGGAGTATTATAGTTATGTACTTAACCGTAACTATATAGGTAATCATTTGTCAATATCTGGACACAGTGACTTGCTTAAAGAATTAAATGAAATTGAACCACTGGAAGGCTTTATTTATAAAAACTATTGTTCAGGTGATAAGGCAGAACGACAGTATTTTTCTGATATAAACGGAAAGAAAATTGATGCAATTAGGATGCAGATAGAAACCTGGAGGAATAAAGAGCAAATTGATGAATCAACATATTTTTTCTTATTAGCCAGTTTGCTAGAAAGTGCAGATAAAGTTGCTAATACTGCTTCTGTTTATGGGGCCTACCTGAAAAAATTAAAAAAGTCTGCCCAGAAAGAAATGGTTCTACTTCCGGCTAATTTCCAATTAAATGGCAACGAACACGAGGTTTATAATGAAGACAGTAATAATCTAATTTCTCATATTGAAGGAGATATACTCTATCTGGATCCCCCTTATAATGCGAGACAGTATGGAGCTAATTATCACTTATTAAACACCATTGCTCGGTATGATAATTTTATTCCCAAAGGGAAGACAGGTTTAAGAGAATATATTAAATCAGATTACTGCAGTAAAGTTAAAGTAGAAAAGGCTTTTGAAGATTTAATTAAAAAGTCCAATTTCAGGTATATTTTTTTAAGTTATAATAATGAGGGACTTATGCCTCAAAAAAATATTGAAAAAATTATGCAAAAATATGGGCATTACCAACTTGCTTCAAAAAGTTACCAAAGATTCAAAGCCGACAAAACGGAAAACAGGAATCATAAATTTGATAAGACTACCGAATATCTTCATATTCTAGAAAAATTTTTTTAATAGTCTTCCTTCTTGGGAAAATAATTAATAGTAACTTATTTCTTCATAAAGAAAACTGAATCTCAACATAGAATTGAGTGAGGAAAAAAAATGCACTTAAAATCTATTCAATTGATTTTCCTCTTTTAATTTTATATGAAATTCCTTATCCTTTTATAATTAATGAATTTAAACTTTCTTACAAATCATAATTCCAGTTTTTAACTTCAACCTATTCGAATAAACTATGATGCATAATGAAACTGATGTTCAATGGCACATTATTTATAAACGTTTAGCAACTTTACTTTTCGATTTTGCGAATGCAAATTCACAGGGTGTGGGTTTTGAACTATTCAAAATACTTACTAAAAATGCTCGTTTTAAGGAGTTGAATCCTTGGATATCTAATTTATATAGTGAAAGTTTTAAGTCCTTTGATCCCATTCAAGTTTTTGCAAGTTTTAATGGGAGTAGAATGAAAGATGAAACAAGACTACAGAGAATAAATATTCTCTTTAGTATTCTTGAAGATAAAACCGACTTTCAAGAATTCAAAAATATTGATTTCAAAGGTTGTCCTGCTCCATTATCTATTAAATTAATCTCCCCTAGAACACATAAAGATCAAAGAGAGATATGGGAGCTTTTTAGAGGAATATTTGAAAATTCTAGCAAAAGTCTAAGAGCCTCTACCTTTAATGATGTTAAGAATTGGTATGGGGTAGATGTGGTATCGTTAACACAGTTTTTATTTTGGATTGATTCAGATAGTTATTTACCACTTGATAAGAACACTGTTCAATTTCTTAAGAAATTAAATAAAATAGATTCACTTCCCGATAACGTAGAAGAGTATAATGATTTAATTGTACAAGGGAAGCCAGGACTTTTTAGAGAGATAACAGAATTAGCTTATGAGCGTAAGCTCGAAAGAATTCATTTTTCGACTAACTCCAAAGCTTTTCAAGAATTCTTTATTGAAAATTTTAAATATGAAAATTCTCAGGACTTACAATCATTTAAGTTTATTGGAATTCGACCCCTTAAAGAAATGCCAAGTAGTTTAAAGAAGGTTCTTTTGGAAGATCATTTATATATATTCTATAATCACTACCAGTTTTCAAATGAAGATAAAAAAGTGGTTTATGACAACAGGTATGAAAATATATATAATATCAAAGATGGCCCTATTATTAATATTTCTGCCATGGTGGGTAAAAATGGTGTAGGCAAGAGCAGTCTTACAGAACTACTTTATATGTCAATTTATAACCTGTCCATTGCTAAAGGATTAATAAGTAATCAATTTATTGAAGATTTACATATTGAGCTCTTTTTTAGAACAGATACTCTTTATAAACTAACTGTTAATGGAGAAAAGATTAGTATATACAGTTACAGTCATGTTGAGGGGGGCTTCCAGAATCCAGAAAAGAAAAACCTAGATGATTTTCACCTCAATCGCTTTTTTTATACCATCGCAGTCAATTATTCCCATTACGGGTTAAACTCCAAGAAGTATAAACTGGACTGGATTACACCCTTATCCCATAAGAATGATGGCTACCAATCCCCGGTGGTTATTAATCCTATGAGAACAGAAGGTAATATTAATGTGAATAGGGAGGAGTCCTTGTTGAATGCAAGAATGTTAGCTAACATTTTAGAACCTGTAGAGGAAGGGGCGGAGGAAACTCTCAGAACAATCTACGGTCATAAAAAAGCAACGCACTTAATAATTTCTGAAAATGAAAAAAAAGGGGACCCTAAAAAAGGGGAGGAACTAAATTATACAACTATTGAGCGTAGAACCAGGAATGAAATAATTAGGGAGTTATACTCGGTATTTCAATTGGAAACTCAGCATGAATTGAAATATAAAGTACTTGCCGAGAAATATTTTGTGAAAAAATTGTTTTCTGTTTGTCATACATATTCAAAATATCACACTCATCTTCCACAGAAGAAATCAGGTAATTTAACCTTAGAAGATGTACGAGGATTATTGAAAAAAATTAAGGCAGATCAAAGTCACATGGTATTTAAATTGAAGCAAACTATTAATTACCTGAAATATGGTCACATTGATGCTTTTGTAACGGGAGATAAGATTGCACTTGAAGATTTGTCAGCCGAGATCAATAGAATAAAATCTAAGGATCAGGATGTACAAACTATTTTATTGATACCGCCGCCAATATTCAATTGCAAAATTCTACTGGAGGATGGATCCGATTTCGCTAAAATAAGTTCCGGAGAGAGCCAGTTAATAAGTATAGCTAGTACAGTAGCTTACCATTTGAATAATCTTGATTCAGTTCAGGATGAAACAGGATTTTATCGATATGGGAATATACTGGTAATGATGGATGAAGCAGAGTTATATTTCCATCCCGATCTTCAACGAAGGTTTATTCAGTTTCTTTTAGATTACCTTAGCAAAATCGACTTGTCCAGGATTGAAGGTATTAACTTTTGCTTTATAACGCACTCTCCATTCCTGCTCTCAGATATCATCAGAAGTAATGTTTTACCAATGGGTGATGAATCAAGCAAACTGGATTTAAAAACTTTTGGGGCGAATGTTTATGATATACTCGCCAATAGTTTCTTTTTTAATGATGGATTCGTTGGAGAGCTGGCAAAACGTAGAATTAAGGAAGTGGTGGACTGGATAAATGGTAAGAAAAAATTACCGGAATATGTAGATGCTGAATATTGCAAAAAAATAATTCAACTAATAGATGAACCAATAGTCCAGAAAAAACTGGCCGAAATGTATGATAAAAAAGTAAACGGTAACGTTAGGGAAAAGATTCTTCATCGGCAAATACAGGAATTACAGGCTGAACTTGCCTACATTAAAAAATAGAAGCTAATGTTATATGTAGATCCACATTCGTCTAAAATTCAGAAAGCAAAATATAATTTTTTAAAAAAAATAAAACCCAGGGTGATTTCTAAAATTGAAGATTTACCTGAGGGAGAATTAAAAGACTATTTCGACGATAATCTTACACCAAAACTTGATGATATACTTGTTGGGCTGCCTTCTGTCATATATCCTTTAAATGAAGAGTTAAAGAATGATATTGATGCGATCCCCGGACTTAAGGATGCTATTATTGACGTTCTAGATTATGATGATTTTATTATAAAACGGAAAGAAAAATATTGCGCTTACCACCTGGCAGAAGAAATAAATATAAGATCCTGTGTATACTGTAATCTTAATTATGCAGTGACTATAAGAGAAAAGGGGGAAAATCTAATACGCCCAGATTTTGATCATTTTTTAGATAAGGGTACTAACCCATTACTAAGACTTTCTTTTTTTAACCTGATTCCATCCTGCGGGACGTGTAACCAAAAATTAAAAAATACGATTCATTTTGAGTATGGGGTGCAGCAGCACCCTTATGAAGATGATCTGTTGGATGATTTTCACTTTTCCTATAGATATAATAACAGATCTGCTGATGGTCTGGAGATCATCTTAAATCAGGAAGAGCCGGATGGTAAAATTGGAAAATCCTTCGAAGATCTAAAAATGATTAAAATTTATAACGGTTATACTCAAGAGCTTTACGATTTGTTAAAGATCAGGCAGACTTTCTCAGATAAATATCTGGCAAATCTTGGATCACAGGTACTGCATGGATTAAAAATTTCGGACGAGGAATTATACCGGCTGGCATTTGGAACATACCTCAGTAAAGAAGATTATATTAATAGGCCTTTTAGTAAATTTAAAAGAGATATTTTGGGTGAATTAGGAATTATTAAAGAGTGAATAGTTCTGCTTGATATTAAAATCTGAGCTATCTTTTTAATTTTTAAGATTAATTAAAACGTGGTATAAAAATGTAGGGTTTACATATTTATTTAATTCACTCTTGAAAATTTTTAACTCTTCTCCTATACCGTAATTTTCCGAAATATCTTCTATTTGCTTTAATTTCTCTGAATTTTCGAGTTGTTTAAAATACTTTTGACTTAATGATTTAAAATCGTTTGACTCTGAATAGATACCTATAAATTTTTCTTTTAAACCGTTTCGATCATAATTATCAACTAATTTGTTAATGTGTGCCTCTATTACAGCCCTGTTAATAGAGGGTAAATTGAATCCTTCAAAAATTGTTTTGATCGTTCCAATATCATCTTCAATAACGATGTCCAGTTCTCCTGAATTTTTCCCGGTAGCCGACAGTCCTCTTTGAGCCTGTTCCTTGGGAATGTAATTGTATTTCATAAGAGATGGTCGCCATAGATCCAGCAAATATAGATTTCTTTGGTTTTCATCTGCTTTCTGTATGGTAGAAATCCTTGTTTGCAATATGGAGGCTGCATCTATAAAAGATCTTAGTAATGAAAATGATGTAGGTTTTATTTTGAATCCTGCTAAAATACTTTTGATATTAATGGATTCAGTGCTTTTTTGGCAATCGATAGAATTTTTTCCTTTAAGAAGGAAACGCTTCAAGGTTTCCTTTTCAAACATATATGGATTTTCGCTTGTTGAACAATCTGTACAATTGCATCCAAAATATTTTTGAAAATCACTATCATTTAGGTTTAGAGAATTATGGATTTCATCCAAGTTATGCTGAATGATATGAAATAATTCCATCCCTATATTTTCGGTAACATTGAAAGTCAATTTTTTATCAAGCGATTGTAGTTGTACTGTGGCATAAGCATGCTGATGTTTGAATACAACGCCGAATTTCCAGAAATTATCTTTATCAATATAACTGTTCATTCTGCAGATCAACCTTTCAATGATTCCACTAGGAAGAAAAGAGTATCTAATTTCAATCTTCGAAGCCTCCTTAACTGAATAATCATCTTCGAATCCTTTTGTATTTGATTGAGCAGGAAGTAGAGCTGGAATAATAAATTCGTTCGCTGAACCGATAATTTTAAAGCAGATTTCGAACTTTTCCATAAAGGCAATAATATCTAAATGCTTATCTCTAGGATATATGCTTTCGTCCAGAAGCTCTTCAAGCTTTTCCATTTTAAACCTTCCGAAATTACGTTGTATATCTAAGGAATGAATTAATTCGTAAATAGCGTGGGTAAGCCATTCTGGATTAATTATAACAATGTCCCTCAAACGAATATCCGATGGGAAATGGATAATGTCGCCAAGATCATTCAAATATGAACTAATGAAATTAACCTCTTTATTTTCTTTATAGTTACAGATCGATTTGAAATCACTGTATGTTATATAATTTGAATCTAATTTTTTTAATTTCCTACGTGTCTTATTCCAAGTTCCGGGTAGAAGGTCTCCTATATGAGGTAACCTTCGAACTTCTTCAGCAATTTTTTCTTTTAAATGATCAATTCCTTTTCTAGTTAAACAGGAAACCTGATGAAAGCTTACTATATTCTTAAATTTGTTTGAATAGGCCTTTTCATCTATTTGTTTCAAGCGTATATCTGCTTTATTCATCACCACAATTATGGGTGAATTCTCACCTAGTTTTTCAATAGTATTTAACCAGTAATCAAAATTCTCTGATTCAGTATCTGATCTTGGTTCCCAAACAAATAAGTAGACAGATCGCTGGGTTAAAAAAAATTGATGTGTAGAATAAAGGATTTCCTGGCCTCCGAAGTCCCAGAAATTTAATTTTACTTCTTTTTGAAAAAATAGATTGTGGTAGAAAAAGTCGAATGGTTGGTCTTGCACCCTAAGATCTAATTGCAGTTCTTCGTCAAAATTTAATTCACTTAGAGGATCATACTGATCTATTACCTGGCTGTAGTTTTCATCATGATCATAATCGTTATCATATAAAAGTAAGTTTTCAAAATCTTCAAATCTATTATAATAAGGTTTTTTAGCAGGAAAAATTACTTGAAAACCTGAAGATTGAATATCAATGCCATGAGTAGAGTTTTCTTTACCCAGTTTAAACTTAAATTTTTCATCATTTAATGTTTTAAGTAAAGTAGTTTTACCCACCTCTCCTTTACCAACAATTATAATTTTAGTTTCGAATAATCGTGGTGTAATTAATTTCTTTTCTAAAGATTCTAGATAGAATGCGATGTATGAAAGATCTTCATGAAAGATAATCTCGGGAGGTAGGTTTTCTGTGAAAAAATTGTTCTCAAATCGTATAATTGGATTAAAATCTAATTCCAGAAGTTCTTGAGGGACAAAATTCAGATTGTTGTTTGAAATGTCTATTTCTTTTAAACAATAAGTTTTTCCAGAGAGCAAATAGAAATCAATTAAATTATTATAGCTTAAATCTAATGTCCTAAGGTTATATAAATAGCAAATTGATTCTGGGAAATTGGTGAGGTTATTATAGCTTAAATCCAAGTCAAGAAGATAGGTCATGTCTGAAATATCCTGTGGTAATTTCGATAATCCTAAACCACTCAAGTTTAAATATGTTGATTTAGTCCGTCTTGCTTCTTTAATTTTTTGGTTTGCTATTTTTAATGACATACTTTTTCTGTTAATTTTTTTATCTCCATACTTAGAACTTCCAAAATGAAGTTTATTAAATTTTAGTTATTATATTAGGCTCATAACCAATTATCTTTTGTTTTTAATAAAAAATTATTGGTTTTAGTTAATTTAATACTTTGTATATATATTCCATCACGAAAAATTAAACTATATACTGTACGTATTAAAGCTTCTATTTCATTCGTTAATAACTTTAATTGAAATTATACCAATAATTTCAATACATACTGTTATTTTGCAGGTTATGCCGCAAAAATTAAATTTTCTACTTAAGATATAATGGAAGATATCTTCAAAGTACATCATGAGGATGCAAGAAATATTGACAAGATAATCAAAAATAAAATTGTTGATGTTACAATAACCTCACCGCCTTATTTTGATTTAAAAGATTATGGATCGGATAACCAGATTGGTTATGGGCAAGATTATGAAGCATATCTAGATGACCTCAAAATAGTCTTTCAAAAAGTTTTTAATGTAACTAAGGAGAGTGGTACTTTATGGGTTATAATTGATGCCTATCGACGCGAAGGTGAGGTTGTACCACTTCCCTTTGATTTCTCACATAAATTAAGAGAAGTTGGATGGAAGCTAAAAGAAGTTATTATCTGGGGGAAGGACCGTACAGTACCTTGGGCACATAAAGGTCAAATGAGAAATCTTTTTGAATATATTTTAGTTTTCTCTAAAAGTGATGACTTTAATTTTTATATAGATGAAGTTCGGGATTTTGAAACCTTAAAAAAATGGTGGGTAAAATATCCTGAGAGATATAATCCTAAGGGAAAAACACCAGATGCAATTTGGAATTTTGATATTCCTACTCAGGGATCTTGGGGTAATGGATATATACGACATTTCTGCCCTCTACCTGAAGAGATGATAGAACAAATGCTCAAGCTGACTACTAAAGAAGATGATGTAGTCTTAGATTGTTTTTCAGGTTCTGGATCAGTACTTTCTAAAGCTTTAAATATGAAACGTAGATATATTGGTTTTGAATTAAATCAGGAGTATATAGATATGTTTCATAACTATATTAAGGAAACAAATGAGGAGAAAAGTTCAAAGTATTGTATAAGCAAAAAGAATAGAATTGGCCAGGCTAAATTTGAGAAATTAGTTAATGATTTGCGAGCGCTAAAGTATGCCAGGCTATTGTATAAAAAATTACAAACAGAAGGATTCAAGAATGTTTTAAAAATCTATGTTAAACGGACCTATACCCTATCTAATGGTGATAGAAAATATTTAAAAGTCAAATATTTATTCTTATTAGAGGATAGGTCAAGGAAAAATGAAATAGCTAAAAAGGTTGAAGATTGGACTAAAAAAGCTCCATTCTCTAAATTTGGAATAGCTCCAACATATTTATACACTCATAAAGTCACCTCCTTTATTGAGATTCTAACAAACGAGAAAAAGGATCTTTACATATATGACTTTAAGGCAACACATAGATTTGTCAAAAAAATAAAAATTGAAGAGCTTAACAGAAGCGGTAAAAATAACGTTATTATAAGTTCCATTCAAGTGGATTTGAACGAAAGTGACTATGCGTAAATGATTAATATATGGCCAAAAAAACTAAAAGAAGGAAAAAAGTAAGTCCTGAAGAATTAGAAAAACGAAATCACCGAAAGGATGTCAGAGCAGTATTTCGAAATGCTGGCTTCACAAAAGTTTTATCTGTAAGTGATAAGGAATTTACATTTAATGGTCATACTTCAGATTTTGATGATGTTTTCGTCTATCAAAACGTAATACTTTTCTTAGAATACACTACAACCAAATCCTCTAAAATAAGGGATCATTTGAAGCCTAAAAAATTGATTTATGATGAGATATTAAGTAACTCGGCATCTTTTATTGAATTTTTTGAAAACAAATTTTCCAAATTTAAAGAGACAAGAGATCAATATTATGATCCAATACAATGTCAGATCAGGATTCTATATTGCTCCAAAAATTCAGTGAGCCCAAAATATAAAGAACAAATTAGTACTATATCCTATTTTGACTATCCATTAGTAAAATATTTCAAAAATGTAGCTGAAGCAGTTAAGAAATCTGCAAGGTTCGAAATCTTTAGTTTTTTAGGATTAAGTAATAATGAGGTTGGAAAAGATTCTATCAATTCCAGTAATGGGAGTGAAGATTATCAGGGATCAATTTTACCGCATTCATATAGCAATTTTGACTATGGTTACAAAGTTATATCATTTTATATAGATCCCTTGTCTCTTTTACATCGTTCTTATGTATTGAGAAGAGATGGATGGAAGGATCAAGCAGGAGTTTATCAAAGAATGATATCTAAGGGTAAAATTAATAATATTAGAAAATATTTGAATTCAAAGGAGCGAGTCTTTATTAATAATATTATAGTAACGCTACCCAGCGATACAAAGCTATTAAATAAGAATGGAAATACATTAAATCCGAATACCTTAACCAAAACGGAACCCGTAACAATACAAATACCTAAACGGTATAACGTTATTGGCTTAATTGATGGTCAGCATCGAGTATTTTCCTATCATGAGGGTGGTTTGTATGATGAAAAAATTGGAAAATTAAGGGAAAAGCAGAATTTATTAGTAACGGGTATCATTTATCCAGATACTATTTTAGATCAGGATAAAACGAAATTTGAAGCAAATCTTTTTTTAGAGATTAATTCCAATCAATCAAACGCAAAATCAGATATTAAGCAAGCTATTGGTTTAATTTTAAAACCATTTTCTTCAGAGTCTATTGCCAAGGCTTTAATTAATAAATTAAATAATAATGGACCTTTAGAAGATAATTTTGAAAGACACTTTTATGATAAGAAAAAAATAAAAACTACCTCTATAGTTAGCTATGGTTTAAAACCACTAATTAAATTAGGAGGTGATGACAGTCTTTACAAAATTTGGAGCCATCCACAAAAACTTGAAATTAAAGATGAGAGTGATGAGAAGCTACTTGAAGCATATTTAGAATTTTGTACTAGCCAAGTTAACGATTTCATTGCTGCAGCTAAAGATAATCTTAGTTCAAATAAATGGACGCGTAGCAAAGAAGAAAAGAATAAAGTTCTTACCACTACGGCAATTAATGGTTTTATAATTTGTTTACGACAAATAATTGAGAATAATCATAAAACTGACTACGCCTACTATAAAAATAAATTAAAGCATCTGAATTCATTTGATTTTTCTGAATATAAATCTAGTCAGTACGGCAGGATGGGTAGAGATATTTATAACAAGTACTTTACAAACAATCGATAAGTAGAATTTAATACAGAGTCAGTATTTTAAACTTTAAATGATGTTAGCAGGAATATTATAACTTCCTACATAATACAGAATATTATGAAAGGCTATTCAAACACAACTGGGTAGTTAATTGCAAACGCTCATTTTTAGGTCCCGCACAGGTGGTGGAATTCTTTGGCCGCTATCCCCACAAGATTGCCATCAGTAATCGCCGGATAAAAACCTGGATAATGAAAGCGTTACATTTGCTTTAAAGGACTATCGCCACGGGGGAAGGAAATATTTATTACATTTATAGGATGGAGAGTTCATCAGGCGTTTCGCACTTCACATACTTTCCAAAGACTTTGTTCGATCCGACTATAAAAAAAATCACCCTTACCCAGCTGCGTTAAAGCCTTGGGCAGGTACAACTCAAGAAGCGTAAGCAATTACAACACCAGCTTTGTCCGGTTGGCAAGAAAGGAAAACTGGGAACCCTTACTACTTTTACGGCATGAGGTCGCACTTGGATACTGGTTGAAAAACTAAAATAATCAAAACCGAAACCTTACATAGAGTTTTAGATGGCCTACCCACAAAATATTACCTTTTAAGAACAGATCAATTCCGATATTTTACCAGCAAAAACTGGTTTAGTCAACGGTGCGTTCATTGTTTGGCCATTCCGGCCACACTAGCGCATAGTTATTGGCTGTAGTTTTTTTCCATTAGATTTTTTATAGAGAAAGTTTTTCAGCTGTAGCTTGCCTTAAAACTAATACTTGATAGCCTCCGGGAGTGGTGGCTGTTAGATTTTTACTAACTTCTCTTTTGAAGTTTGCGCCGAAGTTAAAATTAACACCTTCCTGCTCTAATTCTGCCTGAACCTCAGAAGCGATTTTAGATAAACTATTTTGACTATATTCAATTTCGTAATAAACCAAACCAATTGCAGTTATTAATCTATGATTTTGTTCTTTCATATACTTTTTACAATCCTCAAAATCAACATTTTTTCTAAATCTATCGATTGCATTATTTTTTAATCCCCACTCGGAATATTTTGCACTGATTTTTAATTCTTTATCATTGACATTATTATAAGCGGCAGTAATTTTTCCTTCTAAATCGTTAAGCAGAGATTGGTCAGTTATTAAGTTTTTTAATTTATTCATATCAGCTTCGACTGCGGCTTGAACATCTAATTCAAGTTTTTCTGACCGCTCATATTCTAAATTGTGTCCATTTGAGTAGCGAATATTCGTAATGTCGGTTTTGCTAAATGGAGTTTTTGCATTGTAGGAACAAGTTCCAATTTCCCCTCCAGTTTTATCAGATAATGGTAAAGTATGGCCTAAGACGGAATATGCAATACTCTTAGAATCAGATTCATCGCTTATATCTGGTGAATATGGATTATCGTCATAATGAAATACAGTACCAATATATCCTGGTTTACATTTATTATAGCCACAAACCTCTTTTCCTTTTAATTCGCCATCAGGTAAATTATAAGTAATACAGGATTGAAAAATTAAAAGAAGAAAAAAAAGCGAAAGAAAATTAGTTAGATTTTTCATTTTTTATGGTTTAGTTAGTGAAAGGATTCTGAGAATTTAATGTAGAATGGTAATATCTATAAAATTAATATCAACTCGTTATATTACATAAATTATAAAATTTAAAATAAATATTATAGAATATAAACGTGAATTTAATAAAAATGTAATTAAAAATAATGGTTTTTCCATAAAACGTAAAATATCCCTAATCCAACATTATTTTAAATTCCTTAGTACTTGCTCCGTCCTTAGAAGGTTCAAAAATGCTTAATTGTTTAGGGTTTTCTTGCATTGGAAGAATAATAAGTTTTTCAGATCCAGGTATATCCTTAGTGTTACAATAATACCAGGAACAAACACCGAATTTTCCAAATTCCTTCTCTTCTATTTCAACTACATTTAGTGTTTGAATATCCTTATATTTCTTCCCCTGGGAAATAATTATAATTTCATTCTCACTAATTTCTATTGTTCTTTCCATAAATTCAATCTCATAGGATTCTATGATATGTGCTGTTGCCGAACTTTTAAAAGTTTGGCCATGGATAATTACGGGGAAGAGAAGAAAAATTATTAATTTAAACACTTGTAATCAGTTTACTGGAAAAATATAGAAAGTATTCTTAAGCTACCAGGTGGTTTTTCCCCTAATTTAAAAGTTATGACACTTTATGAATTTAAATTATTGCCAGAACAAGTGCAATATCGTATACTTTTTAATGAAGGTGATTTTATAAGCTATAGGCTCGAACCAACTACAAGGTTCTCCTTGTATGCCTTAGACAAATTCTTTGTAAAAGTGGAGTATAACCCCAAGAGCAATAAAATTGTAAATAAAGTAAGTTTTATAAGCGGGGAAAAGTTAAATCTTTATTCAAATTTTAAAGACAATGAATTTTATTAATTTCTTTTAAGCTTTATTACTGGTATACAAGAATTGTTCGTTCTTCTCAAAAAACCTTCAATTATTCTCTGAATTGATTTCATCAATGAACTTATTGACATCAATTTCGATTTCGTAAAGTTGGATTTTTCTCACCTTTAAAGCCTTGGCGAGAAGCATCATTTTTTCTAATGTAGGATTTGCATCACCTCTCTCCACCGTACCGATTAAATGTTTCGTTAATCCAAAATTTGTATCCGCAAGTTCCTGCTGTGAAATTTTTTCCTTATCGTATTCTTTACTTGGAAGTCTTTCTCTGAGCTTCAACACCTGCTTTCCTATCTTTTCCTTTTCAGTCAATCCTTAATTTTTTTACCAGTCTTGGCTAAATTCTCATTAATCTGAAGAAAAAATGGTATGATATATCATACCGTTAAGATATTTTATTTATATTTGATAAATAATTACTGAATAAATGTAATTTAGCGATTCTTCTTAATTAAAATATTAGAAGCATTCGCTTTGAATCTCGTCCTCAAAAACTGGTAATTTTTAAACACGCGAGATGATAAGTGTAGATGCTCACGCTTTAACGGCGTGGGCTCACTTATTTGCGTGGATGGTATACCAGTACCTTGAGGGCAATAAGCTGAGTTCCACGCCTATTTTTTAGTTCTAACGGCGTCGTTTCTCTTCTTAATTTTCAAAGTAATCTTCTACAATTTATAAGAATAAGTCTCGCTTTCTTTTGCCCTACATCATTATAGGCCAAAGTGGCCGGCAGTAACTACTACTGTATTCACTAATTCCTGATTGCGGGATCAGGAAAATCTTTTAAATAATCCCGTGGGTTGCTGTTTCTTGATGCCCTATTATTGATAACAGCGTTGGGCGGGAAGCCCCCTAGCCCCTAATGGGAGAATAAAGTAGTGGGGTTTTTGGGAAAATTTGATTTGGGTCAATAGGTGTTAACGGATAGGGCCGTTAAGTTTAGCAAAAAAAGAAATTGTTTATGAAAAGAAATTTGAATTGGCCTTAATACAGGCGTTAAGCCTACAGCTTTCCCCTAAGATTGCCGTCTGGTGGGGAAAGCCTAAGCTTAAATAAAACAATGTTTCATTTAAATACCACACGAAATTATGAAAAATAATTACTCGCGCCTAAAATGGGTGGCGCTAATTATTCTTGGAGGGATACTATTCTTTCTGTCTAAGGCTGCAACAGCAGCAACTAGCAATACCGCTTTCTTTCAACAACAGTTGATCTCAGGGATAGTTAGCGATCAAAACGGGCTTTCTATACCTGGAGTTACCATCACGGTTAAAAATTCCACAAGGGGAGTAGTTACAAACCTGGATGGGGAGTACGAAATCACTGCTCCAGCCAATGGTACTTTGGTCTTTTCTTATATGGGTTTTAAAACTTTTGAAGTTACCATTGATGGCAGAAGTGAAATTAACATCCAACTGGAAGAGGATATCGCTTCTCTTGGAGAAGTGAAAATAAACGCCGGGTATTATAATACAACAGAGCGGGAACGAACGGGGAATATAGCGAAGGTATCTGGGGAGGAAATTGAAAGGCAACCTATTATTAATCCTCTAGAGGCCTTGCAGGGCAGAATGGCTGGGGTAGAAATAGAACAGCGCAGCGGTATTTCCGGTAACGCTCCCACTATAAGGATTCGCGGTCAAAACAGTTTGCGCACCGGCAGTAGCAATAATGGAAATCTTCCATTATATATCATAGATGGAGTACCTGTTAATTCCAGTCCACTAGTTGGATCAGACTTAAGTGGGGGAACGGGTATTGACCCTTTAAACACCCTTAATTTATCAAATATAGAAAGTATTGAAGTGCTAAAAGATGCTGATGCCACAGCAATCTACGGCTCACGTGGAGCAAACGGGGTTGTACTCATTTCAACTAAAACAGGAAAATCATTTGAACAAAAAACTCAGGTGGAGGCACGTCTATATTCGGGTGTTGGTGAAGTTTCTAATAAAATTAAACTTTTAAATACTCCCCAGTATTTACAACTAAGAAATCAAGCTTTTGAAAACGATGGAGTGGTGCCAGACCAGACCAATGCCTATGACTTGTTACTATGGGACAATGATCGTTATACCGATTGGCAGGAAGAATTATTAGGAGGAACAGCAGCCATTACCGATTTGAACCTTGCAGTATCCGGGGGGAATGAAACTACATCGTTTCGTATTGGAGGGTCCTACCATGAGGAGGGTACTGTGTTCCCGGGAGATTTTAAATATCATAAGGTCACTGGCGGGCTAAGCCTTAATCACAAGTCAAAAGATGAAAAATTGAATTTGAATCTTTCTATGAATTATGGGGTAGATAATAATAATTTATTTGGTTCCGATAGTTATATTTCAGAGGCACTTAGTTTGCCTCCAAATGCTCCACAGCTTTATAACGATGATGGGAGCTTAAACTGGGCAGATCTCACCTGGGATAATCCACTATCAAATTTACAAAACTCGAGTATAAACCAGGTGAACAACCTCATTAGTAGCCTGAGTATTTCTTATGAATTTCTCAATGGCTTAACTTTTAAAACCAATGCAGGGTATACAAATCTTTACCGGAATCAGAAATCAATTACTAAAAAGGAATCTTATAGACCTGATATTCGGGATCGTCGTGAACATCTTTCATCAGAGAGAATTAATAAGAGAAAGTCCTGGATAATTGAGCCGCAATTAACTTACAGTGTACACATCGGTAGAGGGAATTTAGATGCATTAATAGGCATGACCTTCCAGGAAAGTGAAAATGATAATTTAAGGATTTCCGGGGAAGGTTATGTTTCAGAGTCCTTAATTGGAAACCTTGAAGCCGCAGAAGCGGTAGATGTAAATGAATATCTAAATATTAGGTATAAGTATACTGCTTTGTTTGCCAGACTTGCGTACAATTGGGATCAAAAATATTTTCTTAACCTAACAGGTAGAAGGGATGGATCCTCTCGTTTCGGACCTAACAAACGTTTTGCTAATTTCGGCGCTCTGGGAGCAGCCTGGATATTTTCGGAAGAACCGATATTCAGAGATCATATTAGTTTTTTAAGTTTTGGAAAACTTCGTGGAAGCTATGGAACTACTGGAAGTGACCAAATACCAGATTATGGTTACCTGGATGCATATGAAGCCACACCGGGGCCAGGTGGGCTTTATCCTACCCAACTAACCAATCCTAATTTTTCCTGGGAGGAAAATAAGAAACTGGAAGCTTCTCTTCAACTTGGGTTTTTGGAAGATAGAATCAATCTGGGTGTAAGTTGGTACCGTAACAGATCTTCCAATCAATTGGTTGGATTTCCTCTTCCTTCAACCACAGGATTCTCCAGCATTCAGGCTAATCTTCCGGCAATGGTGCAGAATACAGGTTGGGAAGTAGAATTTTCTTCTTTAAATATAAGCACAAAGGATTTCAGTTGGCGAACATCATTTAACTTCACACTACCAGAAACCAAGCTGGTTGAGTTCGATAATATCTCTCAGACTTCTTACCAAAACGTTTACAGGGTTGGCTACCCTTTAAGCATAGCTTTGCTTTATAATTATAACGGAATCGATCCCGAAACAGGTCTTTATCAGGTGCAGGATATTAACGGGGATGGTAATTTTAGTTATGAAGACCGGACTGTTATTGAAGAGCTAGGTCGGCAGTACTACGGCGGAATTTCCAATAATTTATCTTACAAAAATTTTTCTTTGCAATTCTTATGGCAATTCGTAAAGCAAAACGGGTATAAAGGCTATTTCGCGCCACCGGGCAATGTTTCCAACCAACCTCAAAATGTTATTTCGGGTATAGAAAATGGCACACTGCAACAGGCTTCTCAAAATTTTACGGCATTCAACTCCTATTTTTTTGCCTCAACGAGTGAACATTTCATTTCGGACGCTTCATTTCTGCGTCTTAAAACCCTGGGATTTAGTTATGACCTTACGGAGAAGATACTCCAGAATTGGAAACTAGATGGTTTTAGGTTTTTCCTAAATGCCCAAAACCTTATAACAATAACCGATTATGAAGGAATAAACCCTGAAAATCCAGGAGTGGAAACATTGCCTTCTTTACGAACGATTACCGGAGGCTTGCAAATTAATTTTTAAAAATCACGACAATGTTACGAAATACATATTTTAAACAACTTTTTATTTTGCTGGTTATTCTTATTAATACCTCTTGTGAGGATTATTTAGAAGTTGATACCCCGAAGCACAAAATAGTAAGTGCAACAGTTTTTGAAGAAGATGAAACCGCCATAAGTACCATGACCGGCATTTATAATGAATTATTAAACGCTGATTTTTCCGGTGGATGGAATTATTCAGTAAGCGTTTTAGGAGGGCTTTCTTCAGATGTACTTGAGCCTGTTAACCCTAATAGTGTAAGTTATGCCGAATTTAATCAAAATGAAATTTCACCTGACAGTGAATTTAACTTTTATCTCTGGTCCAGTACCTTTAATATTATTTATATGACAAATGCCCTTTTGGAAGGTTTAAGCCAGTCTGAAGGAGTTTCCGAGGAAATCAGTAAACAGTTGGAAGGAGAGGCCCGATTCATTAGGGCGTTTACTTACTTCTACTTAGTGAACTTATATGGAGATGTTCCCCTTATCCTTTCCACTGATTATGAACAAAATTCGTTGATAGCCAGAGAAGGGCAGGAGCAAATCTATGAATTGATAATTGATGACCTGCAAGCCTCCATAGAACTTTTAGAAAATACTACATCAGAAACGCGAACCAGGGCCGATAAATTTGTAGTGACAGCAATGCTGGCAAGGGTTTATCTCTACCTGGGTAACTGGGAGCAGGCCGAATTCTTAAGTAGTCAGGTTATAGCGGAGTCATCCAAATATGAGCTTCTTGAAAACCTTGATGAGATTTTTCTGCCAGAGAGTAAAGAAGCCATTTGGCAAATTTCACCTGTTGGTAGAGGAAATATTCTAACTAGTACCAATGAAGGATTGGCTTATGTGGGTAGTTCTTTTTCTTCCTTCAAAATCAGTGATGAATTTGTTAATTCCTTCAATTCAGAAGATAAAAGACTTACTAGTTGGATAGGTTTTTATACTAATGCTACTCGCAGCTTCCATTTTCCATATAAGTATAAGGACGGGTCGAGTATTAGTAATATCACTGAATATTCCATGGTCTTAAGACTGGCAGAACAATTTCTTATCAGGGCGGAGGCAAGAGCTCAAACAGGATATTTTTCCGGAGCAATCAACGATCTGGACAAGATAAGAACTCGTTCAAATCTGGAGTCTATTTCAGGATCAGACCTAGAAATAAACCAGGAAAATTTAATCTCATTAATCCTGGAAGAAAGAAAAAGAGAGCTTTTTTCAGAATGGGGACATCGTTGGTTGGATTTAAAACGTACCAACAGGGCTTCCTCGGTTCTAGGACATTTATCCGATTCTTGGGAAGACACCGATATACTTTATCCTATTCCAGAAATGGACCGAATGAAAAATCCAAATCTTACCCAAAATGATGGTTATTAAGAACTTGAAATTAATAAAGGACAGGGGATATTATCTTTTGGTGTTTTTATTTTTAGGGTTTAATACTGCTATTTGTCAACAAAAACCTAAGACACCTGACAGTGAGCTTTTAGGTCTTGACCCTTCTGTAAGGTATGGTAAACTGGAAAACGGTTTTACCTATTACCTTCAAAAAAGTGACTCCCTAACCAATACCATTGACCTCCATCTGGTGGTAAAGGGAGGAACTTACCACGAAGATAAGGACCAACTTGAATATGCGCACCTGATAGAACATATGGGGTATAAAAGCACAAAGAACTTCCCCGATTTACCGGCCTATTTCAATACAAAAGGTCTATATGTCCATGCTGGCACTAGAAATCTTCATACATTTTATTTTACCAGAATACCATCTGGTGATAAATCGGTTCTTGATTCCGGGTTACTGGTTTTACGGGATTGGTCGCATGATATCAGGTTCGACCAGCAGTCTATTGATGTGGAACGTGAGGCGATTTTAGGTGAAATGAGGGTAGATAACCCTTATAATGATTGGTTTTGGAATGTCCTGACTAAAAATTTGATTAAAAATACCGGGGCCCATTTTCGAGATCAAAATGCGGCTGAAAAAAGTATACTTGATTTTGATAAAAATGCATTTCTGAGATATTATAAGGATTGGTATCGTCCTGATCTGGAAGCTGCAATTATAGTAGGTGATATCAATGTAGATAGTGTAGAAGCACAGATTCAGCGATTATTTTCGGACCTAAAAACTCCTGAAAAGAGGAGTAATGTCAATAAAAAATTGGCGAAATGGAAGGTTGATTTCAATGTTGAGAACCAGTACATCTCTGTGCTTGATACTTTGAAGCCGGGTTTTCGGCTTTATATTGCCAGCAAACGCATGGATGAAAAGAATCCAAAGAACGTGTCGGATTATAAAGCTATGTTATTGCGTCAACTCTATGAGATAATCCTCAAACCGCGCATAAAGCAGCTGAAGCAACAACTCAAGCCTCCATTTTCAGAATTTTTTATGACCAATAATCCAGTGAACGGACAGCTTGCTTATGATTTGATGAAAGTTGATTTAGAAAGTGATGAGCCTCGTAAGGTAAAGAATGGATTAGTTAGGGCTTTAAGTGCAAGAAAGCAAATACATAAAGGAGTGACCGACTTAGAATTAGATAGGGCAAAGAAGGAAGTTCTTCAGCATTATTCAGGGAAACAAAGGAGTAATTCTGAACTTGTTTCAAAATATGAAAACCATTTTGTAAGCGGAACCGCTGCTCCTGATCCCAAAAATGAGTACAAGTTGATCTCTAAAATTCTTAATCAAATTGACCTTAACAAAATGCAATCTGTTTTTAATGATTACGGAAATTTTATGAACAAAACAGATTTTTTGTTTTTCAGGGCTAAAGACCAGGTCGCACCGGACTCCGATACACTTGCCAAGTGGCTTGATGAAATTGATTCGATGACAGTAGATCCATTAAAACCTTTACCACCTGCTATCGAATCTCTCTCGGAGGTAGCAGGCATTCAGGAAATCGATGAATACGATGTAGAATTAGAAACCGAGCATATAATTGGTGTTACCGAAATAAAGCTGAAAAACGGGATAAAACTTTTTTTTAAGCCTTTAAAACCTATATCTGAACGCAATGCGAAGACAATTAGCATACATGCTTTTCGTCCAAATAATATTCCTATAAGAAGGAGGAAGGAATATTTGGCAGCCAAGGTTGTTCCGGAGGTTCTTAAGTTTACTGGAGCTGGTTCTTTTGATAAATTCCAGTTAGAGAACTTTAAAAAAAGTACTGGACTTCGATTGAGTTTTGAATTAGGGAGAAATTATCAAAAGATTTATGCCACTAGTAAAGAGAGGGATATTGATGAACTGCTCAATCTCTTATATCTTAGGTTGAAAAAGCCGTTACTTGACAAAGAGAGTTTTTCAGCATGGAAATCGGATCAAAAAGGGGTACTGAATGAGGATAGTTTTGGACGAGGAAATCCAAATTTTTTTATGGATGATATTCGAGCTATTTGGTATCCCGATATTCCCAATTTGAAATTGCAGGATCTTGAAGATCTAACTATGAAAAAAGTGTCTGAGGCACATCAAGAGTGGTATTCTAATTTAAACGGCTACACCTTTATAATTTCGGGTGATTTTGACAGGGAGGATCTGACTAAGCGGCTGGTTAAAAAAATGTCAGCTTTTCCAGTTACCACGAAACAGGTTTCGAATGATCAAACTATCGATTTTCCATTTTACAAGATGGATAAGGTCATCAGGCTTAGTAATCTAGAGCAGTCTTATATCAGTTTATATTTTCCTGTTAATGCTCCCAGGGATATTAAAACCCAGGTTGAACTTAAGCTACTATCAAAAGCTTTGCATAAGCGAATTTGGGATCGTCTACGGGAGGGATGTTATGCTCCGGGGGCTTGGGGAGAGTGGATGGACATTAATAATGGTATTTACTCTTTAAATGTCCGCTTTAATAGTGAACTAGGTAATGAAAGTGAATTAACACAGATGGCTATTGAAGAATTCCGAAAGCTAAAAAAGTTTGGCGTGGACCGGACCTGGTTAGAAAATGCAGTTGTGGATTTAAAAGAAAATTATGGAAAAGGGATCGATTACCTTTCCACCTTTTCATCTTTTTGGCCAGAGTATTTTCAGGATAAGATCAACACGGGGGAAGATATTGAAAATGAAGTGCTTCAATATGAAGCAGTATTGGACCATTTCACAAGTTTGGAGGATATTAATGCTGCTGCGGATAAATATTTAAGTGAGGAAAATATGCAGAAATTCCTTGTGCTGCCAAAGGATTATGTACAAAATGAATGAACTCACAATTGATTATCGGTCTATTTTTTACTGAATTTGATTTTAAAATGCCATTAAAATAAACACCGGGAAAATTATCCCGGTGTTATTTTAATTAAATAAGTAATTAGTCACTTATCATAATTGGCAGCGGTGAGCTACTCTCAAGTGGTTCACTCTGGGAATTTGCAACTGGATAAACCGTATATGGTGTTTCCGTATCTGATTCGAGATAAACTCTACAATCGAAAGACCCTTCCTCACAATTTACAGTAACTGGTTTCCAACCTTCGTCGGTTTCAATAAAACCTGTTGCGGCTGCATAATTTGTTCCCACGGTGGCAAATGCCATTCCAACGGAGCATATAAACGCTAACATCGGTAATAAAACTTTAGTTTTCATGATATTTAAATTTAAAAGTTAATAATAAAATTCCCGTTTTTTAATTCAGGTGCCGGTGCACCCTACATTTGTTGCAACAAAATTTCTTTATATTTTATCTGTTATCTCTGCCTGGTTTTTCAGCTTGTTATTTTTCATCAGGTATAGGCCAAGTAATCCAATTGCTATGCAGCCCAGGTTGAAATATAGATGCTGATGCCAGGAAAGAAGGGAGATGATTCCTCCACAGGAACACGGGGTATAGGGACTTAAAAATAATATCCCAAGAATGTATATAGTAAACAGGTTTAACAATCCCATAGCTGCAATCATCCCCAATAATTTCTTTTTAGGGTATAGCAGAAGTGATCCGACAATAAGTTCTAAAATAGGAACTCCTATACTGAGAAAGTTCGTTAATAGCCTACTGTTAATTAAGGGGTTGTTGTATAGGTTATCATAGAAACTGCTATAATCAAACAACTTCGTGGCTCCTGTATATATGAACAATATGGCCAGGAAGAACCTAATGATTTCTGAAAGACGATATTTCTGGTGATAGGTGAAAAACATTTTTTTTGTTTAATACCTTAAAATTCAGCATTTTAATTTGATTTTTTTAGGTGAAAGTTTTAACATGCACATCAATCAGCGCGAATCGGAAGGATTTACTCCAAAATGTTTCTTGAATGCCCTGGAAAAATGTGAAAGGCTTCCAAAACCACATAGGGTCGCTATGTTTGAAAGTTTTGTATCAGTATCCAAAACGAGATCCCGGGCTTTCTCCAGCCTTTTTTCCCTATGGAAGCTAGCTATTGTTTTTCCGTGTATAGCCTTAAACCCCCTGATTAGTACGGTAGAATTGGTTTCCAGTTCCCTGGCGATTTCTGGAATAGGTTTTAAAGGAGAGTCAAGATTATCCATAAGATAATGGTAAAGCCTGTCGATAATCTTTTTATTCTTTGAGATATCAAATTGCCTTTTCGGATGCAGTGCCTTTTTGAGCAACTTCTCTTTAGTCCATTCATTTTTGGAGATTGTCTTAACCGCAGATAAAATAAAAACTTCTGAATTATTATTTTCAAATTTTGTGATCCTGGAATCCATGGTTAAAAAAAGGTCGTCGCGTAATCTATAATTTAATTTGATAGATCGGTCAAAAGAGGTTGAATCCATAATTTCCTGAACTTTTTTCAGAGATTCTTCATCGAGTATACTTTCCAGATTGTGTAACTGGTTATCAAAAAGGCCGTTAGATCCAGTATTGTAATCCTTAATTTGATAATTTTCTTCTACTATAAGAATTATATGGTTCAGGTAGCTGAGATCATATTCCGGTATTTTAGAAGGTACTTTTAGTTTTAATACCCCTGCAAGCATATTTAATAAGACACCAATCGTTGATAACTTGCTTCGTAGTTTATTTATTTTAATACGCTTGTCATATTCATCATTAGCCAGTGCGGTAATTAGATGGGTGATCTGGTCGAAGAGTTTGTCGTTAGGAAAGTACATAATTAGTTTTTTACGGGATAATTGGATAAAAACTCCAGGGCTTTTAACTTGTCTTCAAAAACCTCAGTGTCAACTTTTGGAATGCTTGTGGAGAGGTAAAACTGGGCGGTAGATTTAGTATGGGGATATTGAACTAGAAGAGCTACTGCTGTGGCTTGTACCGATCCCTCTTTTGCTAAGTAATCCATAGCCTCTTTATCTGCCTGAATTACCTCACGCAAATCGCATAAAATGGGATACCCTTTATTATTTTGAATGGACAGACGAAGTTTTAAAAGATTCTTGGCAATCTTAAGGCTAAGGTTTTCCAATGGGGCATAAACAAAGTAAAGGATATCATTTTCTATCCAAACCTCTGCAAAATTATTTTGTGCCCTTTTAATCAAAATAATAATTGTTACTATAGAATACTGTAATTTAGTAAATTACATTTGATAAAAATGAAAATTTATTGATCCAACAGGTCATTTTGAGACAGTTTGAATCAAAATAAACGCTGTTATTTGACTCTCCTGAATTTTATTTTACTCTAAGTGGCATTTTTTCAGTTTTTAAAAAATAAATTTCCAGGTCTTAAAAAAGTTTCATTAGCTTAAGGTATTCATAATAAATACTTTGGGGCAATGGCAAAAGTTAAACACAATAATTTCCTTGATACTGTGGACGAGGTGATCACTAATGCAACCGATGCAGGGGTGATTCATCTTCATGCTGAAGGCAGGAAATTGAACGGTCGTAAAATTACAATTAACGGAAAATCTTCTTACCATTTCGGTACTACCGGTTACCTTGGGCTTGAGCAGGATGAGCGTTTAAAAGCGGCTGCTATCGATGCCATCCGGCAATATGGAACTCAATTTCCTTTATCGAAAACTTATATTTCGCATCCGCTCTATGCGCCGCTGGAAGAAAAAATTTTCCAAATGTACCAGCACCCTATACTCATCACAAAAAATAGTACACTTGGCCATTTAGCTGTGATTCCTACAGCTGTGAGAGACAATGATGCGGTGATTTTGGATCATCAGGTGCACTGGAGTGTCCAAAGCGCTACTGAAATTTTAAAATCTCGTGGAATTCCTGTTAGAATGATCAGGCATAGTAATATGGATATGTTGGAACATTATATCAAGGAATATAGAAATAAAGCAGATAAGATTTGGTATATGGCAGATGGAGTTTATTCCATGTATGGAGACTATGCGCCTTTAAATGACCTTATTGCACTGGCGAGAAAATATCCTCAACTCCACCTATATATAGACGATGTCCATGGGATGAGCTGGAAAGGTAAGCACGGCTCGGGTTATGTAATGTCGGAGCTTAAGGAACTTCCCCAGAATATTCTTTTATTCGGAACCTTGAGTAAAACTTTCGGTGCCAGTGGAGCGGTGCTTGTTTGTCCCGATGAAAAACTGCATAAAAAAATTAAAAATTTCGGAGGACCGCTAACATTTTCAGCTCAGTTAGAGCCTGCTTCTGTAGCAGCGGCAACTGCTTCTGCAGATATTCATTTATCCTCTGAAATATATGAATTACAGGCAGATTTGGAGGGTAAAATAAGATACTTTAATCAATTACTGGAGTCATCGGATTTGCCTTTGATACATAGAAATTCCTCCCCTGTATTTTACATTGGTACTGGCCTTCCGGCTACGGGTTATAATTTTGTAAATAAAATGATGAATGCAGGTTTCTTTGTAAACCTTGGCTTGTTCCCGGCCGTTCCGGTTAAAAACACCGGTGTCCGAATCACCATTTCCAGGCATAATGAATTAGAGGATATAAAAGCCCTGGTTGATGCAATGGATTATCATTTTCCAAAAGCCCTCGAACAAACTCATACGGACCTACCCAGTATCTATAAGGCTTTTGGAATGCCGAAGCCAGGCTTACCGAATGAGAAATTTGCAGAAAAAACCAATACCAACCTACACTTAACATATACCAAATCCATAAAAGAATTAGATAAGGAATCCTGGGACAAGTGTTTCTTGGGGAAAGGTACTTTTGATTGGGATGGTCTTAGCTTTTTGGAGCATGTATTCATCAATAACAATTTGCCGGAACATAACTGGAATTTTCATTATATACTGATCAAAGACAACAGGGATAAAATTATTCTAGCAGCCCATATGACTAGTGCCTTATTAAAAAATGATATGCTTTCCAATGCAGCTACATCGAAAGCTATTGAGGATATAAGGAAGCAGGATCCTTATTATATGACAGATATCGTGCTGTCGATGGGATCGGTTTTCTCTGAAGGGGATCATTTATACATTGATTCGGGCCATTCTCAGCTAGTGAATACAATGCGTTTATTTCTGAAACAACTCGAAGTAATAAAACAGCAGGTAAAAGCCAAGCTTATAATTCTTAGGGATTTCAATAAAAATAATGACTTAAACAGCTTTTTCAACGAGCAGGGTTTCGTAGCTATAGATATGCCTGACTCCTGTGAAATTTCCAGTCTCCACTGGAGTAATGAAGAACAATATGTATCCACACTCAGCAAACGCTCCAGGAAGCATTTCAGAAAAGATGTCAAGGCATTTGAGAATTATTTTAAAACCAGGATCGTATGTTTACCAACTTCCGAAGAAATTGATAAATATTATGAGTTATTTGAAGAGGTTTGGAGTCACAATTTAGGAATTAATACCTTTAAATTTCCTAAAAAGCTATTTTCTGAAATGATTATAAGTCCGAAGTGGGACTTTTTGGTATTATATCTTAAACCAAATAGAATCAACGCATCGGAAAAGGTCGTAGGCGTGATGTTCGTTACACGATCCGGGAATACTTTAATACCCTCTCTGGTCGGGATGGATTATGATTATAATGAAGAATTCAATATCTATCGCCAGCTTTTATACCAGACAATCAAAACGGCCGGAATTTTAAAATTCAAAAAAATTAATTTTGGCTTTAGTGCCAGTTTTGAAAAAAAGAAATTAGGAGCCACTTTAACTCCTAAAATAGCCTATATCCAGGCAGATGATAACTTTAGTCTGGAAGCTTTAGATTGGTTAAGAAAAGAATAGGTACCCCCAGCCCCCTGTGTATATTTTGTTTTTTAAGATCCTACCATTTAAAAATACATATTGAAAATAGCACAACAACGGCATTATTTGTTATCCTTAAATACGAAACTGATGTTCGAGAAGGCAATGTCAATTTTTACGGATGAGGTAGAACGGATCATCAATTCGCAGGAGGATACTCTTAAAAAAGCGGAATTGGGAATCCGCCTCTCCAATCGTACCCTCTCTGAACTACAGCGAATGGTGGAAAAGGAAGATTTTGAGGATCCTGCGGAAGAGATCAATTTTTTTAGAAATATCAAACCCATACCGATGAGTTACCTGATTTATTTTACCGAAGTCAGGACTTGTGAGTTGAGCATTCCCAAGCTAGGTACACAACCAAAGATCTGGTTTTTGGAAAAGGAGGCTAAAAAAATCAATAAGTTTTTCTCTAAGAATAAAGACTTTGCAAATTATATGGAGCAATCGCGCAGATATATGGATCCGGAATTTTTTACGCGTAATAAACTGGATAATTTTCCTTTTGCGCCGACCATAAATTATTACCAGTACCCCGAATTCTCGACCTCGCACGATATGCTTTGGGCTATGATCCAGGCAATGTATAAGTTTATACATTACGTAAGAGAGAAACTGCATACGCTGCAACCCGGAAATAAGGCACTTTTTCTGGAGCGTAAGCCAAAGTTGCTTAAATGGACCGGTTCCAAAACAGCACTGGTCGAACTGCTCTATGCGTTGCATGCAGACGGGGCTTTGAACCACGGCAATTTGGAGATCAGTACTATTATTTCGGCTTTTGAAGATTTTTTCAATACGAAACTGGATCAGGGTTATAAGACGTATTACGAGATAAAGGCCCGAAAAGGAGATAAGGCCAAGTATCTTAATCAGCTTATCCTAAGTCTTTTAAACAAGATGCGGAGGGATGATGAATTATAATATTATTAGTTGGGTAGATTGGGCGGGTTTACCCTTCTATTCCTTGATTCTAATGTTTTGATAAAGGCTACAAGTGCAGCCTTTTCTTCATTAGTTAAGTTCAATTTTTCCAGTATCGGGGAAGTCGTTGGAAAAAGAGTATCATTTACCTCGTGAGGCTTTCTTTTAGGACGTGGCATCCCGGCATTGTACATATTGACGACCCCTTCTAAATGAGGAAACAGGCCGTTATGCATATACGGCTCAGTTCGAGAAACTTCCCGCAAGGTAGCTGTTCTGAATTTTCCGACATCTTCAGGCTTTCCTGTTACTTCGAACAAACCCAGGTCTTCGTATTTTCGTCCATAATAGGTTAGGCCTGTATTATGAAATTTATTATCACTAAAGTAGCCTGTATTATGACAATTTATGCACCGGGCTTTGGTTCTAAATAGATGTAGACCTAAGACCTCCCGGTCTGAATAAATATCAGCTTCGCCATCAATAAACCTGTCAAACTTAGTGCTTTCGCTAACAATAGTTCGTTCATAGGTGGCAATAGCCTTTCGTATATTTTTTTCGCTAATTTGTTCGTTTCCAAATGCAGATTCAAATAATGCTTTATATCCCTTTATGGCGGAGATCCGTTCCGTAGCCAGGTTCACGTGGAAATTCATTTCAAGGGTATCATTAATCGGGAATCCCACCTGGTCTTCAAGTGATTCAGCTCTTCCGTCCCAAAATAAGCTATCAACGTATCCCACATTGAGTAGGGTCATAGAGTTTCTTCGTCCTTGCTGCCTGTTATGGCCATAACTTACTCGACGTCCATCTCCCCAGCCAATTTCAGAATCGTGGCAACTGGCACAGGCTATTTGTCCTGAGGAAGATAACCTGGGGTCGAAGAAAAGCGTTTTTCCAAGTTCTTTTTTTTCCTTGTTGTAAGAGTTGTCCTTAGGAAAATTCGGAGGGGGGAGGTGACCAATGTCTTCGAAATTATTTTTTACTTCCTCATCGATGTCGGGTGCGGGCCACATGGATGGATCTCCACTACTATAGCGTTTCCTTAATTCATCAATATCATATTCCTGGTAAACTTTAAATCCTGAGAAAGCCAGGATTATGAATAGACAGCAATGAAAGAGTTTATAGTTGTTTTTCATGATTTAGTAATTCAAAATAAGAGAAAGACTGGTATACAAACGCTGGTTATTGGCATGGTAATTATCGCTTTCCAGGGAGGATAAATAGCCAATTTTCAGGTTCAGGATACTTTGGAGGTTTTGTCTACTGATAAAATCCAAATAAGCACCTGCCTCCAGGTTTATTCGCGTGGAGGAAACCAACTGAAGATCCGGCATGATAACCTGGTTGTAATAATCACGAAGGCTAAAACCCATATAATCATATTCATCAATATTTTCCAAATACTGGCTGTTTCCGTTTTCCAGGTTCTCTTCAATATTAAAAATAATACTTGTTCTGAGCTGCGGCCTAAGCTTGATTTTTTTGGTTTCAAAGACTACTTTCTGCCCATAAAAGTGTATTTCACCATTTTTAAAATCCGATCGGGTTACTGCCAGGGCATCCTGCTGTGAGCTTTCCCAGTACTGAAATTTTAACCCATATTCATTTTTTGTAGAGCCTTGAGCATCTTGTTGAATGTGGGAATAAGAGAGCATATGTTCATCCAAAGAATTGGAATAGGTTTTTCCTCCTTTAGCGGTCAAGAAATTTTCTCCCAGGTTCCTGTGATAAGTATATTCGGCTTTGATTAGCTTTCCTTTACCTTTATACTTCAACCCCATAATATCCAGTTGAAAAGCTTCCGGCTCAAAAGTGGCGAAATAACTGTTTTCATTGTCAACCCTATCATCCACATCCTCTTTAAACGTGATATTTTCCCCTCTTTTTAAATTCGCCGTTACCAGTAATTGGTGACTGCTATTTTGGAAAGTGTAGCCCAGAGAAAAATTTTGCGCTTTGTTTTTCCTCTTAATATCCTCCTCAAATACATTCATAAGCGAGCCGTACCCGGCTATCCATTTTATATAAATATCATAATTTACAGCCTCGTTCTGATTGTTATTGGAGAAATTAATATTGTTGATTATGGCTGCCTGTTCAAAAGCATAGCCCATATTGAACCTATGATTTTTAGTTATATTGTAAGACAGGTTTGCTCCTAAGGTTAACTTGTTATAGGTTATTTTTGGTCTTGGATCGAGGTTTACCCGGTATTTATTAAAGAGGTTATAGTTTGTTTCCAGGGCTAAGTTCCAACCTTGGTTTACCGGTATTACAACTCCACCGTTCAATTCGTAATGTTGGTTGCTCCAGTTCCCGGGTTTTGAGACCCCAAAGTAATGCGGATCGGGCATCATGCCTTTTTTCGGCATCATATAGGATAAATTCCAGGCCAAATCCCGGTAATAGGTTTTTTTAACCAGGAGGTCACCAAAAAAAGTAATTCCCATACCAGTTCTATAAATACCTTGGGTTTTTAATCCAAAGTCTTGTACACCTTGTGGTTCCCCGCCTTGTTTAAGGGCACCTTCTTCAAAGTGATAATATAAAGTAGAAGCGGTATAGTCTTTTAGTGGTACGCATGCCATATTCACCGGGTTCTTGCTATAATTCTTTAGCACTTCAGTAAAGAATTGATTAGAAACAGGACTATTCAGACTGTCCTGTGCCGTGCCCCTGAATGATAAACATAGTAATACTAAAAGACCAAACCGTTTCATAACAATAATTTAATTGGTTTTTACCTGGGGACGATCCAGGAATTCAAAATCATTACTGGAATTATTGGTGTCCTGGTAGTAGATGCGACCATCAATTTCCCCCGCAACTTTACGGATAACAGATTGTGAGGAAAAGGCTCCGTTTGGAGTGGTGGTTTCGCCTGCATCAATTTGGCTGGTTAAACGTTTGGGCTTCTGTTTTGCCGGGTTGTTATACTGAAGTTCCACCCCATCCAGGATTACCTCGTTTGGGATTTGTAGATATAAACTGGTCTCTTCATCTATTTCATTTTGATCGGGAGCAGGATACTCACCCCAGGAGGAAATGTTTTCATCATCAGAATAGAAGATCGCAAGAGCTTCCCTACCGTGGGTGTCCAGAATAAAATCACGTCCACCAGAGCTTTTAAATATTACTTCAACATTGGTTACATTGGGATTATCTATATCATAATCTAAAAAATTACCGCCGGTACTCTCCATATACGGCCTGAAATAAGCTTCAAAACGTACCTGGCTTAAATCCACAGTTCTTTCCGGTTCTGCCACTTCATAAGTTTGGGTTTCTCCATCTTCATCTTCAATCACCAGGGGTTGTTTATGATTAATGGCGGTGGCCGCTATAATAGCACTTTCCCCCGGAGCAAGTGGATACTCTTCGCCACTTCCAGGTACCTTCAATACTTCATCGGCGTAGATATAATCGCTATTTGGATTTTCCTTATCCTGGCCAAGGGATTGACTCCAGTCATACTGCCCCGAAGCCTGATGATAAGACTCATTAGTAGAAGGTGTGCTTCCATTACCATAGACCTGAGCTAAATAAAGGCCGTCCAAATATTGAATTTCATTGGAATTATTATGGATTTCTACAAACTGGTCCCGGAAGACAGCACCCAAACGAACATCAGAACCATTATAATAAATTTGCTTGATCAGCAGGTTTCCAATGGTACCGGTCACAATTTCAAGCGAGGTACTGCTGCCATTTTCAGAGATGGATATATTCTCGGCGGAACCATTAAAGCTGACCTCGGTTTCTACTTCCTGGCCTGAAAAATCAAAATATTCCTCGGCAGTCATGGTTTTACTGATATTTATTTGGTAAGAGCCCGGGACAACTTCTACTACGGCCCGACCCTCGGCATTGGTAGTAGCTTCATAGCTTCTGCCGTCTTCTATATTCTCAAGACTGATTACCGCACCAGCAGCATTCTCGTTTTCATAGTTTTCGTCGTAGGCAACGTGGATTTCATGGGTGACCGGAGCGATAAAATCGCCGTCGTCATCTTTGCTACAGCCTATTATAAGGGTGGCAATTAGCGCTAAAAAGGATAGTTTTCTCATAAATAGTAGTGTTTATTAAAATTCATATTTAAGGTTCGCGCCAAAACTAATGGCTTCATTTTTCCGCCGGATAGCATCATTGACTTCTATCGTAGGCCTGTAATTCAAGAAATTATTAGCATATAAGGATATACTGATATTGTTCCGCATTTCTTTGGTCAGTCTGAAATGGAAATTATTATAGAATGGGGTTATACGATCTTCTGTACTATCGGGGTCAAGAAAGAGCGAAGCATATTCAGGATTGGTTCTTTCCGAAGACGGAATGCTATATTGATTAGCACTTGCATCAATATATCCAATGGGATAGATATCAGCAAAGCTTGCATAAACCGCAGACCTTATAAAGTGTTCTGCCGTGAAAGACATGAGCAGCCCAATGGCCGAAATATGATGGGTTATGGTTCCACGTAAGCGCCACATATCCTGTTTGTTGGATGTCCTGTTATAGATTCCATAGAGATATTCTTCATTTAAGGGATCAGGATTTTTCCGGATTGTAGGAAGAATAGAGGCTGAATTGCTATAAGTATAGGTTCCATTGACATTAAAGCTCGTATTGATAGCTTCGATTTTTTTAAAGTTTATAAAAAATTCTATCCCCTTATCTATTACAGTTGATGCATTGGTAGGTAAGGAATAATTCAGGATCATTGTTGCAGGTCCTACTATTTCGTAGGTGGGGGGAGTTTCACTATTTGGAAAACTAAATTCAAGTTGAGGAAGGTATACCGATTGAATGATATTGTCGCTGGTAAATCCATCAAAACTCTCGTTATAAAATGCTGAAAAAGAAATTTGTGCAAAAGCCGCATTAAAATTACCACCAAGCTCATATTTCCAGCTTTTAGAAGGTTCCAATTCATTTTTTTCAATAGGAACTTTATGGGTGTAAATCAGGTTATACGAGTAATTAGAAGTCCTGTAGTCAGCCAGTACCCGGTCAAAATATTTATCTCCGGGAAACGTTTGGGCTAGGGAAGGGGCTTTAGAGGCAAAACCAAATCCACCTCGTACACTTAATCTATTGGTTAATTCATAAGCTAAATTGACCCTGGGACTGTAACTGGAAAAACCATTTTGAGAATCATACCGGAACCCAAGATTGGCAAAGACTTTTCTATTGTTGGAAAAAGTATGGGTGATGTTATCCTGCAGGTGAGCACCAAAACGAAATTGTCCTAATACGGAACGCTTAAAGTTTACTTGTCTAATACCTTCTTCCAGACCGGAAGATCCTCCTGAAAATGACACCTGGGTATGGGCGTGCTCCGGATCATATTCCTTACCACGTCCCTTGTTATCACTATAAGAAAAGTCGAATCCAAACGTCAGACTATGAGAAGTGTTCCCAGCGTTGAAAGCTTTATCCCCTGAAATATTCGCTGATATATTTAATGGCTGGCCAAAGGTTTCCCTTTTCATGAGGTAGGCGACCGGGGTGTAAGTTCCTTTAGAAATTCCGGTCTCTAAATTTAAGGGAACGATACGCCCTCCATCATTTCTGAATTCCTGTCGGTAGGAATGCTGGTAGGCATAAGAAAACCCGGTGTTTAGGTTGATGTTATCAATAAGCGATACCGCAGGCTTCCAGTTTAACCGGTTGTTAAACCTTATCCCACGATCTTTACGAAAAGCGGAGTCTCTACCCCCATCATCATTGTCTTTATCAAACTTTTCATCATCCAGGTTGTTATGGGCGGTAAGGCTGAAAGAATTTCTTAAAGTTTTATTTTTATTGGTTAAAGACCAAATTAACAAAGCTGTTACTCGGTTATAGGATTCCAGGCTGTTCCTGGGATCAGCGTTAGCATTTAGGTAATCAAGGGATACACTAAGGTTGCCCAGTTGCTTACCAAGGCCGTAGCCTTTTTGCAAACTCAGGGAGGTATTTCCCTGCCTTATATTTGCATTGATATGGTAGGGGGAGATTCCTGCCTTTCTTTTTATATCAATCACCCCGGATGTCAGATTTCCATATTTTGCATCAGGAATGCCACTAATTACTTCCACTTCCTCAATATTTGAGGCCGGTATGGTCCTGAGGTCTATTCCGGTATTCGTGTTGTCATAAGCGGTAAGATCAAAACCCGGACTATAACTCTGCATATTTTCATCATTGGAAAGCTGCATACCGTCCAGCATATAGGAGACTCCAAAAGCATTATTATCATTTGGATTTGCTGTCCTTAGTGATATACTGTTTGGGCGATTTAAGGAGGGAGGAGTTACTTCCTGACCTGGTAATTGTTTTAAAATATCTGCCAGGCTATAGGCCTGTACCTGGTTTATTGCATATTCTCCAAGTGTTACAGTTGACCCAATCTTACTTTTTTTTGGAACCGCCGTTACCATTACTTTATCCAGACGCAAGTCATCATCTTTTAAATAAATCTGCAAGTTATCGCTGTTCTCAATATTTTTTGATTCAATAATAAAATCCTGTTTGCCCAATAATTGGAATTCTAAGATGAAGTTTGAAGCTTTTAAATCCAGACTGAATGCTCCAATTTCATTGGAAACAGTCCACTCATTACCAGATTTATTAATAATTAGAACCTGTTCGAGGGGTTTTTTAGTATCGAAGTCCAAAACCCGTCCAGATACCTGACCCATAGCGGAAAATCCAGATAGAAAAGAAATAAAATAGATAAGAAGCTTCATTTTACTGGCTTGGTGAGCAAATATAAATTCTTATTTATAATAAATCCAAATAAATATAATTATTTATTTAAAATCATTCTAAATGGAAACAATGGATGAGATCAAGGAGTTGTTAAAACAACATTCCAATAAAACTTTAAAGAGTAATTTCAATCCATTGGCCTGTTAAAATCTAATGAGAAAATTTATTTATTGCTTTTTATGAAACCTTTTTAAAATTTGCAGGTCTTCATAATAAACACCATCAACAACTTGGAAAAACTAACCGACGAAGAATTGATGAGCAAGGTTTCAGACGATAACCTGGATTGCATGCGGTTTCTTTATGAGCGATATTACCAGTGGATCTACAATTTTTTTATGCAGATGATCCGGGATAAAGATGCCAGTGAAGATTTGATGCAGACTACATTTTACAAGGCTATTAAATACCGGAAATCTTATAAAGGTGGAAAGTTTGACTCCTGGATTTTCAGGATCGCCCGGAACCTAAGTGCTGATTATTTTAGAGAGCAAAAACAAACTTATAGTAATGAAAGATTCGAGAATATTACGGAAGTCATAGCGGAAACCGAAGCTGGTGGCGATGTACAAAAACTGAATTTGGTAATGCTAAAATTATCACCCGAAGAGCGTGAAATATTAGTGCTTAGCCGTTTTCAGGAAATGCGTTACCTGCAAATTGCAAAACTGTTGGGAAGTACTGAAAACGCGGTAAAGGTTAAAGCCCACCGCGCTTTAAAAAAATTAAAGAAATTATTTTTTGAATCTGTTGAGATATGAAATGTAAAGAAATAGAAGTCAGGATATTTTATTATTTGGAAGGGCAACTTTCAAAGAAAGAATCCGGTGAATTTGAAAAGCATTTAGAACAATGTAACGGCTGTAGAAAGGAACTTAAAGAAAACAAAAAACTACTGGCGACAATGGATACGGTCGAACCGGAAAATCCAGGAACAGGACATAAGCAATCCTTTGAAAAAATGCTGGAGCGGGAAAAACAAGGTTTGGTAAAGAGTGATTCCTCGAAAGTACAACCACTTTTCTGGAAAACCGCCTTTCAAATCGCCGCGTCTATTTTGCTGGTGCTTTGTGGATATCTGTATGGAGAACATCGAGGTACACAAGATGCTCAACTGCAAATTGCTCAACTTACGCAGCAATCGCAGGAATTAAAAACGGATATGACTTTGGCTATGATGGATAACCGCTCTGCCAGCAAGCGAATTCAAGCCGTCAATTATTCTGAAGAAATACATATGCCTGAAAATAAAGTATTGGAAGCCATTATTGGGCGGTTGCACAATGATGATAACGTAAACGTAAGACTGGCGGCTGCCGCTTCGTTATCTCGGTTTCAGGAAAACCGACTGGTAAAAGATGCTTTTATAAAGGCCCTTGAGACAGAGGGAAATCCAGACGTACAGATAGCGGTCATTCAGTTTCTTGCTTATGTTAAGGAAGAGCGTTCTGTTACTCCTATGAAAAAACTTTTAAATAAACCTGATGTGCCGGACTATGTAAAGCTCCAGGTAAATGAAGGGCTTGCACAAATTTTATAATCAATCAAAATCAAAAACAATGAAACGAACAAGTATTTTATGCCTGGCTTTTATGCTCATAGGTGTACTGGCCAGTGCCCAAGAGGAATTTAAAAAATCGTTGAGTGGTATTTCAAGAATTGAAATTGAAACAGGTACTTCAGTTTCTCTAAAAAAAGGAACAACCAATCAGCTCATTATTAAGGAAGGTTGTAGCAATTGCGGAAATGAAGATGAACCTGTAACAGGTTGGGAAGCAAGCAATGAAATAACGGACGAAAAAGCAAAAGGTTTAACGCCCATCTATGCCGGTGGAGAAGACAATACTGGAACGGGAATGTACCTGGAACAGGATGGTGAGGTTTTACGTTTAACTGATTTGAAATCTTTTTATAAGCGCATGGGTCTTACCATCACCATTCCAGCTTCGGTTTCTTTAAAAATTAATTGCGGCAATTTGGGCAATGCCAGTGTTGAGGGGTTAACTAATGAGCTTGAGATAAATACGAATGTGGGATATATCAAATTAAATAATGTAACCGGTCCGGTAACCGCTCACAGTGCTACGGGAAATATCGATGCTATTTTTACCAGTGTAAACCAGACTGCGCCAATCTCTATCAGCTCCTCTACCGGAATGATCGACGTTAGTCTTCCTACAAACACGAAAGCCTCAGTAGCGCTTAGCTCTACGATGGGATCGGTATACTCAAACTTTGACCTTGTTGGGCCCAGGGAGGACGGGCTCAAGGCCATTGGCGGAAATAAATCCATTTCGGGAAATATTAATAGTGGAGGGGTCAAAATCGCCTTAAAAGCCTCTATCGGCAATATTTACCTAAGAAAAAAATAACAATCATTCATCAATCAAAACACGACAATTATGAAAAATCTAATCTTATTTAATTTTATAGTACTATTTGTTTCAGCTAGTTATGGTCAACGAAATGTAGAAGAGAACTTCAAAATTTCCGGAGATCAGCAAATCAGCTTTAATTTCAAATTTGCAGGCGACATCAAATTCATTCAATGGGATAAACAGGAAGTTAAAATAAATGCTCGTGTTCTTGTGGACAATGGGGAGGGAAACGATGCCTATAGTTTAAAGTCTGAAGCGTCTTCAGGGGAAATCAGTATTTATTCTGATTTTGGAGATTACTTCGAACAAAAGAATAATACCGTTATTAATAACTGCAATAGGAAAACCGAAATCAGTTATGTGGTATATGTTCCCACGAATTGTAAGCTGAAGGTGAAAAGCATTACAGGCAATGTACTTTCGGATAGTTTTTCTGGAAAATTGGAAACCGATTTAATAGCCGGCAATGTCGAGTTAAAAAAATACGATGGGGAACTAATGCTCAAAACAATTAGCGGTAACTTGGATGTCACTTTGGATAAGGCAGAAATTGATGCCAAAACCCTTACCGGTACGATCTATTCCGATCTTGATATCACTTCCTTACATAACAACAATGAAAAATCGGTGGCCAGTAGGGTAAAAGGTACCGTGAATAATGGCGGCAAAAGAACGAAACTTGAAACTATTTCGGGAAATATTTATATGCGTAAGGGATAAATCTTAGAGAATCAATAAAGCCTTCTGTATTATTGTAATATGGAAGGTTTTAATTTTTGAGAATTTGAACCCTTGCATAAAATGGTTAAAAATATGATATACTTGATCATTTCAATTTAAAATTTCTTTAGTTTAGTCCAGACTTCAGAAGACCGTTACGAAGCGCAAGGTAGAATTCTCATAAAATGAATAGATTATTTTAATCATGTTTGATGACTTAGAATATATTTCCATAAAAAATCAAACCACTTCCTTTCCCAGGCACTTTCACGAAACGTTTTGTATTTCTTTAATTTTTAGTGGAGCAGGAGAATTCCATCACTATTGGAGAAGAAGCGATGGGAGGCTAATATGGACATAACGGACATTCCCCTTTGGGATATATTTTACCTAAATCACGTTTAGGGATTTTCTTTTCCGTGGTTAATTTAGAGCAGGATGTGATTAAGATGGAGAATCAAATTTATGATCGGGGCATCATTCCCGATCTGACTATTCCGCAGTCTTACGAAAATTTTCTAAAACAGGAAGACACACAAATGAAGGAAACCCTTAAATTGATTCGAGCCGAATAATCTATCAGCTTCCATAACTGTTTCCCATATACCTCAATATTTGAGGTTAATTATTCCCCTGTTTAGTTCACCAAACTAGTCAGGGGATTTTTGTAGGTAATTTAAATTCTGAATTGTGGTATTTATGTCTTTCTGCATCAAAAATGTCACCGTCACCAAAGCTTAATTTTTATCGTAATTACGATAGACCTTACGAAGACTTAAATTTAGTCTTTCCAATGTGGTAGCTTTCTGTAAAGTCATTTTATAAGTTGTTCTATTCATTCAAAATAGCTGAAATGACCACAAATGATTCCCTTCTCCCAGAATGTTAAATTTTCTCGTAACTACGTCTGTCATTGTGAAATAAAATCTGAAGATCCTTTCAAATTTGTGATTACGAAAGTCAAACCAGTAGCCCCCATCTTTAAAAAAATAGTAAAGGGTGGGGGTTTTACACAAAACGTAATTACTATGGAAATAAGTATTATCACTACCGAGGACCTGTCCCTATTTAAAAAAGATTTGTTGAACGAGATCAGGGAATTAATGCAGCAACAAGACAGTTCGCCCGTTAAGAAGTACCTCAAATCCAGCGAGGTCATTAAATTATTAAAAATCAGTCCTGGTACGCTTCATAACCTCCGTGAGAATGGAACCCTACCCTATAGTAAGTTAGGCGGGCTTATTTTTTATGAAGCTGACAAAATCGCAAGGGTACTGGAGGAAGGAAAAGTGAGTAACTAGTTTTGGAAGCTATGAACTATATCCGGCTTCTTACCGAAGTTACCGAGAAATTCAAGAATGACGATCGGCTCAACGCAACCCATATCAGTATTTATTATGCACTTTTTCAGTATTGGAATTTGTTCCGGTTCAGAAAACAGTTTTTCGTACAACGAGAGGAAATTATGCAGGCCTCCAAGGTTGGTTCTTTAACGACTTACCATCGTTGTATCCGGGAACTCAGCAAATGGAATTACATCACGTACCTCCCTTCAAAAAATCCCTTAAAGGGCAGCCAGGTTATGATGTCCATTTTTTGGAGTAGTAGTAAACAAGTAATGGATGAGCTGAAGACCAGTGATAATCGACCGGTAAATAAGTTTAAACCCTGTAATGAACAAGTCGAGGATAAGTCCGGTACAAGTCCTGGACAAGCCCTGGTATATGAAACAAACAATAGTAAACCTACTAAAGAAACTAAATATACCAGAGATAGGCCTAAAGGCGCAGATGAAGTAGTTAGTTTTTTTAAAGAACAAAGATGGTCTGTTCAGGAAGCCCTGAAATTTTACCATCATTACGAGGCTAATGGATGGAAGGTAGGCGGAAATAACCCGGTCCAGAATTGGAAATCCCTTGCCAACAGTTGGGTGCTCAAAGCTGAGGAGTTTAAAAAAAGCACGCGTAAAGAAACTGATCATCTAAAAACCACAAAAAATAAAGATTATGGTCAACCCTTGTGAGATTATTGAAGGCGGTGTAAGCTATCATATCGGAAAAATTAAAGGCAAAAAGGCCTGTTATGATTTTCAGAAAATGTTGGAATATTTGGAGATCAAAGGGAAGCTTTTATTCATGGAATTTAAAATTTATCCCGAAGATGAAGCGTTGCTTTTTAAACTCTGTAATTATATCATTGCCGATACGGAACAATGTGAGAAGTTTAAAATTGATCCCAGAAAAGGTCTGCTTCTCAGCGGTCCGGTGGGATGCGGCAAGACCAGTGTACTAAAATTGCTTCGCCACTTGGTCCCGCACCAAAAAGCTTACCAGGTGATCCCCAGCCGCAATATCGTTTTTTCTTTCAATCATTTGGGATATAAGACCATTGAAGACTATGGAAATGCCGGATACCTGTGTATGGATGATCTGGGGGTGGAACCTATGGGAAGGTATTATGGGCGGGATTGTAATGTGGTAGGGGAAATTTTGCTCTCCAGGTATGAACTTTTCCTAAACCATAAGGTCAGGACCCACGCCAGTACCAACCTCAATGCCGAGGAATTGGAGGAGCGCTATGGCAACAGGGTACGTAGCCGGATGCGCAAATTATTTAACCTGGTCGCTTTTGATAAGAATTCGGCCGATAAACGCAAATAAATTATGAGAATAGCAAGTTATAATATCCAGAACCTGTTTTTCAGGGATGAGGCACTTTTTGGAACCGGGCACAGTAAAAATTTTATGGACTGGCTGGATGAGTTTGAGGCCATATTAAGGAAAGGCTTAAGGCTAAATGAGGATTATCGAAGGCTTAGGGAATTATCCTTTTTAATGGGGCTTAGTAAAGAACATCCGCAAAAATACCTGGTGTTACGAAATCATGGGGGCGTTTTACACGGAAAGATAGTTGCCTCGCCCCGAACTTTGGAAAAAGATTTCAAGGCCGGTCATAGCTGGATCAAAATGACCAGCCAGATGATTCCACGAGAATCGGTCATCCATAAAGCAAGGGTGATCAGCGAGATTAACCCTGATGTTCTTCTTTTGCAAGAGGTAGAGGATCGCGCCAGCCTGATCAGCTTTAGAGATAAGTACCTGGCTGATTTTAATTACCGGGATTGCTACTATTTTGAAGGAAATTCCAACCAGGGTTTAGGTTTTGGAATATTTTTAAGGAAAGGCTACAGTCTTTCTGTATGCCGTAGTTATTGCAACAAAGAAGATTCAGAAGGAAAGCCGCTTTTTGATACAGGCTTACAAATATTATGGCTTCGGGATCCAAAAAACCAGCTTTTTAGGATACTTCAAACCAATCTCTCCGGGCTAGGGAAAGGGGAGAAAGTTGATCAAAAAAGAAGGGATCAATTAGGTTTTATCAGTAAGGTCTGGGAAGAGCAACTGGATATGTTTCACGATCTATTAATCTTTTGCGGGAGTTTAGGCCGGCCATCTTATTGTGAATCCCTCTCTAAACTTATGTCAAAAAAGGAAATCCGCAATATCCTAAAAAGCGGATGTTTCAAGGCAGACCGGGATTATGGAAAAGCCGCCTCCTATTTCAGCCTGGGTGCGTATCAAAAGGGGATCAATCTCCGGGAAACACAATACCTTTTATATAATAACACTCCTTCGGCTGAGCTTTTAAGCTGCGGTCTTAACCGCAGGGGAATCTGGTCAGGGAGAACGCATAACTGGTATTGTTATCCGGGGATAAATAGCGAAGTGTCCCAGGCTGGTATGCATCCTTTGTTGTGGGCAGATTTTTTGTTAACGCCCGGTAACAAATGAATAATTTTACAACACGCTGACTTTTAATTATATAAAAATTAGAAAATTTAAGGTTAAAGTGTTGTTTATCAAATCATTGTAATGGAGTTAAGTTTTAGTTCTCCGTTGAACTTAAAACCTATACTTTATGAAAAACGCTTTCTACCCCAGCCTTTTTTTGTCCCTTTTCAGTCTCCCAATGTTTGCACAGATCGGTGGGATTGAGCAATCAGTAGCCGATATTTCGGATACCATCAGGGCGGTATTCCCCATCATCCTGGGGGTTATTTTTCTGGTAGGTTTTCTATTTAATGCCGGGCATTTTTTTGGAGAAAATGCAGACCTTAAAAAAGGAATCACCAGGGTGCTTGTTTTTGTACTTATCGCGGGAGCGGTAGTTGGAATTTTCACTTACCTCATTGGCATAGTAGTCTAATGAAAAGCTACTCGGTGTACCGGAATATCCGCAAGAATGCAGTGATCTTTGGGTTGGCTGTTAGCAGTTTTGCGATCCAGATGGGTTCTGTGATCGCATCACTGCTACTGATCATTTTCGCTTTTAAGCTCCTTTTACTGTTAGGACTTTTGGTGTGGAATTTCGGGTTGTATATCACCTTACTTCGGATAAACAGTTTTCCATTTACACGCGTTAGCGCAAGGCTACCTTCACTTATTTCGAATAAACAAACAGGATTAAGCAGGTATTATGAATATTAATTTACAGGATTATTACCCGATAATTGACCAGCAGGAACACTTGATCTTTCTGGCCAACGGAAATATTGCTTTGGGTTACGAGCTGGAGCTTCCCGAGATCTTTTCCCTTTCAGAAAAAGCTTATGAAAAATTGCACAGCACTTGGTTTCAGGCGCTAAAAACGCTTCCGGTAGGCAGTGTTGTCCATAAGCAGGATATCTATCTAAAAAAGGAATTCGAATCAAAGGGAATAGCGGGGAATACCTTTCTCTCAAAAGCAACCAAAAAGCATTTTCAGGGCAGAGCATTATTAGAGCATCAAAGCTATATATTTTTTACCTGGCCATTTCAAAAATCTTTTTCGCGTCCCCGGATGGCCAATCCATTTGTAAAGGTTCCAAAAAAGCTACCTGGTGAAATGAATACTGAAACCCGGCAATTTATGGCAGCTGTAAGCGATTCTGTTGGCTATTTGAATAATACCGCTAACATAAGCCTAAAGCCCATTTCAAAAGAAAAGGCCATTAGCATTACTAACCAGTATTTCAATGGCTTTTGTGCAGGCAGTGACACCGATATAAGATTAAAAAACGGAGAGCTTCGCATAGGTAACCAAAGGCTTGGGATACTAGCCATAAACCATGAATCCTGTTTTGGCCAGGGCGTACAAACCAGCAAACCACATTCCCGCTTTACTTCAGATGAGATCAGTTTTCATAAAGGATTTTTGGATGACTTTGGTTTGGAGCTAAATGAAGATCATATTGTCAACCAGGTGTTGTTTTTGGATGAGCGTTCCCGTTGGATCGCCATCTTAAATAATAAACGCGAAGAGCTTTTAAAGAGTGTAAATTTTGGTACTCAAAATAAGATCTTTCTATCACAGATCGATGAAACCCTCGAGACTATTGGTAAAGACGAGCAGTCTCGAATCGTAAGGGGACAGGTAAACATTTTATTTTCCGGTAAAGATCAAAAAGAACTAAGTCAGATAAGTTCCAGGATCAAAAGTGGTTTTAAGGAATTGGATATAAAACCTTATGAACCTGCCGGGTCTTTATTATACCAGTATTTTTTAAATAGTTATTTCGGACATAGTCCGGCATTTTCCAATGAGGATCTCTACGTGACCGATCTAAGGCATGCTTTATGTTTATGGATCAATAATACCGGGTATCGCAGCGATAAGAAAGGGATTCTCTTTAATGAGCGGTTATTTAATACCCCGGTAATTAAGGACGTCTGGGATAGTGATAAAAAGCGTATTAAAGCCAGGAATTTTGCCATTTTCGCACCTACAGGAGAGGGAAAATCTTTTCTGGCCAATAATATTTTACGTCAGTTTTTTGAAGGAGGTACGCGTTTGGTTATCATCGACCTTGGTGGATCCTATTCGAAATTCGCAAAACTCTACCCGAAGGATCATATCATCCTGCGTTATGAGCATGGAAAGAACTTAGGAATAAATCCTTTTTATATAGCAAAACCAGATGACCTGAGCCCGGAGCGGATTGAAGACCTGTGTGGTTTTTTGATGGAGCTCTATGCTTCGGGACTCAAGGTCGCCAAAGAAGGCCAGGTGGCTATAAAAAAGATTCTTCGCTTTTATTATGAGCAGGAGTCCGGTCCTTATTCGTTAGAAGGATTTTACCGGTTTGTGTCTACAAACCAGGAAACTTTTGAGTCCAGCCTTGGCATTGGTAAAGATTACTTTGATGCTGTTCAGTTCCTACACATTATGTCAGAATATGTCGGCAGTGGGATGTATGGTTTCCTATTTGAGTCCAGGGAAGACCAGGCCTATAAATTGGAGGACAAACGTCTGATCATCTTTGAACTTGATGAGGTAAGGAACAGCAGGGAAATTCTTTCGGTGATGCTTAAACTGATCAAATCGGCGGTACAGCGTACGATTTGGAAAAACCCTGGAGAACGAGGCATTATTCTTTTCGACGAGTTTGCCAAGCAACTTAAGTTCGACAATGTTTTGGAAAGTGTGGAATTCTATTACCAGGCTATTCGCAAGCAGGAGGGGGCTATAGGAATTGTCTTACAGTCGATAAATCAACTTCCGGAAAATGCTACGGCAGCCAGTATTCTTGAAAATACCCAGGTTATTTATAGCCTTCATAATGAAAAAGGGTATAAGGATCTTGTTCGCAGGCTTAACCTTAGTGTCCACGATTTGAACCAGCTCCATTCCATCCGTAACGATTTAAAAGGCAAGCGCAAGTATACCGAGATCTTTATCAAGATTGGGAGAGAGTCCAATATTTTCCGGTTGGAGGTGCCCCCGGAAGTATACGCTGCCTACCTCACCGATGGAAGAGAGAATCAGGCTATTATGGAAATTTATGAAAGGACAAAAAATATGGAAGTAGCCATATTAGAATTTTTAACCACTAAAACAGAAAAATCATGAACAGAAAGAAATTTAAAATTTTGATTATAGCCCTGGGCTTTACCTTTTTTTCATCAGGCCACATTGTGGCCCAGGGGATGCCGGTCTATGATAACACCAATTTTTTGGCCCTTGGCCAATCTCTTATCGAATCGGCTAAACAGACCTCGGAACTTTTAAAAACTGCCCGGTTTTTAAAAGAACAAAAGGAGCGTATAGAAAAGGTAAATGCCTTAATAAAACAGCTCAGAACGGTCCGGGAGATCGTGGAAAATAACCAAAGCTTATACGAAACGGTTAGGAGTGACTTGAGAGCCATTATTTCCTCACCATATATCAGCCCGGAGGAAGTGGCCCGTATTAGCGAGTCTTTTAACAGCCTTATGGAAAATGCCCTGGAGGACCTGGATTTTATGCAGCAATTACTCACTAGTGATATGCTGAATATGGACGATGCACAACGTTTGGAAGTACTGGAGAGCCAGCGGATGCGATCCCGTGAGGTTATCCGGGAGATCGGTTTAAAAAAACAACGTTACGAGATCCTGATTGAGTTCAGGCGTATCAAGGAGGAAATTAACCGGCGACAAGCCCAATATTAAGAATCATGGATCTGGGTCTGGAATATGTAGATGCGGTATTTACTACCATCAAAGAAGCTGAGTTCTCTCAGTATACCATTACGGGAATGAAGGCACTTGCGGTATTCCTTTTTCTGGTTAATATTATAAAGAAATACCACGAAGGAGCTGTGGCCAGGGACGGATATACCTGGGGACTAAGTCCTTCGGAGCTTATCAAAAATTTTATGGTGGTACTGTTGGTTATTTTTTCCGACCAGATCCTGGCTGTTTTTGATGGTATTCTGGTAGGTATCGAATCTGATTTTAGGGACACAGCACCAGCTCTTATCCCGTTACAATTGCAAGATATAGAGATAGACCGGGATGTCGGTTTACTTGAGGCCGGGACCAAAGCTTTAAGCTTGCTTTTTGAATACCTGGTGACCCCGTTTTATGCCTTAAAAATGATCGCTTTTATTTTAGGCTTATTTCTCTGGATTATGGACCTGTTTATTTATCCATTATTTCTGGCGGAACGTTTTTTTATCCTGGGCCTGATGCAGGTATTTTTTCCCCTGGTGATCAGTTTATCCGTTTTCGAGAAATTTCGGGAGATGGGCTATCGCTTTTTCAAGCTTTATGCGGCGGTGTATATGATCGTGCCCGCTTTCTTTTTGGTCAATATATTTATCAATCAACTCTACCAGGCGATCAATACTGAATTCTGGCCTGGTCTAATAGGCAATAATGGGGAAGATAGCATCCTGTCCCCGGTCATCCAGTTGGGCTCGGTAGCCTTTATCTTATTATTAAAATTCAAGCTCTACCATAGAGCCATTAGTTTCACGTTTCGAATATTTTCCACTTAAATCCTCTTCTTATGAAAACACCTTATACCCATATTTACAAAGTTCTGCGGCTCAACCGGTTTATAGTACTTAGTGTATTGCTTATGGCTTTTTGCAGTAGTATGATCTCCCTGTATCAGGTTCGTCAGGTACAGCAGGATTTTTTGAATAAAGCCTTTGCCATTAGTCCTGATGGAGGGGTACTTCCTTTGGAACTGGTGAGTCAAAAAGACCAGATAGAGGTGGAGGTCAAATCTCATTTAGATCAATTCCACCGGTATTTCTATGGTCTCAATACCAGTAATTATAAAGAAAACATCGCAAAAGCCCTGTGGCTTGGCAACAGTTCTGTAGACCAGGTGTATCGTCAGAAAAAGGCGGATGGGGTTTACAATCGTTTATTGCAGTATTCCCTTGTACAAAGAGTGACTAAGATAGAATCTACAGTGAAGCTGGCGGAAGTGCCTTATTCATTTGAGGCGACGACCTGGTTTGAAATCAACCGGGGGAGTTCTACGGAAAAATATAAGTTGGTTACCAGTGGAGAGCTTCTAAGGGTAGACCGTAGTTTTCCGAATAATCCGCACGGGCTGCTGATCACTAATTTTTTTGAGAACCAATTAATAAAACAACCTGATGAACATTGATAGAAAAAAAGCAGTATTTGTAGGGGTAGTGGTATTACTAACCTGCTTTATTGTGGCTTACGGCTTTTGGGGGATGGAGACTAATGAGAAGCTAGGAGACGAGAAAATCAGCAACCCAGGGATACCTGAATTAAGTGGGGAGTCTGAGGAGTACCAAAGTCGTCTGGAAGCTGTGGAGGGACTTCGCGAGGAGCGTGACCGGGTTCCGCCAAGTTTATATCCTGATAAGAACTTAGAGAGTTCTGGTGAATATGATCCTTATCTGGAGGAAGAGGAAAAAAACAGGTTAATGGATAGTATTTTAAAAAGTGGTCCGGAGCCTGACGAGTATTATTTTGAACCTGAAGCCACCCCAGTAAAGGAAAAAGATACAACAGGTATTAGCCTTGTCAATAAATCAACTAATCCACCTGATCATATTCCCGGACAGGGGCATCTGGAATTCTTTTTTGTTTCAAAAGCCCAGGAAAGCCAGCCCCTTGAGAAAAGTCTTGAGAGTTTTCGGGTTAGTGTAAACGGAGACCAGGTCATACGAAAGGACGAGCGTTTAGAACTTAGAATCATTGACCCAATAAAGATAGGAAAAGACAGCCTTGCTTCTAATAGCCTTATTTATGCCAGGGCTGGATTTAGAGCCAATCGTTTATTACTTGAAATTACAGGAAATTTCATTCCGGGAGGGAAATTGGTTGCCTATGATCTCACTGATGGCCTGGAAGGAATTTATATAGAAAACTCCTTTAGGAGTCAAGTAACCACTGAGGTACTGGATGATGTTATCCAGGATATCAATATTTCGGGGGTTCCCCAGGTACGGGGATTGAAAAGTATTTTTCAGCGGGATAACCGCAATGTAAAAGTCAAAGTTTTGCATCAACATCAATTAATTTTAAAACCGGCATTATGAAAAATCCAGTACTATTATATTTATTGTCAATGCTACCCGGGCTACTCATTGCCCAATCGAAAATGATATACTGTAATGATTTTCAAAATACAGTAGTCTTAAGTCCTGAACCTATTATTCAGGCCGTTACGGGTTCAGATCATTTTGTTTTCACCTATGACAAAACAAAGCCCGATATTTTGGGTTTGTTACAGGGGAGCCCCGGGCACCAGAGTAATTTGATTTTAAGAACATCGGGCGGGGATATTTATACCTATACCTTAGAATACCGTGATAGTCTAAGTGATTATTCCTTTCAAATAAAGAGAGCAGACAGGATCAGATTAAACGATTCCATTGTTATGGAATCTAAACCGTTTTCTAAAAAAAGAATAGAAGTCAAAGACAGAAAGGAAACATATTATCAGAAACTATCAGCTTATTTCGCTTCGAAGGCTAAAAAGCGCTTAGCCGTAAAACGAAAAGAAGGGATGCGCATAGAGGTATTAGCAGTGCATCATCATCGGGATGAAGTATTTATTACTTACCGAATAAAAAACCGGTCCAGGATTAGTTTCGAGATTGGGGATTTAGCCCTTTTTAGGGTACAAGGCAAAAAAGCAAGAAGGAGTTCCTTTCAGAAAATTCGGTTAGAACCAGTTTACAGGGAAAAAGTTCCTAAAGCGGTAGCGGTCGGAGAGGAGCGGAAGTTTAGCGTTGTTTATTCAAAATTCAGTTTAGGAGAACATCAGGAGCTTCATTTGGAATTAAATGAAGCGCGCGGATCAAGGTTTTTTAAGTTATTTTTCTAACTTGGAATAATTAATAAACGCTTATTGTGAAAAGAAATAGACTTGTGGTTCCTATTCTTTGGGTAATAGCCCTCGCATTATTAGGAGCGCTACTTAGCAACTTTTTTCATCAGGAAGAACCGATTGATTTACGGAAACAAAGTCTCCATGGAAAAATAGATAAATCTTCCTTTCATAGAGGGTTTATTAAAGTGAATGATAACATTTGGATTTCCCAAAATACTCCTGAAGTTTCGATAGTAGACGGCCAAAAAACCGGCCGTCTGATCGATGAGATTTATCCCCCTTACCGGTTAAAAAAGCAGGCAGGTGATTCCATCATTCTCCTGGAAAAAGATGAGGATAGCCTTTACTTTAGGGTATTAGGTGAGGATAGTATTAATGATCCGACTTTTTCACAACTATACAGGCGTTGGTTTAAACATTAGAAAAGGATAATCGAATAACTTATTAAAGCAAACCTAACGAGTATACAACTCGTTGATTAGATTCTGTAGAATTAGTTTAATAGTAAATTACAAACTAATTTTCTACGGCTATTTTTTTGTAGCTTTCAAAAGCTCTTCCACCTCGGTATAAATACTCGCAAATCGCGCATCCAATTCATCTTTGGAAAAATGTTTAAATTTTCCGGGTAGTGCCTTTTGAATTTTCGGATATTTAAACCGGACTTTTTTCTCCTTTCCATCCGCATATGCGACAAATTCCCCGGGTTTAAGTCTAAAGAAAAGGTCTGCCCTTAATTTAGATACCTCTCGTTTGGTTCTGGTCACCCTGGTATCAAAATTGAGGCCTTCCCCTTTACTGATACTAACCGTATCGCGTTTTACCAGTTCAAAAAATTTCTCATAATAGGCAGCGGTTACCGGGTCGTTGACTTTACCGAAGAACTGGTAGGAAAGGTTCGCCAGGATTGCTTTACTTGCTTTCTCACCATAGAGCAAGTCATTTTGCACTTTATCCTGGAGGATATACAGGGTAGCAATATCATAACTTCTCAGGGTAGCCGGTATTCGGTGCATATGCAGGAGACGGATGGTTGGAGCTTCCTCCATTAAGATGAAGGCACTTTTTCGATCTCTTACACTCATCTGTTTGATGACGGTATGCAGTATCATTGCGATTACCGGGGAATAAGCCGATTCGTTTTTCGGGTTATTCACAATAGTTACCACAGCCGGATTTTTCGGGTTATTTAGATCCAGGGAGATGTCGTGACCGGAGAGGCAAAAGAATATTTTTCGGGTGGTAATCTTTTTAAAAGCATTGGCAAGGGTACTTTTAACCGCAGCCGTTTGCCGTTCCGAATCAATTCCACTAATAAAAGCATCAGCCATTGCCCTGGAAGTGATATCCGAACTTAAAAATTCAATGAGTTGATCACTATTCATTCTTTGATAAAGTGCTATAAGATGGGGTAGAGTACAAAGTTTGGGGTGATGGGTTTTAAGGTTCCAGATCATTCCACATAGAATTCCTTCTACAGCATCATTAAAGAAGCGGGTAGTACCACTGGCATATTGCTCTTTTTGTTCGAGCAGGTTTTCCATGAGTACCCGGGCAATTTCATTAACACTCTCCTCATCGGGAAGGTATTGAGGTGCGATGGGGTTTACTTTGTGGTATACAGGATCAAAGGAGATAATCTTGAATGGGAGATCGGAATTTTTGAAAAGGGGGTAGGCTAGTTCGGTGAGTTCAAAATTCTTGTAGTCGTGAATAATTCCACAGAAATTATTCCGGGACAGGTGTTTTAAAAAATTATAGACCACACTTTCGGTCTTTCCACTTCCGGCGGCGCCAGTTATCGAAACTCCACGTTTAAGATTTTGGATAGAGAAGCTACCTGAGTCCAGCGCAAATTTTACACGGTATTTTGAAGCAATGGTGTTATTGGACTCGAAACCATAAATAAGCAGGAGGATAAATATCAGGGGAAGGCTGGCGCACATGATAATGATATAGCCTGCCTTGGAATATACCATAAACAGTGCATAATTAGAAACGACTAAAATACCAAAGCACTGAAAAAAGCTTAACTGCTTGAGGCGGTCTAAAAGTGCGAAACCACCGGCGATTATAGTATAAGAAATAAAGAAATAGAGTATCATATGTGTATAGATTTAATAACCAATAGAACTGGATTTTAAACCGAGTTCTATAGCTTTTTGAAACTGCTTTACGGCAAACCGGATCCTTGCATCCGGAATTTTAGAAACACCGGTATTAAGTATTCCCATCGCCGCTTTCCGCTCGTTAGTTGGCAGCTTGAGGATCATGGAATAGTACTTTTGCGGGGATTGCAGGTATGTTTTTCGGGCCTTGTATTGTTCCACAAAATTCCGCTTATAATTAAATTTTTGATCGAAAGTTTTTTCTGCCTTTTCAAAGAAGCGATCCCTGTCAAAACCCCGCTTTACGATCTTTCCGTGTAGGGACACTTCGGAAGCTTTATACTTACTTCCCGGGGAAAGGCTAACAGTATTGGATTGATCTTTTCGGCTCACAATAAGATGGAGGTGGGTTTGATTCCCCTGTTTAGGCGTTCCTTCATCAATGAGTTTCCCTTCAATTTTATGAGGAGCATCCCTTTGTAAGCGCAATATTTCTTTTCTAATATTATGAGGGTGGCCGGGAATTTCACCGCGTTGCACTTTTCGCAGCTTATTCTTTAATTGCGCTATTTTATTGTTATAAGGCGCATTTTCTCGGACTTCTTTATCCCGCTCTTTGAAAGTTCGGGAGAACTCTATTTTCCCATAATATTTTATATCGGAGACCTGAACGGGTCTGCCATTAATTTCCCGGTTAAAGGAAGCAGCATAATCCTTCATCACTTCCCTGGTATATGCTTTAAGTTTTTCCGGGTCATTTTTGATGTGTTGCAATTCCTTTTGGGAGGGATTAATGGTCAGGGAATAGTATCGGGGTTCGGTAGTCTTCAGCTTTGCAGTATTCCCATCGATTTCTTTGATGACCTGGTCGCGTGTAATTTTCTCCTGGGTTTGATTAAAAAAATATTCCTGGGCTTCCGGAAGGCGATCTGTATTTTCCTTTTCCAGGTAGTCTACAAAATCGGCTACGCTACTGGAGAAGGCAGGGCCTATTTTCTGTGGGCTAATCGTGATATACATGATATTTATATTTAAGGGATTTTAGCTCATCATATTCCATATTGACTTTCAGGTAAGGATTTCCGAAAGTAGGTTTTACCAGTTCTATATTTTTAAGGACTGCTTCAAGGTCTTTTTTTTCAGGTGGGGCTTCAGGTAATTGTTGTATGATAGGTTTTTGGGCCAGGGTATTTTGCAGTGCCTGTTCAAAAGAGGGAGGGAGTTTCTTTTTAGTTTTTTCAGGTAAGCTCTCAAAGAGGGCGGCAAGCATGGCTTGGGTAGGTTTGGTTTGGGTACTTTCAATAGCCCGTACTATGGCGATAGAAGAATTGATTCTTTTTTCCAGATGATGTTCCAGGGATTTCATATTTGGGCCCAGATGTTGGGTAGGAGAGAGCCTGTTCGTTTCAAAAAAGTCCAGCATCAGATCCAGGCTGGCCGATTGTCTAAGTCCTAAATCCTTAGTGAATTTTCGAAAGCGTTTGGCCACTGAAGCTTTAATGCTCAGGTTTTTAAAAGTTTCTTTTTTGGTTTGTTTTTTCATTTTCCGTGAAAAAATTGTGAGTATTACTGGCCTTAGAAAATTTTTCCGTGAAAAAAAATCTATCCAGGTTCAAACTCCAATAAAATTTAACTTCAATTGATATCAAATAATGGCAATCCATCCGGAAAATAAGGACATAACATCGCGGCGCGTGTTATCCTCTTGCTGTCCTTTTTCGTCACGCGTTGCGGGACGATTTTTTCTGTTGAAATGCAGCAATAATTGAATAATTAGAAAAGTCCGAAAATTGGACTTTAAGTTTTTATACTTTGAAATAGGATCAGCGAAAGTCAGAAATAGGATCCTACGGTTAATCTGAAAAGCTAAAATTTAGCTTTATAAATATAACAAAAATATGTAATGTAAAACACTGTAAATTAATAATTTAAGGATGTTATTTCTTTTGTAATCAATTAGTATCGAGTGGCGTCAATTAGCACATAGTATTTTATTTTGTTTGATCTAAAGCGCTGTAATAGATATCAAATAAAATTGTAAGGCTAAAGATATGATTTGAAAAATGACCTCACGGTATGTTAAAATTTACCTTTTAGGAGTCCGAGGTAAGGTTTTTGCCCGCCAGGTTTTATTAGTGGGATGAAAATTAAAAGGCATTTAAAGAAGGCTTTGGAACGGGTAAACCTCCTATATTACTGTTTCAAATTAAAAAAATAAAGTCGGTCGTTCCCACATGTAAAAAATCTGTTTTACTCAATTTAAAATAACAAAGTATTGAATAAAAAAAAACTTTTCAAAGGAAAAGAGCTTTAAGTGGGTTAAGATTACTGACATTACAAGATACCATTATCTGCAAAGATGAAGTAATTACCATCCGGACTTATAATAATATGATCCAGTATTTTGATTTTGAAAAAATCTGCTGCATTGTTAATTTTCTGGGTCAGGCGTCTATCCGGCTCGCTGGGTTTTAGCGTTCCACTGGGATGGTTATGCGCCTTATGCAAAGCTTTACATAATACACATAATGCAAAGAAAATAATTATGTCAACTGTTATTTAAACAATCTAAAAAACAGACATTTAAAAAATATTGCTTTACATTATAAATTTGATCTCTAAGACCAAAAATCCAGAATAATCAATTTGACAAAATAATTTTCGCTATTTTAGAGCTAATAGTACTGAATGAATATGAATCCGAAAGGCTAAGAATTCCCGAATCTCACTTTCATAAATCGTCTGAAAATTCTCATCAATCAACAACCATAAAAGATGGGAGCTTCGATATTTTAATGAGAAAAAGATTTTAATCGTTTTGTATATGTAGCTAGCTCAAAAACGATACATTTTTTAATCTAGACTATCAAAGCAAAGACGAAAAAGGAAGTCTTAAATTTAGGTTTCTCCTAAAAGTTTTAAAACAATAATGAAAAGTATAAACATACTATCTGTCGCTCAAGCCAATAGCAAGTTACCAGACGAATTATTAAAAACATATCTTTCTGCCTCAGGGATCAAAATGAAAAAGAAAGAACTAGAGGATTTAACAAAATTAGTGCGAAAACTATCCTCAAAAAATAAAGATGCACCTGCCTTATATGATACTTTCTTTATAGGTTATAAAATCCCCCAAATCAGTAGGGAATTTGACCTTTTAAGGTTTGGAAAAAACTATATTGTTAATATTGAGTTAAAACAAGAAAGCACAGAAGAAAAAATAAAGGAGCAATTAATCAGAAATGAATATTACTTAAGTTTCCTGGATCAGAACACTATTCACTTGACGTATGTATCCAAAAGCAATAAATTGTTCCGTCTAGATAATGACGAAGAATTAATTGAAATCAGTTTTTCAGATTTTGCTAGAATATTAAAGAACCAGAAAACCCAAGATATTTTAAACATTGATTCTCAATTCAATCCATCTAATTATTTAGTTTCACCGTTTAATTCAACTACAAAATTTTTATCCGGTAATTATTTTTTGACTAATCATCAAGAACATATTAAAGATATTATTGTCACCCAAATTGAGAATGAAGAAACTACTTTCATAAAAATATCTGCAAAAGCAGGAACAGGCAAAACCCTATTAACATATGACGTTGCAAAATTCTATCATAACCAAAATTCAAAGAAAGTTCTAATAATACATTGCGGCAAATTAAATCGGGGACATGAAGTATTAAGAGATGAGCATAGATGGAACATTATACCCATTAAAGATTATAAAAAAAAAGACTACTCGAAATATGATGTAGTCATTATTGATGAATGCCAAAGAATCCAAACTTTCCAGTTAGAAGATATTCTAAAAGAAATAAAAAAAAATTCAAGCAACTGCATTTTTTCTCTAGATCCAAAGCAATGTTTGCGTGGCGTTGAAATATCAAGAAATATCAATGAATTGCTAGAGAACTCCGTATCTCCAATAAATTTTACACTAACTGAGAAGATAAGGACTAATAAAGAAATCTCTTATTTTATAAAAGGAATATTCGATAAAAATTACAATAATCGAAAAGCAAATTTCAATAACATCGAGATAACATATTTTTGTGAAACTGATTCAGCTCTCAATCATATACAGCTTCTGAAAAGTCTTGATTGGAAAATAATAAATCTAACAGAATCTACTAGAGATGTATTGCCGTACGACGTACTAACAATACCAGGAGAGGATAATGCTCATGAAGTCATAGGTCAGGAATTTGATAAAGTTGTGGTTATCGTAGATAAACATTTTTATTACCAAGAAAATGGTATGTTGTCAACGAAAGGTTATAAAAAGAGGCCATATTATCATCCCACCAAAATGTTATTTCAGATAATGACTAGGACTCAAAGAAAATTAAATTTTATAATAATTGGAAATAATGAAATTCTATCTAGAGCAATTAAAATAACTGACCAATACTGATGATTTTCAGAATTATAAAAATAACCCTATATCATTTCCCTAAATAGGAATGTTCGAAGCTAGTTGCACTAATTTAAAGATCCTTAATTTCAACAACTTCTAAAAAATTCTGGAATCGTTATTTTAAAATAATCACATAGGTTTTTCAAGGTCAACAAAGTAATATTAGTCTTTCCACTTTCAATTCTGGAAATATGAACACTCGTATCATTGTAAACATTTTCTTGTGTAAGTTTAATCAATTCCCTTAAATCTTTAAAGCGTTTGGCAATTGATAATAAAAATTCTTCGTTATTTGAGTGATCTTCCATTTGTTGTGAAAATCACTTAATTACACTTTGGGAGCAGGTTATTTTGGGTAGTAAATTTACTTTCAAACTCCCGCTGTAACTTATTGCTATTTCATTAACTTTAGTTTTCATTATTGACTTATTTAAAGGGTTAATAATAAAGAGGGCAAAACTTCCACGGTAGCGCCCTCTTTGATTTTAAAATTATTATTTAGATTTTTCATTATTTCCTAAAAACAGGATTTCATTTATCAAAATTTCGGTAACATATCGTTTCTCTCCGCTTTGGGTTTCATAGGATCTGGAAGTTAGTTTGCCACGGATGGCCACTTCTTTTCCTTTATCAACATATTTCTCGACAAGCTCTGCCCGTTTTCCCCAGGCCACTACATTGTGCCAGTCGGTTTGTTGAATTTTCTCGCCATCCTTATGGTAGTATTCATTGGTAGCCAGTGAAAAAGAGCTTACTTTTTTACCACTTTCGAAGTTTTTGATTTCCGGGGCATTACCCACATTTCCGATTAACTGTACTTGATTTCTTAGATTACTCATAATTAAAAGATTTAGATACCTGCTTTTAACACAGATTGATTAAACAATGATTTACTTATTATATCCGGAGCGTTTTCCTTTTTTGATTTTTTTACTTCGCTAACGTTTTTGTTGTTTTGAAATGATTTCATAAGTGTTATTTGTTGATTTACTTCCTATAGAGCCGTTTGCTGTACCTTTTTTGATGCTGATACATTTTCAATATTTAGAATTAGGGAAGATTTATAAAAAGGAGGGTGTAGCCTGACTGGCTTATGCAATCTGGACTAAGTTCTAAATATTGGTATTTTGCATTACAAAAAAGGTAGGGACAGCAACGGCCGGGAAGTAAATGCAAACACTGAAATTGAAAAACAACCGGAAGCGAAGTAAATGCAAGAATGAAATTTCTATTTAGCGTACTTCGTTACCAATTAGACACGTATTAAGAATTTTAATTTTCGCTATAAGGTAAAGTGATCATAAATAAAAAAGAAGAAATTGGTAACGGGGTATAAGATAATGGCAGGGAAGCTCTTTTTCCAGAATGTAGTTTTTTACGGAATATTGGAAAATGTGCTGAACGGGTGTTGAGGTAATATTATCCTTGAAATAAATATTTTAATAAATAATAGGCCTTAAAGAAATAAGGTCAACCAAAATTGAATTTCCCTGAGTGTTTACCTGTTAAAACCATTATACTTTTTAAAGAGTTTGTCTAAGAAATAGAACGGGGATTCAGTATTTGGAAATTTATGTTTCAGTTATTTAAGGCAATTTTCCTGAGTATTGGATTCTTGTTTATTAGGGAAATATCAGCTTGTTCATTTTTCTTATTTCTACCAGGATTAACTTTAACTAGTAGTAAATAAATGTTGGCTTTTTTATCCAGTAAAAATTTCCTGAGAAGGAAATTAACACCCCCCTCATTACGCATACCCAAAAGAAGACCCTCATTTGGGGAGCGGTTTCGACAAATATAGAAGCTTCTCCTGAAGCTTTATGCGATGTAATTTCCTGTGATGGGGAAGGTGTTGGAATTGGGGCAGAACCTGTGGAAGGTTATCGTCTTGTGGTCTCCGGCGGCAACCGATGATATCCAAGTGGCCTCGGTGGCTAACTGGCCTGACTTTGTCTTTGAGACGGGCTATAAGCTACGAAATCTTTCAAGTCTCTCGGACTATATTGAAAGGGGAGGGCACCTGCCCGGTGTTCCCAAAGCGGAGGTGGTAGGCAGGAAGGGTACCACCTGGAGGCTATGGATGCCTTGCCATCGGAAAAGATCGAGGAACTTACCCTGTACCTTATCCAACAAGAGCGCCAATTAACCTTCTAGAAAGCAGGCACTAGGGTATTCTCACTTCTGAGTGCGGTATTACTTTTCTTTTCAATTCGAATTTTTACGTTTGAACCTTACCAATACTACGGTTGAAAATGCTGTTTTGGTTTTGGGTTATGTTATTTTTGGGTAAGTGGGAGAAAGACTATTTCTGTTTTTCCTTTTTATCAAACCTTCCAAACCGATACGATGAAGCATCTTTATGTAGTATTCTTTTTTATATGTACTTGCAAGATTACTTCTGAGATTATTGGAAACCCCCTGATTAATATGGCTAATTTAGGTAAAGAGTTAATAAGTAATATTTAAAAAATAATGATGAAATTTTACGTAATATGGTTCGTTCTTTTATTGGTTTCACCTCTTAACTTTAGTTATAGTCAGACTTGTCCGGAAGTGAATAATCCAATACAAAATTTTTGTGATTCAAATGTTTCTACTGTGGCCGATTTGCTGCCGAGTGATGCAATTTGGTATACTTCCAACGATCCAGGTGCTATTGCCTTATCGCCTAATGATGAACTAATAAACGAAGGAATTTATTTTGCCGGAAATTTAAATGGAAACTGTGATAATCGTCTTCAAGTTTCAGTTAATATTTATCAAACTCCAGATGCAGGAAGTGATAAACAAGCTTATTTATGTGGTACTTCGAGTGGCGCATTGTTTAATAATTTTACAGAAGTAAGAAATTATTTTACGAATATGCTGGATGAAGGGGTTCCTAAAGATGGAACTTTTGATCCTACATTAAGAGAAATTAATGAAGAGTATTGGTCATCCCCTGTGGAAGGGTCTAAAGATCTTAATACCACCTATACTGTCGGAGAATTTGGTTGTGAGGACGCTGTTGAACTAACTGTTACTGTTTATGAATATGTAAACGCGGGAGAGGATGGAGAAGTAATTCTGGAGGATTCATCTCCGATAGATTTGTTTCAATACTTAGATGGTAATCCGAGTGAAGGAGGTACTTGGTCCGGTCTTGAAGATGGTATTTTTGATCCTTTATCAGATGAAGATGGTGCCTACACTTATTCTGTTGGTAATAATTTGTGTAGTGTGAGTTCGACTTTGATGGTTTCATATACTGGAGGAAATGATCTACTCGATTGTAATAATTTATTTGTAGATAATGAAAACGTAGGTATCGGCACGGCTAATCCTGGAAGTTATGTTTTAGCAGTAGACGGTGGCATTTATACCGACGAGGTAAAAGTGATGAATGTGGATACCTGGCCTGACTATGTTTTTTCGGAATCTTATAATCTGATGGACTTAGAAGAAGTAGCCTCTTATATCGAGGAAGAGGGTCATTTACCAGGTTTGCCTTCAGCAGAAGAGGTATTATCTGATGGCATTTCACTCACCGAAATAGATAAGTCCAATTTGAAAAAGGTAGAAGAGCTTAGTTTATACCTGTTGGATCAGCATGGGAGAATGGAAAGCTTACGTAATGGGAAAGTCCAAAAATCCTCCGTCCTTGCTTATCGTGCAGATAATGAAAGACCTTATAATTTTATTTTAGATCAATCCGGGATAGCGGAAGGTCAGGCAGAGTTAAAGACAATGTCTACGGACAGTCTTTCTACAGGTAATATGTACTGCGATGGAGACAATGTTGGGATAGGGATAGGCCAAACCTTTGGTTACCGCCTTGCCGTTGCTGGTGGTATTCTTTCTGCAGGGGTGAAGGTCTCGAGTGTTAGTAACTGGCCGGATTATGTTTTCTCTGATGATTATGCGATGCTTTCTTTAGATGATTTAAGAGCATATATCAGCACAAACAAACATTTACCGGGTCTTCCGAGTGCTAAAACGATCGCCCGTGAAGGGTATAGCCTATCTGAAATGGATAAGCTCCTTTTGGAGAAAGTAGAGGAGCTCACCCTGTACGTTATTGAGCAGGAGGCGGAGCTAGAGAGTTTATCCGGGGAGTTGGGAGTTATACTTCCTGTAAGGGATGAAGAATTTGTTTCAAATAAAACTGTTTATAAAAGCCACAACGTGGATATTGAATCCTATCTCACTGCGCCTGTCCAAAGAGAGGGACGTACTTTTCGAGATGCCTCCCTTCGAAGTATGGAAGGCTCTACGGAAGCTTTATGCGATGTAATTTCCTGTGACGGGGAAGGAGTTGGAATCGGGACAGAACCGGTAGCAGGTTACCGTCTTGCGGTTTCCGGCGGCATTTTAACCGATGATATCCAGGTGGCCTCGGTGGCTAACTGGCCTGACTATGTCTTTGAGGCGGACTATAAGCTACGGGACCTTTCGAGCCTCTCGGCCTATATAGAAAGGGAAGGGCACCTGCCCGGTATTCCCAAAGCGGAGCTTGTGGAACAGGAAGGGTACCACCTGGAGGTTATGGATGGCTTGCTATTGGAGAAGATCGAGGAACTCACCTTATACCTTATCCGACAAGAGCGACAACTAACTTTCTTGGAAAGCAGACAGTAGGAGGAATTAGAATGTTTTAACTTCCGGTTGCTTTATTACTTTTCTCTTCAACTCAAATTTTTACGTTTGAACCTTACCAATCCTACGGTTGAAAAAGCTGTTTTGGTTTTTTGGGGAGTTATTTTTGGGTAAGTGGAACAAAGACTATTTCTGTTTTTCCTTTTTATCAAACCTTCCAAACCGATACGATGAAGCATCTGTACGAAGGAGAATACTATATGGAAACTGCGATGAAGATATCTTGGAAGCCAATGAATAGAATACGGTGATGCTCCTTGGAAATCAGATAACATTCTGGGAGCCTTCAGAAATGAAAACCGTTATGAGCAAACCTTTAGCAGCTATAACTTGCCACCTAATACCGGACTATATACAGCTTTGATAAATAGTGATATGCCAGTGAAAAATTATCAATCCCAGATCGGCTATATCTCTTACAAGACTGGTGAGCTGAAAAGGACTGAAGTTGAAGTGGTATAGGGGGATTGACTATGTTTATAATCTCAACGGAGCACTCAAGCAGTAATAATTCTGTGGGGCAGCTAGATCCGGACAATGATGTCAATGATGTATTTGAGATAACAGTAATTTATAACCATAACGATTATTAAAGAACAATTCCCCGTCCTCATTCTAATTTTAATAGGTTGATTTTTATTATTAAAATAATTATATAGAAACCGTAATTATTCTACGGTTTTTGTGTATAAAGTATTGTAAGGGGTTTAATATCATTGTTATTAAATAAACATTCCATGAAATCCCTTTTTATAACCTGCGTATTTTATGTTTTAGCACAACCTTTTTTCTCATTAAGTGGTATTTTTAATGCCGAAAATGATAGGTCTGGTCTATTGACTTATAGTACTAATAATGATTTATATATCGAGCGAATTTCTAATTCTGTTGGAAGAGAAACTAGCTCTCTGTGTCCTACTACAGATTCCCCATATCAAGAAATATGTGAAGCTACTGAAGGAGATTTTCCAAAAATAAAACATCTTGATGCAAATGATAATGGAGATGGTGTTGCATGGTACCCAGATAATGTGAGTACGGAGGCACTTGACGAGGAAACTTACTTAGAGGATGAAAAGATTTACTATTTAGGTGCAGAAAGTGGCGGGTGTGTTGGTTCTAGAATTGAAGTAACAGTATCTTTAGCACTTGCTCCCAATGCTGGAAGAACAACTTCTATTAACATTGCTTCGGATAGTGAACCGGTTGATTTAAGGGATCTGATTAATACGACCTACCTTCGGCCCGAACCCGATGACGGTGGTTTCATGGTTCCAGCATTAAATAGTGGGTCTACTATATTTGATCCTTCTATAGATGCGAATTTTACTGGGGGAAAACAATTTCGTCATTGGGTATATTCTACTAATAATATTTGTGATGATGATTCTACAATAGTTTATATAACTATAGATCCGGCTCCAAATACTTCTCATCTTCTATATTATTTGGGAACAGATGAGGAAGAATCTAAAAATTTCCTGGAACAATCTCCGCCCAGTACTTCTGAAGAGGGAATTAGAACGAATATTTGGATTGATCAACCTCTGGTGAAAAATTCAATTTATAAAATAATAGTGAATGATCAGGCAAAGTATTATTATGTAAACAATCTTTATGCAGAACCTGATACTGCTCCAGCCATGACTTTAACTCAGGCTAACGAGATTACTTTAATAGAAAGTTCAGAAGGTTCTAATTGTACTGAGTTAATTACAAACAATGAAGAAAATATTGGAATAGGAGGTCTTCCAAACCAGAATTACGGCTTGACCGTAGAGGGTGGCATTTATACCGACCAAGTAAAAGTGATGGACGTTGATACCTGGCCTGACTATGTGTTCTCCGAGGGTTACGGCCTCTTGGAATTAGATGAAGTGGCCTCTTATATCAAGGAAGAGGGGCATTTACCTGGCTTGCCTTCCGCAGAAGAAGTATTATCTGATGGTATTTCGCTGACGCAGATGGATAAGGCTAATTTGAAAAAGTTAGAAGAACTTAGTTTGTACCTGCTCGATCAGCATGATAGAATGGAGCGATTGCGTGCCCCTAAAACCCAAAAAGCCCCCGTCCTTGCTTATCGGACAGATAAGGAAAGACCTTATAATTTTGTTTT
>NZ_FUZC01000015.1 GCF_900168115.1 Salegentibacter salinarum
TTCTCACAATAAATCTTGTTTCAACCATAGGCTCATACACTGTTTCACCTATGTCTGTGAGATCTCCCGCGGTAAGACATATCACTTTCATTCCATATATCCGCATCATCTACACCCTGATCTCCGTATAGCTTTAGGACTTCGCTTTGTATGGCAAGCTCATCCAGATCAGCTATGCCTTATATGATGTTCGTGTTCCTCGGACCGGAACTTTGCCGCAGGCTTCCTTCAGATTCCACCTCACGATGGACACCCTTGCCTTTGGCTAATGATAGGTAGCTATAAACCCCCATAACGGACTTGCACCGTCAAGTGATATGCCATGCACGGCACACCATAAAAAAAGCGCCTCATTACTGAAGCGCTTTTACTCTTTCTATAAGAAAAATTAGTCTCTTACTTTCGCTAATTTATCTTCTCTAATGTTATTTTTTCGCATATCAGATAGCACGTGAATGGCTTCTTCAACGTAAACATCCCTGCTTAAATTACTATGCCAACGATCTCTTTTTTCTTTCAAGATAGTATCGTTCTCAAACATTTCTTCTTCATAAGGCAAGGAAGTAAAAGTCAGGTTCGTTTTATAATCGTTTATGGAGTCAAAGCTTTTTGCCATTTCCTGATTTCTTTCTGCAGTGGCCGCATATTCTTCAAAGTTAAGAGAATGTGCACTGTTTTCACTCTGGTCTTTAATCCATTTGGCGTGCTGCTCAATGCGCTTTAACTGCTCATTAGAGTTCATTCGCTCTTTACTTTCAGAAATGGTTTTTTCAAAATCTACATAACCATCCCAAACTTCATATTTAGCCGGATCAATCTTATCCCACGGCAACGGATTGTCCTGGTCTTTTTCCCCAATATCTACAAAGCTGTAACGGTCTGGAACCACTACATCACTTTTCACACCTTCTAATTGGGTAGAACCACCATTTACCCTATAAAATTTCTGGGTGGTTAGTTTTAAGGCTCCTACATCTCCAAATTCATTACTTCTCAACCAACGGTTAAGATCTATAACATTTTGAACGGTTCCTTTACCATAGGTTTGTTTACTTCCTATAATAATTGCACGCTTATAATCCTGCATTGCAGCCGCCAGAATTTCTGAGGCTGAAGCTGAAAGTTCGTTCACAAGAATTACCAGTGGACCATCCCAAAGCACCGATGGATCTTCATCTGAAAGTACATCTTTTCTTTGTCCGTTAGATTTAACCTGAACAATTGGGCCTTCTTCAATAAATAGTCCGGCAATATCTACTACGGTTTTTAAAGAACCTCCACCATTATTTCTAAGGTCAAGGACAAGACCGTCCATATCTTTTTCTTTTAATCGAATAATATCTTTCTTGATATCTGAAGCAGCATTTCGCTCTTCATAATCTTCCATATTAAAGTAGAACTTAGGCAAATTAATTACACCAAAATTCTTCCCTTCCTGCTCAACCATAGCCGTTTTAGCATAGGTTTCTTCAATTTCAACAATATCACGGGTTAAAGTGATTTCTTCAATATTACCCATTAACTTTTTGCGAACTGTGAGGGTGACTTTAGAATCTTTCGGGCCTTTAATTAAGTCTACCGCATCTTCCAGGCGCATCCCTACAATACTCACAGGATCTTCTTCATCTTCCTGCTGTACTTTTAAAATTTCATCACCTTCAGAAAGTTCTTCACTTCTCCAGGCAGGACCACCAGATATAACTTCGGTTACTGTAATATTGTCGCTTTTCTTTTGAAGACGGGCACCAATTCCTTCCAGCTTCCCAGACATGGCTATATCAAACCTATCTTTATCCTGAGGAGCGAGATATAGGGTATGCGGATCAAAAGATTCGACAATTGCATTTAGATAGACTGAGAAATAATCTTTACGGTCCAAATCATCTGTAAAATCATAGTATTCATCCAAAGAACTTAAAGTTACCTCGCGGGCGTCTTTTTCAAGTTCTTCTTTAGATTTCATCTCATAATCCGGGTCTTCTTCTTTTTTCATTTCTTCATCTTCCACTTTGTCGTGATAAGTGATAAGGGTAGAAAATTTAAGCTGCTTTCTCCAACGCTCTTTTAGCTCTTTTTTGGATGACACATATTCAGCTTCAGAAAAGTCTGTATTTATATCTTCAGCTTCAGAAAAATCAAAAGGTTCTTTCAGGATTTCTTTGTAGATTTTTCGCGCTTCTTCAGATCGTTTTTGAAGTCGGTTATAAGTAAGATCAAAAAAACCGATTTCCTTTTCATTAATCTGGTCGTCTATTTTATCTCTATACTCATTAAATTCTTCAATATCACTGGCATAAAAGAATCGTTTAGACCCATCTAAGCCTCCAAGATACTTATCGTAAACTCCTTCAGAAAATTCATCATTAATCTCCCTTGCATCATAGTGACCTTCATTTAAAACATAGGTAATAAGATCTATAAGAAGTTTATCTTTGTTAGGATCGTCAAATTTTTTAGTAGTAAAACTACAGGAAGTAGCCGCCATTAAAAGCACCACCACCAAGATTTTAAAATTCCTTTTCATAAATAGCATAAATTTCATCATTAACAGCTGCCCAAAATACATTAAAAATTGTGCCAATAAAGCTAATAGGTAATAATAATTTGTTAAACTACTAAGATAAGGTTTCTTGTTGAAATTACTATTTTAGCTCCTATAAAAAATAGGCTATGACAAAGAAAAAACCATTAATACTGGTTACTAATGACGATGGTATTACCGCTCCCGGAATACGAACTCTAATTGAGGTGATGAAAGAACTGGGTGATGTAGTAGTAGTGGCACCGGATAGCCCACAAAGCGGAATGGGACACGCCATAACCATTAGTGATACTTTATTTTGTGAACAGGTGACAATTAAAGAAAATTACAAGCATAAGGAATACAGCTGCTCCGGGACCCCGGCCGACTGTGTTAAAATCGCCACCCAGGAAATTTTACACCGTAAACCCGATCTTTGTGTGAGCGGAATTAACCACGGTTCAAATTCTTCTATAAACGTTATTTATTCGGGAACTATGAGCGCAGCGGTAGAAGCCGGTGTAGAAGGAATCCCCGCAATTGGATTTTCATTATTAGATTATTCTTTGAATGCCGATTTTGAACCTGCCAGAAAATATGTAAAAGCCATAACAAAAAACGTAATTAAAAACGGACTACCAAAAGGGGTGGTTCTGAACGTCAATATTCCGAAACTTAAGGCCTCAGAAATTAAAGGAATGAAGGTGTGCCGGCAGGCCAACGCCCAATGGGAAGAAGAATTTGATAAAAGAACAAATCCGCAGGGACGGGAATATTACTGGCTTACCGGGAAATTTGTGAATAAAGATAAAGGTGAAGACACTGACGAATGGGCGCTTGAAAAAGGCTATGTCTCGGTGGTGCCCGTACAATTTGATCTAACAGCACATCACTTTCTAGACGATTTAAATAACTGGGAGCTTAATGATTAAGCAAAATATTTTTATAGGGTTTTTAACCGGAATTTCCGCCAATATTGGCGGCATTCTCCTCTATATCCTACTTTTTTCTGAAATGGGAATAGACGAAACTTTAGACAACGCTATTGCTGAAGGTTATTTTGGCAAACTCATTGCCCTGGGAGCTATTTTAAACTTTTTACCTTTTTTCGTATTCCTCAGGAAAAAACAAATTTATCATGCAAGAGGTGTACTTATGGCCAGTATTATTGCTGCAATTAGCATTTTTATTTCAAAAATTATCTAAATGAAACCAGCAGGCTGCTGAACCCTAATTCTAATATTGGGGTAAAAATTATAAATATGAAATATTACATAATCGCAGGAGAAGCTTCAGGAGACCTTCACGCATCTAACCTAATGCGCGCTTTGAAACAAACCGATCCAGAAGCTGAATTCAGGTTTTGGGGTGGTGATCTTATGCAGGCGCAGGGCGGAGAACTTGTTAAACATTACCGCGAACTTGCTTTTATGGGATTTGCCGAAGTACTTTTTAACCTAAAAACAATTCTGAAGAATATTTCGTTTTGTAAAGAGGATATAAGTTCTTTCAATCCAGACGCTATCATTTTTATAGATTATCCCGGCTTCAATTTAAGGATTGCCAAATGGGCCAAAAAGGAAGGTTACCAGACGCATTTTTATATTTCTCCACAAATCTGGGCCTGGAAAGAAAACCGAATTCAGGCGATAAAGCGGGACATAGATCATATGTACGTGATCCTACCGTTTGAAAAAGAATTTTATGAAGAAAAACATAATTTCCCGGTTCATTTTGTTGGTCACCCGCTCATAGACGCCATAGGCCAAAAAGATCTTCCCGATGTACCGGCAGTGAAAAATGAATATCAGTTAGACGAAAGGCCAATAATTGCAGTTTTACCCGGAAGTCGAAAACAGGAAATATCAAAAATGCTGGAAGTAATGCTAAGTATTACGCCAGATTTCCCTGAATACCAGTTTGTAATTGGTGGTGCTCCCAGCCAAGATGCTGAATTTTATGCTCCTTTTATTAAGCAGAAGAATATAAAACTGATTATGAACAGGACTTACGATTTGCTAAGTCTTTCTCACGCCGCATTGGTCACGTCAGGAACTGCTACCTTAGAAACCGCATTATTTAAAATACCAGAAGTGGTTTGCTATAAAGGCAACTATATTTCCTACCAAATCGCTCGTCGAATAGTAAACCTGGATTATATTTCTTTGGTCAATCTAATTATGAAACGAGAAGTTGTAAAAGAGTTAATTCAGGACGATTTTAATACGAAAATGCTCAAAAAAGAGTTTAAGAAGATACTGGAGAAAGAAAATCGTACGAGAATCTTTAAAGATTACTTTGAACTGGAAAGAAAACTGGGCGGAAAAGGCGCCAGCGAGAAAACAGCTCAATTAATTGTAGAAGCGATTAAAAATTGATCTATGAAGAAAGCTTTTAAGTTACTTTTTTTAAGTTTTTTTGCCCTAAGCATTATTTCCTGCGGAAGTTCGCGCTCTAAGGTAATTACCACTAAAAGCGAAGATAATCGCTCCGAAAGAGTTTCTCATTCAAGAAATACTGAAATTGAACCCGTAGATAACAAAGTTTATAACATCATTTCTAAAGCCAAAAGTTTTGAAGGCACGCGATACAAATATGGTGGCACTACCAAAAGGGGTATGGACTGCTCCGGACTTATATACACGGCCTTTTTAGAAGAAGAAATCGCTGTTCCGAGAACTTCCCGCGCAATGTCTTTAGAAGGCGAACGTCTTTATATGAAACAGGTAACTCCCGGCGATTTATTATTTTTTGAAACCGACAAAAACCGAAAAGTAATTAACCATGTTGGTTTGGTGGTAGAAAGAGAACGGGAAAATATTTATTTTATTCATTCTTCTACCTCTCGCGGGGTTATTATTTCTTCACTTTCTGAACCTTATTGGAATGGAGCTTTTGTAATGGCTCGCCGAATTTTATAATTTTTAGTAATCACCGGATTTTTATTTGAAATTCCCGGCACGGCTCTTTTCATTTTTTTCGGTTTTCACTTTCTTATTTTCACAGCAGGTTTTCTAAGGGCACGAAATTATTTAAGCCCTGGCAACCACGGTTAAAAGTCACAAAATATTTTTGAGGATTATTAAGCGTAAGCATCGCAGCTCAAATTGGATTTTGCCAATAGGTCTATTCTATTTTCATCAATTCCCGGGTTTATTCTTTCTTTCTAACCTGGTTGTTTTACCGGTACTGGGAATTATTTTAGGATTTGTTATTTTGGTAATTCTACTTTCCCTGCTTGATTTACTCCCAAACTTTATAGCTGAAACTTATGGAACGTTAATCAGTATATTGAATCCATTCATCTCCTGGGTGGTGGGAAAAGAAGAATTTGTTTTCACCGATATCCACTTCAATATTTAGCAAAAGCTAAGTGCGTATTTATTAATTTTCTTTTTCATTCTTTTACTTTATCAGAAAAGCTTCAGAAAACCTATTTTCTTTCTCTGCGGAATTTTGTTATTCCGGGGAAGTATGTTTTAAAGTAAATGGCAAAATTCAGCTTCAGAAAGCATCGTTTTTCATAAACTAAGAAAGACAGGGATAGGAATTTAAAAAGAGGAAAAGCTAATTTTATATCATAATTTAGATGATGAGATTCAGAAAGAAATTCGGCTAAAGATTATAAAACCGGCCGGAATATTGATCAAATTGAAGAAAAACGAATTCCAGATATTTTAGCGTTTTCTGAAACTTCAGTTTTAATTATAGACAGCAGTGCAATCTACAGGCTCAAAGATTTTAAACTCGCACTAATCTTACTCCGGTCTTCACCAAAAGTGAACTTAGAACGGCTTATACAGCATTTAAATCCTGAAATAATTATTGTTGACGGAAGCAAATACCATAGTTATGTAGCTCGCTGGGCAAATACAGCAAAAGAACAAAAAACCCGTTTTCACCATACGGGTAAAACGGGGCTTTTCGCATCTCAACTGAACCATAGGGTCCACTCTCAACTAACACTTAAATTTTGCTCGATAATCGAGACGATATTTCAATCAAAAGAACCTTTAAATTTCTCCTGGTAATCTGCAAAAGCTTCTTTTGAAGTCATTTTTTTATATTCATCTTTCGCAAAAAGCTTCAAATATAATTCCAGTTGCTGTGGTGTCCTATACCCCGGAATAGGAGCGATTAAATTTGCTTCTTCATCAAAGAAAACAAGACTTGGGTATCCTGTAATTTTTAGCGCTCTAGCTAATTGATGCGAGGAATTTCTTCTTTTTTTCTTTTCAGGATCGTATTGTGGGTTTTCAAAAATCTGACCTTTAAAATCTATTTCTTCTTCACCTTCAGCATTAAATTTTACCGGATAATAATGTTCATTTACATATTCAATTACATCAGCGTTGGTAAAGGTATTTTTATCCAGCATTTTGCAGGGACCACACCAAACGGTATAGGCATCCATAAAGATCTTTTTAGGTTCCTCTTTTTGAGCTTCCAAAGCCTCATTCATACTCATCCATTTAATTTCCTGCGCCTGTGCATTTATTCCAACTAACAGAAAAATTATGGTAATTATTCTAATCATAAATCGCATTTTTTTTACTTTTTTACTTTAAACAAAAAACGTTCCTAAAATTAAGAACGTTTTTTGGTTTTAAATGCCATTTTTAATTTATTTCCTGTCTCTTTCGGTATCGGCAATTTCATATTGTTCCTGTTCCAGCATTTCCCTCTCGTTATCTTCAGCACCGTGAGTAAGACGCTTTAAAGGTTTTAGCATAAATATCACTATTAAACCGAAGACCGTGGTAAATATGGTAATGCCAATAAAGGTTCTAAACTCTAATTTAGTTTGAACTTCTTCGATCACAAAATCACCATAATATCCAACTTTATCTTCTTCCTGCCTGAAATTAAGCATCACGTGATAAGGATCCTGGGCGGTTGCCCCTTCCTTTTTCAGGTTTGCTATAATTTCTGATTTCCGATCATCATTTTCAAAGTTCATGAGTTCCATTACAGGCTCACCAGATTCCATATTTGTTACTGCAATCTCATTATTCTCGAGATAAACAAAACCATTAAAGGTAAAATCATTTTTATTCTGAATTATGGTGTCATTTAATTGCAATCTATTAGCCACATCATCGGCTTCTGTGCTTAATTGAACAGTAGCTGGTTCCCCCTGGGAGAATTCACCAATAAGTCCCGCCATTTTATTTCCAAGTCCTGTAGCAGCAAAATAAACACCCATCATAAGAGAGGCATACTTAACCGGTGCCAATTTGGTAATAAATGAAAGCGCCACCGGGGAAGAACAAAGTTCTCCAATAGTATGTAGTAAGTAAGCCAAGACTAACCAATACATAGCTGATTTACTTTCAAAAGCTGAATATTCCTGAGAAGCTATAGCCATAAATACGAAACCAAGACCCATAATAATTACCCCGGTAGCCATTTTAAAAATTGAAGAAGCTTCTTTATTCTTCAGCTTTCTTTTTGCCCAGAAATTCGCCACAATTACTCCAAAAATAATAATGAACATAGCATTTAAGGACTGAAACCAGGTTGCAGGTACTTCATTACCAATAAGCGGTAAGGTTACCGAAAGTGTTCTGTCAGTTTTATCTGCTGCGTAAATGTTCATTAGTCCTCCAGCCTGCTCAAAAGCACCCCAAAAAACAACAACAAGCAGGAATGATAAGATCATTACTACATACCTGTCTTTCATTACCTGCGTAGTAAGATCCTTATACACCATAAGCATCAAAGCGATTACCAGGGTTAAGAAAATAAACAGTAAACCAAACGGAATAGATTCTGCAATTAGAAAATATATAGAACCTACCATTAGAATTGAAGTAATAGTAAGTTGTATAGGAGATTTTAAAAGTTCACTAAACATCTTACTAAGAGACGCTCCTTCATTACGTTCTACCTTAGATAAAAGGTTACCAACATTTACTAAGTACTTTTGACCCCATAGGTAAACGATAAGTCCAAAAGCCATTGCAATACCTGCAAGTCCAAAGCCATAGTGCCAACCAATATTTTCACCAACATAACCAACTATCAAACTGGAAAGAAAAGCACCAAGATTAATCCCTATATAAAATATGGTAAAACCTTTGTCTCGTCTAATATCACCGGCCTTATAAAGACCTCCTACCATTGTAGAAATATTAGGTTTAAGCATCCCAACACCAACAATAATTAATCCCAGACCACTATAAAACGCCCACATCTCTTCCACGGCTAAAATACCATGACCAGCTACAAGGATAATTCCACCCCATAACACCGTCTTCTTTTGACCTAATAATTTATCTGCTATAATCCCTCCCGGAATCGATGCCACATAAACTAACATGGTATACCAACCGTAAAGGGCGATGGCTTCACCACCTGTCCAACCAAGACCTGCGTTTCCACCGGTTGTTGCACTTACTAAATATAAAACGAGAATAGCACGCATTCCATAATAGGAAAAGCGTTCCCACATTTCGGTAAAAAATAAAATATACAGGCCTATTGGGTGCCCGAATAATTCTTTTTGCGGAACTCTGTTTGTAACTGTTGCCATTTAGCTTATAGTTTTTCTTTAATAAAATCGGTCATCATTGTGTAGAGGTGTAACCTTGTATTTCCACCGTAAATTCCGTGATTTCTATCCGGATAAATTGCCCAGTCAAATTGTTTGTTGGCCTGTACTAAAGCTTCTACCATTCTCATCGTATTCTGAAGGTGTACATTATCATCTCCCCCACCGTGAATTAAAAGATAATCTCCTTTTAATTTCTCTACGTGATTAATTGGGGAATTTTCATCGTAACCTGAAGGATTTTCCTGTGGGGTAGTCATATATCTTTCGGTATAGATAGTATCGTAGAATCTCCAGCTAATTACTGGCGCTACAGCTATGGCCATAGAGAAAGTATCATTTCCTTTTAAGATTGCGTTAGATGACATAAATCCACCATAACTCCAGCCCCAAATTCCAATTCGGTTTTCATCTATATAATCTCTGGCGCCAAGTTTTTGTGCAGCAGCAATTTGATCTTCTACTTCGTATTTACCAAGTTCATTTTGAGTCACCTTTTTAAAATCGGCTCCTTTAAACCCGGTTCCTCTACCATCTACGGTAACGATGATATAACCTTCATTGGCAAGTAGTTGATACCAGTAATCATTGGTCCCGAAATAAGAGTTGGAAACCGACTGTGAACCTGGACCTGAATATTGAAACATCAACAACGGATATTCTTTATTTTTATCAAAATCGGTTGGCTTAATCATAGACATATTAAGCTCATTGCCGTTTATTTCTATGGTGGTCAAATCTTTAGGAGCGAAATTATAAGCTGCTTCCTTTTCAAGTAGAGCAGAATTATCTTTAATCTTTCTTACCAGCTTTCCGTTTTTAGCATTGTGAAGCGTGAATTCATACGGATTCTCAATACTGGTGTAAGAGTTGATAAAATAAGTATAATCTGCACTAAAATCGGCGCTATTGGTTCCTTCTTTTTCGGTTAAACGTTTTTTACTCTTCCCGTTTATTTTAATGGAATATACATCGCGGTTTACGCTTCCGTTTTCGGTGCTTTGGTAAAAGATTCTCTTAGAATCTTCATCATACCCATAATAATTGGTCACTTCCCATGCTCCTTCGGTAACCTGGTTTTCTAAGTCCCCGTCTTCATCATAGAGGTAAATATGGTTCCAACCGTCTTTTTCGCTGGTCCAGATAAAGCTGTTATCTTCAAGGAAAGTTAAGTTGTTAGTGATATCTATATAAGCCTCGTCGGTTTCGTTCATTACCACTTCGGCTTCATTGTCTTCAGCATCAACAAAAATAAGATCTAAATTATTTTGATGTCTATTTAAAACCTGAACACTTAAAATTTCAGCATCCTGCGTCCATTTTATTCTCGGAATATAAAAATCTTCGTAATCGCCTAAATCTACTTTTTCGCTTTCTTCAGTAGCTAACTCATAAGTATAAAGGGAAACTTCAGAATTAACCTCTCCGGCTTTAGGGTATTTAAAAACCTGCTGACTCGGGTATAAATCCTGCCCAAAAATATCCATTGAAAATTCCGGAACTTCGGTTTCATCAAATTTCAGATAAGCTAAATGAGTTCCACTTTTATTCCAGTCGAACGCTCTAACAAAAGCAAATTCTTCCTCATACACCCAGTCGGTCACCCCGTTGATTATAGTGTTTTTCTCACCATCTGTAGTTACCTGTGTTTCTTCACCCGAAGCAATATCGTAGGTATAGATATTATTTTCAAAAACATACGCCACTTTAGAAGCATCGGGAGAAAAAGTAGGCTCCTGCACTTTATTGTCACTTAATTTGGTAAGGCTTTTATCCTCCACATCATAGAAATAATAAATTCCACGAGACGAGCGTCTGTAAATTTGCTCCAGTTCTGTAGAAAGCAAAATTTTATCTTCGTCTTCACTTAGTTCAAATCCCTGAAATCCGGAAATTTCACTAAGATCTTCACTGTTTAATAAGCTTCTAACTTTTTCCCCGCTCTTATAAGAATAAACATCTATGCTGGTGGTATTGGCGTTGCGGTCGCGATTTAAAACCAGGTATTCCTTACCATTATCTAAAGATTGTAGGGATTGTAAACGTTCCTGCCTAAAGGTACCGTCGTAGATTTCTTCGAGGCTAATTTCCTTATCCTGCGCGTAAATTGTTGAGGTTGCCGCTATTAACAACCCAACCAGTATTTTAGAGAACTTCATAAAATTTATAGAATGAATTTTGATTGCCAAGTTTACTAAATTTTCAGCAAAAAAAGTAGGATTTGAGTGTTAAATACTAAGGATTTGTTAAAGAAATATTCACTCCGACTTTCTAAAATAGGAATAACCGCTTCCCTTAAATAACAATTGTATCTTTGCGCTCTATAAATTAGCTTAAAAATGATAAAACCTATCAGCGGCTTTTCCAAACTTACCAAGAAGGAAAAAATAGACTGGTTGGCTGAAACCTACCTGAAAGACCGCCCCGAAGATGTTGCCATTCTTAGACAATACTGGAACGAAGATTCCGGGTTACAACAACTTCACGACGAATTTACCGAAAACACCTTATCTAATTTCTATTTGCCTTTTGGCCTGGCCCCAAATTTCCTGGTTAACGGAGATTTACTCGCAATTCCTATGGCGATTGAAGAAAGTTCAGTAATTGCAGCGGCGAGTAAAGCGGCTAAATTCTGGAGAACCCGCGGCGGATTTAAAGCTACAGTGATAGATACTAAAAAGATAGGCCAGGTGCATTTTAATTTCTTTGGAAATAAAGAGAAACTAAAACAGTTTTTTGAAGCCACCAAACCAAAACTTCTTGAAGCGGTAAAACCAATTACTCACAATATGGAAAAACGCGGCGGTGGAGTTTTGGATATAAAACTGCGAGATAAAACAGCTGAAATCACTAATTATTATCAGTTGCATTGCGAGTTTGAAACCAAAGATTCTATGGGTGCTAATTTTATAAATTCCTGCCTGGAAAAATTTGCCGAAGTATTTGAAAATGAAGCCCAGCAGTATGCCGATTTTTCTTCCGAAGAAAAGAATATCGAAATAATAATGAGTATTCTTTCCAATTATGTACCGGAATGTTTAGTACGAGCTGAAGTTTCCTGCCCGGTAGAAGAACTCAATGAAAATAAAGATTTAAATGGAGAGGATTTCGCTAACAAATTTATCCAGGCAGTAAATATTGCAGAAGTTGAACCTTACCGAGCCGTGACCCACAACAAAGGAATTATGAATGGAATTGATGCGGTAGTTTTGGCTACAGGCAACGATTTTAGAGCGGTAGAAGCTGGAATCCATGCTTACGCCGCCAGAAACGGAAAATATACAAGCTTAACCCACGCCAGTCTTGAAAACGGTATTTTTAAATTCTGGATTGAAATTCCTTTAGCGCTTGGAACTGTCGGCGGATTAACTAGTTTACATCCTTTAGTAAAACTGGCTTTAGATATTTTACAGCAGCCTACTGCCAGGGAATTGATGAAAGTTGTGGCCGTTGCCGGACTTGCACAGAATTTTGCAGCGATTAATTCATTAACAACGACAGGTATTCAGCAAGGGCATATGAAAATGCATTTAATGAATATTTTAAATCAACATAAAGCCACAGAAGCCGAAAAGACAATACTTATTCAATACTTCACAAATAACACTGTAACCCACAGCAGCGCGGTAGAAGAATTGCAAAAATTAAGAAATTCATGAAAGAGTTTTACAGCAACGGAAAACTTTTAATTACCGGGGAATACGCGGTTTTAGACGGCGCAAAAGCATTGGCCGTACCTACAAAATTTGGTCAGTCGCTGGAAAACAAAGCCTCTGATGCAAAAAACATTCAATGGAATAGTTTTGATGAAAACGAGAAACTTTGGTTCCAGGGTGAGTTTGAATTTAAAAATGGAAAAATTGAGTTAATTTCAGGAGAAGAAAGTACCGGAAGAAAACTTCAGCAAATATTAAATGAAGCCCACCGCTTAAACCCCGAATTATTTTCTGAAGAAAAAGGAGGAATCGAAGTAAATACCCAATTGAATTTCAATAAAAATTGGGGCTTAGGGACTTCTTCAACTTTAATAAACAATATTGCCGGCTGGTTTGAAATTGATGCCTACAAGCTGCTTAAAAACACTTTTGGAGGCAGTGGTTATGATATCGCCGCAGCACAAAATAATCAGCCGATAACTTATCAGGTTACCGAGAATGGTCCTTCGGTTTTAAAAGCTAATTTTTATCCCGAATTTTCAGGTAATATCTTTTTTGTTTATCTAAACGAGAAAAAGAACAGCCGTGAGGCTATCGCACATTACAAAGCACTACCAGCGGCCAATAAAAAAGGACTTACAGAAAAAATATCTTCCCTGACCGAGCAATTTAATAACTGCAACAGCCTAAAAGAATTTGAGCTTTTAATCAATATTCACGAGACTTTACTTTCAAAAGCTTTGCAAACACCTAAAGTAAAACACGAACGATTTTCCGACTTTCCGGGAGCAGTAAAAAGCCTTGGTGGCTGGGGTGGTGACTTTGTTATGGTAACAGGGGAAAAAGATGAGGTTTTTAAATATTTCGGCAAAAAGGGTTTCTCTACTATTTTTGCCTTCGAGGATATCGTTCTTTAAAAAAAACGGTTTTCAAGAGCTTAGACGCTGATACGATTCCGAATCATCGGGATGGGTGACGCAGGATCATAATTGTAATACACGAGATAATCTGCGAATTACTGGCAATTGAGTTTGAGATTACTTCACTCCGTTCGTAATGACGTTTTTTTTCACTTTTTGCTCAACAAATCTTAGCAAAAAAAGCCCCGGTAAAATTCACCGGGGCTTTCTGTATCTAAAGGCTTATTCTGTTAGTAGAATCTCGCACGATTATCTTCTATATCAGCTTTTTCGCGAAGTGCTTCAAAAAGTCTTTCAGAAGCGTTTTGTCTTCTTTTAGTAGTTTCCTGTTCTGCAATTCCACTGTAAGAATTCATTTCCGGTGCTTCATTTTTACTTTCAAGCTCCACAACATAAACTCCTTTTTCCCCGGCAATAGGATTACTTACCGTTCCTGGTTCTAAAGCGAAAACAGATCCTACAACCTCCGGCTCTCTCCCTGCACCCGGTAAAGTTGGGCTTGAAAGGTTAACCGAATTGGCCGTTTGTACCATAGTATTATTAGCAGAAGCGATTTCCTGAAGGTCTTTACTATTAATTTTCCCTTTAAGAATCTCAGCTTTCTTTTCTTTAGTAAGAATAGGAATTACTTTAGACGAAGCATTTTCAGCCGTCATAAGTCCATCTTTGTTTTTAGCAGTTAATTGTGCTACAACATATCCTGAAGGAATATCAAAACGTCTAATATCACCAACGCTAGCATCATCTTCAAAAGCCCACTGTACAATTCTTCTTTGGTTTCCTACTCCAGGAATGTTTTCATCTAAAGCTTTTACATTATTAACGGTTCTAACGTTATAATCGCCTTCTTTTGCAACTTCGTCGAAATCTCCTTCTCCTGCTGCTATTTCAAACTTGGTAGTTTCGTTAAATAAATTATTTCTTGAACGTTCTGAAGCTTCCAATTCTCTTGCGATAGTCGCAATTTTTACCGCTTTTTCTCTTTCAGTTTGCTCTTCAATATGAATAACGTGGTAACCAAAATCGGTTTCTACAACCCCAACATCTCCAGGATTATTATCAAATACATAGCTATCAAATTCAGGTACCATAGTTCCAGGACCAAAATATCCAAGATCTCCCCCATCTTCGCTATTAGAACGGTCTGAGGAGAATTCAGCAGCCAGTTCATCAAACTTATCTTTATCTCCTCTTACAACATTTACAAGACTATCGGCCAAAGCTTCTGCTTCCTCCTTACTCCTGGTTACATCTGGAGCAAATTGTTGCCCCTGATAAGCCACAAGAATATGGCTTGCTTTGGTTGAATCTGGAATTTGTTTGGTTTCTACTAATTTTGAAAGTTTAAAATACCCATTGTGCTGGTATGGCCCAAAAGTTTCTCCTTCTTCTAAATTAAAAAGCTCATCGGCAAATTCTGAAGGCAATTCGTTTTTGAACATAAACCTGTCTTCGTAAGGAAGATCTGAATTTGCTTCTACAAAATCTTCATAATCATTTGTAGTATTGAAGCCCGCAAGCGTATCGTTACTACTGGTTACCGCGTTATATTCAACACGGCTTTCTAATAAACCAGTTAAAGCTTCTTCAGCTTCCTGCACATCTTCCTCTGATGCTTCTTCTTCAAAATAAACATATCTAATGTTTCTTGAAGCTTCGGTTTCAAATTGTGACGGATTTTCTTTTATATAATCTCTAATTTCATCTTTACTCACATCAACCTCATCATCTGGAATAGAAGAATAAGGCAACTGTACAAAACGTAGATCTACGCTGTTGTTCTCAAATTGATGCGCTTGTTTAGCTTCGGTTAAAGTAGCACCTATCCCCGCGGTCACCATAGAAAAATACATATTCTGGCGTGCCATATCCCCCATATTGCTTTCCATTTGCAACCATTGCTGATAAGCTTCGGGCTGGGTAGATCTGATGCTGGCAATATATTCACGAACACGGTTTTCGTCAAACATTCCGGCTTCGTTTCTAAAAGCAGGATTATTCCCCATTTGGGTACGCATCACCTCTCTAATTTGAGCTTTACCGGCCCTTATTCCAAGCTTTTCCATTTCTTCCTTAAGAATGGTTTCGCGAAGGGTTTGTTCCCAAACCTGGTTTACTGCCTGGGCAGTGCTCGCGTTGGAGCCCATGTTTCGCTGGTAAGCTTCTACCTGCCGGGCAAAATCTTCCCTACTCACCTCTTCATCATTAATAGTTGCGATGGTATTCTGGTCTTTTTGCGAAGAAAAACCGCCGTTACGAATCACATCTGCAAGCACAAAAGAAAAAAGTGCCAGTGCAATGATGATGATCAAGAAAACAGAACGCTGTCTGATTTTATTTAATACTGCCATTTGTAGTTGTTATTTTATCGAAATATAGTGGGCGAAAATAATGTTTTTAACCTAATTATAAAACTTATAATTAGCAAAATATTAACTAATCGCTATTTAATCTGCGGGTTTTATTTTTAACTCTACCAATTCTATTTTGGTATTAGAAACTTCCAGGATTTTAAATAAAAAATTATCTACCTCTAATTCTTCATTTTGCTGGGGAATTTCCTCGGTATGATTTACAATATATCCACCAAGGGTTTCATAATTTTCCCCCTCGGGAATATTGAATTTATAATTTTCATTCAGATAATCTACTTCTAAACGGGCTGAAAATTTATAGTGATTTTCCCCTAATTCTTCTTCAGTAAGTACCACAGGATCGTGTTCGTCTTCAATCTCTCCAAAAAGCTCCTCTACAATATCTTCTACGGTTATCATTCCGCTGGTTCCACCGTACTCATCTATAACTACAGCTATACTTTTGCGTTTTTTAGTAAGGTTATTTAAAACATCTTTTACCCACATCGTTTCGGGCACAAAAACCACTGGTAATAAAATAGATTTTATAGACTCCGGCTTTTTAAAAAGTTCGAAGGAGTGTACATAGCCAATAACATCGTCTATGGTTTCATTATAAATTAAAAGTTTTGAAAGCCCGGTTTCGGTAAAAGTATTTACGAGATCCTTTGGCGCCTGGTGTTGATCTACTGCAATAATCTCGGTTCTTGGCACCATCACTTCCCTGGCTCTTATATCTGAAAACTGTAACGCATTTTGAAAGATCTGAATTTCAGAATCTACTTCATCATCATCTTCTACGGTTTCCATTTGCTCGTTGATAAAATTTCCCAGTTCAACTTTACTAAAAGCAAGTTGTACCTCGTCTCCTTCGGTTTTAAAAAATCTTTTCAGAATAACATCGGAAATCCATATTACAAAAGAGGAAATAAAGCTAAAAACCAGGTAAAAAATATAGGCAGGCACCGCGAAAAATTTCAACATAGTGTTCGCGTAAATTTGAAAAAACACCTTTGGAAGAAATTCGGCCGTAAGCAAAATTACCAGGGTAGAAATCACGGTTTGAGTAAATAAGTTGAGATCTACGATCAGATATTTTAAAAAAGCATTATTTACAGGCTGAAACCCCTCAAGCCAAACCATAAGCAAATCGCCCATAAAAAAACCATACACTACCAGGGCAATATTATTCCCCACCAGCATAGTAGCAATGAATTTTGAAGGTTTTTTGGTTAACCTTTTAAGAACAGTGGCCAGAAAATCGTTTTGGCGCTTTTCTATTTCTATAAAGATTTTGTTTGAAGAAATATAAGCGATTTCCATCCCGGAAAAGAAAGCAGATAAAATTAAGGAAAGGACAATGATAATAATTTCAACCTCCATTATTCCTGCTTGTTACGCTCTTCTATTTTTCGCCTAAACCTTCTTTTGAAGAAGAACATGAAGATAGATATTACCACGAAAAAGATGAACAAATATGCCCTGCTACGCTCGGTATTCCAAATTCGAATACTCTCATACATAAAGAATGCTGCTATAAACAAATAAGCGTATTCAAAATATTTAAAATATTTACTCATCTGATTTATTGTCTTTTATAATTTGAATTCCCACATTGGTTCTGGAGCGAAAATTACCGAAATTTTGATTAGCATCAAAACCTTCACTTTCGTTAACCCCTCCGTTGGGATCTTTTATAGTGTTTGGCTTATCGGTAAAAACCCAGCTTATATTCTGGTCCCAAAACAATTGCGAAGCTTCCAGTCGCATACTGTCGGCGGTATGAATTACCACGTTACCCTGTAAATCTATGAGGTTGGTGCCATCATAAATAATCCCGTAATCTGAAGTAACCGTACTTTTCTCGTTGTTTTCGTCAAAAATTTCCAATTCTAAACCCTCGGGAAATTCGCGGTAGGGAAATTCTTTATTTGTGAAATCCATCATTTTGGGGCTTTTTAAATTAGCCACCATTCTGCCAGAATCGGTATATTTCAGGTTAATCCCCTGGGCTATGGCCTGGGGAGCATCGCCCTCAATTTCCAATGCCCGAATTTCATTAAGATTACCCTGGCATGAAAAAAGCATTGTCACGCCGGTTAGCGTGACAATGCCTGTTATTATTTCCTTATATGTTAATCTCATATTACATTTGTGGGATACGCACGGTTTCCCCGATCCAACATCCAATTTGTATTGCTTCACCGGCACTTCTACCTCCCTGGAACACATCAGATTTTTGAGGCGCTCTACCTTTGTAAGCAGTAGCAGTTTCATTTGCGTTAGATGCAATAGAAGGATCTACTCTCGCAGCTCTGGCAGCATAATCTGCAGCTAACCAATACACAGCTCTTTTATCAAAAGTAGTTTCACCACAGTCATTAGCACTTTGAGCAATCATATTAGCGATTTGCAAATATGCATTACCTAAAGATGGCTTAGCCTCCAATGCTCTTCTATAGTAATTTCTAGCTTGAGAAAAACTGCCTCTTTCTTTATAGTTAGAAGCAATTCTATAGTAAATTCTAGCTTTATCGTTAGGATCTTCCTCTAACTCTGCAGCTTCGTTATAGTATTCTAAAGCCTTTGTTCTATCTCCATCGGCTTCAGCCAACTGTCCTAAAGAGTAAGCAGAATTTGCAGAAGGCTCTAACTGGTGTAATGCTTCAGAAACCTGGAAGAATAATGGATCTTCGGTACAATCTTTAGCAGATAATCTCGCGTTGGCATTCTGTAACCAATCTACATCAGATTTTTTCTCCTCGAAATCTTTCTTATAAAGAGGAATTAAATTATCACAATCTGCTCTTGCACCTAATTTAGCATTTAATGCATTTTTTACGCTGTTATAATTCTTCAAATTAATTTCAGCATATTGAATTTGCTTTTTCTCTTTAGCGTTAAGCTCTTCTCCAGCCTCCTGCTTCTCAAGAAGTGGCGCTAAATTCTCGGCAGCATCATTTTCTTCTTCTTCAATTTTTGCCATTACTTTATCGTAATTATCAAAAACATCCTGAAGTTCTCTTTCGCCTGCATCCTGCATGTCTACCATTAACTGAAAATAAGCATAAAGACCTTTTGGACTTGTGAAATTATCACGATCTTCAGTATAAGCTTTATCAAAAGCATTATAAAGCTCTTCGGTAGTCCCTGTTTTATTATCAAATCTCACCTGAGCGATATCAGCATATATTTTTCCTTTAGAAGTTTTATTTGGGAACAATTCCAAACGCTCTTCCCAAAGGCTGATAAGCTCTTCAATATATTGCTCTTTTTCGGCACCTTCAGCATTTTCTATTTTATACTCAAGAGCCCGCTCTCCATACTGGAAAGTTGCTAAACTATATTTTGGACATTCTTCCCTAACCTTCATTAAAGGTTCGTAAGCGGCCTCATAATCTTTAGCTTTTGCATCGTCATAAGCCAAGGCAGCCATTGTTGCACAATCATTAGACTGAGCGCTTAGAACACTTGAACCTAAAACGGCTCCCGTAATTAATGCTATAAATCTCGCTTTCATTTTCTTGTTTATTATTGTGGTTAATTAAATTTTCTTCTTTCAAACCATCTTCTGGCTTCGGTAAGGGAAAGCCCTACGGAAAGCCTGAAAAAATCTTCCTGAATTAAACCTGAATCTGTGGTACCGCGCTGTCCATACTCAAATCCAAGGTTTATATTAGAAAATCCCGGTCCTACAGGTAGTCCAACTCCAAAAGTGATGCCAAACTCATTAATGTCCTGATTATTGATATTTAAACCTGTCTCTTCAAACCTGAATCCTGCCCGGTATACAATACGATTAAAATAATTTGTAATTGAATTATATTGTGGAATAAAATAACCACCAAACTTATATTGTGAAGCATTTGCAAAGTTTGCATTTGCACCTCCAGCACCGCTTACACTTAAAAATGAATTATCATCTGTACTTACATATTCCCCACCAAAAAACCATTTATTAGGTCTTCCCAGACCTAAACCAATAGTGTATTTAGCCGGTAATGTTAACTCAGAATCAGCAACACTAATATCGCGCTCCTCTACTACAGATTCCCCACCGTTGGGTGAAAATGCAATAGTGGCTAATTGCCTGGAATTTTCAGCATCTATATTTGTGGTTGGTGAATAAGTAGCCGCCGCGTGAAGTTTAAGTCCGTTTTCTAACCTCTGCTGAAAATCGGCTCCAAAATTATAACTAAAGCCCAGTAAATCTGACCTGCTTATATCACGAGAACCTAACTGAACCTCATCCCTTATAAGCGTTCTGTGATTTTGAAGGTTTCCGAAATTATAATTCACATCGATTCCAAGGCTTAAAGAAGGAATTACCTGATATCCGGCTGAAAGAAAAACTTTATTCATCCCGCCACGACCTTCAAGCCTGCTGGCCACATCTTCTCTAATATCCAGAATTTGATATCCTACCGAGGTATATGGTAATACTCCAAAAGCAAAACCAAGGTTTCCTCCAACCGGTACGCCAATAGCTAAATAATCTAACGATGAAACTTTCGCATTATCTTCTGCAGCATCGGAATTTAAGGTTAATCTCTCGTGAGAACCTCCTAAAGCGTAAGTGGTTCTTCTTAATCTCCCGTACCCTGCAGGGTTTCTAAGGTTAAGGTGAATACTGTCTGAAAACATACTTAAGCCACCCATAGACCTGTTTTCTACAGTTCCTTTAAAAGTGTTAAGTCCAATTCCGTAATAAGAATAGGGTGAAGATACATTCTCCTGAGCTGTAGCAACAACTGTAAAAAAAACAGCTACGATTACTATAAATCGTTTAATCATTGAGTCTTGTTAAATTCTAAAATGTAGTTTAATCCCTTTAAAAGAAAATTCGGGTTGGCAAATATGCCATTTTTTACCCGCTTTGACAAAATTTGCGTATCCCCTCCTGTTAAAATAATTGTTAAATATTTATAATCAGCCCTATAGCGATCAATTATTCCATCAAGCTCGGCTAATACGCCGTTTAATACGCCGGATAAGATACTTTCTTGAGTAGAATTGCCAATTAAAGCAACATTTTCCTCTAATTCTACTAACGGAAGTTTGGCAGTAAAATTATGAAGCGCTTTTAAACGCATGTGTAAACCGGGGGATATAGCGCCGCCTAAATATTCATCTTTATCATTCTTAAAATCGAAAGTAATACAGGTCCCGGCATCTATAATTAGCAAGTTTTTATTCTTATACTCTTTTGCTCCCGCCGCCACTAATGCTAAGCGGTCTTTTCCTAAAGTTTGAGGAGAAGCATATTTATTTTTAAATGGAAGTTTGGTATTTTCTCCCAGGACAAAGAGTTCCGTCTCTTTTTTTAGCATTTTTTCTATTTCCGAAGTATCCTTTATTACCGAAGAAAGCATAGAAAAAGTTATTTTCGGATGTTCTTTTTTTATTTGCTGAAATTTTTCTGAAAATTTTTCAAATGAAAACACATAAGACCTCAAAAGTTTAGCATCCTGAAAAACAGCACTTTTTACGGCAGAATTACCAACATCAATAATTAAATTCATAGCAATTAGTTGTTCCGGCTAAATTACAAAAGCATTTTTTTAAATTTTCCTTTGTGAGATTATAAAAATGGATATATATTTGCAACCGCTTATAACAAAGCAACTGGTGCCTTAGCTCAGTTGGTAGAGCAAAGGACTGAAAATCCTTGTGTCCCTGGTTCGATTCCTGGAGGCACCACCTTAAAAGCCCGATACACTTAGTGTTTTCGGGCTTTTTTAATTTTAACCTCAATAGGTTTCCAGGAAAGATTTTCAAACTTTCTTAAAAACAAAAAAGCCTCTTTCCGAATACACGGAAAAAAGCTTCTCATTGGTTAGCCAAATCCACACAACATAGGATTAACTGGCTAACTACACGCCCTGAATTACCAGGGCAAACAACACAACTTAATTTTAATACTAAAAGTGAAATATCAACTTCTAGGGTTGGGGTATAAACCCAAATTTTTTATATACAACCAATGACTTAACCCGGTCTCTAATATTTAATTCTCCCTCCTATTCCCCGTGGGTTTAAAAGAGGGCTGGCAAATATACAATTTCTTCTTTCTATTATACAAATAAAAGTTTTCTATGCTTATTTTATGAAAATCTCAATATTGCAATTTATGTAAATCCAGAATTTCAGAATTAGCTATTTTATCTTTTTAAATTAAATATTTGGTTTCAGCCTTTGGGCCGCGAGCTTTTTATATTTTTGAGCATATGAAGCACTATTACTGCTTGTTTTTTAGCCTGGGTATTTTGCTCTGGGGCTGTCAAAAAAAAGAAGTGAATACCGAGGAGGATAAAAAATCGATTGATTCGGTTTCATATTACTATGAAAAAGCCAAAGCAAACGATTCTATTCCGCATAAAATAAGTTTCTTGAATAAAGGGCTTGAGAAAATTCAACAAGAATCCGATACCTTATTACCGATATTGCTCGACTACAAAATCTACTATCACAACCGGTTAAAAGAATATGACAGCTCCCTGGTTTTTGCTGATAGCCTTAAGCGCGTAGCAAACTTTCAAAAAGATACAAACTGGATTGCACTGTCTTTTTACCGAAAAGCGGTTATTAATCGCTATTTAGATAATCAGGAAACAGTTTTTAAAAATGCTTTTGAATCCCGGAAGCGATATCTTCAATTAAGAGATAGTACAAAAGCTGCCCGCCGTAGCCTAGAAATGGCAATTGCTCAAAGTCGAATGCAGGATTATACTGGCAGCCAGGAATCGGCTACAGAAGCTTTACGCTATCTCAATGAAGAAAAAGATACTCAATATCTATGCAGTGCTTACAATATTATTGCTATTGCATATCGCAATCAGGGTTTTTATAAGGATGCAATAAAAGAATACCAAAATGCACTTCACTATGCCCAAGACCTGGAAGATAGTCTGACATACCATAATAATATAGGTCTGGTTTACCAGGCTCAGAAAAATTATAAAAAAGCGGATTCTGTTTTTAAGGAAATTCTGTCAAAAGTTTCAGAACAGGATTATAAAGCCCGGGCACGTTACCTGGATAACCTGGCTTTTAATAAATGGTTGCAGGATGCAGAAAAGAATATTTCCGTAGAATTATTAAAGGCATTACAGTGGCGTAAAGAACACGGTGACAAGACCGGCATAAAAGCAAGCTATGCACATTTATCGCAATATTATGAAAATCGAGATAAAGAAAAAGCAATTGATTATGCCGAAAAATGGCTAAAAACCGGAGAAGCAACTAACACACTCTTAGCTCAAACAGCTGCACTGAAACGGCTTATTAAGCTGAATGCTGGAGAAACCGGTGAAACGAATTATGTCTCTGAATATATCCGATTAAGCGACAGTTTGAATAAAGTAAGTTTACAGGCAAAAAACACTTTTGCTAAAATAAAATTTGATGAAGAGCGCAAACAGCAGCAGATTTCCGGTTTAGAGACTTCTTCAGCATTGCAAGCACTGGAAAACCAGGAAATAAAAACAAGAAATTACATTCTATTCTTTTTTGTCATTTTGATAATTGGTTTCACGGTTTTTATCACCTATTATAATCGGCAAAAGCATAAAAAAGAGAAAATAAAGGAAATCTATAATACTGAAACCCGAATTTCTAAAGTAATTCACGACGAACTTGCAAACGATGTGTACAATGTTATGAGCAGCATAGAAGCAATTGCCCCTACTGAAACAATGGATAAACTGGAGCAGATTTACAGCCGTACACGAAATATCTCCAGAGAGAACAGGGATATTACTACGGGCCCCGGTTATTCAAATCACCTAATGACATCGCTTTCAAGCATTTGTCCCGACAACACAAGGTTAATTGTCAGCGGAGAAAAGAATATTACCTGGACTAAGATTAAGGCTGAAAAAAAACTAGTAATCTATAGGGTATTACAAGAAATTATGGTGAATATGAAAAAGCACAGTAACGCCAGATTCGTTGCTTTGATTTTTAATGAAGAAGGAAAACACCTAAAAATTGATTATTCTGATAATGGGGAAGGGAGTTCTATGCAAGCTATCAAAACCGGAAATGGACTGCAAAATGTGGAAAACCGTATTTTTTCTATAAATGGAAAACTTACTTTTGAAACTGAAAAGGGTAAAGGATTAAAAATCACGATCCTAGTTCCGTTATAAATATTATCATGTTTAAAAGAGTCCTAGTTGCAGAAGATATGGACAGTATCAATCAGGCTGTTTCCATTATTTTAAAAGATCTCGGAATTACAGAAGTTTTTCATTCACAGTATTGCGACCAGGCCTGGTTAAGGGCTAAGAAAGCAATTAAGGATAATCATCCTTTTGATTTACTCATTTGCGACCTTTCTTTTAAGCAGGATTATAGAGATGAAAAAATACCTTCGGGACAGGAACTTATTTCAATCTTAAAAAATGAAGATCCAAACCTAAAGGTTATTGTAAATTCTATTGAAGATCATCCGCAAACCGTTCGTGATCTATGGAATTCCGGCAATATTGACGCTTATGTTTGTAAAGATCGCACCGGACTTAAAGATTTGAAGGAGGCGATTAAAACAGTAAGTAATAACAAGCAATACAATTCTCCTTCCATTCAAAAAGCGCTCAAACAGAAAAACCTGCTTAGCCTTAACGAATTTGAGATAAATATTGTGAAATATCTCTCCAATGGTTACACCCAGGATGAAATTGAAAGAGAGTTGAAGAAGAAAAACATAAAGCCTAGCAGCAGAAGCGCTATAGAGAAGCGTTTAAAGGAGCTACGCGAAGAATTTAAGGCAAATACCAATCCACACCTTATTGGGATTATGAAAGACCTAAAATTGATTTAAAAGCGATTATTTTTTTGCAGACTACATCATCAAACACCTAATAACTCTTAGCCCCTCTTTAAATTTTCCTGACGATAAAATTTATTTTTAATAAAAAAAACATTCGGTGCAGATTGGCTACCGGATGGTTCATTCACACACTTACTAAACTTATGCAAGATTAAGAGACTGCTGTAATTAAATTACACAACCGTTTGCGTAATAAGACGATTTTTTAAAGCTAAATTTTCACTTAAAAAACTATTTTACAGGGGATATTATCTATATTAACTTACGAATACGATTGATTTTTTCATATTTTTACCCGAAACATTAAAACCAATTTTAAAATGAAACTAAAACAAAGCCTTCCAATTTTATTACCGGCGCTTATTGCCTTTGGTTGCAAGGATAACAACAAACAGGAGGAAAAAGACGAGGTAGCTGAAGATTCTCTAGCCCAACAAGATACTATCAGATATCACTCAGAGCCTTTAATCACCGATCATTATACCGCAGATCCTTCAGCTCATGTTTTTGAAGATAAAATATTTATTTATCCCTCGCATGACTGGGATTCTGGAAAACCTGAAGATGATACTGGAAACCATTTTAATATGAAGGATTACCACGTTTATTCTATGGAAGATCCTAACGGTGAAGTAACCGATCATGGGGAAGTTCTCACAGTTGAAGACGTGGCCTGGGCGGAACGCCAAATGTGGGCCCCCGATGCCGCTGAAAAAGACGGTAAATACTACCTTTTCTTCCCTGCAAAAGATAAAGACGATATTTTCAGAATTGGAGTAGCCACATCTAATAACCCCGAAGGTCCTTTTACCCCGGAAGAAGAACCAATTGAAGGTAGCTACAGTATAGATCCTGCGGTTTATAAAGACACCGATGGTGAATATTATATGTATTTCGGCGGAATTTGGGGAGGCCAGTTACAACGTTGGCAAACCGGCGAATTTGCTGAAGAGGACGAATATCCTGCTGATGATGAACCAGCACTAAGACCAAAAATCGCTAAGATGAGCGATGATTTATTGAGTTTTGCTGAAGAACCAAAAGATGTTGAAATCTTAGATGAAAACGGAGAGCCTATCACCACAGGTGATAACGACCGTAGATTCTTTGAAGCAGCCTGGGTTCACCAGTATAATGATAAATATTATTTCTCTTATTCTACCGGGGATACCCATAATATTGCTTACGCCATAGGCGACAGCCCTTATGGTCCCTTCACTTATCAGGGAGTAATTTTAGAGCCGGTTGTAGGTTGGACCAACCACCACTCTATAGTTGAATACGAAGGGAAATGGTATTTATTCTATCACGATAGTTCACTTTCAGAAGGAAAAACATACTTAAGAAGTATGAAAATGATGGAAATTGAATATGATGAAGATGGAAAAATAAAAACAATGCAGTCTTATACTGAATTGGACTAAAAAAGCAATCTGTTATTATAAAAAAGCTGCTGATAATCAAATATCAGCAGCTTTTTTTGCCTTATATTAATATTGATTATTATCTAACTGAAGCATTCTAAACTTAAAAACCGATGCAAGGCTGCACCGGTTTTCTCTGTATCTAAAAGGCTATAAACAACTATTAGTCCCTATAGACTTCATCATTTCCCGAATAGCGGAACCAGTTAAATAAAGCTTTATTATTACTTGGTTTTCCATTAGAAGTAGTGTAAAGTCCTAAATTTACACCTACAAATCCACCGGCTACCTGCGTGCTAAGAAATTTACCATCCTGAGTTTCTCCCAGTTGCTGCCAGTCGTTTCCTGTTTTGTAGAAGAAAGTATATTCGTCTTCTTCAAACTCCAGTTTAAATTCAACTTCAGATACTGAATTATCTAATGAAACGCTTTTTATTAATTCATCCGACTTATATAATTGCACAACAGGTTTTTCATTTTCTTTTGAAAGGGCTGCGTAATAATAATGGGTCTCTTTCTGAAAAGCAAGTAAGCCGGCCTTCTCATTTTCCGTTTCTGCATCAAATTCCACGGAAATGGATACTTCACCAATTATATGCTGCTGCCTATGACCAAGATAACTAGGATTGGCTTTACCTTCCACAGTTTCAGGACGGGTTTTAAAACTAATACCCTCAGCTCCGTCTTTTAAATCGTACCATGTAGTTTTGGGATTTCTAAGCATCATCCAGCTTAGCGGCAGCTCATTCTTTGCAAATTTTTCTTCAAAAGAAAAATTACCGTTAAGTGGAAATAAATCTTCCTTGAGATCAACGCCCTCAGGCAAGGGATAAGAATATTTAATCTCCTCTCCATCTAAATCAAAAATAGGCCAATCATTTTCCCATTTTACAGGAGTTAAAAAAGTTTCCCTTCCGGTATTATAAAGATCGCCTTCGTAAGGTCTTACGGCAAGGAAAACTCCGTACCAATCTCCGTTAGGATGCTGAACAATATCAGCGTGCCCGGCCGAGGTAATAGGGTTCTCACGATTAGGATCTAGATGGCGCTGGGTTAAGATCGGATTTTCTTCAAAAGGAATAAATTCATCATCAATACTGGTGTTCCGGTAAATCATTTCAGAGTGGTTCACCGCGGTTCCTCCTTCGGCTGTCATTAAATAATAATAGCCGTTTAATTTATAAATTCGCGGTCCTTCCGCCCAAACGGGTTCAGTAGAAATATCTACACCACCATCTACTAAAATTCGGTTATCATCAATAGTTTTGAGGTTTTCTTTATCAAATTCAATTATTCTAATAGTTCGGTGGCCGTCATATTTAGCTTCGTTATTTGGTGGCTCACTGTTATAAACCATGTAAGATTTCCCGTTGTCATCAAAGAATAACCCCGGATCAATTCCACTAACCTCTGGAAGCCAAACCGGGTCGGACCACGGACCGGCAGGATCTTCTGCAGTCATTACAAAATTTCCTTTTCCATCAACAATGGTACAGGTTAAATAGTAAGTGCCGTCATCAAAACTAATATCGGGTGCAAATACTGCGCGTGAAGTTCCAAACCCATGCAGGTCAACCTGCTCTGGCCTATGGATTACATTTCCTACCTGTTTCCAATTCACCAAATCGGTACTATGAAAAATCGGTATGCCGGGATAAAAGGCAAAGGTAGAATGTACCATATAAAAATTCCCCTCGCCATCATCGGTAATAGCGGGGTCTGGATACCATCCGGCTAAAATAGGATTTAAATAATTTTCCTGCGCAGCACTGCCGAATGCAATAAATAAAAACAATGAACTAAATAATAATTTTCTCATAATAAACGCAATCGATTGTTAGCTCAAATATATGGTTATTTTATATTAAATTAATTTAATATGATTAAAAAAGAGAAATTTGATTGTAAATGTGTCAATTTTTATGCAACCATAAAAAAATGTTTCGTAATATTGTTGCACAACCTTATTTTAGTGTTTATTTGATGAAAAAGAAAGAAGTTACTATTTATGATCTAGCAAAAGAGCTAAACTATTCTCCTTCCACTATTTCAAGAGCTTTAAACAACCATAAAAGTATTGGAAAGAAAACCATTAAAAAGATTCAAAAAACTGCAGAAGAATTTAATTATCGCCCCAATGCCTTAGCTGCTAGTTTAAGAAATAATACTTCCAGAAGCATCGGAATAACGATTCCGAAGATAAATCATCCCTTTCAAGCCTCTTTGATTACAGGAATTGAAAAAGCCGCTAGAAAAGCGGGTTATAACGTGATCATCACACAATCTGATGATAAATACAAAAATGAAGTTGATAACGTAAAAGCTTTATACGACGCTAGAGTTGGAGGCTTAATTGTTTCTTTAGGAATTGAAACTAGAGACACCAGCCATTTTGATCAATATGTCAAACAAAATATACCTATTGTATTTGTAGACCGGGTACCTGAGAATTTTAATTCCTACCGTGTTATTATTGATAATCACGCTGCTGGATACCGTGCTACGAAACACTTAATAGAACAAGGATGTAAAAGAATTGCACATTTCGCTGGAGCTCAACACGTTAATGTTTATAACTTGAGAAAGAAAGGATACGTGGATGCACTTAGAGAATCTGGACTTCAAGTTGACGAAGAACTCATATTGGATATGAAAACCCTTAGTTTTGAAGAAGGAAAGAAGGCAACCGAAATGTTATTAAAACTTGATAATCCTCCAGACGGTATCTTTTCTGCTAACGATACTGCAGCAGTTAGTGCTATTTTATACGCTAAGGGAAAGGGAATTAAAATTCCTGAAGAACTTGCTGTTATAGGTTTTAACAACGATCCAATTTCTCAAATAGTAGAACCTACACTCTCTACCGTTTCGCATCCCGCACAAAAAATGGGAGAAATATCTACAAAAAGAATTTTAGAACACTCTACGCGTAAGCTGGACACTGCTGTTTCAGAAATAACGATGTTAGATACTGAAATTATTATAAGGGATTCCAGTAAAAGAAAGTAAATAAGGTTTATTAAAACCCGAATAACTCCGGAAGCCAAAGGCTCAAAAACGGAAAAATTATCACCAGAATTAAGGAAACCAACATTCCCACAAAAAGTGGCAGTAAAGGTTTTACCACTTTTTGAATAGTGGTATTTGCAACTCCTACCCCAATAAATAAAACCGCACCTACGGGTGGTGTACAGAGGCCTATACATAAATTAAGGATCATTATTACTCCAAAATGTACCGGGTCCATACCCATAGCTACTGCAACGGGAAGAAATATTGGAGTAAAAATTAATACCGCTGGGGTCATATCCATAAAAATTCCGACAAACAATAAAATCAGGTTTATTAAAATAATCACTACGAAAGGATTATCACTAAAACCTAATAAAGCTGAAGTTACTTCCTGCGGAATATTCTCGTAAGACATAACCCAGGACATTGCAATAGACATTGCGATAAGTAGCATTACCAAAGAAATTGTTCCTACTGATTCTACCAGGACGGTTTTAAGTTTAGAGAAATTCAATTCTTTATAAAGAAAAGCCAGAATCAGGCAATAGACAACTGCTACAGATGAAGCTTCAGTCGCAGTAAATATGCCCCCAACAATTCCGCCAATAATAATTATCAATAACAGCAAACTGGGAAGGGCATCAAAAAAAGACTTCATAATATGCTTAAAAGAGCTTCTTTTTCCGGTAGGAAAACCTTTTTTCTTGGCCCAGACTAATGCTATAGCCATTAGGATTAAACCGGTAAGAATTCCCGGAATATATCCGGCTAAGAACAAAGCACCAATACTCACCCCGCCACTGGCAAGGGAATAAATAATGAAAATATTACTCGGTGGAATTAAAAGTCCGGTGGTGGCCGAAGTTACATTTACAGCAACACCATATTCTTTGGTATAGCCTTCCTTTTCCATCCTTTCAGACATAAAACTTCCAATAGCGGCAGCGGCAGCACCGGCAGAACCTGCAATAGCTCCAAACATCATAGCAGCTACAATATTTACGTGCGCCAAACCACCGGGTAAAGCTCCAACCAGGGACTTTGCGAATTCAATTAATCTTTTAGCAATTCCGCCACTATTCATAATATGTCCGGCAAGTATAAAAAACGGAATAGCGAGTAAAGAAAAACTATCTAAACCGGTAGCCACTCTCTGGGAAATAGTAGTAAAAGCCGGAATAGTATCTACACTAAATAACAACGTTAGCACTGAAGCTATCCCAATACTCCAGGCAATTGGAACACGAATTCCCACCAAAACTATAAAGCTAAAAATTAAAACAAATATTTCCATTCACCGATTTGCTTTTAATTCCTGTAAAGTTCGCTGCATTTGCATCCATTTAAAATAAATGATCATTAGGCCTGAAATGGGCAAAACCAGATACACAAAACCCATAGGCAAACCTAATGCTGCAGATGTTTGTTCCAGCTTAAAGGAAACATAAACATACCTCCCTCCACCAATTACAAAAATTGAAGCGGTAAAAAGCATAATTATGAATTGAACCAGGAGATCAAGTTTTAATTTTGTCTTGACACTAAAGGATTTTGGAAGTAAATCTATAGTGATATGCGTATTTCTACCGGAAATATAAACAGCTCCAAAAAGACTAACCCAAATGAGCATAAAACGCGCCAGTTCATCTGTCCAGGAGCTTTGGTCTGCCAGAAGATAACGACTGCATACCCCCCATAAAACGCTAAATAACATTACCGTAACCAGGCAAACTACCAACCATTCTAAAAACCAGTTAAGCTTTCTACTCATTTGCTAAGTTTTTAATTTCCTGAATGGTATTATATAATTCAGGTTCTGTTTTTTCTAGAACTTTAATTATATGATTACTTTTTTCCTTGAATAATTCTTTATCAGGATAAGTGACTTTCACCCCTTCTTTCTTGATCGCTTCCAAAGCTTCTTTTTCGGCAATTTCCCATAATTCCCGCTGTTTCACCGAAGCTTCCTGAGCAGCTTCCTGTATCCATTTTTTCTCTTCGGAAGAAAGCTTGTTATAAATCTGCGTGCTTATTACCAAAATATCAGGTATAGCCGAATGCTCATCTAATGAAAAGTTTTTACAAATTTCGTAATGTCTTGAAGTGTAGAAGCTGGGTAAATTATTCTCTGCTCCTTCTACCACACCTTGCTGAAGAGAGGTATAAAGCTCTCCCCAGGAAACCGGTGTAGGTGAACCCCCGAGGGCTTTTATAAGATTAATTGCCGTAGGACTTTGCATTACCCTAATTTTTAAACCTTTTAAATCTGCCGGCGTTTCAATGGGAGTATCTTTGGTATAAAATGAACGGCTACCTGCATCAAAATAGGTTAAGCCCCTTAACCAATACTGTTCTCCGTCTAAAAGAAGTTCATTCCCAAGTTCGCTATCATAAAGTTTATACCGATGCTCGCGGTCTTTAAAAATATAAGGATAGCCGAAAACGCGGAGTTTAGGCGAAAAATTTTCCATCACCGCGGATGATACTTTGGTCATCGCCAAACCGCCCAGCTGTAAAAGTTCCAAACTTTGCCTTTCAGAACCTAACTGCCCGCCGGGATAAACTTCTATGATTAGTTTTTCTTTAGATTTTTCTTCCACACGCTCTGCAAAAAAGGCTAAAGCCTGATGCACCGGATGGTCCAGGCTTAAACTATGTGCAAGTTTTAAAGACTTAGCCTCTTCTTTCTCACCACAGGAAATGAAAAAAATTGACGAAATAAAAAGTATGAAAACTGACCTCATTCAGATCTTATTTCAGAAATTATTTTCAGCACTTTGGCTACGTTGTTTTTTATAGATTCAAAGTCAGAATTTTCAACCAAATCCTTTGGAATAAGTGCTGAACCCATTCCAACACAAGTAACCCCGGTATTAAACCATTCCTTTATATTCTCTTTTTCAAGACTAACTCCTCCACTGGGCATAATTGAAGTCCAGGGTTGCGGACCTTTTATAGCTTTTACAAAACCGGGACCTAAAACAGCTGCCGGAAACAATTTTACTATTTCGCAGCCCAATTCTTCGGCCTGGCTTATTTCGGTTAAACTACCACAGCCGGGCAGGTATAACACTTTTCTACGATTACAAATTTTTACAACGTCTTCCCTAATTACCGGGCTTACTACGAATTCTGCTCCTAAATTCATATAAAGACTGGCAGTACCGGCATCAACAACCGAACCTACGCCAAGAATCATTTCGGGACATTCTTTTCGTGAAAATTTCACAAGATCCGAAAAGACTTCGTGAGCAAATTCTCCCCGATGAGTAAATTCAAAAAACCTTGCGCCCCCTTTATATACTGCAGTAAGTATTTCTTTAACCACTTCCCGATTCTGGTGATAGAATAAAGGCACAAGCCCTGATTCTTTCATTTTTATCGTTATTTCCGGTCTGGATAATTTTTTCATAATTTTATCTTTTAATTCTTCCTGATCCATCACCCTCAATCAACTCTAACACTTCTTCTTTGCTCACCTTATTAAAATCCCCAACAATAGAATGTTTTAAGCAAGAAGCAGCTGTCGCAAAATCCAGAGTTTTTTGATCTTCAAAATGCTGAAGTCCGTAGATTAGTGCTCCCATAAAACTATCTCCCGCTCCAACGCGGTCAACTATTGGATAAATATCATATTCTTTAGATGATAATAGCCCTGACCCTGTAAAAAGATCTGCCGACCATTTGTGATGAGACGCGTTCAATTCTTCACGATTTGTAATAGCGATTTTTTCTAAAGATGGGAACTTTTTAGTTAGAGCTTTAGAAAGTTCAGAATTACTCTGGATATCTTTTATATCGAAAAACTGGTTACAGGCATAAGAACCCGCAAGCAAAACATCGCTTTGCTCCACCAGTTTGGTCATCGTCTCTTTAGGATTTGCATCTTTGTATTGCCAAAGATTTCCGCGGAAATTAAGATCTCCGGAAATTTTAATTCCTTTACTTTTTGCCACCTTAACTGCGTGCAAACAAACTTTTGCTGCCTTTACTGAAATTGCCGGAGTAATCCCAGACCAGTGAAACCAGTTGCAATCTTTAAAAATCTCATCCCAGTCAAACCAATCCGGTTCTACTTTTGAAAAAGCTGAATTTTCCCGGTCATAAATTATTTTTCCGGCGCGGTTAATAGCACCCGTTTCCAAAAAATATAAACCTAATCGCTTCCCCTGAAATTTTATATGATTTAAACCAACGTTATTATTTCGTAAATCGTTTAATGCTGATTTTCCTAAATCGTTTTCGGGTAAAACACTTAAAAACTCGGTTTTCAAGCCAAAGTTTGTTGCGGTAATAAGCACATTTGCCTCACTCCCGCCGTACACCACTTTAAAATTATTTACCTGGGTAAACCTTAGCGCATCTTCGCAAGACAAGCGCATTAATAACTCTCCAAGGCTTACCAGCTTTTCCATAAATTACTTTTTGGTTATTCAGGAAATTGAAAATACGATTCTGCATTGTAATAACAGATATCCTGAATTATTTTTCCAATCCATTCCATATCTTCAGGAAGTTCTTTGTTTTCAATATCCTTTCCGAATAAATTACATAAAACGCGTCTAAAATATTCGTGCCTTGGTACAGAAAGAAAACTTCTACTATCGGTTAACATACCGACAAAACAGCTTATTAAACCCATATTAGATAATGAATTTAACTGCTTCTCCATCCCATCTTTTTGATCTAAAAACCACCAGGCAGAACCGTGCTGAATTTTTCCTTTTGGAGAATCACTCACAAAATTTCCGGCCATAGTAGCCATCACTTCATTATCTGAAGGATTAACATTATAAAGAATAGTTTTAGGTAAATCTTCATTTTTATTCAGCGTATCTAAAAATTTTGCCAGGGGTTTAGCCTGGTTTAAATCCCCAATACTGTCTACACCTGCATCTTTACCAATCTGGTTGAGTAATTTTGAATTAGTATCTCGCACCGGTCCCAGGTGTAATTGCATGGTCCAGTTCTTTTCAGCATACAAACTACCTAATTTAAGCAATAATGCCGACTGATATTTTTCTGATTCTTCAGTTGTAAGATTATCACCTGATAATTTTTTCCCGAGTAAATTATCTATTTCTTCCTTAGAAAAATCTTCAGCAAGCATCCGTTCCAAACCGTGATCTGAAAGTCTGCAACCGTGTTGATGGAAATATTCAATTCTGTCTGCTACAGCTTTCACCAGGGAATCAAAATCCTTAATATCTACTTGAGTTTGATTTCCAATTTTATCTAAATAAGCCGAAAAACCGTCGCTTTCAATATTCAGCAAAGCATCAGGTCTAAAGGTGGGAAGCACTTTTACTTCAAATCTATCTTCCGCAATTTTTTTATGATGCCTTAGATCATCGGCTGGATCATCGGTAGTGCAAACCACTTTTACATTCATTTTCTTTAACAAATTCCTGGTAGAATAAGCCTGGGTAGCAAGTAAGGAATTACATTGATTATAGATCTTTTTGGCATTTTTCTCATTCAGTAAATCGGTAATTCCAAAATAGCGTTGCAATTCTAAATGGGTCCAGTGATAAAGCGGATTTCGCATTGTATAAGGAACAGTTTCTGCCCATTTCTGAAATTTCTCCTCATCGCTACTATTTCCCGTAATATATTTTTCCTCAATACCAAGTGCCCTCATAGCACGCCATTTATAATGATCCCCGGCGATCCAAATCTCGGTCAGGTTCTTAAATTGTCTGTCTTCAGCGATATCTTTTACTGGCAAATGGCAGTGATAATCAATAATAGGCATATCTTTAGCATAGCGCTCATAAAGCTCTTTCGAATACCTATTTTTAAGAAGAAAATCTTCTTCAATAAAATTCGTCATTTAATTCAGTCTTTTCGGTTGTTATCTTAGTGTAAACACGGCTTCTTTAAATTGGACCGCACCTAATTCCAGACTTCTGGTTGAAGGGCTGGAACTTCCTATATAAATTTTAAATTCTCCTTTTTCTATTACACTTTCACCCTCGTTATTCACCAGCTCCATCATCTCAGGGGTGATTTCAAACTTTATTTCTTCGGAATTTCCTGCTTCTAAATTTATTCTTTTAATTCCGTAAAGCTGATACTTAGGAGCATTTACAGAAGTTTCCATATCTGAAACATACAACTGCACCACTTCTTCGGCTTCGCGATCTCCCACATTAGAAATTTCTATACTGGCCTCTAAATTTTGACCTTTTCTAATTTTTTCTTTCGATAATTTTATATCTGAAAATTGAAATTCTGAATAACTTAACCCATAACCAAAAGGATACATCGGTTCTGCATCCATATATTTATAAGTCCTACCTTTCATTGTGTAATCTTCGTAAGGAGGAAGATCGTCTAAGGATTTTGGAAAAGTAATCGGCAACCTGCCTGATGGAGAAACCCCTCCAAAAATAATATCTGCAACGGCGTTCCCACCTTCCTGGCCGGGATACCATACCATTAATACGGCATCGGCAAGTTCATGAACTTCTTCCAGGTTCATTGGGCTTCCTCCGGTTATCACCGCAATTACCGGGTTATCGCCTGCGGCTTCATTCAGTTTTCGTAAATAATCCAGCTGATTTTCAGGAAGATTATAATCCAACCTGTCTCCAAAAGTTTCAGAAGCTATAGATTCTCCTTCTTCGCCTTCTAAAACCCCAGAAATTCCTAACACCGCAATGGTAGCGTCGCTATTTTCAGCATTCGGCGAAGCCCAGTCCTGCGGGTTCGCATTGGGACGATCTAACAAAGTCCCCTGGCGATATTGCAACTGACTTTGAGGTTCTATTGCGCCAGCTATTCCTTCAATAATGGTAACCAAATTGGGATTTACACCGTGATAGTTTCCAAGTAAAATTTCAACACTCGTAGCATTTGGGCCCGTAATAAAATATTTTGCTAAATCATTTTTTAAAGGAAGTACGTTGTCATTCTTAAGCATCACTATAGACTTCTGCGCAGTCTCCCTGGCCAATGCGCGGTGCTCACTGGTATTTATAGCTTTTGCTGAAAGTTTTGAATAAGGATTATTTGCTGGCGAATCAAAAAGGCCAAGTTTAAACTTGGTTTTCATCAGTACAGCAAGTTGTTCGTCTATATCTTCTTCGGTCACCAAACCTTGATTTACGGCTTCCACCAAAGAAGGGTATACACTACCACAATTTAGGTTAACACCGCTTTTTATTCCCAGAGCTGCAGCTTCTTCAGGAGTTTCTACAACATCGTGACCGCCGTAAAAATCTTCCAAAGCCCAGCAATCGCTCACAATATGACCTTTAAAACCCCATTTTCCCCTAAGTACGTCGGTAAGCAAATATTCATTTGCACAACAAGGCTCGCCATTTGTGGCGTTATAAGCACACATAATAGTTTCTACCCCCGCATCTACAAGGGCTTCAAAAGCCGGTAAATAAGTTTCCCACAAATCCTTTTGAGAGGCTACCGCATTAAATTCGTGCCTTAATTTCTCAGGGCCGCTATGTACCGCGTAATGTTTTGCGGCAGCGGCTGTTTTAAGATATATATCATCGTCTCCCTGCAGGCCCTTTACAAAAGCTACTCCTAATTTGGCAGTAAGGAAAGGATCTTCCCCGTAAGTTTCCTGTCCTCTTCCCCACCGCGGATCACGGAAAATATTAATATTCGGTGTCCAAAATGTAAGTCCGCTGTATTGTCTTCTATACCCGTTTTCAACAGCTGTATTATGATTTCCCCGCGCCTCATCTGAAATTGCAGAAGAAACTTCAAAGATTAAATTTTCATCAAAAGTAGCCCCCATCCCAATAGCCTGTGGGAAGACTGTGGCAACCCCGGAGCGACCTATACCGTGTAATGCTTCATTCCACCAGTTATATTCCGGTATACCCAAACGCTCTATCCCAGGACTATCGTGCATCATCTGCATAGCCTTTTCTTCTAAAGTCAACCGATTGATTAAATCGGTAACTCTTCCATCTATACTTAATGACTCATTCCTAAAACCATAATCTTCAGCTTTCTCCTGGGCATTAATTGAACCGCAGTTCACTAATATTAAAACCAACAAAAAGGTACCCAATACTTTATAATTCATAATTCTACAGGATTAAAGTTCATAAGTCCTTAAATAAGAGCTTTTTTCTTAAAAATGTCTTAACAAATAAAACATAAATTTATTATAAACACAACCGATTGCATTCAAAATTTTGTCGGAAAGCTTTTTTTATCTAATTTTCAGCTCGCAATCGTTTGATAAAATTATAATGAATTTAAAGAAATTTATTTCCCTGGCCCTTTTTAGCCTTTTCGCTGTTAACATTCAAGCTCAGGAAGGATATGAACTCTGGTTAGATTATAAAGAAGTACAGGATCGTACAATTGAAAAAAATTATGCTGCCTTTTTAAATAATGTGGATATAATTGGAAATTCCTCTACAATTCAGGCTATTAAAGAGGAATTACAACTAGCTCGAGAAGGCTTTGGTTTTGACGATTCAGAAACCGGCGGTGATTCAAAATTGATTATTGGAGTGCAAAGTAAATTGCCATCCTCGCTTAGAAATCAGGCTAAAACTGAAAATCTGGAGGAGGAAGGTTATAACATCACTTCTCTTAAAAATGGGAAGACGATTTTAATTAGCGCAAATTCTGAGGTAGCGCTCCTTTACGGAACCTTTGGTTTGCTTCGTGAAATGCAGCAACAAAATGATATTTCAAATTTAAAAATTGAAGAAAAACCTAAAATACAGAAGCGTGTCCTCAACCACTGGGATAATTTAGACCGCACAGTGGAACGCGGTTATGCCGGTTTTTCTATTTGGGACTGGCATCTTTTACCCGAACTTATTAAACCCGAATATAAAGATTACGCCCGCGCAAATGCTGCGATAGGTATTAACGGTACGGTGCTCACCAATGTTAATTCCAATGCCTTAATATTAACTCCGCATTATATTGAAAAAGTAAAAGCCCTTGCTGAAGTTTTTCGACCTTACGGTATTCAGGTTTATCTTACAGCAAGATTTTCTGCCCCAATTGAATTAGGCGATCTTGATACTGCCGATCCTTTAAATGAAGATGTAAAGCAATGGTGGAAAAATATTGCTGACGAAATTTATGCTGAAATTCCCGATTTTGGTGGTTTTTTAGTAAAAGCTGATTCTGAAGGCCAACCTGGACCTTTTCAATACGACAGAACACACGTAGACGGCGCAAATATGCTGGCCGAAGCAGTTGCTCCCCATGACGGAATTATCATGTGGCGCGCCTTTGTATATTCAGAAGAAGATCCAGATGATCGTGCAAAACAAGCGTACGACCAGTTTATTCCCTATGACGGTAATTTTGCCGACAACGTATTGGTTCAGGTTAAAAACGGAGCGATAGATTTTCAGCCACGCGAACCTTTTCACCCTATGTTTGGTGCAATGCCAGATACTCCTTTGATGATGGAATTCCAAATAACCCAAGAATATTTGGGCTTCAGTTCTCACCTGGTTTTTCTTCCAAAATTGTTTGAAGAAGTTTTAGACGAAGATACTTATGCCGATGGTAAAAATTCTACGGTAGCCAAGGTTATTGACGGCACAAATTCGAATAAAAAGTTAACCGGAATCGCCGGGGTTGCCAATATTGGCACCGAAAAGAACTGGACAGGGAACCCATTTGGCCAGGCAAACTGGTACGGCTTTGGGAGATTGGCCTGGGATCCCTATATGGATTCTGAAGAGATCGCCCAGGAATGGTTAAGGATAAATTTTTCTAATGAGGAAGATTTTGTAAAAACTATGACCGATCTATTAATAGAATCCCGCGAAGCTGTGGTAAATTATATGACGCCTCTGGGCTTGCATCATATTATGGCCACCAGTCACCATTACGGTCCCGGGCCGTGGGTAGATGATCTGGGCCGGCCTGAATGGAATCCTGTTTATTACCATAAAGCTGATAAAAATGGAATAGGATTCGATAGAACCAGCTCTGGTAGTAATGCTTTAGCGCAATATGCGAAGCCTCTTGAGGAAAAGTATAGCAATCCTGAAACAACGCCTGAAAAATACTTACTGTGGTTTCATCACCTTTCCTGGGACTATGAAATGGATAACGGTAAAAAGCTATGGGATAATATAGCTCTACATTATCAAAAAGGAGTTGAACAGGTTGAAGAAATGCAGGCTACCTGGAACAAAATGGAACAGTATGTAAACGAACGGGAATTTAAAAAAACCTCGATGTTACTGGAAATACAGTTGAAAGAAGCAAAATGGTGGCGGGACGCCTGCCTGAGTTATTTTCAGCAATTTTCTGAGATGGAACTACCGGCAGGAGTACCTGAACCAGAACATAATTTAGAACACTATAAATCAATAGACCGTCCTTATGCGCCAGGCATCAATCCTTCCTGGTAACACAAAAATTAACAAAATGACCAAACCATTAACAGCAATCGTAACCGGTGCAAACGCCGGACTCGGTTTTGCCACGGCCAAAAAGTTCTGTGAAAAAGGAATTAAAACTTACGTAAACGGAAGAAATAAAGAAAAGACCGAACAAGCCTGTAAAGATTTAGGCGAAAACGCAATTCCCTTTATTCTGGATCTTAACGATTTAGATAAAATTCCCGCAGCGGTAGAAAAGATTGGGCAGGAAGCTGAAAGTATCGACATACTGGTAAATAATGCCGGGATCAATATGAAAAAGGAATTCCTGGAAGTTACCAACGAAGAATTTCAGAATATTTTACACACTAATGTCCTGGGACTTTTTGCTATTAGCCGCGAGGTGGCCAAAATAATGAAGAAACAAAATTCTGGAAGCATAATTAATATCAGCTCTATGGCTGCACAGTATGGTATTCCTAAAGTTATCGCTTATTCTGCAAGTAAAACCGCTGTAGACGGAATGACGCGTGCTATGGCGGTTGATTTGGCTGAATTTGGTATTCGCGTAAATGCCGTGGCGCCAGGATTTATTGAAACCAATATGTCCAGAAAAGCTTTAGATAATGATCCTGAAAGAAAAAATAGGGTTTTATCCAGAACACCAATGGGTAAATTAGGTCAACCTTCAGATATCGCCGATGCCGTTTACTATTTTGCCACTACCGAATCCTCCTTCGTTACAGGAACAATTTTACCGGTTGATGGTGGAAATTCAATAGGATTTTAGGATGATTAAAATGACTCAAACAATGCGATGGTACGGTCCTAACGACGTGTTATTGCTCAAGGATTTAAAACAAGCCGGAATAACCGGGATAGTTACCGCCCTGCACGAAATTCCCGTGGGAGATATTTGGACTGAAGAAGCCATTCTGGAACGAAAAAATCTTATAGAAAGCTACGGCCTGGAATGGAGCGTAATAGAAAGTCTGCCGGTTCACGAAGACATAAAAAAAGCCTCGGGCAACTATAAGCAATACATAGAAAATTATAAAATAAGCCTTCAAAATATTGGCAAATGCGGTATTCGTGTTGTTGCCTATAATTTTATGCCAATCCTGGATTGGGTGCGTACAGATCATTATCACGAAAATGAAGAAGGCGCTTTAGTTCTAAAATACGATCCTTTAAAGTTTGCTTATTTCGACCTGTTTCTATTGAAAAGAAAAAATGTAGAAAAAGATTATACCGAAGAGCAGATTACTGCAGCAAAAAAAGTAGGTGATAATCTTTCCTCCGAGGAAAAAGAAGAACTGTTTAAAAATATTCTTTTAGGATTACCGGGAAGTACCGAAAATTTTACTGCAGAAATCATTAAAGACCTACTGGATTCTTATTCTCATATTAACGACGAAAAATTACGGGAAAACCTCGTTAATTTTTTATCTGAAGTTACCCCTACGGCCGAAGAAAGCAATGTAAATCTCGCTATTCATCCGGATGATCCACCGTTTTCGGTATTAGGCTTACCCCGCGTAGTGAGTAATCACGAAGACCTGAAATTTATCTTTGAAAATGTAAAAAGCAAAGCCAACGGACTTTGTTATTGCACCGGTTCTTTAGGTGCCAATCCTGCGCACGATCTTCTTGAGATTTATGATGAATTTGAAGAAAGAATTCATTTTTTACACCTTAGAAATGTAAATAAGAAAATAACCGGAGTCTTTATGGAATCTGACCACCTGGATGGCGATGTTCCAATGGTAGAGGTGGTGAAACGCATTTTAAAAACAATGCGAAAAAGAAATCAAAGTATCCCAATGCGCCCGGACCATGGCTACCTGCATACTTTAGAAGCCGATAAAAATTATTATGCAGGCTATTCTTTTATAGGCAGGTTAAAAGGGCTCGCTGAATTGCGCGGACTAGAATTAGGACTACAGGAATCATTAAATTAAAACTATGAAATCAATAAAAATACTTCAAAAATCGGTTTTTATTCTGGCAATTGCTGCTGCGTTTACCGCCTGCAAATCCAGTACCGATTCGGAAGAAAAAGAAGCTAAGTCTCAAACGGAAGATTCTTCAGAAATGGGGCTGAAAGATTACTACGAGGATTATTTCCCAATGGGCGTGGCGGTTGCGCCAAATTCTGTCAAAGGGAAATCAGCTGAATTGATCAAGAAAGAATACAACAGTATCACGCCAGAAAATGTGATGAAAATGGGACCCATACATCCCGAAAAAGATAAATTCTATTGGGAAGACGCCGATCTGCTCGCCGAATTTGCTAAAGAAAATAACTTAAAAATGCGAGGCCACGCCCTGGTTTGGCACCAACAAACAGGCGGTTGGATTTTTAAAAATGAAAATGGCGGCAAAGTAAGTAAAGAAGAATTACTGAAAAGAATGAAGAATCATATAGATTCGGTTGTTCCTCGTTATTCAGATATTATTTATGCCTGGGATGTTGTTAACGAAGCCGTAGCCGATGATTCTACCAAAGTTTATCGAGAATCAGAATGGTTGGAAATTGCGGGAAAAGATTTCTTGGTAAAAGCTTTTGAATATGCCCGCGAAGCAGATCCAAATGTAAAGTTATTTTACAACGATTATAACGCCATTATTCCTGAGAAAAGAGACAGGATTATTGAATTATTAAAATATCTCCAGCAGAATAATGCTCCAATTGATGGGGTGGGAATCCAGGCACACTGGTCAATTCACAGTCCTTCAGAAGAAGAATTAAGAGAAGCCCTGGATTTGTATTCAGAATTAGGCCTGGAAATTCAAATTACCGAGCTTGATGTTTCACTTTATCCGTGGGAAAAAGAACGACGCGAACTTAAAGAAGGCGAATCAGATGAGTTTACTCCAGAACTTGAGCAAAAACAAATTGAGGCCTACGATATGTTTTTTAGGGTTTTCAGGGATTATAAAGATGTAATTACCGGGGTGACTTTCTGGAATATTTCAGACAGATATTCCTGGTTAGACACCTACCCGGTTGCAGGTAGAAAAAACTATCCGCTATTATTCGATGAGAATTTTGAACGGAAAAAAGCTTACGAAAAAGTGGTTGAATTTGAAACTCAACCAGAAACCAAAACTCCTTAAGAATGCCACAACCATCAATTACCAATTTCCAAAAAGTTTGTTCTCTTTTTCTCTGTTTAGGCTTCTTCCAAATTGCTTCAGCGCAGGATTCTTATGTAAGCCAGCAGAAGTCTGAAAATACTTTTCCCTTGAATTCTGTCACCCTATTTTTAGATTTAGAAGATCACGAGGGAGTTCATTTAGTTGCAGAAGATCTACAAACAGATTTCAAAAAAGTAACCGGCAATGAGCCTGAAATTTCTTCCGAAGAAATCAGTGGCGATTACCCGGTAATTATTGGAACTATTGGAAAAAGTAAATTGATTGACGAGTTGATTTCCAGGGCTAAATTGGATGTTTCACAAATAGAAGGAAAATGGGAAAATTTCCTGATTGACGTGGTTGAAAGTCCATCGCCGGGAGTAGAAAAAGCATTAGTAATTGCCGGAAGCGATAAACGAGGAACTATTTTCGGAATGTATGATCTTTCAGAAAAAATGGGAGTTTCTCCCTGGCACTGGTGGGCCGATGTTCCGGTTGAAAAAGCAGAAGAATTGTATATAAATCCGGGTAGTTATACTTCGGGAACGCCAAAGGTTAAATACCGAGGAATTTTTATAAACGATGAAGAACCCGGGCTTGGTAACTGGGCACGGGAAAAATTTGGTGGAATAAACAGCCAAATGTATGAACAGGTTTTTAAACTTATTCTGCGTTTAAAAGGAAATTACTTATGGCCTGCAATGTGGGGAAAAGCTTTTAACGAAGATGATCCTAAAAATCCGGTATTGGCCGATAAATATGGTATTGTAATGGGTACTTCCCATCATGAACCTATGGTTAGAGCTCAGAAAGAATGGGGCACGCATCGCGAAGACTACGGAAACGGCGAGTGGGATTACCAAACCAATGCCGAAGGTTTACGAGATTTTTGGAGAGATGGTTTTGAAAGAAATCAGGATTATGAAAACCTGGTTACCATAGGGATGCGCGGCGATGGCGACGAACCAATGACCGAAGGTACGGCCATAGAATTGCTGGAAACTATTGTCGCAGATCAACGCCAAATTATTGAAGAAGTTACCGGGAAACCGGCCAGAGAAACCCCACAGGTTTGGGCTTTGTATAAAGAAGTTCAGGATTATTACGACCAGGGAATGCGCGTTCCCGATGATGTTACTTTACTTTTAGCCGACGATAACTGGGGAAATATACGAAAATTACCAAACCCGGAAGATGAGCCCCGGGAAGGCGGTTACGGAATTTACTATCATTTTGATTATGTAGGTGGACCTAGGAATTACAAATGGCTGAATACCACTCAAATTGAGCGGGTCTGGGAACAGATGAACCTCGCTTACCAATACGACGCAACTGAATTATGGGTAGTAAATGTGGGCGATCTAAAACCTATGGAATTTCCGATTAGTTTCTTTTTAGATTTCGCCTGGGATCCTGAATCTATAGATGCGGGAGGATTGGAAGAATACGCTACTGATTGGGTTGAAAAGCAATTCGGGAGTGAATATGCTTCGAAAATATCCGAAATACTCAATAAATACACCAAATATAACAGTCGGCGGAAACCCGAAATGTTGAGTCCGGAAACTTATAGTCTAATCAATTATAACGAAGCCGAAAATGTGGTGAAAGACTATAACCAATTAGTAGAAAAAGCAGAGGGAATTAATAAAAAACTTCCGGACGAATATAAAGACGCATATTTTCAGTTGGTGCTATTCCCGGTAAAAGCATCTGCCAATTTGAATGAATTGTATGTCGCTACCGCTAAAAACCGATTATATGCAGAACAAGGCCGTGCTATTGCCAATTCTTATACTGAAAAAGTAAAAGAATTATATAAAAAAGATTCAGAATTAACCGAAGAATACCACAATATCGCAGATAGAAAATGGAACCATATGATGTCGCAAACCCACATTGGTTATACCTACTGGCAACAGCCGGAAGAACAGGTTATGCCGGAAGTTTCAACCATAGAAGTTGCTGAAAAACCTGAAATGGGCATCGCGATGGAAGGCTCTAAAGAGTCCTGGCCTGCTTCCAATAAAGAAGCTCGACTTCCTGAATTCAATTCATTAGCTGATCAAAAATATTATGTTGAAGTCTTTAATAAAGGTAAAGGTGATTTCAATTTTAAAGTGAAGAAAAAGGATAAGTGGATCAAAGTTTCAGAAGAAAAAGGAAGTGTTAGTGATCAAAAAAAGCTACATGTGTCTATTGACTGGGACAAAGCCTCAAAAGGTAAAAAAACAGGATCTTTTAGCATCAAACAAGGTAGAAATTCGGTAGAAATTGAAGTTCCTATCCACAATATTAGCTCAGAAAATATAAAAGGTTTTGTAGAGAGCAATAATTATATTTCTATGGAAGCTGCCAATTATAGCAAAAAAGGAAATGATGAACAAGGATGGACTCTGGTACCAAATTTAGGAAAAACCGGTTCCACAATGACCTCATTTACCGAAACTCCAACCCACGGAGTATTCTCAGAGGACAATCCATATTTGAAATACGATTTTCATAATTTCAGCACCGGAGAAATGAAAATAGAATTCCTGCTTTCGCCTACACTAGATTTTCATAATACGGGTGGTTTGCGATTTGCTTTTTCCATTGATGATGCTGAACCAAAAATCATTAATGTGCATCAGGATACACACGATGATTGGGAGACTTCTGTAGGAAATAATATTACGAGGGTAATTTCAGAAATAAACCTCGAGGAAAAAGGAAACCATACTTTAAAGGTTTGGGCTCTAGACTCAGGAATAGCGCTTCAGAAAATTATTATCAGAAAAGGAGATGTTAGAGAATCGTATTTAGGCCCGCCGGAAAGCAAAGCTGCAGAATAAACAGACTTAAAGAAAGGTTTTCAGCCTTAAAACCTGATCTTATAGAGATTAAAAGTATTATATTAATCGGTGTAAAACCCATTCACTACAACAAGATGAGCAAGCTCCCAAGACGAAAATTTTTACAACAAACAACTTTAGCTGCTGCCGGCTTAAGTTTATCAGGATCACTATTGGCGAATCCGATATCTATTTTTTCAGCAAATGACAGGGTTAATTTTGGGGTAATTGGTTGTAAAGGTATGGGATGGGCCAATATGCAAGCACATTTAAAATTACCAAATATAAATTGTGTAGCACTGGCCGATATTGATCAGCGTGTTTTAGATGAAAGGTCTGCCCAGGTAAAAGAGATTAGCGGTAAGGCACCAAAACAGTATAAAGATTATCGCAAAATGTTGGAGAACAAAGATATTGACGCGGTAATTATAGGCACGCCAGACCATTGGCATTGTTTGAACATGGTAGATGCCTTGCAAGCCGATAAGCACGTTTATGTAGAAAAACCCCTGGCTAACAGTATTGAAGAATGCAATGTGATGCTTAAGGCTGGTAAAAGATATGATAAATTAGTTCAGGTTGGCCAATGGCAACGTAGCGGAAAACATTATGATGATGCTATCAACTATGTGCAATCTGGTGAACTTGGGCAAATTCGTTTGGTTAAATGCTGGGCATACCAGGGCTGGATGAATCCGGTGCTGGTTAAACCCAATTCTACTCCACCGGAAGGTGTAGACTACCAAATGTGGTTAGGCCCTGCGCCAGATAGGCCGTTTAATGAAAATAGATTCCATTTTAATTTTCGTTGGTTTTGGGATTATGCCGGCGGCTTGATGACCGATTGGGGCGTGCACGAAATAGACATCGCACTTTATGCTATGGGTGCAAAAGCACCTAAATCCATTTTAGCTTCTGGAGGAAAATTTGCTTATCCCAACGATGCTTCTGAAACTCCAGACACTTTGCAAACTGTCTATGAATTTGAGGATTTTAACCTCCTTTGGGAGCATGCTACCGGTATAGACGGCGGAAACTATGGAAGAAACGAAGGCATAGCTTTTATTGGTAATAATGGAACTTTAGTAGTAAATCGTGATGGATGGGAAGTTATTCCTGAAGGAGAAAATAAAAATGATGATTGGGTACCTAAAACGAAGAGAATAGATTTAACTACTCCCCAAGGAAACGCACTGGAAAATCATGCCGAAAACTTTGTTTCTGCTATTCGGGCAAACGATAGTTCAAAACTCACTTGCGGAGTAGAAACCGGAAGCATTGCCGCTATTACTGCGCATATGGGGAATATCGCCTATAAAACCGGAAAAAAATTGTACTGGAATGCTGAATCAGGCTCATTTGAAGATGCTGAAGCTGATGAATTGGTAAAAGCTAATTATCATAACGGCTGGAAATTGCCACAAGTCTAAATAAAGGTTTTAGAATTTAAAATTTACCAGCGAACCCCTTTTACATTCATCTCCAGGGTATAAGCAGCCTGTTGAGCCGTTATAAAAAGGGTTTGGTTATCTTTACCTCCAAAAGTTACATTTGCCGTCCAATCTTTATCTATTGGAATATGCTGAATTTTCTTCCCGGATTTATCGAAAACCGTTACTCCATTACCGGTAAGATAAAGATTGCCCTGGTTATCTATCGTCATCCCGTCTGATCCTAATTCAGTAAAAAGTTTTTTATCCGAAAGGCTTCCATCGGGATTAATTTTATACGAATAAGTTTTATTGTCACCGATATCGGCTATATATAGGGTTTTACCATCAGGAGTTCCAATAATTCCGTTAGGTTGTACCAGGTCATCCACTACGATACTTATTTCGCCCTGCGGATTCACATAATAAACACGCTCCTCTTCAATTTCCTTTTTGGTGCGTTCCCAGTAATCACGCTGATAATAAGGATCGGTAAAGTAAAAACCACCATCTGATGCAATCCATAAATCATTGGGACCGTTTAAGCGATTTCCTTGGTAAGATTCAACTAAAACTTCAACCTCTTTTTCAGGATTAATTTTCCAGATTTCCGAATTTTCATCGGCAGCAGTGAGAAGATTTCCATCATCATCAAAATAAAGTCCGTTTGCCCTGCCTGCTTCTTCCATAAATACCGAAACAGAACCATCTCCTACAGACCATTTATGGATTCTGTTATTCGGCTGATCGGTAAAATATACATTCCCCTCAGCATCTGAAGCGGGACCTTCGGTAAACTCAAACTCGTTTGAAATACGCTTAAGTTCCTGCCCTTCTTTAATCAATTCCTTTTGAGAATTACAGGAATTTAATATAAAAACTAGGAGCAAAAACGGTGAAAAATTTAGTTTCATAGTATTCACTTTTAAAGTATAAATCCTTCCTGCAATGTCATTTATCGTCATTCTGAATTTTAATTCAGAAACTAAGATTTATAGAATTCTTTCAAGTTAGAAGCTGGAACAAGCCCGCCTGAACGGACAGGCTGGTTCAGCTTGACGAACCCTCAGCCATAGCTTTTCATCAAATAAACCTACAATGTTTTAGAAACCTTGCAGGAATAAAATTACCATCTGTGATGAATATCGTGCTTTAAATATTCATCATAGATTTTATTCATTTCTTTAATTTTTTCTTTGCTAAGCTCCCGTCTATCGTAGATTGATAGGTTTGAAAGTAATTGTTCTTCCTTTGAAGCCCCGGGAATAGTACAACTAACTTCCGGGAATTTGAGAATCCATTGTAAAGCAATTGGAGCCAAATTTTGAACCTCCGGGAACAACTTTTTAAGCTCTTCTACCGCCTTTAAACCTCGTTCGAAGTCTATTCCAGAAAAGGTTTCGCCTTTATCGAAAGCTTCTCCATTTCGGTTGAAATTTCGGTGATCTTCCTTATCAAAACTGGCATTTTTATCGAATTTTCCGGTTAGCAATCCGCTGGCTAAAGGAACACGGGCAATAATCCCGATATCTTTCTTTTTTGCCTGTTCAAAGAAAAGCTCTGAAGGGCGTTGCCTGAACAAATTGAAAATAATTTGAACGGTTTCCACATTATCATACTCAATTGCTTTGAGGGCCTCCTCAACTTTCTCTACACTTACACCAAAATGTAATATTTTGCCCTGATCTTTTAATTTCTGAAAGGTTTCAAAGATCTCAGGACGATAATATACATTTGTAGGCGGGCAATGCAATTGAATTAGATCCAGCGCTTCAAAACCGGTTCTTTTAAGGCTTTCTTCTACATAGCCGGTAAGGGCTTCAGGTGTATAATTTTCTGCAGTATGCGGATTAATTTGTCTTCCGCATTTGGTGGCCACAAAAACACGCTCAGATCTGGATCTAACCACCCGGCCTACGGCTGCTTCGCTTAAACCGGCTTCATAAACATCTGCCGTATCAATAAAATTAATTCCTTTATCAATGGCGGTATTGATGGTTTCTTCAGCGGTTTTATCGCTAAAATCTGATCCCCATTTTCCTCCTATTTGCCAGGTGCCGAGAGAAATTTCTGAAATTTCAAAACCTGTTTTTCCTAATTTTCTATAATTCATATAATTTTTCCTTCAATTTACAAAAACCTTACTACAGGATATAATCCGTACTTACAAAATTGGAGGTTTTTGAGTTTAACAGTTCCTGTAAGATCTCATTATTGTAATCATTATCTTTTGAAGCTACAAAAGTCCTGATTGAGAAAGATCGCAAGGCATCGTGAACACTTAAGGTACTTACCGCTGAATCTTTTCTCCCCGTAAAAGGGAATACATCTGGCCCACGCTGGCAGGAACTATTAAGGTTTACGCGGCACACCAAATTTACCAGTGTATCAATAAGCGGGGCGATTTCCTGAATATCTTTACCAAATAAACTTACCTGCTGGCCATAGCTGGACTCAGCCATTTCATCTAAAATTTCCTGAATATCAGTAAAAGGTTTAATAGGAACCACAGGGCCAAATTGCTCTTCCTGGTAAACCCGCATTTTTTTGTTAACCGGAAAGAGAACTGCCGGATAAATATAATTTTCAGAAATTTCACCGCCTTTTTCGTTTAAGATTTCAGCACCTTTTTCCCTGGCATCATCAATTAATTCTTTAATATAATCGGGTTTATCGGTTTCAGGCAAAGGAGTAAGTTTAACACCATCTTCCCAAGGGTTTCCGAATTTTAAAGCATCTACTTTTTTAGCAAAACGCTTATTAAATTCCTCCCTTACATCTTCGTGAACATAAATTATTTTTAAAGCTGTACATCGCTGCCCGTTAAATGATAAAGAACCCGAAATACACTCTTCAATGGCAAGATCTAAATCGGCATCTGGTAAAATAATGGCCGGATTTTTTGCTTCTAAACCTAAAACCAGACGTAAGCGGTTTTTATATGGATGCTGATCCTGCAGAGCGATAGCCGACTTACTATTTCCAATAAGTGCTAACACATCAATTTTTCCTGCCGCCATTATAGGTGCTGCCACTTCCCTGCCGCGACCATAAATCACATTTACCACTCCGCGTGGAAAGCTATTTTTAAATGCCTCCAAAAGTGGGGAAATCAATAAAACACCATTTTTGGCGGGTTTAAAAATCACCGTGTTACCCATAATAAGAGCAGGAATTAACAAGGCAAAAGTTTCATTTAAAGGATAATTATACGGTCCCAAACATAAAACCACGCCAAGCGGACCGCGGCGAATATGGGCGTGAATCCCATCGCGCTTAAAAAACTTAGCACTGTCACGGTCTAATTGTTTATAATCTTCAATAGTATCATTAATATATTCTACCGTCCTGTCAAATTCTTTACGGGAATCTGGGAGTGATTTACCAATTTCCCACATTAAATATTTTACAACCTCTTCCCGGTTAATTTGCATTTCGGCTACAAAATTCTGCATACAGGAAATCCGTTCCGAAACTTTCATAGTAGGCCAGTCACCCTGCCCTTTCGCATAAGCTTTACACGCAGAATCTAAAACTTCCAGAGCAGCATCTTTATCCATATGCGGAATAGTCCCCAATAAAGTTGGTTTATAATTTTCTGTGGAAGAAATAGTGGAATAAACCTCATCAGTCTGTCCAGTCCATTTAATTAATTCTCCGTTACTAAGGTAGTTCTCCTGATGGAGCAGGTTTGTAATCTGAAATTCCTGTGGTATTTTCATAATTTAAATTTTAAAAGCTGGTTCAATAAGAGTTTTAGTTAAAATATTTTCTGATTATCACAAAAGCAACTACCGGGACGAAAACTAAAGTTTCACCCCGGTAATAGTTGACTTTTTTGATTCTTTTCTTCTCCAGAATTGGTTAAGAAAAGGTATTCTGTTATTTAAAAATACGCAAAAAATCTATCTATCACTCCTCAGAATTGGATACTAGAAATTTATTAACCTCCAACCAGTGAATAAAAGCATCAAACCAGCGGTTACTGGTGCGGTCTGGATTCCCAAGTCCGAAACCATGACCTCCGTTTTGATAAAGGTGAAACTCAACCGGCTTACCGGCTTTGTGCCAAGCTTCGATTAAACCGAATTCCCCGAAGAATAAAAAATCATCGGCAGCAATAACATTAAACATGGCAGGAGCATCTTCTGGGACTTCTACTTCATTTAAACCCCCATAAATAGGAGCGATGAAAGCCAGATCCATGGTCTTAGAATTTAAAGTTGAATGCATCGTGAGCCCTGCACCGGCAGAAAAGCCCATCATACCTATATTGGTAGTATCAACACCCCATTCTTCAGCACGCTCTACGATCATAGCATAAGCAGCCTCGGCATCTTCAAGCTGATTAGACAGATTAGACCGCGGGCGTTCCGGGCGGGTTTCCGGCGTATCATCTGAAGATTCGGCTGGAGGAGTGGCAGGTCTTTCCATCGAAGTTTTAAAATCGTCGAGCGATTCAGGAGTTGGATGCAAACGATATTTTAATACGAATGCGGTAATTCCCTTGTCTGCAAGAGCCTCCGCAACTTCCCAGCCTTCATTGCCCAAAGAAAGCCATCTAAAGCCTCCGCCGGGAGCTACAATCACGGTTGTACCGTTTGCTTTGTCAGGATTAGGCAGGAATGGAGTGAGGGTTGCTGTTGATATATTCCGCGCCATGGGATCACCCCACTGGCGAAACCAGGTTTCGGGGGCAGGCTGATCTTCAACCCCTCCTGTTTCTAAGGGGATAGCCTCAGGTTCATCAGGTGTTTCAAGGGGATAAATTGTTCCGTCTTGCGCCATTCCCGAGGCAGTAAAGAAGAATAAAATCGACCAAATGGCAGACTTAACTAAGGTAATTGGTGAGTTAGACATAATAAAGTGGTTTTAAAGTTAGTTATTCAAAAAAATCATTATTTATAGTTTAAAATTTCATTTATTACTATCTGTAATCACCAATATTTCCTGCTCAATCTGGTCGAGATTACTTTTCTATAAGTTTCATTTTCAAATCAATCAATATTAATCATATAAGCAATTATCTTCCGTTAAAGAAAATCATTACACCTGCTACCAAAATCACCACCAAAATTGAAACTGCAATATCAACCCAGTTATAGCTGTTTTTGTTATTTTGTTTCTCTTCTTCAGAAATTGTCTGGAAAGTAAGATTATCAGTTTTGATTTTTGAAGGAATACTGGTTAAGAAACTTACCACGGTAATTAGCACTACACAGAAAAGGAAGAACCAGGCCGCGAAAGTTAAAAAGTTAATATCTCCAACCAGGAATAAGAATCCTCCGGGATCTAAAGAATCTTTGAATAATTCCAGGATAATCCTGAGTGCTCCTACAATAAATCCAACCACTAAAGTAACAAAAGCACCGTGCGCGTTTATACGTTTATAGAAAATACCCAGTAAGAATACTGCCGTAATTGGAGGCGCGATATACGATTGCACTTTCTGTAAATATTCATACAAAACTCCCGAAATATTCGCCATAATTGGGATCCAGATAATACCGATTATCACGATAATTACAGTTGCAATTTGCCCTGTTCTTACCAGCTTTTTTTCTGGAGTATTCGGTCTCAGTTTTTTGTAAATATCTACCGTGAATAATGTAGAACAGGAATTAAATACAGAAGCCAAAGAGCTCATTAATGCTGCGAGTAAACCGGCGGCCACAAGCCCACGTAATCCTGAAGGCAATAAATTACTCATTAACACAGGAAAAGCTTCATCTGGGCTATCCCAATGCAATTCTCCACGCATCTTAAGGGTAAGCGCGATAATACCGGGAATTAAGAATAAAAATACCGGAAGTAATTTAAGCAAAGCGCCAAAGATGGTTCCTCGTCTTCCTTCTTTAATATTCTTTGCGGTAAGGGCACGTTGCACAATATACTGGTCAGTACACCAATACCAGATACCAACAATTGTACTTGTAATTAAAAGAGAAGGCCATGGGAAATCTGGATCTGAAGCAGATCGCCACATATTAAGATATTCAGGCGTTACGGTTTCTTTCATACTGGCCCAGCCTCCTACTTCTCCTAAACCTATAAAAGTAAGTGCGGCTGCACCAATAACAAGAATAATTGCCTGCAGGGTTTCCGTATAAACAACGGCCCGCATTCCACCTAATACCGTATAAATACCGGTTAAGATTACTGTAGAAAGTGCACCGGTCCAAAAATTAATGCCGAGTAAAGCAGAAACTACAATACCTCCCGCATAAATAGTTACCGAAATTTTTGTGAGTACATAAGCGATTATAGAAAAAACAGATAATACCCATCTTGACCTGGCGTCGAATCGTTTTTCCAGGAATTCGGGCATCGTAAAAACACCACTACGGGCGTAGAATGGTAAAAACACCCATCCTAAAATAAGTACCACCCAGGCCTGAATTTCATAAATAAGCATAGGTAGTTTATCTCCGGCACCGGCGCCAGCCAAACCAACTACGTGTTCTGATCCAATATTGGAAGCAAAAATGGACGCTCCAACCACAAACCAGCCTACATTTCTACCGGCCAGAAAATAATCTTCGGTATTGGATTGTTTTTTTCTAATTACCCAAACAACAATTCCTGCTAAAATGAGAAAGTAACCGGCAATGGCAAACCAGTCATAAATATCTAATGCTTTCATAACTTATTTTACTGAAAATTTAAAACTGGTTTTTGAGGAATAGGTTTTTCCCGGTTCCAATACTACAGAAGGAAAGTCTTCCTGGTTTGGAGAATCTGGGTAATGCTGCGTTTCAAGGCAAAATCCACTTCTGTGACCGTAATTGCCATCGCCATCTGCCTGAGGAAGCGTTCCATCAAGGAAATTTCCTGAATAAAATTGAATTCCCGGTTCGTTGGTATGTACTTCCAGCATTCTACCGCTTTCTTCGTGATAAGCTGAAGCAGCGAATCTCATCCCGCTATCCTGCTCGTTTAACACCCAGCAATGATCGTAACCCTGCCCGCGTTCCAGTTGTTCATTTTTTTCTTCGATATGCTGCTCCACAGTTTTTGCTTCGCGGAAATCAAAAGGAGTACCGGCCACATCTTTTAGTTCGCCGGTAGGAATAAGCGTTTCGTTTACCGGTAGAAACTCATCAGCATTGATTTCAAATTTATGATCTAAAATAGTTTCAGAAAAATCTGCTGAAAGGTTAAAATAAGCATGCTGGGTTAAATTTACCACCGTAGTTTTATCGGTTGTCGCTTTATAATCTACTTCCAGGGCGTTATCATCGGTAAGGGTGTAAACAACCGTTGTTTCCAGGGTGCCGGGATAACCTTCTTCCATATCCTCACTGATGTAGATTAGCTTTAAGCTATTTTCTCCTGCTTCTTCTGCATCCCAAACTACTTTATCAAAGCCCTTTTCGCCACCGTGCAAATGATTTTCACCATCGTTTTGAGCTAAGGTATATTCTTCACCATCTAAAGTGAATTTTCCATTCGCGATACGGTTTCCAAAACGACCAATCAAGGCTCCAAAAAACGGATTATCCTTGGTGTATTGCTCTAAAGAATCAAACCCCAGTACCACATTTTCAAATTCATCGTTTTTATCGGGAGCTTTTAAAGAAGTAATTCTACCGCCATAGGTGATGATTTTTACTTCCATTCCATTTTCATTGATGAGGGTATATTGCGCTACTTTCTCCCCATCTGACGTGGTACCGTATTCTTCTTTTTTTATTTTTGTTTTTGGGCTTTGTTCAATATTCATTTCCTTTTCTTTAGTTTCAGCTTTCTTGTCTCCATTTTTACACTGAATAAAAAACAAGGACAGAAAAACTATCCCGAAGCCGAAAAGATTATTTGTTGAAATTTTCATAATTAGATGCGTTAGATTAGAAATTACATTCCGTGTTGAAACATATGGTAATATGCTTCATTGGCATTTATTTTATCCTTGAATTCCCTGATACTGGTTTTTTCGTCTATAACCAATAACTCAATCCCGGCAATATCCGCAAAATCTTCCAAAAATTCAGTTGTTAAGGCTTGTGTATAAACCGTATGATGTGCGCCACCGGCTAAAATCCAGGAGGTAGCTGCAACTTCCAGGTTTGGTTTTGCATCCCATAAAACACGTGCTACCGGTAAATTCGGTAAATCGGCTTCCGGGGCAACTGCTTCTACTTCGTTAACAATTAACCTGAACCTGTTGCCCATATCTATTAAAGAGGCATTTAAAGCATCTCCTTTTGGAGCATTAAAAACCAACCTCACAGGATCTTCTTTCCCACCAATTCCCAATGGATGAACTTCACAGGTTGGTTTATCATCAGCAATAGAAGGACAAATTTCCAGCATATGCGAACCTAAAACATAAGATTTTTGTGGGGTGAAATGGTAAGTGTAATCTTCCATAAAAGAAGTTCCTTCTTCCAATCCTACAGCCATAACTTTCATAGCGCGTAGTAAAGCTGCGGTTTTCCAGTCACCTTCTGCACCAAAACCATAGCCATCAGCCATTAATCTTTGTACGGCAATACCCGGTAATTGCTTTAGTTTACCAAGGTTTTCAAAAGTATCGGTAAAAGCTTTAAAACCTCCTTCGTCTAAAAATGACCTTAATCCTAATTCAATTTTAGCTGCATCAACCAAAGATTCTCTTTGTAAACCACCTTCTTTCAGTTCTTCGCTTAAGTTATAATCAGCGTCGTATTTCTTCAGTAAATCATTTACTTTTTCCTTGGAAATCTTATCGATATGTGCTACAACCTCTGAAGAATCATAACCGTTTACGGCCATTCCAAATTTCATTTCGGCAGCAACCTTATCGCCTTCAGTAACAGCTACATTACGCATATTATCCCCAATTCTAGCAACTTTAAGATGCTGAAGCTCGTCCCATCCCAAAACAACACGGGACCAAATTCCAAGTTTCTGCTGAACGCGATCGGTTTTCCAGTGACCTACAATTACCTTGCGTTTTTTACGCATACGGCTCATCATAAAACCAAATTCCCTATCGCCGTGTGCCGACTGGTGGAGATTCATATAATCCATATCAATTTTCCCCCATGGAATTTCGGCATTAAATTGCGTATGTAAATGGCAAAGTGGCTTTTTAAGTAAGCTTAGTCCTTTTATCCACATTTTGGCAGGTGAAAAAGTATGCATCCAGGCAACAATTCCAATACACTTTTTATTAGAGTTAGCTTCCTGACAGATATCTGTGATCTCATCGGCCGTTTTCACGGTATCTTTCCAAACTATTTTTAGCGGAAGATGCTTTGAATCGTTAAGTCCATTTACAATTGCTTTTGAATCTGCTGCAACCTGATTTAAGGTTTCATCTCCGTATAAATGCTGGCTACCGGTGACGAACCAGATTTCTTTTGCTTCTATATTTATCATTTGAATTCAGAATTATTTTGTTTTTTAAAAAACCCCACAGGTTTTGAAGCCTGTGAGGTAATTATTGGGATAGATATTAATTTTGACCGTAATAGGCATTTTTGCCGTGTTTACGTTCGTAATGTTTTTTAATTAGGGAATCCTTCATTCTTGGTGCTTCGGGATTTATCTGTTTGGTAAGCAGCGCCATTTTTGCCACTTCTTCCAAAACCTTGCTATTGTAAACCGCTTTCGCTGCATCTTTTCCCCAGGTAAAGGGCCCGTGGTTACCAATAAGTACCATAGGAACTTCCTCATAAGAAAGTTTTTTGTCTTTAAAACAATCCAGGATCTGGATGCCGGTATTATGTTCGTAATTCCCTTCTATAAGCTCATCGCGCATTGGTGGCGCGCAGGGAATATCTGCAGTTAAATGGTCGGCGTGGGTGGTTCCAAAAATAGGAATATCTAATTGCGACTGTGCCCAGGCTACCGAATAAGTGGCGTGCGTATGTGCAATTCCACCGATATTTTCCCAATTTTTATAAAGAAAAGCGTGGGTTTTAGTATCTGAAGATGGTCGCATTTCCCCTTCAATCACATTGTTTTCAAAATCCAGGATTACAATGTCTTCAGGTTTTAAATCCTCATAAGGCACACCGCTGGGTTTTATGGCAAAAACCTTTTTTTTACGATCTACAGCACTTACATTTCCGAAGGTGTAGATCACCAGGTTTAAGGCATCAAGTTCCATATTTGCCTCGTAGCATTCCTGCTTTAATGCTTTATATTTAGAGCTCATTTACGGTAGATTTTCGGTTAATATTATTTTCAACAAAGGCGCCCAATTCTTTATATTCTTCCATTAAGCCTGCGTAAGTTTCCAAAGCTTCAGCTTCAGGATGATATTCGGCTTCAAAATCGCTGCCCAGTTTTTTACTGGCTTCGATTACATTTGGGTACAGTCCGGCGGCAACTGCGGCATAAACTGCAGCGCCAAGGGCAGGAGCTTCATCTGAAGAAGCAACTTTTATAGGCATATTTAAAACGTTGGCGAGGGTTTGCATAATAAAAGGTGATTTACGGGCTACTCCCCCAATACCAATTACACTATTTATTTTCACGCCTTCTTCTTCAAAACGATCTACAATTTGTTTGGAACCAAAGCAAATGGCATTAATAAGTGCTTTAAAAATATGAGGTGCTTTTGACCCTAGTGAAAGTTTGGTAATCGCACTTTTTAATTCCTGGTTGGCATCCGGAGTTCTTCGACCGTTTATCCAGTCTAAGGCAATAGGAATACTTTCTGAAAGTGGAATTGCTTCAGCTGCCTCAGAAAGTTTTTTAATGAAATCTTTATCAATTTCATCTCTAAGCTCTGCTTTTTGTTCTTCGGAAATAATATCAGAATTGAAAACCAAATTCTCCAAAGGCCAGTTCAGCACATCTTTAAACCAGGCCAATACATCACCAAAAGCCGATTGCCCTGCTTCCAGACCAATCATTTTTGGAATTACCGATCCATTTACCTGTCCGCAAATTCCGCGCACGGTTTTATCACCAACATTTTCCTGTTCTGAAACAATAATATCACAGGTGGAAGTTCCCATTACGCGAACCAAGGTATGCTTATCAATTTTTGCACCCACCGCGCCGGAGTGGGCATCGAAAGTCCCAACCGCAATTACACAATCTGTAGAAAGACCAAGCTTTTGAGCCCATTCAGCACTTAAATTTCCTGCAACCTCATCTGAAGTATAGGTTTCTGTGTATAATCTGTCCCGCAAATCGCCTAAATATGGATCCAGCTGATTTAAAAATTCTTTCGAAGGTAATCCTCCCCAGCTCTCGTGCCACATCGCTTTATGCCCGGCAGCGCAACGACTGCGTTTAAAAGTGGCCAAATCCTGATTTTCAATAAGCATAAACGTCATTAAATCGCAATGCTCTATCCAGGAATATGCGGCGTTTTTTACCGCTTCATCCTCACGAATAATATGGGCAATTTTTGCCCAAAACCATTCAGAAGAGTAAATTCCGCCTTCATATTTGGTATAATCTTCTCCGCCCCAATTTCTGGCTAATTCATTGATTTCGTTGGCTTCATCAATAGCGGTGTGGTCTTTCCAAAGAACCATCATCGCGTTTGGATTATCTTTAAAACCTGCTTCAAAAGCCAACGGAGCACCTTCTTTGGTAACCGCAATTGGCGATGAGCCGGTGGTGTCTATACAAATTCCTTTTACCGCAGTACCGTCAATATTGGTTTTAGCTAAAACACCTTTTATAGTTTTTTCCAATCCTTCAATATGATCTGCAGGATGCTGGCGAAACTGGTTGGTTGCCGCATTACAATATTTTTTATCACGCCATTGCGGATAATAAAATGTATCGGTGGCCAGTTCCTCTCCACTCCCGGTATCCACAAGAACTGCTCTTACCGAGTCGGTTCCGTAATCCAGGCCTATAACGTAATTCTTCATTCTTTCAGTTTTTTCTACAGAAACAAATATAATAATTTCTATATATTAAGTGTAATAAAAACACTTGTAATTTTAAGATTTCATTAATTGTAAAAAATGGTATCAATTAAAACCGTTTTTACAAAATCGGTCGCTTTGTTTAATACGATAATTTACTATTTTCCAGATATTTTGCGTTTTTCTTTCCACTTAAATAGGACTTAACTTTTTTTAATAAAATTCAAAAACCGGTCTTCCGTCGTTATCAAATTTTACTTCCATCATCCTGGCGTGACGGTTAGGATCGTATAAAGGGTCTGCTTTAATTTCCTCTAACGGCCTTTTATCTGTTGCAGGTACCATTTTTGGATCTCCAACTGCCTTTTCGTAATCTCTCGCATGATAAATCATTATTGGATCTCCGTTTTCATCGACGGTAAAGGAATTATGTCCCGGACCATAAATATCTTTTTCTTCATTTGTTTCCAAAACAGGATATCTTGACTTTATCCATGAATTTCTATCCAATAAATCAGCATTTTCGTCCGCTTCCATCATTCCCATAGCATAAGAAGCTCCGGTGGCACTTGCTGAAAACGTGATGTAAATTTTGCCTTCGTTTTTAATTACTGCAGCCCCTTCATTCACCCAAAAATCAATACGTTCCCAATCGTAATCTGGCGTGGTTAGCATAAACTGGACTGTTTTTAGCTTAATAGGCGATTCCATTTCAGCTAAATATAAATTAGAAGCGGCGAATTGTCCACCAGTTTTTTCTGCCCAGCAGAAATAGCGTTTTCCATTGTGTTCAAAGACAGTTCCATCTAAAGAAAAATCGGTAAAACTTTTTGGATCATCATCTGCTGCTTGCATCATTCCAAGCTCAACCCACTCATCCTTTAATGGGTCCTGACCTTTAAGTTCCAACACATAAGGTCTCAACGCCCATATATCGTCTTCTTCACTCGCTGCAAAATATACATACCATTTTCCATCCAAATAATGAATTTCGGGTGCCCAAATGTGGCGACTCATCGGTCCACTTTCATGTTTTTCCCACACTGTAAAAGGTTCTGCATTTTGCAACCCCTCAATGGTTTTTGCTCGTCTTATTTCAATGGCATCGTATGTTGGAACCGAACCTGTAAAATAGTAGTAACCGTCTGTATGTTTGTAGATAAACGGATCTGCTCGTTGTAGCACAATGGGATCGTTTGATTTTGTGGTATCCTTATCAGCAGCCGCATGATCTTGCGCATTTACTTGCGAAGAATTAGCGCATCCCATCAAAAAAAAAGCTATAAGTACCAGGTTTATTAATGATTTTGCCTTCATATTGAGTTTATTTTTTAATTTCTATTCTAAAGGAGCAATAGTTGGCCATCCCTTATCCCAGCTTAATTCTTTAATTTTGAGTTTTGGTTTAGCTCCATCCTGAGCATCATAAGCATGAAAAAACATATAGTCTTTCCCGTTAAATGTATACACACTATTGTGTCCTGCACCATACCAATTTTCATTACCCTGAATAACTAAAGTACCGCCACCTTCGTTTAATGGCTTCCCTTTTTTATCTAAATATGGGCCTGTCACCTCTTTAGACCTTCCTACAACTACTTTATAGGTACTTTCTTCACCACGGCAACAAAGGTCCCAGGAAAGGAATTGATAATAATACCCATCTTTTTTGAAAATAAATGGTGCTTCCAATGCTGCATCGCCCGGATCTTCGCTAGGAATGTCAAACGATCGTTCTCTTCTCGCTATGGTATGCCATTCCTCAGGTTTGGCAATTGATTTTAGATCTTCATCCATCTTTACCAGCTTTAAACCGTTCCAGAAAGATCCAAAAGACATCCAAACGGTACCTTCTTCATCCTCAATCATATTAGGATCTATGGCATTCCACATATCGCGATTAGGAACAGATTGTACTACGATCCCGTGGTCTACCCACTCGAAATTATCATCTCCCGGATTTAGTGTTTCGTTTGTAGCAACACCAATTGCTGAAGTATTTTTTGCAAAGGAAGAAACTGAATAATACAAATAATAGGTTCCGTTTTTATGAAAAATATCGGGAGCCCAGATATGATTTTCAAAATCCTCAACTACATCATCTGTCCAGTCCGGTTTTTCTGAAAATACCGGTTCTTCTCTTTTCCAGTTCTCAAGGTCTGTAGAACTGTGTACCGAAATTCCTCTTCCGGTGTTAAACAAATAAAAGACTCCATCCTGCTCTGCAGCAACTGGATCGTGCACTATAATTTCCTGGGCTTCTACTAATGAAATTGCTAATAAAAACAGGAAAATAAATAAATTTGATTTTTTCATAAAGTTTTATTTAACCGGTTCCTGGATTCCTTCAGAAGTCATTTGAATTCTTTGAAGAGTTCCGTCATCATTATAGTAAAGCCTGTCTATACACACAGATCTTCTAAAACTACTGCCGTCTGGTTGAATACTTCCGTTATGATATACAAAGTAATCTTTGCCTTTAAATTCTAAAATAGCCTGATGATTGGTATTGCTGTTCCCCGCAACTTCATTTAAAAGACCTTTGTACTCCCAGGGGCCGGTAACCGATTTACTCATGGCATAGGCTGTTTTTTCAGGAAAGCCGTAAGCATAAGTTAAGTAATACCAGTCTCCTTTTTTATGAATCCAGGGGGCTTCAACGAAATTGGGTAAATCAACAGTTTGAATGTCACCATCCATCTCTAACATATTATCTTTTAATTTCACGTAATAGCAAACCGTATTTCCCCAATACATATAGGCCTGACCATCGTCGTCAATAAATACTGTAGGATCTATATCATCCCAGCTTATATCGGTATGTTCCGTAGTCATATCGTTAGTGATAAGCGCTTTTCCAATAGCATCTTTAAAAGGTCCCACAGGGCTATCTGCAACCGCTACTCCTATAGCTTTTCCAGGATGAGAATCGTCGTGTTCTACTGTTACATACCAGTAAAACTTACCATCTTTTTCTATAACTTCGGCTGCCCAGGCATCCCCTTTTGCCCATGTAAAATCTGTAGGCTTTAATGGCACGGGATGTTCCTGCCAGTTTATCAAATCTGCAGAAGAATATACCAACCACTCATCCATCTTATAAAAATGAAAATCTTTTGGTGCTTCATCGTGACCGGCATACAGATAGACTGAATCCTTATGAACTATGGTCGCAGGATCTGCAGTATATTTTTCAGTAATGATAGGATTATTAAACTTTTCTTCTGACTGGCCGAGCAATGTACCCAAGCTAAAAATCGAAAGACTAAATAATAATAGTGTGTTCTTTTTCATTCTTATTTCATTAATTTAATATTATAAACACCCGCAGTTCGAGAGCCATTCACGGCCTCAATGCGGATTGCTATATGCTTCAAATTTTGTTCTTTTATTTTCTTTGGCAGTTGGTAATCTTTAGTATAAAATTGCTTGTTTAATTCTGTCTCAAAATGTTCTTCTGCTATTTCAACGTTATTTACAAAGATTTTGAATTTTCGGTTAACGTCTTTTCCGAAATAAGTCAGCCGTATTTTCTTCGCTTCATTTTCCTTATCTTCTAATTCGTAGCTAAACCACCCTGAAGCATCTCTCCAGTGTTCTCCTAAATTTACTCCGGCATTAGAGTTCTCACTTTTTATAAAATGATCTGACTCGGGCTGCTGTTCTCCGGTAGCAACCTGGTCTATCGTTAATTCGGCTAATTCTCTTTCTATCTTTTCCCGTTCTACTCTTGCTTTCTGAATATTCTCAAAGCTTTCCGGGGTTTCTATTGGTAAATAAATGGCATAGCGGCCTTCATGAATATCGTAGAAAGGAACAAACTTCAGATCTTTAAATTTCTCCGGAAAAATTATTTCTTTTGCTGAAAATTTCAAATTTTCACCGTCAACCCGTTTTATCTTTTTTACCCAATCCTCATCGTTTTCAGCTAAAAAAATCGGTAAATTTGAAAGCGCAATTTTTTCGCCTTCAGCAATATGACCACCTCTACTATCATCAGCAAATTGACCGTCAAGATTTTCATCTCCAAGCTTTGTTCCCAGAACAATTGGCCCATATTTTAAGGCGAAGAAACCTGAATCATCAGGCAATTTTTCAAAACCAATTTTCATAGGTAATTTGATATGAATTTCATCACCGTTTTCCCAAACCCGGTTAATGCTTACATAGCTTCCGGGTTTATTAGAGTGTTCGTATAGCTCATCATTAATGAAAATTTCAAATTCTCCTTCAGTAATCCAATCAGGGTATCTTAAACGCAGTTCAAATTCCTGAGCTTTCTCCGTTTCAATAGAAAAATTTGCGGATTCAGCATTTGGAAAATCAGTTTTCTGAACAATTTTGAGGTTTTTTTCCTTCCAATTAAGTACAGAAGAAATAAACAGGTTCACGAACAGGGCATTACTGGAGTGCGCATAGATAAATTGATTGTATTTCCCATGGTTTTCCATTCCTGAGCCAACACAACACCAAAAACTGGTTTCCGGCTGAGAATATACCCTATAATGTCCAGGTCTCATTGGGGTGAAATAAACAAAACCACCTTTTTCTGGATGCTGGGAAGATAAAATATGGTTGTACAGCGCGGTTTCGTAGTAATCTATATATTTTTCATTGGGTTCAGCCACAAATAATTTCTCGCTTAACCTCAACATATTATATGTATTACAGGTTTCCGGACCTTGTACACTCGAAATCATTTCTGAAAAATCGTTCTTAGAATGAAAATGTTCCCTCACACTATTCCCTCCAATTGCAACTGTTCTATGGTTCACTACATTTTCCCAAAAGTAAGTTGCAGAATTATGAAAATCATTATTATCATCTAAAGCGGCTATTGTTTGAAAACCAATTACTTTCGGAATCTGGGTATTGGCATGCATTCCATTTAGAACATCTATATTTTTAGCTAATGGATTAAGTAATTTTTTATGTGAGAACCTTTTTGCTAAGTCCAAATACTTTGTTTCACCGGTAATTCTAGCTAAATCTGCAAAAACTTCATTAAGACCACCGTGTTCCGAGATAAGAATTTCCTGCATTTGTTCATCTGAAAGTTGAGCCGTAGTATCCATCATCCAATCGGTAAAATCAACTAACATTTCTAAAGCAAGTTCATTTCCTGCAATAAGATAAGCATCTCTTAAACCGGCATAGGTTTTATGAATATTGTACAAAGGCACCCACTTGTCGTTTAAACTAAAGTTTCCCGCATCAATATTTCCCTTAGCTATTTCTTTCCAAGTCTTTTCACCCCCGGGAACTCCACCTAGGTAGCCATTCCCATTTGCCTCCTGAACTCTTTTTAACTCACTCAGAGCATATTCTAAAGCCTGATGCGCTTCCTCGCTTTCAGCCGAAGCATACATTTGAGCTAAAGCAGTTAAGTAATGTCCGGCTGTATGACCATCGAGTCCCGTATTTTCCCAGTTTGTATAAGATTGAGCGCGGGGTTCCAAACCGGCTTCAGCTAAGAAAGGAGCCAGTAATTTATCTGGATTTAGTTCAAGAATATAATTTAAATCGATATGCATGGCCTCTTTGAACATACTTTCAGAAAGCTGTACATCTTCAAGATGAAACAACTCAATTTCTGAATTTTGAGCAAAAACACAATGACCTGAAACCAGACTGAATATGCCTAGAATCGCTGAATAATATGGTTTGATAACTGTTTTCATTTAAAACTAATTTACTTTCTTGCCCCAAAGGGAACGACCGGCCTCATTAAGTCCAGTAAAAGTTATTGTGGTTCTTCTGGGGGAAGCTTCCCAATCCCACGCTTCATCAACTATTAACTCATGATCGTTAACAGTCAATATCCCTGAGCTTTCATCAAAAGACCAGGAACCGTTTATAGCTCCCGTAACGGTATTATCTTCATGAAAAACAACATCCGAAGATTCCTGAATACCTTGATATTCATATTCCAGAGTAATTACTTCCCAGGTTCCGTTTATGTCTTCACTTGTGATTTCAGTTTGCGGAACATCGGCAAAGCGCTGTGGTGAAACAACAGGCCAGCCATCGCTGGTCCATTCTATTTTTCTTACGTGTCCCATCATTATTGCATTAGATGCATTAATCCCAGAAACACCTTCGGGCAATCTTCCCTGGGAAGAATAAAACCATTGATCAGATTCAGGGTCCTGAAATACGGATGGATGAGAAATACCCACCCAACCCGGGTGACCATCAAAAGCATAAGGATGGGTAAGCATTGGCCAGGCTTCGGCACCTTCGGTTACATTTGCACCATCAATTCCTACGTATGGACCTTCAATATTTTCTGAACGAGCAACCCGAGTATTATAAGCTACTGAAAGTTCGTCGTATGCTAAAAATAAGTAATAAAATCCTGTATCTTCATTAAAGATGATTTCAGGAGCTTCAAGGCCCTGCCACCGGTTGTTATCTACATTCCCACGGCCTGCAATTCTTTTTCCATAATCTTCAAGTTCATTGAGTTGATTGGGCTTTCCTGTTTCAGTGTTTAATTGAACAGCAGCAATACCGGAATGCCAGGATCCATAAATTAGCCAATGTTCTCCATTGGGAGTTTCAATAAAACTGGGGTCTATGGCGTTAAATTTAAAGTAGCCACTCCAGTCGTCTCCACCATCTCTTTCATAACTTTCTACTCCATCAGGCACTGAACTTATAACCACACCTTTATCCTCCCAGTTATTGGAACTAAGGTCTGTGCTTTCAGCAAGGCCCATAAAAGCTCTTTCTGTCCATGAAGTATTAGGATCTGAACCAACTATTGGATTGGTAACAACTACACTATAATATAAACGATAAGTATCACCTGTTTTTTGAATATGTGGCGCCCAGAAACCATAATTTGGATCTTCTATTGGTGCTAGTGGTGGATCCATTTGAGCACGTATGCTATTTAAAGAATCTTTTATCCAGGCCGGAGCTTCAGGAAAAACCGTACCCATAAATTCCCAATCTACTAAATCTGTAGATCTACGTACAGGAAAGTGACCATTTCCTTCGTGCGCATTTCCGTAGGAAGCATCAGTGTTATACATATAAAAGTATTCACCATCTTTTTCTACTGTAGGGTCGTGAACATTTGCCAGATTCCATTGCGCCCTATCCTGCCAGGAAGCTATCCCGGAATAATCATCGGCATAAGTTGGTCCCGGGAAATCATCTTTTTTCCCTGGATCCACATCATCGTCATCTTCAGTAACATCATCTGTAAAATCTGTATCATCTTCAGAACATCCAACAAGAGCAATACCTGCTGAAAAAGTAAAAAAGAATATTACAAATCTTAAAAACATTGCTTTCCTTTTCATCATCCTCATTTTTAATTAATATTCAAGGCCTCACTGCAGTTATAGGCTACTGTGAGGTCTTTTTAAATCTACTTCTCTTTCAATACAACAACTGAGAATGGAGGAAGTGTTACTTCTAAAGTTCCTCTTTTAAGCTTAAAATCTTTAAATTCTTTTACTGCTATCTTCTCTGGATCATCAAAAGAATTGTGATCCTGCAATTCATCAGACTTTAAAATTTCAGCTGTCATATTATCAACATCTAAAGCATCAACATCTATTTCTACTTTATTCTCTTTTTCAGCATCAATATTAACAAGAGAAATATTAACATTTCCTGCATCATTTCTGGAAGCTGAAACTGAAATCGCCGGTAAACTTTCACCTTCATAAGTATAATCTGGAGAATCAAATTCTACAGGTAATAATTTTGTATCGTGGTGTACTGTGTACATTTTTAGTACGTGGTAAGTAGGAGTAAGAATCATATCTGCACCATCGGTTAAAGCTACTGCCTGTAAAACGTTAACTGTTTGCGCAAGGTTCCCCATTTTTACTCGATCACTTTCATTGTTAAAGATATTAAGAGTGACACCGGCAATCATAGCATCTCTCATGGTATTTTGCTGATAAAGGAAACCAGGATTTGTTCCTTCTTCTACTTCATACCAGCCACCCCATTCATCTACTATAAGGTCTATTTCTTTTTCAGGATCATATTTATCCATTATATCTGTATGCTTATCGATAAGTTCCTGCATCCATAAAGCAGTTTTCATAGTAGAAAAATATTGCTCTTCGTTAAAATCTGTTGCAGATCCTTTATCCTGCCACTCTACAAAAGAATAAGAGTGTAGAGCTACACCTTCAATAAGATGCTTCGGAATATCTCTCATAAGCACCTCGGTCCAATGATAATCGTCCTGATTTGCTCCTGAAGCGATTCTATAAAGATCATTGTCATTTTCCCAACTAGTCATAAACGTAGCATACTGCCTGTAAAGATTGGCGTAAAACTCAGGAGTCATATTTCCACCACAACCCCACATTTCGTTTCCAACACCCCAGTATTTTACATTCCAGGGTTCTTCTTTACCATTTTCTTTTCGAAGGTCTGCCATTGGGCTACCTTCAGCGTGATTTACATACTGGATCCAATCGGTAAATTCCTCCACCGTACCACTTCCTAAATTCGCAGCCAGGTATGGTTCTGCGCCAAGTTCTTCACAAAGGTTTAAAAAATCGTGCGTTCCAAAACTATTATCTTCTGTAACTCCACCCCACCAGGCATTTACAATGCTAGGTCTATCTTCTTTAGGACCAATTCCATCTTTCCAGTGATAGGTGTCTGCGAAACAACCGCCGGGCCATCTTAGGTTAGGAATTTGAATATCTTTTAAAGCTTGTATAATATCAGTTCTGACCCCGTCTTTGTTCGGAATTTCACTGTCTTCGCCCACATACAATCCGTCATAAATAGAACGACCCAGGTGTTCTGCAAAATGTCCATAAATATGTTTACTTATTGTTGGAGCATCTTCAGTTTCTTCTATCGAAATACTGGTTTGCCCGTAAAATAAATTTGGCAAGCAGAAAATCCCGACTAATACTGTAAATAATGAAAATTTTTTCATGTTGTTTTTTTATTAAAATCAGCAAACTTCCTAAAGTGAAAGTTTGCTGATGGCTAATTAATTTGCTGAATTTGGTTCTAGATTTGGGTTAACATCCAACTCACTTTGAGGAATAGGAAGATATTCTTTTCCCGGAGACCAGGTGTCAAATTCACTATCGTGGGCTCTTAGCTCTGCAAGTTTTGCATCATCATACAACCATCCCCACCTAATAATATCGTGTATTCTCATACCTTCAATTGCGAATTCCAGCGCACGTTCATGAGCTATTTGTTCTCTCATTTGCTCTTGTGTTAAACCCGGTTTAGTTTCACGAAGATCTGGCAAATTGGCTCGATCTCTAACTTCCTGAATGTAATCGTAAGCATCTTCAGTTTGGCCCATCTCATTTAAAGCTTCTGCATACATTAACAGTATGTCTGCATATCTCATTACTCTGTAATTAATCTCAGATCTCTCTACACCACCCTGGCTTTCAGTATCAAAACCGAATCCATCGTGAGTATATTTTCTAGGATATATCGCATCTTCAGCATGAGGCCATGGAGTACCGTTATAAACCGTAGTTGAATTAGCCTCCGGTTCGTATGAAGCTATGCTTACAAGCAACCGAGGATCTATACCGCCATCTACGGTTTCTTCAGATTTATATTTATCATAAATCCATCGTGTTGGCAAGAAATCTGAATACCCATATCCATCCATAGCATAGGTATGTCCTACAGATGATACCTGCATCCAGGCAGCCGAAGGTTCCCCTCCATAATTCATAACTGTCCCTCCTACCTCATCGGTTCCGGCAAATTGAACTTCAAAAAGGGATTCATCATTATTTTCATTAAAAGGACCAAAATTGTGCTTGTAATTATCTTCTAATCTATAAATGTTTACTTCGGGTCCATCAATGAGCTTTTGAAACTCAGTAGCCGCCAGGTTCCATTGTTCAGAATACAGATAAGCTTTACCAAGAAAACCTGTGGCAGCTCCTTTTGTAGCTCTACCTACCTGGCCCTGATCTATTCCTGAAATATTAGCATAATCTACAGGCAAACGTGATTGGGCTTCTTGGAAATCGGAGATTATTTGACTCCAAATAGCTTCTTCTGAAGCTGTTGGGGGATAATATTCTTCTTCACTTTGAGCTACTGAAATTATTAGCGGCACCCTCTCAAAATTATTTTTAAGATTAAAATATGCTAATCCTCTTAGAAAATATGCCTGCCCTATAACTCGTTCTTTTACGGCCTCGTCCATTTCTATTTCCGGAACTCTTTCCAAAATTTGATTTACCCTAAAAACCTGTTGGTAATAGGCTGACCACATCCATTGAATAGGTCCAGAAGTTGGTAAAATTGTAAAGTTTGAAATTTGCATTAGATCTGGCCATGGAGTATCTCCTCGAAAATCATCTCCCCGCCCATCATTTAGTGCAGGTGTCATTCTCATATAGTACCCATCAATAAGCAAACTATTATATGCTGCATTTATTCCGGCAATTGCCTGTTCCTCATCGGCCCAATATTCAACAGCAGTCATACTATTGGGATTGTTCAATTCTAGTTCTTCATCACACCCCGAAAATAAGATGCCCAGAAGAAATATGATTAATATATTTTTTGTTTTCATAATTCAGATTTTTAAAATGATAAGTCTACACCTAACATAAATGTTCTAGGTTTCGGGTAAGTACCGTTATCAAACCCCGGCTCAAATACTCCAGAGTTGAAATCAGGGTTAAAGCCATCGTAATACTGGAAAGTATATAGGTTTTGAACTGTCGCATAAATTCTTGCAGAATTTAAAGCATCTTCAAAAAGACCCTGGGGCAAACTATAACCTAAGGACAAAGTATTTATTCTTAAGTGATCACCTTTTTGCAACCATCCCGGTCTATTGGAATCTCTTGCATTATTATTCGGGTCATTTGCCACTACACGAGGGATATTGGTTTCGGTATTTTGTGGCGTCCACCTGTCTAAGATGTCTTCGTGAGCATTAATAAAACCTGTAGATAGCATTAAAGATCTATACAACCTACTATTTATGTAATAACCGGCTGCACCGGAAGCAAACATTGTTAAGTCAAAATTTTTGTACTGTGCAGTAAAGTTTAATCCGTAAGTCACGCTTGGGATTGCACTACCTAAAAAGGTTCTGTCATTTGCATCAATTACACCATCTTCATTAATATCTGCAAATTTTACATCTCCTGCTGAAGTTGCTGCATTTTGAAATGCGTGCCCTTCTACTTCCTCTGCTGACTGAAAAATTCCGTCGTAAACAAAACCGAAGTGCTCTCCTACTTCTCCACCAACCTGGGTTCTAGATCCTACACCTGCAATTGGCTCGTCACTTCCTCCTAAAGCTAATACTTCATTCTTTATAGTACTGGCATTTGCAGAAATATCGAATGAAAAATCTTCTTCATTATTATAATGATAGGTAATCTGTGCATCAAATCCTGAATTCTTTAAACTACCGGCATTAATTGTTGGCGCGGTGTTAATTGAACCTGTAGAAGCCGGGATTGGCACCCCAACCAGGACATCGTTTGTTTCTTTATCGTAGTACTCTAAAGTTAAATCAATTTTATTATTGAAAAGAGATACATCCATACCTAAGTTTAAAGAAGTAGTGGTTTCCCATTTAATATCTTCAGCAATAATACTGGTTTGTAAACCTCCTAATACCCGGTTACCACCAAAATTGTAAGGTATGTTTCTGTTTATAACTGCCTGATACAGGTAATCCCCTATATTTTGATTTCCTAACTCACCGTAACTCGCTCTAAATTTTAACTGATCTACTTCTGGAACATTAAAAAAGTCTTCGTTAGAAAGTCTCCAACCCAGGGCTAGCGAAGGAAAAGTACCGTATCTATTTTCAGGTGCAAAACGGGAAGAACCATCTCTTCTCACTGTAGCTGTTAATAAGTACCTGTCATCAAAATTATAATTCAATCTTCCAAAATAAGAAGCAAGCGAACTATAAATTTCTTCACCGCCAACCGTTTGGTTACTACCGTTAGATAACACAGGATAATAAGGTTTTGGCAAACTTTCAGAGTGTGCCTGTCTTAAAACTGTAGAATTCTCCTGATATGTTTGACCTAAAAGAACATCTACGCCGTGTTTACCAAATTCCTTCTTATAATTTAATGTATTTTCAATTAAGGCCACGGTATATATACTAGAGTTATCATCCAGTAAAGAACGCCCTGAACCGAAGAAATATCCCATCTCAAATTCAGGTACAAAAGAGAAACTTCTTACGTGAGTTTTATCGTAACTTGTATTTAGCTTATAGGTAAGCTCGTGCCCATCTGTATCGAGCAGCTTAAGCTCAGGGTTAACTATAGCAAAAATTCTATCTACCTCTACCGTATTGGTAAATAAACTATTAATACCAGGTACATTAAGGATTATTTCCTGGTGTATTTCTGAAGAAGTTCCGGCATATCCACCTTCATTATTCTCATCATAAATGCCAAGAGTTGGAATAGCATTTACCAGATCGTTAATTAGCGGTGGTCTTCCACCGGTTAAAACATCATCTCTGAAAGTTAAGGAATTCTCGAAACTATGAGTGTAGTATAAAGATGGAGAAATTTTAAAAATTCCTTTTTCCATTGTAGTATTAATACGCCCCGAGTATCTCTCGTAATCAGGACCTTTCCCTACAAAAACACCTTCGTTATTAAAATAATCTAAGGAAGCATTATAAGTTATATTATCGCCACCCCCAGAAAAATTAAGGTTATGATTTTGTCTACTTCCAGATTGAAGACCTACCTCCTGCCAATCGGTATCAATATTATCGACAAAAAGATCAGAACTTGGATCGTTACCAGGAATAAGTGGTAAACCTGCATTCGTTCTTTTTTCATTTGAAATCATCTGGTAATCTTCTCTTCCTAAAACTGGAATATCCTGTGCTACCTCATCAATCCCGTAATATCCACTATATTTTATTTGTAAAGGCGTATTCTTCTTACCACTTTTTGTAGTAATAATAACCACACCATTAGCGGCCCTGGAACCATAAATAGCTCCGGCAGATGCATCTTTAAGAACCTCAATAGATTCAATATCGTTAGGGTTAAAATCCCTGATAGACGTTCCCACCGGAACTCCATCAACAATATACAAAGGCTGGTTGTCTCCAAAGGTAGCCACCCCACGAATTCTAACATTTCCTCCTGCTCCTGGTTCGCCATTACTGGTAACAGTAACTCCGGCAGTTCTACCTTGAAGCATTCGTGAAACATCATTGTTTGATTGCTTTTGAACTTCTTCTGCATCTATTGAAGCCACAGAACCGGTTACGTCCTGTCTACGCTGGGTTCCATACCCAACAACTACAACATCATCCAGAGAAGCATAATCTTCTGCAAGAACAATATCTATATTGGCTTGACCGTCAACAGAAATTATTTCTGACTCAAAACCTATATAGGAAAAATTTAAAACGGCATCTTCAGGAACAGAGATGGAGTATCTTCCTTCCATATCAGTAACAACTCCATTAGAAGTGCCTTCTTGTATAACATTAACCCCGGGTAAAGGAAGATTTTCTCCTTTTGAGGTCACAATACCTGTTACTGTAATGTTTTCCTGGGCCATCAACGCCGTTCCTGAAAACAACAGTACGAGAAAAGTTAACATAAAACGTTTTCGTAATAATGATAACTTATCATAATAAGAATTTGCGTTATTCATAAGATAAGATTAAAAATTAATTAAGTGTGTTTTTTACATTTCCAAATGTAATTAAATTTTTAGCAACAAACCAAATAAAATTTAGTGATATTCTTAAAATAATCACTGAGATATGATGTAGACTACAATTAGCAATTTTTTCATCGTTAAAATTTTAACAATAAAGCTCGGGCTATATCAGAGTGTTTTTAAATAGTTTTATAATTTAGCTGAATAGCTAATCAATAATTTTATGGTTCCTAATTATCAAACTGAAGACAAGGTTCTTCTGGCAGTAGATTGTATAATATTTGGTTTTGATGAAGAAGATTTAAAAATTCTTCTTATCAAAAGAAATTTTGAACCCGAAAAAGGTAAATGGTCTTTGATGGGGGGGTTTCTTAAAAGACACGAAAACCTGAATATGGCTGCTAACCGAATCCTCTATCAACTTACAGGGATTGAACAAATTTATATGGAGCAGCTATATGCTTTTAGTGAAGTAGACCGGGATCCTGCAGAGCGAACCATCTCAGTAGCCTATTTTGCACTGATAAATATTAAAGAGCATGACAAAGCTTTAATAGATAAACATTCAGCCCATTGGTTTAGCGTCACAGAACTTCCCGATCTTATTTTTGACCATTCCGAAATGATCATAAAAGCAATAAGAAGATTACGCTATAAAACTTCTAAAAAACCGATTGGTTTTGAACTCCTGCCCGAAAAATTTACGATGCGCCAGCTTCAAAAACTCTATGAATCTATACTTGGAGAAAAACTGGATAAACGGAATTTCATTAATAAAATAAATGCTTTAGATATTTTAATAAAACTGGAAGAAAAGGATATGAATTCTTCCCGGAAGGGCTCTTTTTTATATCAGTTTGATGCAGAAAAATATCAGCAAAAGGTAGAAGAAGGCTTTTCTTTTAAATTATGATTTAGCACTGATTACTAAATACGCTTTCTCTAAATTTATTCCTATAAAAAAATCCTTTTGAGAGTAGTTTTATCGAACTTAATGAATAATCAACCGTAAAATTGAAATTAAAACTTTTCTCCCAAAAGGATGAAATAAGCATTTATTAGGGCAAAATTTTTATAAATCTCTAATAGATTGCTAATTTAAGAAAAAAAATATAACTTGTGGTCACAGAAACCATAAGTTTTAAATCTGCTTTCCTTTTTCTTTAAAATCTCTTCTCAAATTAAATTTTATCCAATCAACTTCCACTTTTTATTGAGTAAAATAAAGTCAACTGGGAAATAAAATATGTCCGCCGTCGTGCATTCAAAAAACAAGCTTCATTATGAAAGGAATTAAATAAATTCTATTTATGAAAATCCTTTATCTCCTTAATTTTATAGGTGGTACTGGGAGGAAGATCTGCTGATTTGGGTTCCCAGTATTTATAAACAAAAGACGAGATGCCTTTAAAGCAATAAATAATGTCCATTTACAGGTAAAGCTTTATTTAAGTTCCCCAATGTTTAAATATAACCTCGCAGCTATTCAACATTACCTATGATTTCAGCGGTTAACAATGTATCCTATTTCGCTCTTCTTGGGGAAAATGTATAATTACTATTTTACTTTAAATTGCTTTCCTTAAAACAATTTTAAACCTAAGAATTTCCCTGCAAAAACTCTGCACTTTAAAATTGAAAAAGAAATAATCGAAAGAATGAATTTTAGTTTTCTATTTTAAGTTTAAAAACTATTATTCATCCCCGCGATTATTTAAATAAATTACTAAGATTTCCTCTTAATTACTTTTTCAGCTGCTTTTATAATAGCCTCTGAATTTAATCCATATTTTTCAAAGAGTTGTTCAGGTGTGCCGCTTTCACCAAAAGTATCCTGGGTGGCCACAAATTCTTGTGGAGCAGGATTATTTTCGGCTAAAGTACGGGCCACACTTTCTCCAAGTCCGCCAAGGAAGTTGTGTTCTTCGGCAGTCACCACACATCCGGTTTTCTTAACCGATTTGATAATGGCTTTTGCGTCTAATGGTTTTATGGTGTGAATATTAATCACATCAGCACTAATTCCTTTTTCTGAAAGTTTTTGAGCTGCCTGAATAGCTTCCCATACCAAATGACCGGTAGCGATGATGGTTACATCTTCTCCTTCATAAAGTTGAACCGCTTTCCCAATCTCAAATTTCTGGTCTTCAGCAGTGAAATTAGCCACTTTTGGTCTTCCAAATCGAAGGTAAACCGGGCCATCGTGTTCGGCAATTGCTAAAGTTGCTGCTTTGGTCTGGTTAAAATCACAAGTATTAATTACCGTCATTCCGGGTAACATTTTCATAAGTCCAATGTCTTCCAGGATCTGGTGGGTTGCACCGTCTTCCCCTAAAGTCACTCCCGAGTGAGAAGCGCAAATCTTTACGTTTTTCCCTGAATAGGCAATAGACTGACGAATCTGGTCATAAACCCTTCCGGTTGCAAAATTGGCAAAAGTTCCTGCAAATGGAATTTTTCCGCCAATGGTGAGTCCGGCGGCCATTCCCATCATATTGGCTTCTGCAATTCCTACCTGGAAGAAACGCTCCGGATTTTCATCTATAAAATCCTGCATTTTAAGCGATCCTACAAGGTCGGCACAAAGGGCCACTACATTAGGATTCTTTCGGCCAAGCTCGGTAAGACCCGCGCCAAAACCTGAACGAGTATCTTTTTTTCCTGTATCTGTATATGTTTTCATTCTAAATTTCTTTGTCATTTCCGTAGCCTGTGCTGAATTCATTTCAGTAGAGGCGGAAAATCTATTTTAATAATCTCCTAAAGTTTCCGGGTTTTGAGAAAGCGCTTTTTCTAACTGTTCGTCATCAGGCGCTTTTCCGTGCCAGGCGTGGGTATGCATCATAAAATCTACGCCGTTACCCATCATT
>NZ_FUZC01000023.1 GCF_900168115.1 Salegentibacter salinarum
ATCAAGCTTGGCCTGAACAAGTGGAAAGCGTGGGAATATGCCAACACGAGGAAAAGCTACTGGCATACAGCTAACAGCTTTATCCTCAAAAGGACTATTACCATCCACAGACTGAGACAGGCTGGTTACACTTCTCTTCTGGACTATTACCTTAAAGTTAGAACGTAAATTAGGGAACCGCCCAGTACGGAACCGTATGCTGGGTGGTGTGGGAGGACAGGTAGGGAAATAATCCTTACCTTTCTACCCGATCCTAAAATTCTGGTAAAATCTAAAACGGATCAAGCCTAATTGTTGTGTTTACGCAAAAGGTGAGATGTTAGGAGTTCAGTTCAATTGCTTTAAGATAACTCTTTTATTGTTTTAAAATATTAGATTAGTAGAATTATTAAAAAAGTTTACACAATTGTATGAATGACGTGTTCTATGAAAATAATTTTATTCCTCACCCTATTTACAATATTTTTTGTTTCAAATTTAGTTGCGCAGGAAGAAATTCCTCACTTACAACAGGTAGGAAATAAATACCAGTTGGTGGTTGATGGCAAACCCTATATTCTGGTAGCAGGAGAGCTTGGGAATTCCACAGCCAGTACTATGAAATCTATGGAACCCGTTTGGCCACGGCTTAAAGAGCTGAATCTTAATACAGTTTTACTTCCTATTTATTGGGAGTTATTTGAACCTGAAGAAGGAAAATTTGATTACAAACTAATAGAGGATTTAATTCTGGAAGCACGTAAGAATGATCTTAAACTAGTAGTCCTTTGGTTTGGCTCGTATAAAAATAGTATGTCCAGTCATGTGCCATCCTGGGTGAAGTTAAACCAAAAGCGATTTCCCCGGGCTGTAAGTAAAGAAGGGCAAAGCCAGGAGATTCTCTCAGCTTTTTCAGAAAATAATATAAAGGCAGATTTGAATGCTTACCAACATCTTCTTAGATATATTAAAAAAATTGATGGCTCCCATCATACAGTTATCCTTATGCAACCTGAAAATGAAATAGGGATGTTGCCATCGGCTAGAGACTATCACCCTCTCGCAAATCAAAAGTTTAAGGAAGAAGTCCCCAAAGAGCTAATGGATTATATAATTAATAACGAACAGAATTTAAACCCTGAATTTTCTAAAATTTGGAAGGATAATGGAGCCAAAGAGCAAGGCAGTTGGGAAGAAGTTTTTGGAAAGGGACTTCATACAGATGAAATTTTTATGGCTTATTATTTTTCGCGTTTTGCTGATGAGGTGGCTGAAGCAGGAAAAAAAGAATACCCATTACCCGCTTATGTCAACGCCGCACTCAATCGTCCGGATGTAAAACCGGGAGATTACCCAAGCGGAGGTCCGCTTCCACATATCCTTGATGTCTGGAAAGCAGGATCTCCTAATATTGATTTTTATTCCCCCGATTTCTATAATCCCCGATTCAAGCATTGGAATGATTTATATGAAAGACAGGGAAATCCATTATTCATACCGGAACATGATTTTGATAATACAGTAGCAGCAAAAGCTCTGTACGCTATTGGACACTATGAGGCGCTTGGATTTGCTCCTTTTTCCATAGAACAATTATCCGAAGAACCCTTAACACCAAAAGAACAGAAATTAGCTGAGGTGTATGAAATAATTCACCAAATCAAACCCATTTTAGATGCTAACAGAGGGCAAAATCAAATAGAAGGAGTTTTGTTGGATAAGGAAGTAAATGAAAAGACATTCACCTTGGGCGACTATGAGTTCACAGCAGAACATACCTTTAATTTAGGATGGGAGCCCAATTCGGGTGGAGATATTTGGGAACCATCGGCAGCAATTATTGTTCAAACAGCCGAAAATGAGTTTTATTATGCGGGATATGGGGTTTCTCTAAAAATGACAAACCTAAAAAAACCTAATTCCCAAGTAGGAATTTTAAAAACAGATCGTGGTTATTTCCGTGATGGGAAATGGAATGTTTTTCAGCATTTAAACGGAGACCAAACACATCAAGGAAGGCACATTCGTTCTTTTATTGATGATGTTTCTATACAGAGGTTTACTTTATATGAATACAATTAAACCAAGCCCTGTCTCGAAAATTAAACAATGTTCCTGCTGAATGCCTCGTGAGCTTGCTCCGAGGTAGTTTACTAAAAGATTTATTTTTTATAATTGGTATATTTGACATCAAAGTGTTATAATTTTCCTTTTTGGCTACTCACTGTATATGAGATATACCTATTTCTTCTTTTTGCCCTCATCTTTGGGGCTTCATCATTTTCGCAGACCGAAGAGCAATTATCTCAATTAGCTTTTGATGATATTAGGGATTCTATTCGTAAGGACAGGTTTTCTGATAGGACTAAAGCAATCAACGCTGCGGAAGCATATATTCTAAGGGGAAAAAGAGAGAATGACAAAACCGAAGAATGGTTAGGGAAGCCATTGCACTAATTTATGTTCGATTCAGATTGTATGAGGATGCCAATAAGCAATCTGAAAAAACCCTTGAATTTGCTCAAAATAACAGCCTTCCTGAGCTCGAGATGAGATCACTCTCTTTACTTGAAGACCTGCAGCAAGCGGTAACGACAGATAAGCGGCTTCTCTATGATAGTAAATTGTTAGAATTAGCAGAAGTCAATAATGATTAGCAATATAGAAAAACGGCGCTTAACAAATAGCTGCTGTCCAGGATTTAAGCGGCAATACAGAAAAGGCTATAAACACTTACAAGAAATCATTGCTACACTACCAAAACAAACCTCTCGATTCCAATTTTACTCAAATAAATAAGAATAGCAGTATTGTTTCACAATATAGCAATTTGGCAATTGCGCACTTAAAATTAAAACACCTGGATTCTGCAAAATTATATGGTGCATACATTAAAAAGTTTAAGGAAAAACAACTGGATTCTTGCTATTCAGCCTATACTTATACGATTGATGGCAGGATTTATCAGGGGCAGCTAAGATTTAACCATTACCGTCAATGGTAAAATAGTATAAAAATATATTCAATTTTGAGAGTCCAACGAAAATATCGTATTTTGCTACTATTAACTTTAGTATACACGCAACTCAATGGGGACAGTAGATAGGCATCAAATAATTATTGAAAAAATTAATAAAGATGGACAAGTAAAGGTTCAGGACTTATGTGATGAATTTGATGTATCTTCTGTAACAGTGCGTAAGGATTTAAAATTCCTGGAAGAAAAGGGGTTACTTTATAGAATGCATGGTGGTGCAACACATACTAACCCGTATACAACGGATAGACATGTGAATGAAAAAGAGAAAATTCACCTTCCTGAAAAAATGGGAATTGGGGAAATAGCAGCGAAGATGGTTACTGCAAATGATTCTATCCTAATCGCTTCCGGTACTACAGTTCTGTCTTTAGCTAAAAACATTAAACCTCTTGAAAATTTAACTGTTATAACCCCGGCACTAAATGTAGCCCTTGAATTAAATCAACATAAAGAAATTGAAGTAATTCAATTAGGTGGTATACTTCGTAAACGTTCCTCTTCAGTGACCGGTTTATATGCTGAGAATAATCTTTCTGATTTTTCGTGTTCAAAATTATTTCTAGGTGTGGATGGTATTGACCTGGAGTTTGGACTTACCACGGCTAATATGATGGAAGCGCGGCTTAATAGGGAAATGATAAAAGTCTCTCAAAAAACAATTGTTCTTGCTGATTCTACCAAGTTCGGAAAACGAGGATTTGGCAGGATCTGTGGATTTGATAGTATCGATGAAATTATAACCGATACCGGGATCTCTAAATTCACAAGAGAGGCACTAGAGGAACACGGAATAAAGATTACAATTGTTTAATTTTAAGGTGAAGGAAATTTTTTGAGGTTCTTCCGTATTTAATCAGCTACTTACGTTATAGTTTATTTCCCATTTGTGATAGGCATAGAATTTTACCCCTCTAATTAACCTAGAGGTTGAAATCAATTTGAAGTCTATATAGCGTTCGGTCGGTAAGACTATTTTCCATATCGTTTAAACTAATATCAGTTTGAATTTTTAGTTTATGTTTTTTAAAATATTTGGATAGTCCTAATGTATATTGATTCTCGATGTGGTTTGGAAACTCGAATTTTCGGTCAATGTGGGTTGTGCGTCCTACAAATTCGTAATTATTGTCAAGTAGGTAGCCAATTTGAAAGTTAATACCAATGCCCTCGTTTATTATGGCACCGGGTAGGTGTTCCATCAGAGTTTAGAGCTATTGGATTTTCTTCTATCCTATTTGCATATTCACCCATAATGGATAAGTCTTTATATTAAACATTGCATCAACAAAATAGGTATTTATATCTGTCTAGTGGAATCCAAAGTCTATACGCATATAGTTACCCATATTGGAACGATTTCTTACCGCATTAATATTGTGGTCAAATGTAAATCTTCTTGCAAGTGTTTTGATTTATATCGATCTAAATCCGCTTATTCATAAGCGTTAAAATTCCCGAAGGAAAATAATTCTAGCCGTCCCTTATATTGATAGCCTCCCAGGTTCCCGGATATTATATTTCGCCCTTCACCCTGAGAAAAACTTAAAACTTTTTTAATTAAGAATTTTTCTTCCAAATTGAGGGGAGCGTACAATTGGACTCCAATATCTCGATCTATATTAAATCGACTATTTAAAAGCGATCGATCTACTAATTGTAAATCTCCCGAAGGAATAACCCTCTCCCTGTTTCCTGGAAGTTTAGTCTGTCCAGTCCAAAAAACGAAATTTTAAAAATTCCACTTTAGAACGGTATCCAGAATATATCGGGGGAGCATTTCCAGTAAATTCATTGGAGCCTGAAATGTCTCGATTAGATAGTCCGAGTTCCAATTTATATTCAAGTTTTAGAGTATAAGCAAAACCCTTGAACTTCAATCTTGCTCTTCTAATGAGGAAGTTGGTTTCTCCTGAGGGGTAGGTATCATCTTCCGGAAAAACCCATTGAGAGGAATATAAGGTTCGAAACCTAGAAGCAAATTTCAGACGGTAAGACTATCTTTCGCAACTCTGTTAATAAGTTCGGTTCCGAAAGTGTTATGCCAGATATTCCAAGAAGACATAAAAGAAATACCCAAAAGCACCTTTTTTTTACTTTCATTTTAATAAGGAAGCAACTATTTTTTAATTAGAATTATAGACTTATAACTAGTTTAACTGGCGTTTGTAATATTATTCTACTACTCTCAATCCCCTCTGCCTCTCGCCATAACTTCAAAACTAGTCCATTCAATTAGGCATAATATTGAAAACCTTTTCAGGATCTTTAAGTTTTGTTAAAGAATTTTCTGTTTTCTAACTATTTGGAATGGTTTCTATATTCATTCTATTATATTCTTAACAGTAAAACGCTATCAAAAATAACAAATGAAAATATAAATAGAAGTTTTTATGGTTTTAAATTGTTTTCTTTTGTTTTTATTTTTTACATTTGATTATGTTAACCTAATGTGAATTAATGATTTAGTTCGGCAATTTCTCTATTGACTATATCGTTTTCGTCCGCTGTGCCGGGTCTTAGACAAGATTTAGCTAACATAAAATTAATGGAAGGACAACTTTTAATCAGAGGAAGAACTGAAAACTAAATAAAATATTTGCAAACCTAACTTTGAAATTTAATCCAAAAATTATGAAAAAAATTTTACAACGATTAATGTTATTAACCTTCGTTCTTGGCGGTTGGGTTATACATGCCCAGGAAAGACAGGTTTCTGGCGTGGTGGCTGATGAAATTGGTATGCCAATACCTGGGGTTACTGTCCAGGAGAAAGGGACGTCCAACGGAACCGTTACAGATTTTGACGGGGAATTTTTACTCTCAGTTTCGGATAGCAATAATACTGTTTTGGTCTTTTCCTTTTTAGGCTATGAATCGAAAGAAGTTACTATTGCATCTCAAACAACATTTAATATTACCCTGGAGGAAGATTCAGAAAGTTTAGATGAGGTGGTAGTTGTGGGTTATGGTACACAAAGGGAAGAGAACCTCGTTGGTTCCGTTAGTACCGCAGATCTGGGTAACATCGAAGCGCGCCCTTCAGCCGATATTGCCAGTTCTCTGCAAGGAGCAGTGCCGGGACTAAATATTCGTTCGGCCTCCGGTGGTGATCCCTCAACAACTCCAGAGATCAATATTCGAGGTTTTAATTCCATAAATGGTGGCTCTCCGCTTATTATAATTGATGGGATAGAAGGTGATCTCGCTAATATAAATCCCAATGATATTGAAAGTGTCACAGTATTAAAAGATGCAGGTGCAGCGGCAATATATGGAGCCAGGGGATCCTTTGGGGTTGTCTTAATAACTACCAAATCAGGTAAGGAAGGTGAGTTCAATGTGGAGTACTCCAATAATATCGGCTTTACAACAAATACTACCCGAACGGATTTTGTGACTAACCCCTATACCTATGCGAAATGGGTAGATGAAGCTATAGGTTCATACCATAGTGGCTGTTACGTTTGTTATGAAGATGAAGACTGGGAAATTGCCCAACAAGTGGGTAATGGTGAACGTGAACCTTTTTATGAACAACAACCTGACGGAACCTATAAATTCTTTGGAAACACTGATTTTTATGATGTTTTATTTAAAGATCGAAGATCGCATCAAATAAATAATATATCTGTATCAGGGGGTTCCGAGAAATTAAGGGGGGTAATTTCTGGAAGAACATATGAAAGAGAAAAAATTCAAAATATCCAGGATGCTGAAATGAAACGATACAATCTCCAACTTAAACTGACTGCTAATCCTTATGAATGGTTGGAATTAAATGCTTTAAGTAGGTTTAGCAGTAGGTACGATGAACAGTATGCCGGAACCAAAAATGGTTGGGGTGATGAATTTGGGGTTAGTAAATGGCGAGACCTTTTTCCTAATCATCCCGCTTTTGTCGATGGATATGGTGTAAGTGTAGGCCGTACCGGAAACGGATATGTTGGTCGACTAGGAGCCTTAAAAGAAGGCGCAGCTCATCGTCAATGGACATATGAAAATCAAACGAACACCCTGGGTGCTGAAATAAAGCCGCTCAAAGGTTTAGTGTTAAATATGAATTATAACTATAGCATTGACAGAACAGATAGAACATTTTCTTATAAACCTTTTAGTTACCTATCAGGAAATAAACTAGAATTATTAGAAAACGAAGGCCTTAATCGGCATAATGAATATCGTTGGAAAGATTATTATACTGCGATAAATATTTACGGAACCTATACCACGGAAATCGCAGATAAACATAATTTTAAAGTAATGCTCGGTTTTAACCAGGAAGAGTTTGACCGGGATAGAGTGGGAATGAGAATTGAGGATTTACTCACCAGGGATAAGGCTAATATAGCTTTTGGAACCGAAATGTTAGATATGGAAGGTTCTACCCTGGAGTGGGCTATTCAAGGGTATTTTGGTCGTTTTAACTATGATTACGACGGTAAGTACCTTTTGGAAATTAATGCTCGCTACGACGGGTCATCACGTTTTCCTGAAGAAAACAGATGGGGGTTATTTCCATCTATTGCCGGGGGATGGATCATCGATAAGGAAGACTTTTGGACGCCCTCTTTGGAAAGTGTAATTTCTTCTTTAAAGCTAAAAGCCTCTTATGGTAAATTGGGAAATCAAAGTGTAGGTGTAAATACCTTTAGGCAGTTAATTGGAATGGGTAGAACAAACTGGCTATTTGATGGTGAACAGAGTAACTATGCCAGGGTACCTTCTCCATTGCCGGCTAATATTGGCTGGGAAAAAATAACTTCCACAAATGTTGGTCTAAATATGGGATTCTTTGAGGATAAATTAACTACCTCGCTTGAAGTATACGAACGTAATACACGGGATATGTATTTGCCTGGTCAACCGCTTCCTGCAGTTTTTGGTGCATCAGAGCCTAGAAGAAATTATGCAGCTATGCGAAATAGAGGTTTTGAAGTAACTTTAGGCTATAATGATGAATTTATGGTTTTAGGTTCTGAATTATCTTTTAGTGCTCAAGCAAATGTGTCCAATAACAGGGCAGAAATAACAAAATTTGATAACCCAAATGGGTTATTAAGTACTTTTTATGAAGGGCAGCAAGTAGGTGAAATATGGGGATATCGTATCGATGGCCAGTTTCAGTCAGATGAGGAAGCTGCAGCTTTTCAAAGTGAATACGGAAGAGATAACCTGTTTAGAGTTTATAGGGGAATTCTGGATTACGGATCAAATAGTGACTGGAATCTCTTAAGAGGAGGAGACCTTAGGTATGTAGATGTTGATGGTGATGGAAGTATAGATAATGGAAATAATACCCTGGAAGACCATGGGGATTTGGTACCAATTGGAAATGCATTGCCGCAATTTCCATTTGGTTTTAATATAAGTGCAACCTGGAAAAATATTGACCTTAGCGTTATTGGTCAAGGGGTTGCAAAACAAGATTGGTACCCTAACGGGCCATTGTACTGGGCAACTTTTCACAGACCTTATACATCTTTTATCAGAAAAGATCTATTGGATCAGGTATGGGATCCTGCACATCCAAACGATCCAAATAGAATCTACCCACAAAGGCAAAGAGCATATAATGCTTTAAGTAACGGTCGTATGTCTTATAATTATAACGATCATTTTTTAACCAATATTGGTTATTTAAGAATTAAAAACCTAACCCTTGGATACACCATTCCACCAACTTTTACTAAAAAGGTCAATATAAAGAGGCTAAGAGTTTTTCTTAGTGGAGAAAATATTTTCACGTGGAGTTTTGGAGGTTTAACGAAATACCTGGACCCGGAAGAGGTGGGAGCCCACGTAAGTTATTCCAATCCAAATAGTGTTAGTGGAAGATCGGCAACGGATACCCAATTGTATCCAATGGGTAAAACCTTTTCGGCAGGTCTACAAATCAACTTATAATTTTCCCTTTGAAATAAAAGGTTATCAAAATATAAAAATTAACAATATTCAAAATGAAAAAAATAGATATACAGAAAAAGATGATTCGTGTATCCTCGTTAGTGGCTTTATCGCTTTTATTGATAAGTTGTGATGCCGATATACTAGACCAGCCACCAGGGGATGCAGTGACTTCAGATGAATTTTTCAATACGGGGGCGGACCTGGAAGCATATACTAATGACTTATATGATGTTTTGCCAACTACATCCGTATATATGGACGATTCAGATTCAGATAATATTTTAGGTGTAAGTGCAGGAGATAGACTTAGAGGAACACGACGAGTACCTACCGACCGAGGTAGCGGAGGATGGTCCTGGGGTTATTTGCGTAGGATTAATTATTTTCTTGAAAATTACAATAGGGTAGATGATGTCGAAGCTACGGCAAAGTATTCGGGAATTGCAAAATTCTTCAGGGCTTACTTTTATTTCGAAAAAGTACAACGATTTGGAGATGTGCCTTGGTATGGGGAGGTAATCAACCAGGATGACGAGGAATTATTATCAAAAGCCAGGGATTCACGAGAATTGGTAATGGATTCTATTATGGCTGATATTGATTATGCCATTGAAAATATACCGGCTGAGAAAGAATTAAACCGGATAACCAAATACACTGCACTTATATTAAAGGCTCGTATCGCTCTCTTTGAAGGAACATATAGGAAATATCACGGATTGGATGATTATGAGAGATTTTTAGAAGAAGCAATATCAGCGGCAGAGCAGTTGATGGATTCAGGGGCATATGAACTTTATACTAGTGGTGGGGAGGACCAGGCATACCAGGAACTATTCGCAATGGAGGATCAGAATATGACTGAAACTATTTTAGCGGTGGATTTCGAATTTGGATTAAGAACACATGATCTAGCATACCGAATGACAGCGCCTACCCAGGGAAGATGGGGCTTGTCAAAAGACCTGGTGAATAGTTATTTAATGACTGATGGTACGCCCTTTACTGATCAATCTGGTTATGAAACCATGGAATTTTATGAAGAGATGCAAAATCGCGATCCCCGATTGACCCAGACTACAGCGGGACCTAACTTTTCCACGTATGGTTCTGATGAACCTGAACCAGTCAATTTGGATATAACACGGACGGGTTACCGGGTAATAAAAGCCCTTCCTCCAAAAGGACCGCAATGGGGGTCCGGTGGATCATTTAATGACGTAATACTTTTCCGATATGCTGAAGCCTTGTTGATCTATGCTGAAGCAAAAGCAGAGCTCGGCACGTTAACCCAGGGGGATCTTGATATTTCAATTAATAAATTGAGAGATCGGGTAGGGTTACCACATTTAAATATGGCAGAGGCTAATGCCAATCCTGATCCTTATCAGGGTAGCCTTTATGAGAAAGTAGAAGGACCAAATAAAGGGGTGATACTGGAAATTCGCCGCGAACGAAGAGTAGAGATGGTTAATGAAGGTTTGCGTTGGGATGATCTTATGAGATGGAAAGAAGGTCAAATAATTGAAGACCCCATTGAAGGAATATACTTTTCAGAACTTGGGGCTCATGACTTTGATAATGATGGTAATTATGATGTGTATGTTCACGATGGAGACGCTTCCGGCGCGCCAGATGAGGTAACCACCACCATAAACATTAGTGAAAGACAACTTACAAATGGTACATCTGGAAATTTACTGTTATTTGAAGGTGGAAATTTTGATGAAACCAGGGATTATCTTTATCCCTTACCACTGGAAGATTTAGAACTGAATGAAAATTTAGAGCAGAACCCAGGTTGGTAAGAATAGTTATCATTCAAGAAAATGAAATTTTACCATTTGAACAGATCTATTATTATAAATGATTAGCCAAAACCTGCCGTTTGTTTCTCGGCAGGTTTAATTTAATTAGGGAAGTTCGGCATGCGAGACATATACTTTAAAACCAATAATGAATGACAATTTTCAAAAAAATACTTTTGCTTCTCATAGGAATTACTGGGCCATCTTTTGGACAGGAAAGACCCCCGAATATAATTGTAATATTTGTAGACGACCTGGGTTATGGAGACCTCAGTTCTTTTGGTCACCCCACCATTCAAACGCCTTATATCGACCAAATGGCGCAGGAAGGTGCTAAGTTGTCCCAATTTTATGTTGGGGCTAGTATATGCACACCTAGTAGAGCAGCCTTATTAACCGGGAGGTTACCTATTCGCAGCGGCATGGCTGGTTCAAAAAACAGTGGAAACGTTCTTTATCCAAGGTCTACAGGAGGTTTACCCCAATCTGAAAAAACTATAGCAGAAGCAGTTAAAGAGCAAGGATATACTACCGCAATAGTTGGAAAGTGGCATTTAGGGCATTTACCCGAGTTTCTACCACTAAATCACGGATTTGATTACTATTTTGGAATTCCTTACTCTAATGATATGCTCCCTCCCCGTTATAAAAAAGCGCCTAAATTACCACTTTATGAGAATAAAGAGATTATAGAAAACGACCCTAACCAGAAACTCTTAACTAAAAGGTATACTGAAAAAGTGGTTGATTTTATAAAAGCTAACAAGGATAATCCTTTCTTTTTGTACTATCCGAATAACTTTCCTCATACCCCATTACATGTTTCAGATGATTTTGAAAATAGAAGTAAAAGGGGATTATATGGAGATGTAGTAGAGGAAATCGACTGGAGCGTAGGAGAAATACTAAAAACTCTGAAGGAATTAAATATCGACGAAAACACTTTAGTGGTTTTTACCAGTGATAACGGTCCCTGGCTTAAAAGAGGAAAAAACGGAGGCTCTGCCGGGCTACTTTATGAAGGCAAAGCTTCTACTTACGAAGGTGGGTTTCGAGTGCCTGCCGTTGTACGATGGCCAGGAAAGATTCCGGCAAATCAAACCTTTGATGCAATAACGAATGCGATGGACCTGTATCCAACGATTTTAAAACTTGTGGGGTCACCTTTGCCTGAGGATCGTACTCTGGATGGTGTAGACCTTATGCCATTATTGAGCGGAGAAGAAAAGAAGGCCAATGACGTTGTTTATTATTATTTAAGAGATGAGTTATATGCAATTAGAAAGGGTAGCTGGAAAGCTCATTTTATAACTAAGCCTTCCTATTCAAAGGAGAAGCCAAAAGTTCACAAAACTCCTAAATTGTTTAATATTGATGTCGATCCTTCGGAAAAATATGAAATTGGAGAACATCACCCTGAAATCATTGAAGAAATAAAAGATATCTATAAAGAACATCAAAAGACTATAGAACCGGTTAAATCCCAATTAGATTTAGGGTATTAAACGTGTAGAATTAAACCTTATAACTATTAACAAAATAACCTTAATATTCAATTCAGGAAAATTCTTTTAATTAGCTGCATTTGTCAGTATATGGAGTTGACGAGTTTATATTAACCAAAATTCAAATAAAAAATGAAAGTTATTAGATTACTATTATGTTCGATTCTTATCGCTTCATTCAGCTGTAAGAATAACGCTGAAAACAACCAGGATCACAGCCCGGAAAAGGATAATCCAGCGACCGGAAAAGTACAGGTCCAAGGGCATAGAGGGGATCGGGGTAATTTACCTGAGAATTCCATACCTGCTTTTTTAAGTGCAGTAGAGAAAGGTGCAGACGTTCTTGAATTGGATGTTGTGGTCTCTCAGGATAAAAAAATTGTTGTTTCTCATGAACCTGTTATGTTAGCTTTGTATATGCTAACCCCGGATGGAGATAGTATCGCTAAAGAAAATGAGAAAGATTATAATCTTTATAAAATGGATTATGATAGTATCCGGAAATTCGACAGTGGTTCGAGAAAAAACCGATTATTCCCAGATCAAAAATCTCAAAAAACGTATAAACCTTTATTAAGTGAGGTAATCGATACGGTGGAAAATTATATTCAGGTCAATGATTTAGATGAGGTTAAATATAATATTGAAATTAAATCTTCCGAAAGGAATTATGGAATTTTTCAGCCGGAACCAGATGAGTTTGTTGACCTGGTGATGAATATAGTTGTAGAAAAAGGCATTAAAGATAAGGTTAACCTTCAGTCATTCGATGTTCATATTTTACAAATTTTAAATGAGAAATATCCTGATACCGAAGTTGCGTATTTGGTCTCAAAGGAAGGTATAGATAAGAATTTAGAGAAACTTGAATTCGTTCCCGATATTTACAGCCCTAATTATAAGCTACTAAAGAGTAAGGAAGTTGTAGATTCTATTAAAGAACGTAATATGGTTTTAATTCCATGGACAGTAAATGAAGAGGAAGATATAAATAGGATGTTGGAACTGGAAGTGGATGGTATTATTACTGATTATCCAGAAAGAGTACTGAATAAAATATAGGTTTTGGTTTAACCTCTTACTCATCCAATATAATAACTAAGAGAGGGTTTGAGCCCTCTCTTTTTTATTCCAGAATAAGTTTTATAAATATTCTATGGTATTTATAGCACCTTTAAATAATGCTTACTTTAAGTAGGGTTTAAGAAGCTCAGCCCAGGTTTGATAGGCCAGTGCATTTAAGTGCAAACCTTCCTCGGTAAACTTCCTGCTTAGGCGATTTTCTTCGTCCAGGAAATGTGGATGAATATCAATAAAGTTAACATTATTGGTCTTCGATAAGTTTTTCAATTCTTTATTTATGGCCAGTATATGTTCATCTTTGTTATAATGATTTTTATATCTGGTGAAGGTATTGTTAACCGGCAGAATACTTTGGATAAATACTTCTGTATTAGGGCACCCTTTTTTAATCCTCCTGATTATTTTTTCATAGTTCGAAATAATCAACTCATCAGGATAATTTCTCGCAATATCATTAATACCTATAAGAATAAAGACCTTTGAAGGGTCGCCTTCAATAACTTCATCCAGTCTTTCCAAAATTCCGAAGGTGGTGTCTCCAGAAATTCCACGATTTCTCGCATTAGGTAATCCAAGTAATTCATTCCAGTTAGTCCCTGCGGTAATACTATTGCCAAGGAATATTATATCCTGTTTAGAATCAGGGTATCCTTGAAATTGATTTACCTGGATGTGGTAATTTCGCGGTCGATGCAAACTGTCCACCTCAATGCTTTGGGAAACCAGGGAGGTGGTAGTAATTAGTAGAATTGCAAGTAAAAAGTTTGTAGGTTTCATTGCTCTTTTTAAATGTAAATTTAATTTTTGTGGGACTGTCTTTCTCTTTCCTCAACTTCTCCCTCTAATACATTTCTTGTTGCAATATATTTTCGAGAGTATTATTTCCATCGATATATTTAAACTTATTGATCCAACATCATATGTAAAGGTGCTCCGCTAGCTCCGTTGGGAAAAGCAATATTCAATAGGCTGGCGACAGTTGGTGTAATATCAGGTATTTCAGAGCGCTCTGTGGTACTTCCGGGCTTTACTCCTGCGCCAAAAAAGATAAGTGGAGCATGAGTATCGTAAGTAAGTCCACTGCCATGTGTAGACCCGGTTTTAGAATATACGATAGTAGCAGGATTCAAAACAAAAACGACGTCCCCGCTGCGTTTTTGATTAAAACCGTTTTGAATTAATTCCCTAATACCACTATTAAAGTTAGCGCTATTAAGTTGACTGCGAGTGATTACCTTATCAACCTGGGTCTGTTGAATACAATAAAAAGCCACGGAGTTTTCCAGCTCTTTAATACTGATATTAGCCTCTCTGAGCTTGTCATAATTAAAAAAGATCTGGTTATTGGAAATATTCTGAATTAAGTCTTCTGCGCTGAACTCATTTAAGACATATTCTTCCAGGGCTTTTGTAAATTGTATGTCATCAAAATATCCTCCTGGAATTTTAACCGATTGTAAATAGGATGGCACATCTACAGCCCCGTGGTCAGCGGTAAGGAATATAGTGTAATCTCCTTTACCCACATAGTTATCGAGGAATTCTAATAGTTCTGCTATATTTTTGTCCAAACGTAAATAGGTATCTTCAACCTCTTTGGAGTTTACACCAAAATTATGTCCAACATAGTCTGTGCTGGAAAAGCTTAATGTTAAAAAATCAGTGATGTTATCCTGTCCCAGCTTTTCTCCTTTCAAAGCGGCCAGTGCAAAATCAGTGGTTAAATCGTTTCCATAAGGTGTGGAGCTAATAATTCCGAAATTTCCATTTAGACTGCTTAGAGCATTTAAATCGTAAGGAAACGTAGTTTTTTCTTTCCCTTCAAATCCACCTTCAAAATTGTTTTCATCTATTCCACTTGCTGTATACGTTCCGATATCGTAAAGTGTATTCCATTCTTTTAAATAAGATTCAACCTTACCCGAATCGTTGAAGTCCTGGACCCATTTTGGTAAATCATCTCTATAGAACGAACTTGTAATAAACTTTCCTTCGGTTCCTCCATGAAACCAATAGGCCGCATTTGCTGTATGCCCCGCGGGTAAAATTGAGCCGCGATCTTTTAATGCTACCCCTATAGTTTTACCCTTCATTTGGGTATGCAGTCTGTTTTGATCGGTTATAGTGGTGGTTTTCAATAATACTGGAGACATTTTACCGGCCGCGGATTCGGTTCCAATAGGAGAGACTGAATCATCATCAGTACAATATACAGATTCTCCCTTTACCTTATCAAACCAATTATTACCAATAATACCGTGGTTCATTGGGGTGGTTCCTGTCCACACCGAAGCATGACCTGGCCCGGTATACGTAGGCACGTAGTTAAAATGGTGATTTCTAAAATTAAACCCTTCATTTACCAGGCGTTTAAATCCGTCGTCTTCAAACCGGTCCCAGAAACGAGTAAGGTAATCGTATCGCATTTGGTCTACCACAATCCCGACGACAAGCTTTGGTTTTTGTTGATCTTGTTGCTGTTGAGCATAGTTATTTGAGAAAAATAGAAGACAAAAAATTAAAAGATATTTAGCATTCATGGAAAGGGGTTTAAATAGAATTTCAGGGAATTTTTTAATTGTTTAAAAGAAGGTAAATGACCGCTGCTATTGTAGCGCCAATTAAAGGACCTGCAATTGGAACCCAGGAGTAACTCCAATCACTTTTACATTTATTTTTTATAGGAACGAGGGAATGAATAATCCTGGGGCCTAAATCTCTGGCAGGATTGATTGCATATCCGGTAGTACCTCCTAAAGAAAGACCTATGGCCCATACTAAAAAAGCTACTGGAATTGCACCCAAAGAGCCCATACCTATTGGGGTTTCACTTTCATTTCCCATCACGGGATTTGTAACATAGAAAATCACGAATATTAAGGTAAAAGTTCCAATGATCTCACTCAGTAAATTGGAAAATTTATTTCGTATAGCCGGGGCTGTACTGAAGGCTGCTAAATGAAGTGCGGAATTGGTGGTACAATTAAAATGTTCTCTATAGATGGCCCAAACCAAAAAGCTTCCAGCCATTGCACCTAACATCTGTGCACCTATAAATATGGGGACTTTTGTCCAGGGAAACTCCCCTGCTATGGATAATCCTAAAGTTACTGCGGGATTAATATGTGCTCCACTATATGGTGCGGCAATCACTACACCTGTAAACACAGCCAGGGCCCATCCGGTGGTAATTACTATCCAGCCTCCATTATTTCCTTTCGTTCCTTTTAAAACAACGTTGGCAACCACACCATTCCCCATTAATATCAAAAACATGGTACCGATAAACTCAGCGGTAAATTCATTCATAATATCTTAGTTTTTAGACCAACAATTAGTAGTATTTATAGCGCGCTGCCAACCCTCCAGCATTTCCTGCACCGGAATTTTATCATTCGGGTTAAAACTTTCCATGACTTTCCATTTTGATTTTATTTCATCAATATCTTTCCATATCCCCGCACCTAAACCAGCTAAGTAGGCGGCTCCCAAAGCGGTAGTTTCCGTAATTTCTGGACGTAAAATACGCGTATTCAAAATGTCAGCCTGGATTTGCATCAAAAGGGAGTTCACCGTGGCTCCTCCATCTACTCTTAATTCCTTAATATTGATTCCGCTATCAGCCTCCATGGCTTTTACTACATCATAGGTTTGATAAGCTATGCTTTCCAATGCCGCCCTTGCAATATGACTTTGGTTACTTCCCCTTGTAATCCCAACAATAGTACCCCTGGCGTGCTGATTCCAATGAGGAGCGCCTAAACCTGCAAATGCGGGTACAAGATATAGACCATCTGTAGATTCTACTTTCGCAGCCAATGTTTCTATCTCTGAAGCGGATGAAATCAATCCCATTCCATCGCGTAACCATTGTACTACCGCCCCGGCAATAAAAATACTGCCTTCAAAAGCATAATTCACTTCATCACCTATTTTCCAGGCAATAGTTGTGATTAGCTTATTTTTTGAAATTATTGGCTGATCCCCTATATTCATTAAAAGAAAACATCCCGTACCATAGGTGTTTTTTGCCATTCCTTTATCGGTACACATTTGCCCAAATAAAGCTGCATGTTGATCCCCGGCAATTCCGGTAATTGGAATCTTTTTTGAAAAAATCTCCCCGGATGTCATAGAAAGCTCTCCGCTTGAATCACAAACCCTGGGAAGCATACTTTCTGGAATTTTAAATAATTCTAATAATTCTTTATCCCATTCTAAAGTATGGATATTAAAAAGCAAAGTTCGGGAGGCATTTGTTACATCAGTTATATGGTCTTTACCATTACTTAAATTCCAAACCAGCCAGGAGTCAATAGTTCCCAATGCCAGTTTTCCTGCTTTGGCCTTCTCTTTAGCTCCTAAAACGTTTTCGAGTATCCATCTGACTTTGGTAGCCAGAAAATAAGCATCTAAAACTAAACCGGTTTTCTCTCGTATCATCTCCTCGTGCCCTTCTTTTTTTAAAAAATCACAATAGTCGGAGGTTCTTCGATCCTGCCAAACAATGGCGTTATATATCGGCTCTCCTGTTTCACGATCCCATACAACAGTGGTTTCTCTCTGGTTGGTTATCCCGATAGCTTGAATATCATCTGACTTAAGTTTAGCTTTGGAAACAACTTCAGCCGCTACACTGATCTGTGAAGACCAAATTTCACCCGGATCATGTTCCACCCACCCAGGTTTAGGAAATATTTGTTTGAATTCTTTCTGCGCAACGGAGACCGGGTTCCCATTCTTGTTGAATATAATAGCTCTGGAGCTTGTGGTTCCCTGATCAAATGATAGTATATATTTTTCCATATTTATTTGCTTTCTATTTCTTCGGATTTTCTAGTGACTGGGTTATAGGGTTCGGGTATATATTTTTGTGCCATTTTTATGAATTTTTTTATTTGAAGATCCTGCCAGTTGGAATCTTTACCTAAAACATCAGCCATAATTTTTGCCGTATCTTCCGCTGCATCAATAGCTGCTCTGGCATTCAAAAACAGCAAACGAGTTCTTCTGGCTAAAAAATCTTCTATGGTTCTAGCCATCTCATTCTTCGCGGCCCATACCACTTCTGCTTTCAAAATTGGAAATTCCGGATGAAGTTGTTCCTGTAACCTTGGTTCCTCCTCGGCCAATTTCATAATTAAATTGGCATCACTACCGTAAATATCCAAATGATTTCCGGTTACTTTCTCGGTAGCCCCATGGATTTTTAAGTGATCCGTTTTACTCGGGGATTTACTTAAGTTTCCGGTTTCAATAGCGAAATCTACAGTGTCTTCAGCCATTTTACGATAGGTGGTCCATTTTCCTCCCGTAATGGTTATAAGGTTGGATCTGGAAACCGTCAGTTTATGATCCCTTGAAATTTCTTTGGTGCCTTTATCTTTATCCTTATTTGGCTGCACTAATGGTCTAAGCCCTGCAAAAACACTTAAAATATCTTTTTTTGATGGTTTCCTGGTAAGGTATTCCTCAAGATTATTCAATATGAAATCTATTTCGCTATCAAGCGCACTAGGTTCCAGTAGGTGCTGTTCTACCGGAGTATCGGTGGTACCTACAAGAAGATGTTCGTGCCAGGGGAGTGCAAATAGTACTCTTCCATCTGAAGTTGAAGGAATCATAAGCGCATGATCGCTTTTCATAAAGGATTTATCTAAAACTAAGTGGATGCCCTGGCTTGCCTTAACTAATGGGATTTTTGAAGAATCGTTCAACTTAAGAATATTATCTACAAACACCCCGGTAGCATTTATGACAACTTTCGATTTAAAATTATGCAAATTACCGCTTTCGATATCTTTTGCTTTTACCCCGGTAATTTTTTTGTTTTCATCCTTACATAGTTCGGTTACTTCAAAGTAATTAAGGAGATGTGCTCCTTGTTCTGCGGCGCTTTGAGCTAAATTAATAGCTAAGCGGGTATCATCAAACTGACCGTCGTAATAAAGAACACCTCCATTAAGATTTTTTGTTTTAATATTGGGTAAATGGCTTAAAGTCTCTTCTTTATTTAAGAATTTGGTTTTTTGAAACCTTAAATTTTTCGCCATCCAATCATAAATCTTCAAGCCAATGCCATAATAGTATTTATCCCAGGCTTTATAGCTTGGGATTATAAAAGGCAGCATTTTTACTAAATGAGGTGCATTATTAATCAATAGCCCTCTCTCTTTCAATGCATCCATAACCAGACCTAAATTTCCCTGCGCAAGATATCTTACTCCTCCATGGACCAGCTTTGTACTTCTACTCGACGTTCCATTAGCAAAGTCTGCCTGTTCTAGAAGTAAGGTTTTAAGGCCTCTTGAACTAGCGTCCAGGGCGGTCCCCAGTCCTGTAGCCCCTCCGCCAATAATTATAACATCCCAAATCTCAGAAGGGTCTAATTTAGTAAGTATGTGATCTCTTTTAAAAGAATCATTCTCCGAATTCTCACGACTATTTATTTTTTTCATTCTGTTTTTACTAATATTCTGTTTCAAATATATTATCAAAATGAAACTAAAACAAACAAAAAGTAATTTTTTATACTTATTTTTGATTTTAAATTATTTTGTTTGTTTATTTGAAGTGTCAATAATTTGCCAAATAGACCTAATAAAGTATACCGTGATACGGTTAAAAAATGAATCATATTGTATCACTGGAGAATACCTTACCCTTATGACACCCCCTGAGATCTTCTAAGCTGGCATTATAAGGGAAAAGGAAATTATATATCTATGATGTAGTTTCATTTGAAGATATAACCTTTTGATTACGTTATGTAAATAATAGCTTTCAATTTAAAACTGAAATTTACACCTCAAATAATTTAGCATGAAGAAAATCAACTTTATTACTTTTTTATTAATTGTTATCCCTGGGTTTGTAATTGCCCAAAACGCCACAGGCACGATCTTCGAAGATAAAAACGGTAACGGAAGGCAAGATTCCAATGAATCAGGAATTCCAAATGTTGCCGTAACCAATGGAGAAGATGTAGTACTTACAGATCAAAAAGGAGAATATCAATTGCCGAAGTCCGATGCCTTTATTATTTCAGTAATAAAACCATCTGGCTATAAATATCCGGTAGATGAAAATAACTTACCCCTCTTTTATTATAACCATAAACCTAAAGGTTCTCCAGATCTCAAATATACCGGAGTTGAAGTTACAGGTGATTTACCCCGAGAATTAAATTTTCCTTTACTTAAAAACAACGAAGAAAAAGAAAATTTTTCGGCCTTAATATTTGGTGATCCGCAGGTTTACAATGAAGATCAGGTAAGTTATTTTCAAAAAGGGATGGTTTCCCGGGTAAAGAAAAATAAAGATATATTATTTGGAATTTCGCTGGGGGATCTGGTAGGGAATGATTTAGCCCTATTTGATCCATATATCCAGGTAATGAAAGACTTAAAATTGCCCTGGTATAACGTATTGGGTAATCATGATCTTAATTTTGATGTAGATAAGGATAAGTATAGTGATGAAACTTTTGAAAAGTATTTCGGACCTCCTAATTATGCTTTTAATTATGGTAAGGTTCATTTTATTGTGTTAGATGATATTTTATATCCGGATCCACGTGATAATAAAGGATATTGGGGAGGTTTTAGAGAAGACCAGCTTAACTTTATTGAAAACGATTTAAAACACGTGCCAAAAGATCACCTGATTGTTCTTTCATTTCATATCCCTCTTAGTGAGCCTAATGGAGACGCTTTTAGAGATGAGGATAGGCAAAGACTTTTTGAGATTTTAAAAGATTTTCCAAATACCCTTTCCCTCTCGGCGCATACCCACATTCAGAAACAAGATTTCTTCAAAAAAGAAGACGGCTGGCTAGGGGAACAGCCTCATCATCATTTTAATGTGGGAACAACCAGTGGAGACTGGTATTCCGGAAGGCTTAATGAGACTGGTATTCCAATTTCGACTATGCGCGATGGTACACCTAAAGGGTACGCAGTCCTAAATTTTGAAGATAATAACTACACCATAGATTACCAGGTAGTAGGAGAGTCCGAGGATTATAGAATGCAAATATTTTCACCTAAAGTAGTAGCTAAGGATCAAAATACCAAAGCAGGTATTTATGTTAATTATTTTATGGGAAGCGAAGAAGATAAAGTGGAGTACCGAATTGATGAAGGTTCATGGTCAACTATGAAATATGTAGAGGATTATGATCCCTCCTATGTAGCTATGGTTTATGAATGGGATTTAACCGAAGAACTGTTTTCCGGTAGACGACCATCTAATCCAATTAAAAGTAAACATCTGTGGCGAGCTAATATCCCAACGAAATTAGCCGAAGGAGTTCATACCATTGAAGTAAGAGTGGAAGATATGTTTGGAAGAATATTTACTGATACTCACGAGTATAGAATTGTTTCTCCAGATCAATAGTGGAATAAATTCACAAAATTTTTTAAGCTGAATTCTAAATTTAAAAAATGCCCATCCTAACGCGATGAGCATTTTCTTTTTACTTAAGGAATTAAATTTTGTTTGTTAGGTGTTAGAGACTACGGATTTATAAACGAAATGGCAGGTGCATCAGTTTGTCGAACCAAAACTCTGGGTTTTTTTACTAACTTTCTCCCACTTTAAACCTCTGTTAAAAAACCTATGAAGAGATTCTTCATTTTAGTTGCTATTTTATGGAGTGTTTGCAGCTTGGGGCAAAACAAACACCCTGATTCCTTGTGGCTTTCAAAATCAGAAAGTTCTGATTTATCAGGTGATCTGAAAAAAGGATATAATGCTTTTTTTATTGAATCCCTACCTGATTTTGAAAACAAATTTGATAGTCTAAACCCATTGCTTCCTTCCGGAAAGCAGGTTCTTTTTATCCCTAATTTTAATCCGAAAGGATTAAAGAACATTTTCCCTGATTCCTTAAAAATATCCAGTAAACTTTTTGAAAACTCAAAAAAGATAAAGCTGTTCAATGTAGAGAAGAAACGATTTAATCATATCATATATCAACCTGATTCCCTTAGAGATTTAAGACTTTGTAAAGAATTTAACCTTGTTAATACAGACAGTTTAAAAAGTAAAAAAGAAATCGATTTTTTTCTACAAAATCTATTGTATACAAAGGGAGTGGTCCCAGATCTTATTGTTTCTCCTTTTGTATCAGATATCACATATTTAAAAAAGCAGTACTATAAAGAGCCTGTATATAGGGCGGAGGTTAGTTATAATAATGAAGAATTAAAAAATGTAAGATGGAAAGAATTCCCTCACCTGGAAACCTGTGGTATTTTCAGGACTAGTGATTCGACTTTATCGCCCCAAAAAAGGGGATTTATGTTTTCTCCTGATATTTATAATTTTACAGATAAAAATACAAGAATCTCCGGCCCTAAGACATTTCGGGCTATAAAATATGAACTGGAGGAGAGGTTAAGGTACTCCTTACCCCTGGAGGATGAAATTGTTAATCTAGTAAATCAGGCTGACAAAAGTACTCCAACAGATATAGAGTTCGTGAAGGATATATACCGAGATAAAAGCGTTAGTATTTTTAACGGTACCTCGAGTTACATCGATATTAGAAGTAAACCGGAGGAGTGGTTGGAGGAAATAAGCATTAGCGCCTGGGTGAAACCCGATGAGGTAGATGGAAGTTTTAGTTTAATTGGAAAAGGGGAAGCCTTCTCAGCTAAAATTTATTTTGGCAGACTACAATTTACTACCACCGGCATTAAGGATCACACAACCTCGAAACGAGTAATCGAAAAAGGGGAGTGGAGTCATGTGGCCTTTGTATATGTACCAAAACAAAAACTTTATTTTTATGTAGACGGGAACTTAGTAGAAGAGATAGCTGCTTCGGATATTCGACAGACTGATCATGCTTTACTTATTGGGACAAATCTCTGGGGTCAGTATTATTCAGGTTTAATGAGCGATTTGAAAATATGGGATCGGGCTTTAAGTGATGATGAGATCAAAAGCGTTTTTATAGATAAACCTAATGAGGGTCATGATGTTTTCTCTTCCGGTAAATGGCTGTATTTCACAGGTCTTATTATGATTCTGGCAATATCGGCATTCTTCATTTACCAAAGAAAACCTAAAAAACCAAAAGAGGCCCCAACTCCGGTTGAAACCCTTCAACCTTCAGTTATAAAGGAAAATGTCAAACAAAACGGCATTAACTTATTAAATGGTTTTAAAATTTGGAACAAGAAAGGAGAAGATATTACCTCGAAATTACCACCAAAACGTAGAGAACTGTTGATCCTGGTTTTGCTATTTACTTTGAGAGATGGAGGTATTACTTCTAAAAAGCTAAGTGATATCCTGTGGCCAGGTTTTCCATCTGAAAATAAAAAAAATAACAGAAGTACTCAAATAAAAGAATTACGAAAAACACTGGGAGAGCAGCTTGATGCTGAAATTGTATTTGAGGATAAGAAATGGCAGCTTCAAATCTCAGAAACCGGCAGGGTAGATCTCTTTATCTTAAACACTATACTACCGGATTTTTGGTCTTCTGAAAAGAAAATTCTTTCTGAATTGCAAGCTATTGAATTTGCCGGAATTGTTTCAAAAGGACCTCTGCTTCCCCAGGTTGAGGTAGAATGGCTTGATGCTATTAAAGCTGAATATAATTCCAGAGTTTTGGACTTATTAACTCCTTTTCTTGAAAACAAAGATTTAAATAGCACGCAGAAAATTGAAATTATCGAAGCTATTTTGGTGGTCGACCCTTTATTTGAACCAGCTGTTAGGAAAAAGGTGTCCTGTTTATTACAACAGGAAAAATATGGTTCTGCAAAAAAAACAGTTGAAAACTATAAAAAACTTTACGAAAGCTACTATAATGAGACTATTGACCCGGAATTTATGAAATTAGTTAAATAAATCCGAAAATTCTTGGTTTATTACCCCGTTTGTTACCCCTAATATTACGTCCTCCCTAGTTAGATTTACGCAGTTAAAAATTTAAATCTATCTAATAACTATGGAGAATAACAGACGTTCCTTTATAAAAAAATTGGGGGTAGCGGGAGCAACTGCCGCAATAATACCTTCAGTTTTTGCCTCAGAAGGGAAACCTTTAAATTTTCTTAACAGAATCGAAACTAAAAGAAATAGCAAACCAATAGCTATAGCGCTTATTGGGGCTGGGGGTATGGGGGTTGCTGATACCAAAACAGCCTTAGAACATGATAATATAAATTTACTTGCAGTTTGCGATTTGTATGATGGTCGATTGGAAGAATCAAAAAAACGATGGGGTAATAACTTATTTCTTACTAAAAAGTATGAAGACATACTAAAGCGTGGCGATATAGATGCAGTAATAATAGGTACCCCAGATCACTGGCATAAAAAGATTAGTCTTGATGCTTTAAAAGCTGGCAAGCATGTGTATTGTGAAAAACCAATGATTCATTCTGTTGAGGAAGGTCACGAAATCGTTAAAGCTTGGAAAAAATCAGGAAAAGTTTATATGGTAGGCAGCCAGGGGCTCTCTTCTCTTGGTAATGAGAAAGCCAAACAATTATTGGAGGAAGGTGCTATAGGTGAAATTAATTATGCAGAAGGATTTTGGGCAAGAAATTCTCCTTTAGGTGCATGGCAATATCCTATTCCCAATGACGCATCTCCTCAAACAGTAGACTGGAAGAAGTTTGTTGAACCTACCACTAAAAGGCCCTTTGATGAAGATCGGTTTTTCAGGTGGAGGAATTATACGGATTATGGTACTGGTATGTCAGGAGATTTGTTTGTTCACCTTTTTTCTAGTCTTCATTTTATTACAAATTCCCTTGGGCCTACTAAAGTAGCGGCTACCGGTGGACTAAGGTACTGGCATGATGGTAGGGAAGTTCCAGATGTACTTTTGGGAATGTTTGATTATCCTGATACGGAAAGCCATTCTGCATTCAATCTTTCATTGCGTTGTAATTTCGTTGACGGGACCAGTGGAAGTACCTACCTAAAAATTGTGGGTAGTAAAGGTTCTATGGAGGTTACCTGGGATGATGTGTTGCTCAAACAAAATACTGCATCCAATGACAATGATCCTTTTACGGAAGAGAAAGCTTCCGAAGAAAGTATGACCCGTAGCGACCGAAAAAAGATCTTACCTCCGTCAGATACTTTCTACGAAGCTGAACGTGGATATAAGGGAGCTCACTACGATCACTTCGCTAATTTTTTCCACGCCATTAGAACAGGTGGAACTGTGGTAGAGGATCCGGTGTTCGGATTTAGAGCTGCCGCACCTGCCTTATTATGTAACGACAGTTATCGTCAAAATAAATTTATTCAGTGGGATCCAGAACAAATGAAAATAGTATAACCATATAAAGTATAAAGATGAAAAAATTAATAGTAAGTGTATTGACTGTAGCAAGCCTGATGGCCTGTAAAAATGATGGTAAAAACCCAGATAAGGAAGCCGAAATAAAAGAAAAAGATAATGCAGAATCTATAACGGGTAATGAAAAAGACGAAGAGTGGCAATATCTTTTTGATGGTGAAAGTGCTGAGGGCTGGCGTGGTTATAATGAAAAGAATGCAGATGCCCTTCCTGAGGGATGGATTGTGGAGGACGGCACTTTGAAATCATTGGGAGAAGGTGGTGATATTGGTGGTGATATCGTATATGGAGAAGAGGAGTTTGACAATTTTGAACTTTACCTGGAATGGAAAATATCACCGGAAGGTAATAGCGGGGTTTTCTACCACGTAATTGAAGACGAAGCCTATGACTCCCCGTATTTTGCAGCGCCCGAGTATCAAATAATTGATCAGAAAGGTTTCCCTCAGGAATTACAAGCCTGGCAATCTATTGGGGCAGATTACGGAATGTATGACCCTGAATATGATGAAGATGATCTTAAAGAAGTGGGAGAATGGAATACCACCAGAATCAGGTTTACTGAAGATAAAGTTACTTATTGGCTAAATGGTGAAAAAACTGTAGAATTTGAACCCTGGTCAGAAGAATGGAAGCAAAAAAAGAAGGAAGGAAAATGGAAAGATTTTCCTGATTACGGTAAGGCTAAATCCGGTCTTATTGGCTTACAGGATCACGGAAGTTATACCTGGTTCAGAAATATAAAGATTAAAAAGCTTTAGAATGTATAGGAGTTCTCTAGCCGTCGTATTCTTCCTTTTTGTTTCAATGGTCAATGCCCAGGAAAGTTTATTTAATGGCCACGATCTTACCGGATGGGAAATTTATGGAACTGAAAAGTGGTATGTAGATAACGCTGTATTAGTAGCAGAAAGTGGTCCGGACGAAGCTTATGGCTACCTGGCAACAAAGAAAAATTATAAAAACTTCGAATTAGAACTGGAGTTCTTGCAAGAGGCCAATGGCAATAGTGGGGTTTTTTTTAGGTCTTCCCTGGAAGGTACAAAAATTTCCGGTTGGCAGGTTGAAGTTGCTCCCCCGGATTTACATACCGGTGGGGTTTATGAATCTTACGGTAGAGGCTGGCTCGTAAAACCTAAACCACGGAAGGAAAAAATCCTCAAGTTTGGGAAATGGAACCAGTTAAAAATTAGGGTGAAAGACGGAGAGGTTACCACCTGGTTAAATGGCCGGAAAATGATCAATTTTTTAGATGAAAAAATAGAACAGGCTAACGGAAAAATTGCCTTACAAATCCACGATGGAGGCGGTATAAAGGTTCTGTGGCGAAATATTAACCTAAGACACCTTTAGTTAACTGATTTGAAATGATTTTTTCATAATTATTTAAAATCAACTTTTAAGGATGAGATTCAATTAAACCGAGATTTGAAGCCTTCTAAAAATTAACCAATATGAATAACCAAAAACTAAAAATTAAATTATGACAAAAAACATTAAGAAGGTACTTATAGTACTTTGTACCCTTTTTAGCTGGGTGGGCTTTGCTCAGGAGAGAGAAGTATCCGGAAGGGTATTAGATGAAGATGCTTTACCTATCCCAGGAGTTACAGTCTCAGAAGATGGTACTTCTAATGGTACAGTAACCGACATGGAAGGTGAGTTTGAATTTAGTGTGACAGATGATGAAAATACTACTTTGATTTTCTCTTTTTTGGGTTTTCAAACTCAGGAGATTATACTAAATGGCCAAACTGAATTTGAAATAGTTTTAGAAGAAAGTTCTGAAGGTCTTAACGAAGTAGTAGTGGTAGGATACGGTACTCAAAAGAAGGCTAATTTAACCGGAGCGGTAAGTCAGGTTGATTCCGAAACTCTGGAAGATCGTCCTATTACTAATGTAAGTTCCGGTCTACAGGGTTCAATGGCAGGGGTTACTGTTACAGGAGCTTCCGGAGCTCCTGGTAATAATTCCGGCGACATCAGGATTCGTGGAATTGGCACATGGGGGAATGCTTCTCCTTTAATAGTTATAGACGGTGTACCGGGTGGAAATTTAGATATATTGAACCCAAGTGATATAGAAAGTATATCTGTATTAAAAGATGCCGCTTCTTCCTCTATTTATGGTGTTAGAGGAGCGAACGGAGTTATTGTGGTGACTACAAAATCTGGAAAAGGGGGAGAACCTACCCTTTCTTACAATACCTATTATGGTATGCAACGTCCCACAGCTATTCCTGAGAAACTTGGTTCCCCGGAATATATGGAGTTGTTAAATGAGTCACAAATCAATGTGGGTAGAAACCCGACTTACTCTGAAGAAGAGATCCAAATTGCGCGAGATGGTTCAGATCCCAATTATTACGCGAATACAAATTGGGTAAATGAAGTGTATAAAGACTACGCTCCTCAGGAAAGTCATAACCTGAGTGTGAATGGAGGTGAAGAGAATCTCAATTACTATCTATCTTATGGTTTACTTAAAGAAGGTGGTTTGGTAGTAGGTGATAAGTTTGAAGCCAAACGACATAATATGAGAGCTAAGGTAAGTACTACTTTATTAGATAGGATTGAATTAAATACCAACCTCGGTTATATTGACAGAAATTATACCGGGTCTTCTCAGGGATTCGCTCCACTTTACCAGGCCCTTACTGTCAGGCCATTGGTCCCGGTTAGGAATACAAATGGAGGTTGGGGATATATAGGAGGTTCAAGTAATCCTGTAGCTACAGCCTACGAAGCGGGAACTAATGATTTTACTTCTGAGGAATTTACTGCTAATGTTGATGCAGCAATTAGAATTTTCGAAGGTTTTAAAATTCGCGGACGTTATGGATTGGTGAAATACAACTCAAGAAGAAATGTATTTGATAGAACGGTTAATTATTATGATGCAGATACTGGTAATCTTGTTTGGCAGATTAATAATCCGAGTCAGATCACAACCAGTAGCTATAAAGGTACCTACCAGACCTTTGTCGGTACGGCTGAATTCGATAGAACCTTTGCTGAAGATCATAGTGTTCAGGCCTTATTAGGGGTTTCCCAGGAGGAAACCATAAACGATGATTTATCGGCTTCAAGAACTGATGTAGCGTCTACTTCTGTGGGCCATATTAACCTTGGGACTGATAATCAAAGAAATAGTGGGAGTAATGCACAAAATGCCTTACAATCTGTATTTGGAAGATTAAATTATGCATTCAAAGACAAGTATTTAGCCGAAGCAAATTTTAGATATGATGGATCTTCTCGTTTTGCTAAAGATGTACGTTGGAATTTGTTTTCTTCCGCTTCACTTGGGTGGGTTTTTACCGAAGAAGAATTTATAGAAAATGATATTTTGGATTTTGGAAAAATTCGTGCTTCGTACGGTACTCAGGGAAATGATAGGATTGCCGACTGGGCATTTATGGATGTGCTCGGGCCGGTAAATACAATGCCAATAGGCAATGCTGTAACCATTGGTTATAGACAAACGGCTGTTGGGAATGAACTCTTAACCTGGGAATCCGCTGAAAAATTAAATGTTGGTTTGGATCTTAGCTTTTTAGATAATCGATTGAATATTACAGCAGATTATTTTGAGAATAATACCAACAATATATTATTGAGATTACCTATTCCAGATGTTTTTGGAGGCCCTGCTTACCCATATCAAAATGCCGGTTCTGTAGAAAATACAGGTTGGGAACTGGAGCTGGGATGGAGAGATCAAATAAAAGAATTTAATTATGATTTGAATTTCAACATCTCCGATGTTCGTAACGAGGTTACTGACCTTGGTGGGACTGAACCTACTATTGACGACCGAATTCGAAGGGTAGGGGATCCCCTAGATGCATTTTACGGTTTAGTAGCTGATAGGATCGCACAGGAATCTGATTTCACTTATGATGCCGGTTCGGATACTTATACTCCAAACTTCCCTTATATTCAGGGGGACCCGGTACAACCAGGAGATTTAATTTACAAAGATTTAAATGGAGATGGGGAAGTAGACCTGGTTAACGATAGGAAAGTTATTGGAAGTCATATTCCACGATATACCTACGGTTTCCGTGGAGATTTTGACTACAAAAATTTTGATTTAAGTGTTTTTATTCAAGGTGTAGGAAAAGTGAACGGGCTTCTGACAGGAACGGCGCGTCATGCATTAATTTCTGAAAGTGCTATTCCACAAGCTGTTCATTTGGATCGATGGACTCCTGAAAACACAAATGCCTCCTATCCCCGATTGACCTATCAACAATCTTATAATCAAAGATTATCTACTTATTGGTTAGAAGATGCATCTTATATAAGATTGAAAAATGTTCAGGTTGGATATACACTACCGGAGAATTTTACAAGCAGATTTAGAGTAGATCGTTTAAGAGCGTATGTGTCGGGCGAAAATTTACTGACGTTTACTGATTATTTTGATGGATACGATCCTGAATCTCCCGTAAGTAGTGGAAGTTTTTATCCACAGATAAGGACATTTACTGTCGGTCTAAACATTAACTTAAAGTAAAAAAAGATGAAGAAAATAGTTGTATTTAGTGTGATACTGAGCATGTTTTGCTTAGTAGGGTGTGAAAAAGATTTTCTGGATCGAGCACCAAATGATGAACTAACTGATGAAACCTTTTGGGAGAACGAAGAACACCTTAGGTTGGCTGCGAATGCATTATATGCCAATGTGAAAGCTAAGAATACTGTTGATCAGGAAAATATGGGGGACAATACCTTGTGGCCTTCCACAACCCAGTATCAACGTATAGGAAGTGGAAATTACAATTCAGATTTAAATACCCTGAATACAGAATGGACCACACAATATCGCGGGATTCGCCAGGCTAATTCATTTTTGGCTAACTATCAAAAAGCAGAAGTTGATGATCCTTTGGTTGCTGAGAGATATGCTGCCGAAGTACGAGTGATAAGAGCATTAATGTACCTTTATATAACAGAATTCTGGGGCGATATGCCTTTAGTAACAGAGCCACTCAATATTGATGAGCTTATGATACCTCGAGATCCTAAAGAGGAAGTAGTGGATTTTGTACTCAATGATTTAGAAGATGCTGCTCAGTACCTACCTGAAGAGATACCTTCAGGAGAAAATCTGGGTAGAATGAATAAAGGTGCAGCCCTTGCATTAAAAGCCAGGATGGCATTGTATAATGAAAGATACGATGTTGCTGAAGATGCTGCTAAAAGAGTGATGGATATGGGGGTTTATGAATTGTATTCTACCGGAAATCCAGAAAGTGATTACTATGATTTGTTTACTTATGAAGGAAAACTTGCCAATGGTAATAACAAAGAAACTATTATTGCCAGGCTATCTTTAGAGGATGAAGCTATGCATAATCTTAGCCGGGAAATACACGTTCCCGATCAGGTTATTCGATGGAACCCAACTAAATCCCTGGTAGATTCTTATTTAATGGCTGATGGATTACCAATTGATAAATCGCCTTTATACAGTGTTGAAACTTATGAAGACGTTTTTGAAAATAGAGATCCAAGAATGACACAAACTATTTTAGAACCAGGTTCTGAATGGGGTGGTCGTTATGATGGCCGGGAAAATAATGAAAATCCAGAAATTTTTGAAGTTCCAAAATTTCAATCTGATGGGCGAGGTGCTGTAACACTGACCGGATATTATTTTACGAAATATGCAGAACCTACTGCAGTACCTACTTATAATCGTGATTTTAATGATATTCATTTACTGCGTTATGCGGAGGTTTTATTAACGTATGCTGAAGCCAGATTTGAACAGGGAGTTTTATCTCAGGAAGACCTGGATATATCCATCAACCTCTTAAGAGAAAGAGTGGGAATGCAACCTATGGTTTTGGCTGATTTGGAATCAAATGGAATGGATATAAGAGAGGAAATCAGAAGGGAAAGAAGAGTTGAATTAGCCCTGGAAGGTCAAAGATACTTTGATGTTAAACGCTGGAGACAGGGAGAATTATTAGCTGCGGATGTCAAAGGAACCAATGTGGAGTGGTTGCCAAATCCTGAAATGGCTGATAATTTAAGGACAGATGAGAATGGATTTATTATAGCCTTAACTGACCAGGTTTTTGATCCTGAAAGACACTATCTCTGGCCAGTACCCCTTCCCCAATTGGAAAGGAACCCCGATTTAGTACAAAACCCAGGATGGTAAATCTTATTCAAATGATTGGAGTTAAATACATAATAGGAGCCGTTTTAATGGCGGCTTCTTTTATCTCTTGTGAGGAAAGTGGTAATAAAACTACCACGGCTGATGAAAATAAAGCGGAAAATGAAATGATAGTAGACCGCACCCTAAGGGTGATGTCTTATAATATACATCACGCAAACCCTCCCGCTGAAGAAGATAAGATTGATATCGCCGCTATCGTTAAGGTAATTAAAGCAGAAGATCCTGATTTAGTTGCTCTTCAGGAAGTAGATTTTAGTACTGAGAGGTCGGGAGAGGGGAATCAGGCAGAATTGATTGCTAAAGCCCTGGATATGGAATATTATTTTGCCAAAGCTATTGATTATGATAATGGTGAATATGGGAACGCAATTTTATCAAAATTCCCTATAAAAGAGGGTGAAATTTTAGACCTACCTAACCACCCGGAGGATAATACTGAAAATAGAGTGGTAGCTTTAGGCTTGATTGAGATCAACGAAGATCAAAATATTCTGTTCGGCAGTACCCACCTAGATTATAAAAAGGATTCAAAGAGCAGAATATTACAGGTGAAGAAGTTAATTGAGAGTGCAAATGAACGAAACGAGGCCTTAATCCTAGGAGGTGATTTTAACGATGATCCGGACTCAGAAACCATTCAGTTGTTGGACTCTGAACTGGAAAGGACCTGTAAAACCTGTCCCCCGACTATTCCGGTAAAGAATCCTCAACGAGCCATTGATTTTATTTATTACAAACATCCTCAAACTAAATTTCAAGTAAAATCTCATAAGGTTATTCCCGAAGAATACGCTTCAGACCATCGCCCGGTTTTTGCGGAAATTGATATTGTTAAGTAGATTTTTTATTCATTAAGTGTGTTAGTTAGTGTGAAGGCCGTCTTCGATCAATCGGGGGCGGTTTTCTATTGAGAACTTACAGTCGTATTCAGAATATATTTTCGGTTGAAAACTATAATGAATCCCAGTATTAAATGGAAATGGGAAAAAGTGATTTCATACCTGCCATAAAAGATTCTTTTATTAAGATAATATTCAAGAAATGACAAAAGAAACCAATAAGTCAATTATAATAATCGGAGTTTTATTCTTTATTTTCGGGTTTGTTACCTGGTTGAATTCCGTCCTTATACCTTATCTGAAAATAGCCAATGAACTCAATAATTTCCAGTCTTATCTGGTAGCTTTTGCTTCCTATATCTCCTATTTAGTCATGGCAATACCTTCCGCCTGGGTTTTAAAGAAAATTGGATTTAAAAAGGGTATGTCATTAGGTCTAGTGGTAATGGCAATTGGAGCTCTGGTTTTTGTCCCTGCCGCATTGGTGAGGAATTATACTTTCTTCCTTTTCGGCCTGTTTGTACAGGGTACTGGTCTCGCCCTATTACAGTCTGCGGCCAACCCATATATTACCATTCTTGGGCCCATTGAAAGTGCAGCAAAAAGAATAAGTATTATGGGTATTTGTAATAAAATTGCTGGTGCTTTAGCTCCTATCGTCTTCGGAGCTATATTGTTAAAGAATATGGATAAGCTTGAGACAAAGCTGATCAATCTTAATCCTGTGGAAAAAGCTGCTGAACTCGATGCCCTTTCCGCCAGGGTTATTACGCCATATATAATCATGGCAGTGATTCTAAGTGGTCTCGCTGTTTTGATATATTATTCTACGCTTCCCGAAATTGAAACAGATGGCGAAGACGAAGAAGTGGCTGTTGCAAATAAGAACAAAACGAGCGTTATGCAGTTTCCTAACTTATTATTGGGGACCCTGGCCATGTTTTTATACGTGGGTGTAGAGGTTATCGCAGGAGATACCGTTATAAGTTATGCCAGGGATGGTCAGGATATCGCAACCGGTACAGCAAAGTTTTTTACTTCATATACTCTTGTCGCCATGATTATAGGATATTTAATTGGAACTGTGACTATCCCGCGATTTATAAGCCAGGAAAAGGCGCTTCAAATTTCTGGGATTCTTGGAATTATCCTGGGTCTTGCTGCAATATTTGGAGATGGCTATTTTTCAGTTTTATGTATTTCCTTACTGGGCCTTGCAAATGCATTAGTATTTCCTGCTATATGGCCACTCGCTTTAAAAGGTCTAGGCCGATTTACGAAAATGGGTTCTTCCTTTTTAATTATGGCCCTGGCAGGTGGAGCAATTCTACCGTTAGTGTATGGCTACCTGGCCGATCAATTTGATCCTCAACAAGCTTATTGGATTATTATTCCCTGCTATTTATATATCTTGTTTTTCGGTACAAAAGGGTATAAAATGAAATAAAAGACCAGTTAAACCTTTAGAAAAAACGATCTTTAGTTTACCACATAATAATCTTTCTCCTAATACATTAGAGTAATACTCCTTAAAAATGATCATCAAAGATTCAAGAAGTCCTACCTGTGAAATTTTAAGGAGGGCGAGTGAAGTTAGCGGGAATTCACACATATTAAGATGAACGGTAGCGCAACCTTTTGAACAATTAAACAATGGGGGAAAACACCCTTTTCTGGTTCTGACAATCGCTTTATTATTGTACCATTAAATGTTAAAAACACAGGAACTAATTATAATAACCCCATAGATTCTGGCTCTAAAAATTTCTATTTAAATATGATTACAGTTATTGTTTCTTTATTTTTAAAAATTCTATCTTTGTTGTTAATATTTTCATAAAAAACAGGTTAGTAATTTTAAAAACTATTTTGTTGCTTTTATCATAATCCATGGAATGTTATTTTATTGAACATTATTCTTCAGCAGACAAATGGTAATTTTTTAAATAATAATGATTATAATTTTACTTATTGCCGCCATCTTCGGCTTTGTCTTATCAACTACATTATTTTTTAAAAAATCTACTAATACCCTTGCCACTCGTATTTTAGGTAGTTTTTATTTTATATTATCGGTTTATGCATTGCAGGCTTTTATTATAGATGGTGGATATTTAGAACATTTTACCTGGTTTTTTCTTTGGCCATTGCTACCATATCATCTCATTTTTATACCAATATATTATTATTTTAAAGTTATCCTGACCGATCAGTTCAAATGGGATAAAGCTGAATTGATTTTACTCATTCCATTCCTTTTAGGTTTAATAGATGTAGGCTATGTTTATCTGCAACCCGAACATTTTTATAATAGTATTTTATCGGAAGCTATTTCTACACCCGAAAAAAGACTTAATGTACAATACTGGCTCTTAAGCCTTGATCAGCACCTCTTAATGCGACATTTCTGGCAGTTTGGTGTTTTAATAGTTCTACTCCCTGAGATTAAGTTTTTTATCAAAAACGGAGGGGATGACGAACTAAAGAAAATCCTTAATAAATGGTTGATTATTTTTTGGGGTATTCTAATGGTTATGGCTGTTTTGGCTATTATTTATGCCCTGGAAAAAATGAAGCTCCTAAATATTTTTGACTCCTTAATTATTATCGGGGAAAATGGAGGAATTATAACCTTCTTCTTATATATAGCTCTTTTTCTTATTGGCATCATCCCTATTTATTTTCCCAGTATTTTATACGGATATCCACAGAAGCTAACAAAATCCTCTAATTTCATCTCAATTGAACAACCTGAAGATCTGAAATTTGGTTTAGAGAAGGAAGAAGTGCTAGCCAAACTTAAACGCTTGAAAGAAAATGACTGTCATTTAGACAAAAAATTCAATCTTACTGAATGTGCCAGAAAACTGGAAATGCCTTCCCATCATATTTCTTATTTCCTTAAGCAATATTACGGGTTGAGTTTTGCCACCTATAAAAATACTTTGCGAACAAAACATGCGAAGAGATTAATTGAAGAAGGCTACCTGCAAAACAATACCATTGATGCCCTTGCTGAGAAATGCGGATATGCCAATAGAACTTCCTTTAGTAAGAGCTTTAAAAGCCTGGTAGAAATTAGCCCAAGTGAATATGCTGCTGAATTTAAATAAGAGGTGCCAAATTCGCAAAGCACTCTAATTTAAACTGTTAGGCATGTGTCCAAATCGTATTTTAACACCATTGAAGCTGCATTTCATCCCGTTTTTTATTTATTTTAACGTTTTTTTGCATTGTAATAACATTTTATTTGACCGTTTTTTCTCTCTACAATCAAATGACTTACCAATTTTTTTACTGGAGTGTTTAACACATTTAATTTTATATGAAGCACAATTACTTTTTTAGATTTTCGTTCCTTTTGATTTTCTTTTTGGGATTGCAATCATCCCTGAATGCGCAGGCAACGATCAGCTTTGATGATCAGGGATTTGCTGGTTGTTCTGTTATCAGTGATAATCACAACTTCTCTGCGAATGGAAAAACCTTTAATATTTTCGCGGCCAATTTTGATGGTTCTCCTTCAGCTAGTGGTAGTTTGTGGTATGAAACAGGAATGCCAGAGAACTGTTGGTCTAGTTGGTCGACGGAATTTGAAAATGGTGGATATATAGTTGCTGGATATGCAGAAGATCAGTCTAGCCAAGAATGGTATGCTCCTGAAGCCTTGGTAATTAAAACCATTGATGGTTCAGAATTCAAATTTAGCAGTTTTAAAGCGCATGATACTAAGTTTGATTCATGGGGAAACTATCTGAAAATATCCGGATATAAGGATGGCGTTTTACAAGGATCCGAAAGTGTAGTTATTGTTTCAGATGTTGAACCTTATCACTCAACGGTAACATTAACTGACCCAATATTTGATAGTGTAGATGAAGTTCGCATTACCATGGACAAAGACAATAATCCAGAGTTTGGTGACCCTGGGACCCCAGATAGTAACGCGGAAGGATTGTTTCACTCCTTTGATACTTTTGTTGTTGATAATGCTGTTCAATCAACATTTGACGGTGGTGATGGAACCGAATTAGCCCCATACCAGGTAGAAACCGCTGAACAACTCGATGCGGTTAGGGATTATCTGGAGGCTCATTTTATTCAGACGGCCGATATCGATCTGGGGGTTTCACCCTGGAGTGATGGAGAAGGGTGGGTACCGATAGGTACGGCATCAGGTGGTGGGAACTTTAAAGGAACCTATGATGGAAACGGCTACACGATTTCAAATCTTTCTATAGGCAGAGAGGAAAGTATGGAGCAAGGCTTATTTGGAGTTACAAGTAGTGCCACCCTTAAAAATATTGCCATAGAAAACGCTACGGTTAGCGCGAAATCATATGTTGGGTTATTAGTAGGAAACGGGAGCCAGACTACCATCAGCAACAGCTATGCTACTGGATCAGTAACAGGAACTGACGGGAATATAGGTGGCTTGGTTGGGGCATTTACCATGATGGGAAACGAAATTACCAACAGCAATGCGAGTGCTACGGTGAATGGGCGCAGTGATGTCGGTGGCCTTGTGGGGTCTATGAATGATATGAGTGAGATTACCTCCAGCTATGCAAGTGGTACAGTAACAGGTACTGATTATAGTATTGGTGGTTTGGTGGGCTCTATACAGATGGGAGGTAACGTTACCAACAGCTACGCCTCTGCTTCGGTGCATGGGGGACAAATGGTCGGTGGACTTGTGGGATTTTTTGACATGGGCAATATTACCAACAGCTATACAACCGGTGAAGTAACAGGTATAGGATCTGATGTTGGCGGTTTGGTAGGTATGAGTATGGGAAATGTTACTTCCAGTTTTTGGGATACGGAAACAACCGGTCAAAACAGCTCAAGTGGAGGAACCGGTAAATCTACTACAGAAATGAAAGAGGCCTCCACATTCACAGATGCCGGCTGGGATTTTGATGCCGTTTGGCATATTGGCGAACCGCAAGGTAGTAACAATACCTATCCGTACTTACAAAACAATACCCAGGATCCGGCTCCGGGGTATTCAGGGCTTCAGAGCCCTGAAGTTGTAACAAATACAACTTTTGAAAATATTACATCGGAATCTGCAATAGTTAGCGGAAACGTAACAAACGATGGCGGAGACTCTGTTACCGAACGCGGTTTTGTTTATGGCACCAGCTCCAATCCCACTATAGCAGACAATAAAGTACAGGTAGGAATCGGAACCGGTGAATTTTCGGAAGCCATTACCGGCCTTTCCTCAGAAACCACATATTATGTACGTGCTTATGCCATCAACGGTGAAGGTACGAGTTATGGGAGTGAGGAGAGTTTTACGACGAGTGCGCCGGCATTCGACCCGGTTCAATCACTGTACTGGCCAAACGAAGGTAACGACAAAATAGAAGGTGTTTCTCTGACCGGCTCAAGCCGTCAAGATATTGTAACCATTGCAAGCTCGGGGTCAATTATTGCTATAGACATTGATCAAGTTAATGAAAAAGCCTATTGGTTTGATCAAACTGATTCAAAAATTTACAGATCCAATCTTGACGGAACTAGTATTGAAGAGTTTGTTTCAAATCCAGGTTATGCTACCACTATTTTTGTGGATCATGTGAATGAATATCTGTATTGGCCCAATTATGAGGGTTCAAAGATCGAGAGGATCAAGCTTGACGGTACTGGTCGAGAAGATGTCATCAGTGCAACGGATCCAATAGGTATCAGCGTAGATGTGAGTGGTTCGAAAGTTTACTGGTATGATCAGACTAACGGGAGCATATACAGAGGTAATCTGGAGGGCTCAGGCAGTGAAGAATTCATATCCAATCCCGGCTATGCTACTACCGTCTATATTGATCAAAAAAATAATCATTTGTACTGGCCAAACAACGAAAGTTCGAAAATTGAACGGATCAAACTGGATGGAACCGGACGAGAAGATGTTATAAGTGCAACGGATCCAATAGGTATTAGCGTAGATGTGAGTGGTTCGAAAGTCTATTGGTATGATCAGACTAACGGGAGCATATACAGAGGTAACCTGGACGGATCTGGCAGCGAAGAATTCATTTCCAATCCGGGTTATGCAACTACTCTTAGTATTCCCTGGGAGATGCCAGCACATACTCTCCCATCAGTGGCCACTTCTTTGGTTAGTACTATAACAGCTACCGGAGCCACTCTCAGCAGTGAAGTTACCAGCGATGGCGGAGAATCAGTAACCGAGCGCGGGTTTGTGTATGCTACAAGTGCAAGCCCAACCACTGCAGATAATAAAGTAAAGGTAGGAACCGGAACCGGTGCATTTTCACAAGCCCTTACAGGTCTTACCGCAGAAACCACGTACTATGTTCGGGCCTATGCCATCAACAGTGAAGGGACGAGTTATGGGAGTGAGGAGATTTTTACGACTCCTGCCATTCCAGTGCCACCGACCTTTACCTCTGCGCCGAGTACAGTAGTAGAATATGGTGAGCTTTATTCATACAGCATAACAGCTACAAGTGTAGGTGAATTAGCTACAACCATATCAGCAACTACAATACCTGATTGGCTAACCTTAAGTGCAGAAACACAGTCTGAAGCTGCTGAAATTGGTGAGATACCAGGTACCGCTACTTTAAGTGGAACTGCATTAGATGATAATGGAAATATTTATGCGATCACTTATAGTGGAACAACTATTTACAAAATAGAGCCGGATGGCACTACGTCTGTTTGGGCTACCGGACTTATAAATGGAGATGTACACGCATTACATGTGGCGGGTGACTATCTCTATATCCCTAGATACGCTAATTCAGCTCAGGCAATCACGAGAATCCCATTAGAAAACCCGGGTGCTGGTGAAGAAGTATTCGCTTCTTTTGATAATGGAGCGATATCACTTACCGATTATGGGGACTGGATATATGCTGCGGTATTAGATAGAAATGAAATTAAGCGGATTCATAAATCTGATAAAACGGCTGAAACGTTTTTAACAACAGAGGATGGAATACTTGGAGAAGGTCCATTCGGTTTAGATGTTGATACTGAGGGGAACTTATTTATTGCTACGTTACATAATCACACTATTTTAAAGTACGATGGGACAGACATAACTACAGCTATTACAAATTTACCAAACGCTGTAACCTCAGTAGTAGTAAATGAAAGCGGGAATTTTTATGTCTCCATGTTGAATGGTGGAGTAAGAAAGTATAAGTCTGATTGGTCAGATTATTCGATTGTGTCACAAAATGAAACCGACAATGTCATCAGCCTATCTATAACGAGCACTGGGGAATTGGCGTATAGCTTGTTCCAAACAAATCATGTCTATCAGTTTAAAACGAGTCCCGGTATAGCAGGAATTCCTGCCAAATCTGATGTTGGTACTCATGAGGTGATTTTGAAAGCCACCAATGACGCAGGTTCAGTCCAGCAAACATTCTCGATTGAAGTGAAGGATAATGTTACTCCTGTAGTACATACCTATATACCCGCAAACAATACTACCGACGTGGAAATACAGCCAACTTTGTCCATCAGTTTTGATGAGGAAGTAGTATTGGGAAGTCAAGGGACCCTCACCATCAATAACGGTACGACAATTTTACGAACTTATGACCTTGAGGTGCCAGAAGATCGAAATGCACTAGCGATATCAGGGGATAATTTAACATTGTCTTTTGACCTGGATAGGAGTCTACCTGTAAATACGGCAATCACAGTGGGGATTTCAGCAGGATTTGTAGAAGACCAGGTTGGCAATGAGTTTGAAGGTTTCACACCGGGATTCAATACCTGGAGCTTTACCACCATGAAAAAACTGGATCAAAACATCAACTTCCCTGAAATTTCCGCGAAAACTTACGGAGGCGATGAATTTATCCTCGGAGATGAATTTAGCGATAAAGGCTTAAAGATCACCTATGAAGCTGCAGACTCAGGAATTATTGAGATAACCGGCAATAAAGCCACTATTTTAAAAGCGGGGAATACTACAATTACCGCCGCCCAGGAGGGAGACGAGGAAACACTTCCAGCCGAACCTATATCCAGGGATCTATCAGTTTCAAAAAAGGATGTTGTAGTTTCAGCTAATGAATTACCTCTGGAGTGCAAGGAGCCTGCTGAAAATTTTAGCTTTGAAATTGAAGGCTTGGTCTATGAAGATGAGCCTGCAGACCTTGACAATACCGATTTCGAATTTCTTACAACTTATGAAGTAGGAAATGGTACAGGTACTTATGACCTGAAGATAAGTGTGGGAAATGCACAGGACGACAATTACAATTTCACCGGATTTAATCCTTCTACGGTAAATGTAGTGGATACTACCCCGGCAGAAGTGATCACTCAGAATATCACCGTTTACCTGGATGAAAATGGAGCTGCTTCTATCATTCCAGAACAAATTGATAATGGTTCTAATGATGACTGTGGAATTGCAGACCTTAAACTTGATGATTTCACTTTTTCCTGTAGTGATCTGGGTGCAAATACAGTTAAGCTGATCGTAGAAGACGTGAATGGAAATTTTGCTGAAGCAACTGCTACCGTGACTGTAAAGGATAACCACGCCCCGGTAGTAAATGGACAAAATTTCACTTTGCAACTTAATGAAAATGGAATAGGGGTAGTAAATCCTGAAGATATTCTACCTGGAATATTTGATAATTGTACTACGAGTCCTATAGTAAGTTTAGGAGAAAACACCTTCACTTGTGAAGATATTGGAAAAACAGGGGGCTGGGAAGAACTTACCGCCACAGCAACCAGTACTTATTCCAGAAGTGATTTCTTCTCGGATATTTCAGGGATCTATATGGTTGGATATCATAGTGGTACCGCCACGGTAAATTTAATGAAGTGGGAAGACTCAGATTGGAAGATAATCTCGTCTTCTCCATTAAACTTTAGACCTAACTATTTGAGCTTGTCACGGCATCAAAATGGAAATTTCTTAGTTGGAGCGACAGATCCAAATAATAAATTTTTCCTGTATGCATATAATGCAAATTCAATTCAATGGTCAGGTTTAATTACCGAGAACAACAACAGCCAGTGGAATTTGTCATCAACCTACGACCCTGCAGATTTTGCGACCAATCCTGTGAATAACGAAATTTGGTTAACCTTTTTACCTTCTTCTGGCCCGGCCGGTACGTATAAACCTATCGTCTTAAAATACGATGGTACTGCCATTAGCCTGGTTGGGTACCCCGCAACTGGTATTACTAATGAATGGTCCGTATACAGTCAGATTACATTTACTTTAGATGGTACTGCGACCGTAATATTTGGAGCCAGAAATAATAAAATAGGACCGTTCCTTATTTCCTATGTAAATAATCAATGGATAGACCGCGGCCCGGTAGCCGGTATTCAGGACCTATCCTACTTCCTGGATATATTAACTTCAAACACCGGGGTGATATATATGGCATTTGAAGAGAATACTGCGGGGAAAACTTCGCTTTACAGAACTACGGACTTTATTAACTACGAAAAATTAAATGAGCAACCGGGTAGATCAAATTCTTTATCCCTTTCAAGTTTAAATTCGGGTCAGGTGTACTATCGATTTAACGAAAAAGCATACCTAATAGATAATTCCGCTGTAATCGAATTCGAGGATCCTATTATTGGTCGATTATACAATAGCAGCTTAGTTGAAAACCCTGATGGAGGTTATCTGCTTTTCGGAAACAAATCTTCAATAGGTAGTTCTCGGGCCTATAAATTTGCCAAAGGAAACAGCCTTAACTATAGTGTAACCGATGATTCGGGAAATACTACGACGGGTAGTGTAGAAATTACTGTGGAGGATAATATCGCCCCAGAGGTAGTTACAAATGATATTACTGTAGAACTGGACGAAAATGGCACTGCCACTATCAATGCTGAAATGATTGATGATAATTCTTTAGATGCTTGTGGTATTGAGAGTCGGTCGCTGGATATAACAGAATTCGATTGTTCTAATGTAGGAAAGAACACAATTAAATTTACAGTTACTGATGTTAACGGGAACCAATCTACTGCCGAGGCTACAGTAACCGTTGTTGACAATATAACTCCAACTGCAATAGGACAGGATGTTACCATCTATCTAGATGAAAACGGGCAGGCCTCTACTACTGCAGAAGCTATCAACAATAATTCAACAGATAATTGTGAGATTGAAAGCTTGAGTTTGAGCAAAACCCAGTTTGACTGCTCCAATGTGGGTGAGAACACAGTAATACTTACGGTTGTTGATACTAATGAAAATGAATCTACTGCTGAGGCTACTGTAACAGTTTTTGACAATATAGCACCAACTGCAATAGCACAAAACATCACTGTTCAACTGGATGCCGAAGGAAATGCAACTATCACTCCGGCAATGATCGACAATGGCTCATCTGATGCTTGTGGAATTTCAGAAATGTCTCTTGATAAT
>NZ_FUZC01000018.1 GCF_900168115.1 Salegentibacter salinarum
AAAGCCTGCTGAGAAACATAGATCGCTGGTACCGTCGACGTCTAAGGATGTGTATCTGGAAACAATGGAAACGCATCCGCACGAAAGGAAAGATGCTTATCAAGCTTGGCCTGAACAAGTGGAAAGCGTGGGAATATGCCAACACGAGGAAAAGCTACTGGCATACAGCTAACAGCTTTATCCTCAAAAGGACTATTACCATCCACAGACTGAGACAGGCTGGTTACACTTCTCTTCTGGACTATTACCTTAAAGTTAGAACGTAAATTAGGGAACCGCCCAGTACGGAACCGTATGCTGGGTGGTGTGGGAGGACAGGTAGGGAAATAATCCTTACCTTTCTACCCGATACCTAAAGTAACCGAAAAGATTTTATAAAATATTACCTAACTTAGAAGTATAGCAACCTGAAAAGATTCTCCAGCTTAAAATAACCTGAAATGGCAAAAAATACTTCAAACTCCAAACCCAAAAAGCGCATCGCGGCAATAGACCTTGGTACCAATTCCTTTCACGCCGTATTGGTAGATATTTATCCCGATGGCAGTTTCCGTACCGTGAATAAATTAAAAGAGATGGTTATCCTCGCTGAGAAAGGTCTGGAAGATAAATTAAGCCGTGATGCTATGGACCGCGGCCTGGAAGCACTTAAACGGATAAAATTTTTATGCGACAGTCATAAAGTGGAAAATATTCTCGCTTTCGCCACCAGTGCAATACGGGAGGCTAAAAATGGGGGCGATTTCATTAAAGAAGTGGGAGAAAATGTAGGGATAAGAGTACGGGCTATTTCAGGAAAAATGGAAGCCGAAATGATTGGTTTGGCCATAAGACACAGTATTGTTTTAGGAGAAGAAATGGTACTTATGGCCGATATTGGTGGCGGTAGTGTTGAATTTATCATTGGTAACGAAAAAGAATTTATCTACTATAATAGTTTGAAGTTGGGGGTTGCGAGAATGGCAGCCGCGTTTGTGGATTCAGATCCTATTGAGGAAAAAGATATAAAAAAGTTACAAAAGCATTTTGCCAAAGAGCTTGCTGAAGTATTGAAACTAGCCAAAAAGCATAAAGTAAAGACTATTATTGGTTCTTCGGGTACTATGGAGAATATTGGCGAAATGGTAGCCAATAGAAATTCTATTACTGCTAAAAGAAGCCTCAACGAATTAGAATTGAATGCAGACGATTTTAAAGATTTATATAAGGACTTTATTAAGCTGAATAAAAAAGATCGTCTTAAAGAAAAAGGGCTGGAAGAAAAGAGGGTTGATATTATAAACCCGGGAATGGTATTACTAAAATTTTTAATAGATAAATTTAAGATTGAAAACATTAAAATTTCTGAAGGCGCGCTTCGGGAAGGTATGATCCTTAATTATATCAATAATCAAAAGGAGCAACTCAACCTGGATCTTGTGGCAAATTTTAAAGACCCACGTCGTAGAAGTATTTATGAGTTGCTAAGAAAATGCAACTGGCCGGAGAAGCATTCCCGGCACGTTTCAAACTTTGCGTTGCAGCTTTTTGACGAATTCAAGGAAGAATTAAAACTAAAAGAATCAGACAGGGAATTGCTGGAATATGCCAGTTTAATGCACGATATTGGTTATTATATTTCTTATAGAAAGCACCATAAACACGCCTTGTACCTTATTCGGTATTCAGATTTACTGGGTTTCAAAGAAGATGAGATAAACATTATGGCAAATGTAGCCAGGTATCATAGAAAGTCCACACCTCATAAACGCCATGAGCCTTACAAACAGTTGAATAAAAAATCACGAAAGAGAGTGAAGAAACTTTCTGCACTATTAAGGGTTGCCGATGGTTTGGACAGGAGTCATTATCAAAATGTAGAAAAACTGGAAATCAATAATAAGAAGAACAAAATTCAACTAATTATCACTACGCATAGTGATCCCGAACTCGAAATATGGGGAACTTTAAGAAAGGGTGATTTGTTAGAAAAATTAACAGATAAGAAACTTGAAGTTTTTCACGTTGTTGAAAATGAGAAGAAGTAGATTCAGCTAATTGAAATTAATCTTTATATTTCTTGAAATAAATCCTTGCTGCTTTCATCACTCGTGGTGCAAGAATTAAAGTAGAGATCATCGTTGGGATCGCCATTAATGCGAAAAAGCCATCAATTAGGTTAATCATCATACTCAGAGAAGTTGTGGCCCCTAAAAGAATGCTGATAATATAAAAATAATTGTAATAATGCTTGTTTTCCGCCCCGGCCAGGTAAGAGAGACATTTTGTTCCGTAGTAAGAAAATGAGAACAAAGAGGAAATACTAAATGCCGCAATACAAAGTAACAAAAGATAATCCCCAACATAGGGAATAGAATCTTCAAAAGCGGCTGCGGTTAAACTCACACCGTTTACATCTGAAGTTTGCCAAATACCAGTTACCAGGATACAAAGTGCAGTTAGGGTACAGACCACAAGGGTGTCAATCGCAGGACCCAACATCGCCACTAGTCCTTCCCGAACAGGTTCTGATGTTTTACTCGCTCCGTGAGCCATTGTCGCTGTCCCTATGCCCGCTTCATTAGAAAAAGCACCTCTTCGTACGCCTAGGATAATTAGTCCGCCCAGTACGCCGCCAAGCATGGGTTCACCTTTATAATTTTCCGCAGCAAAAGCATCGGTGAAAATCGTTGAAAAGTAATAAGGAACAACATCGTAATTGACGATCAAAATAATAATTACCGAAACAAAATAAAGGGCTACCATAGCCGGTACCAACTTGGAAACAGTTTTGCTAATCCGCTGTAATCCTCCAAGAATCACTACGGAAGTAAGGATAACAAGGATAATCCCGATAATAAGGTTTGTGCCAAAACCGGTAGGAATATTATTCGGCTCTAAAAGTATAAAATTAATAGCCTGTGTAAGTTGATTTACATTGAAAACCGGTAAGGCTCCAATAAGCCCGGCTACACTAAAAAAAATGGCCATAAACTTCCATTTTTTACCAAGTCCTTCTTCAATAAAATACATTACTCCACCCTGGATATTTCCCTGGGTATCTATGCCACGGTACATTACCGCAAGCGTATTGGTGAAAAATTTAGTAGCCATTCCAACCACCGCGCTTACCCAAAGCCAGAAAATCGCCCCGGGACCACCTAAAGCGATAGCCACTGCCACTCCCGCAATATTTCCCATTCCCACGGTGGAGGAGAGGGCGGTAGAGAGGGACTGAAAATGGTTTATTTCCCCCGGATCGTTGGGGTTATTATATTTTCCGCGCAAAAGGTCTAATGAATGCCCTAAGTATCGAAATGGAAGAAAATTAGATAAAATAAGCAGATAAAGTCCGCCACCAATTAATAAAATTACCAAGGGAAGTCCCCAAACCGCCGAGGCGAACTGGGAAACAAATTCATCTAATTGATTCATAAAACCTTAATTATGCTGAAAATATATGAAATTAAGTCCTATTAAACACAGCGTGCTAATAGGTTTCTTTTAAACTAAGCATTACTGGTTTAAAATCAGAAACTTAAAATTCTGAAGTAAAGTGGAATTTAATTGAACGATATTTATCCTGCGTCATTTGCAACGAGAATTGGGAATCTGCTAAAAATACCAATTGTCCCTTTTTATCTTTGGCCAGGAATTTAGCTTTTAAACGCTTAAAATCTTTAAATTCCTCGCTTTTTTCATCTTCAGCCTCTACCCAGGTGGCTTTGTAAACGTTTAGGTTTTCGTAGGTACATTTTGCGCCATATTCGTGCTCCAACCTGTACTGAATAACTTCAAACTGAAGTGCTCCCACCGTTCCAATAATTTTTCTTCCGTTTAGCTCTAAAGTGAAGAGCTGTGCCACCCCTTCATCCATCAACTGGTCAACTCCTTTGGCGAGTTGTTTCGATTTCATTGGGTCGGCGTTGTTGATATATCTAAAATGTTCCGGGGAAAAACTTGGAATTCCGCGGTAGTTTAAATTTTCACCTTCGGTAAGGGTGTCTCCAATTTTAAAATTCCCGGTATCGTGAAGTCCTACAATATCACCAGGATATGAAACATCTACAATTTCTTTCTTTTCGGCAAAAAAAGCATTCGGACTCGAGAATTTCAGGTTTTTATTATGCCTTACGTGCAGATAAGCCTTGTTTCGCTCAAATTTTCCCGAAACGATTTTAATAAATGCCAGCCTGTCGCGGTGTTTAGGATCCATATTGGCATGAATCTTAAAAACAAATCCGGTAAATTTATCTTCATCGGGTTTTACCAGTCGTTCTTCACTTTGTTTTGGTCTTGGGGTAGGAGCGATATTTATAAAACAATCCAATAGTTCCCGCACTCCAAAATTATTTAATGCCGAACCAAAAAATACGGGTTGTAATCTTCCTTCAAGATAAGCTTCTTCGTCAAACTCAGGATAAACACCCTGGGCAAGTTCCAGTTCTTCTCTTAGGTTATCGGCGGCTTTGCTTCCAATAAGTTCATCTAATTCATTAGAAGTTAAATCGGAAATTTCAATAGTATCTTCAATATCTTTTTTAGGATCGCCGGTAAACAGGTTTACATTCTTCTCCCAAATATTATAAATTCCTTTAAAATCGTAACCCATTCCGATGGGATAGCTTAAAGGGGTCACGGTAAGGTTTAGTTTTTGTTCAATTTCATCAAGTAATTCAAAAGCGTCTTTACCTTCCCGGTCCATTTTATTGATAAAAACGATCATCGGGATATTTCGCATTCTACAAACCTCTACCAGTTTTTCGGTTTGCTCCTCCACACCTTTAGCAACATCTATTACCACGATCACGCTATCTACCGCCGTTAAAGTTCTAAAAGTATCTTCAGCAAAATCCTTGTGCCCCGGCGTATCCAGGATATTTATCTTAATATCTTTATATTCAAAAGCTAAAACCGAAGTCGCAACCGAAATTCCCCTTTGGCGTTCAATTTCCATAAAGTCACTGGTCGCGCCTTTTTTAATCTTGTTAGATTTTACCGCCCCGGCTTCCTGAATAGCACCACCAAAAAGCAGTAATTTTTCGGTAAGCGTTGTTTTACCGGCATCGGGGTGAGAAATAATCCCAAAAGTTCTTCTTCGTTTTAGTTCTTTCTGAAAACTTTTCATCTATAAAAATATTAACGGGGTCTTAGTTTGTTTCAGTTGCTACGATACAAAAGCCCTCTTGGTAAATGGATATACGCAAGCTTGTATGCCTGGTAATTTAGAGCTGCAAAAGTACTATTATTTTGAGGAAATTTAAGGATAATTTATTTGCTCCTTTAGCGTAGGGTCTGCAGGATTTCAGTAAAAATCTGTTAAAAACTTACCGCTTTAAAAACATTCAGTAATTTTACAATTATGGGGCAGTATTTTAGAAGATCAATAGTTATTTTGAGTTTCCTATTTACCGGTTACAACTGCTTTGGCCAGCGAAACGAACAGGTGATAGCACCCGGCGCTTATGTAATAAATATGGGCTCAAATCCTCAGACCGCAGAAAATTCTTTACAGGTTTACGGCTTGATCTATAATTTACTGAAAAATGAAAGAATTGAAGTAAAATGGATTATTAATCCGCGGAAAGAAAAAGACGGGACCGATTTTACTTATAAGGATATTGATTTTAAAGGAAGTGCCTTTGTTATTCCGGTTTCTTATATCACAGAGGATATTAAAAATTTAATTTTAGCCTGGGAAGAGAAAGGAATTGTAGGTCTTTTTTTAGAAGAAGCTATTGATGTTCCGGTTTTCACTAGCTTATCGGTGGCACCCCGATGGACCTTAGATAGGGAAAATGGTTATATAGCCTTACCATTTTTTAAAGCAGCTGCAATTCCTGAAGAAGCTTATGGAGGCAATACCAGTAAAAACTGGAAGGCTCCGGAAGACCTTGGAGTTTGCGACGATATTTTTGTAATGCCTCACGCCGATCCTTCTTTTTCAACCCATAAAAATCTTTATAAGTGGAATAATAAATATAAAGGTGCCATTTGGGCCGGTTGTCATGCCGTGAGTAAACTTGAAAACCTGTCGGGAAATATTAAACTTCAGGATGAGGATAGTACAGCGTTTATTCAATTAAATTTTTTGAGTTCAGGTTTTCCCGGGGCGCAAAGTGCAGGTTTAATTCATTATAAAGATCATCGGCACGGAACGCCGCCTTATCTAAATTTATTACCGGCCGACCCTGTTGCGCAATATATCGGCAGGCCAGATGAAGCTCATTTAAACGGATCTGAAAGAATTTTTCTTCCGAAGAAGATAAACAGATGGCGAAGAGAAACAAACAAAATTGTAATAGATGAAGATGCACCGGATATTCCAGAGATTGCTGAAGATACCGCGGTAGTTACGGCCTATGGCCACGCTTTTGGGAATCCTGAAAATGGCCTGGTAATGTACCAGGCAGGGCATAGTATTTATGGGAAGAAACCTTCAAATATCGCAGCATTACGTCCTTTCTTTAACTGGAGTTTTTATGCTGCAGAGATTAAACGAAGAAAAAATGTGCTGGAATTTGGAAACCTGGAAGGTCGGCCTGTTCTTGATGCTAAAGTGGGAGATGACCTTGCAGGAATTTTGCGCCTGAAACCTATTCATTTTGATTTGGATAAAGCTGAAATTAGAAAAAACGATAAACCGGCCCTGGATAGTATTGTCACTTTTATGAAAACCCACCCCGAATTATTGCTGGATATTAGGTCGCATACTGATAGCCGGGCAAATGACACCTACAATTTGCAACTTTCAGAAAGAAGAGTCGAGGCCACAATTAAGTATTTAACGGAAAGTGGAATTTCTGAAGGCCGAATTACCGGAAGAGGATATGGAGAAACAGAGCTCTTAAATAATTGCGGGAATTACAGTATATGTACTGAAGCCGGGCACGAAGAAAACAGGCGTTCAGAATTTATTCTGGCAATAGATTGTGATATTTATGCAAAAAATGAATTTTAAAGGTTTTTCTTCCTAAATAATCCAACATAATTTTAGGAAATGTAGACTTGTAAAACCCCCTCTTCATTTCGTACATTTGGCACTCAAAGAAAAAAATGGGAACAGATAAAGTAATATTGGTAAACGAAAAAGACGAGCAAATTGGCGTGATGGAGAAGATAGAAGCTCACGAAAAAGCTTTACTCCATCGTGCGTTTTCAGTCTTTGTTTTTAATGATAAGGGCGAGTTAATGATTCAACAGCGCGCACACGCTAAATATCATTCTCCGGGCTTGTGGACCAACACGTGCTGCAGTCACCAAAGGGAAGGGGAGAGTAATGTTGCTGCGGGAAAAAGAAGACTACAGGAAGAAATGGGCTTTAGCACAGATTTAAAGGAAATTATGTCTTTTATTTATAAGGCACCTTTTGATAACGGACTTACAGAGCACGAATTTGATTATATTATGATTGGGAATTATGAAGATGACCCCAATCCCAATCCAGATGAAGTGGCTAATTGGAAATGGATGAGCCTGGATGCGATAAAATCTGATATGGAAGTAAACCCGGGTGTTTATACCGAATGGTTCAAGATTATTTTTGATAAATATTATTCAAGTATTCAAAAATGAGATTAAGCGTACACAGAAAAGCTCATTTTAATGCTGCGCACCGGTTGTATCGCAAAGACTGGAGTGATGAGAAGAACCTGCAGGTTTTTGGGAAATGCAGTAACCCGCACTATCACGGGCACAATTATGATCTAATTGTAAAGGTTACCGGTGAAATAGACCCGGAAACAGGTTTTGTCATGGACCTAAAGCGACTCAAAGATCTTATTTATGAAGAAGTTGAAGTTCCTTTTGACCATAAGAACTTAAATGAAGAGGTGCCACCTTTTAACGAACTCAATCCTACGGCTGAAAATATTGCGGTAGTAATTTGGAATAAAATAAGGGAGAAATTAAAACCTGAGCTTGATTTGGAGATCACTCTGTACGAAACACCAAGAAATTACGTAACCTATAAAGGAGAATAGATGGCACTTACAATTGGCGATAAATTACCAAGGTTAACAGGTTAACCTTGAAAGATCAGGATGGTGAAAACTACCATTTTTCCCGGGTAGAAGATAAAGCTTTGGTCATCTTTTTCTACCCAAAAGATTTTACTCCCGGTTGTACAAAGGAAGCCTGTAGTTTTAGAGATCATTATGAAGAATTTCAGGATTTGGGAGCTGAGGTTATAGGCATAAGTACCGATAATGAGAACTCTCACAAAAAATTTGCCACTAAACACCAACTTCCGTTTGTGCTGCTTTCAGATAAAGAAAAGCGTGCCCGTAAAGCTTTTGGCGTTAAACCTGGCTTAATGGGTTTACTTCCCGGGAGGGAAACTTTTATTTTTGATAAGAATAAAAAATTGATTCACAGGTTCAATAGTATGGGAGCTTCCCAGCATATTCCCGAAGCGCTTAATTCCCTTAAGAAAATTCAGGAAAAATAATTTTAGTCTTGCTGTAATTTGTATTGAAAAATAGTCTAAATTCGCAGCCGAAATTTAAGTGATATGGCAAGTAAGAGATTATTAAAAAGAGATGTGAATTACGTAATGGGAGACATTATTGATGCCGCATACATACATCAAATGGCTAACCCTGACGACGCATCTAAAACTGAAGCGATTGTTGACGAAGCCATTGCAGATTTTGATGAATTAATCACCAAGATCAACCAAAAAGATGTAGAGAATAAAAAGCAACATTTTAAAGCAGTATCAAAAGAGCTGGAAGCAAAAGCTGAAGCCTTAATTGCGAAAATAAACGCTTTATAAATAGTAGTTGCCGATGTAGCTCAGCTGGCTAGAGCAGCTGATTTGTAATCAGCAGGTCGTGGGTTCGAGTCCCTCCATCGGCTCTAAAAAAACCTCTCATTTTTGAGAGGTTTTTTTTATGGGTTTATTTGAGGACGATAAGCCTGTCCTGAGTCCGTTTATTGAGATTCTTATATGTTGAGGTTGTCAAAAAGTTTGATTCTGAAATAAATTCAAAATGACGATTTTTTAGAGTATTCTAATGCAACACATCCAGTTCAAGTTTTTCAGAAGAATTTGCCTGCACTTCTTTAAATTCAGGAATATTTTCTTCAATTTTTTTATCCCAGAGAGGAATCATTTTTGAAAGCTTTTCCTGCCATTCCTTAGATTTAATTCTCCCGGGGAAGGCAATATTAATTACTTTAAGCATAATAGAAACCGCTACTGAAGCTCCCGGCGAGGCACCGAGTAGAGCGGTAATGGTTCCATCTTTGCTGTGAACTACATCGGTTCCAAATTCCAGAATTCCGCCCTGTTCTTCATCCTTTTTAATGATTTGCACCCGTTTTCCGGCAACTTTTAATTCCCAGTCTTCCGGCCTGGCATCTTTTATAAAAACCCTTAGATCTTCCATCCGGTCAGAATGATCCATAGTGACCTGCTTCATCAGGTATTTGGTAAGCGGCAAATTGTGCCAAAAAACTCCCCACATAGAAGGAATATTCTCTTTATTTATACTTTTAGGCAGATCCATTTTTGAACCTTCTTTTAGAAATTTAGTAGTAAATCCTGCAAAGGGACCAAAAAGCAATTCTTTTTTTCCGTTTATATACCTCGTGTCCAGATGAGGAGTAGACATAGGAGGAGCATCAGGTCCTGCTTTACTGTAGACCTTAGCCCAATGTTGCTCTATAATTTCCCGGTTTTTGCAAACCAACCATTGGCCATCTACAGGAAATCCGCCATAGCCGTCTTTTTCTTCTATTTCTACTTTTTGAAGTAAAGGCAATGCGCCGCCACCGGCTCCTATAAAAACATGTTCGGCATCATAATAGGTAACTTTTCCCGAATCTAAATTTTGAGCTTCAACCGTCCATTCCAGGGTTTCATCAGGGTCTACATCTAAAACATCGGTATTTCTTAAAACGGGAACATCAAATTGTTCTTCCAGAACTTTAAAATATTGTTGCGTGAGTTCTTCAAAATTTACTTCGGTGCCAATTTCCATTCGCGTTGCAGCCATTTTCTCATTCTCACGGCCTTGCGCAATTAAGGGGATCCACTCTTTTAATTTATTTGGATTTTCAGAAAATTTCATCTCCTCAAACAATGAAGTTTGGGAAAGAGCTTCAAAGCGTTTCTTTAGAAATTGAATATTATCTTCTCCCTGTACCCAGCTGTGATGAGGTACTGAATGAATAAAATTTTGAGGGTCTTTTATAAGTTTTTGGCCTACCAGGTAGGCCCAAAATTGTTTACTGGTTTCAAACTGACTAAAAATTTCTATTGCTTTACTAATATCTATACTTCCATCAGAATTTTCAGGGGTATAGTTGAGTTCGCAAAGTGCCGAATGCCCGGTACCGGCATTATTCCAGGCGCCGGAACTTTCTTTAGAAACTTCTCTCAGCTTTTCAAAAATAATTATTTTGATTTCAGGATCTATTAACTTCAGCATTAATGCGAGAGTAGCGCTCATAATGCCACCACCCACGCAAATTAGATCGTAGTTATTTTCTTTGAGTACTTTTTGATTCATAGCCTGGTTTTTCTCAAACTTAGAAAAATACAAAGCCAATCTTACCCAAAAAAATATTAAAGCTCTGGAGATTTAATTAATCTGTAGCTATTTTTAGTCTGATGCTGAGGTTTTATATTCGAATTCTTTATGCTCGGTTCTTACTTTTTTTACACTCCTGTTTAGTAATAAACTAATAATTAATGCCACAATAATTAAAGCAGTAAAAACGTAGAAAACCGGGATATAACTTCCGGTTCGGGTATAAATTTGTGAAACAAGGGTTGGGCCAATAAGTCCGCCCAGTGACCAGGTAGTTAATAAATAGCCGTGAATTGCACCCAGTTCTTTAGTTCCGAAGAGATCACCTATAAAAGCCGGAAGATTTGAAAATCCGCCGCCGTAACAACTTACTACAAGAAAAATAAATATTTGGAAAATAATAGCACTTGTAATAATTGGCAGACTGATAAAAGCAACAAGCTGAATTATAAAGAAAATAATAAAAACTTTTGGGCGTGAAATATAATCTGAAGCGGCAGCCCAGCCTAATCTTCCACCGCCATTAAATATTCCCATGATGCCTACCATAGTAGCTGCGGCACCGGCCGATAGACCAACGATATTTTGAGCCATGGGCGAAGCTACAGAAATCATCATAATACCTGCGCTGGTATTTATAAGCATCATCGTCCAGAGCATCCAGAAATGTTTGGTTTTAACGGCTTCACCAGATGTTGCCTGGGTTAGGTCTTTTTTTATTTTTTTGGTGCCTGCTTTTACCGCTGCTTCCATTCCTGCCGGCATCCAGTTTTTTGGAGGTGGTGCGATATAGGAAGCGCCAATCATCATTAAGACGAAATAAGAAGCTCCTAAAATGTAAAAAGTAGTGCTAATGCCAATAGATTCTATTAAACTCGCCGCAACTGGGGCAGTAACTAAAGCTCCTGTACCGAATCCCAAGACAGCCATTCCAGTTGCTAAACCTCTTTTGTCTGGAAACCATTTTACTAAGGTGGAAACCGGGGCTATATAACCAATTCCCAGGCCGAGTCCGCTTAATAAACCGTAGGAAAGGAGGAATCCTGTTAACGAATCCATTGAAATTGCGAATCCCGAACCGGCCTGGCCTAAACCAAATAAAACTGCAGCTAGCATAGCCGATTTCTTTGGGCCGCTTCGCTCTACAAATTTTCCGAATAGGGCAGCAGAACCTCCCCCCAAAACCATCATTATTGTAAATGCGGTGGTAACCGAAGCCATAGACCACCCCTTAGTTTCTACAAGAGGTTGCGTATAAACGCTATATGCGTAAGCAGCGCCTATTGAAATATGAATAAAAACTGCCGAAGCGGCAATAAGCCATCGGTTTTTGTTTGGAGCACTCATTTTAAAGAATTTTGTAAGGTTATTTTAATATTAAACTGAATACGACAACAAGTATAAGTTTTTATTGCGGAAATATAAATGAATTACCTGCAGTATTATGAAGGAGATAATAAAAAAGCCCGAAATTTATATTTCGGGCTTTAAGATTGTTTGGTGAGGAGGCTGGGTTAACTTATATCTTCAGCATTTTCTTCAGTTTCTACAGGCTTAACGTTGTCGCTTGCTTCTTCTTCATCCCGTCTTTCTTTCAGAAAATCTTTCAATTCTTTTCCGTACATGGATTTTTTTACCTTCGGCTCTAAAGATTTATAAATAGTATCTAAATATTTGATGTTAGCATCAAAAACTTCAGAAAGAGCTAGATAAGGAGCTACTTCCAGGTCTTTATTATTAATTGCGAAATTAACAGTATAGAGATATTTTCGTTTGAGTAAACTTTCATATTGCTTATTCACATCAATCAACTGTTCTTCGTTTTCATCTCGTTGAGCTTCAAAATTCATCTGAATAAGTTCCAGATTTTTATCGTTGAAGCGTTGCATCATTGTTCGATATTCTTCTAATTTTTCCTGATTCTTTGCCCCGGTTATTTCAGCATCGGTAACAAAATTCTCTAAAGTAGTATTGATAGTTACTTCTCCTTCCTCGGCAAAAAAGTCTATACGGTCGTCGTATTGGGAATTATCAACTTTTTTAAGATAAAGGTACAATACCTGCGGGCTTTCAATAAAAGCTTCCAGGCTAATATTGGCATCGCCATTAACCACAACGGAGTCCATATCTACCATAAGGGTATCATCTATCTTTTGAAGATAAACGGTTCCTTTTTTTAATCCGTCAATACTGGCATTTACTATTAAGTTGCTTTCTTTATTGTTACACGAAGTAAGGGCGATAATAGCCAGGAAAAGAATGCTTAATTTTTTCATGTGTTTTATAATTTTCTCTAGTAGTGGGAATTTATCACAAGCTTATAATTCTTCCTGCGTACTCCCATTTTTCGTATCCAGCAACGCGCTGATTTAGGCGGCAAATATCTTATAATTTTCTATTTTAAACTAACTCCCGGCGGCGATTTGCATTAAAATAGTTGTAAGAATTGCGCCGTAGGTTCCAACTACATATCCAAAGACTGCAAGTAAAACTCCAACTGTTGCCAGGGAAGGATGAAATGCCGCAGCTACCACAGGGGCCGAAGCCGCACCGCCAACATTGGCCTGACTTCCCACGGCGAGGAAAAAGTAAGGAGCTTTAATAAGTTTTGCTGTGCCAAACAGAAAAATAACATGAATAGACATCCATATAAGTCCGATGCCAATAAGCCCCGGGTTATCGAAAACCATCCCAAGGTCCATTTTCATTCCTATGGTGGCCACTAGGATATAAATGAAAATACTACCCAATTTACTGGCTCCCGCTCCTTCGTAGGTTTTAAACCTGGTAAATGAAAGACCTATTCCAATAGCAGTAGCAATGGTAATCATCCAGAAAAAAGAAGATGAAAAGGAGGAAAGTGCACTTTTACTGTCATTAAAAACTTCAAAATTAGATGAAAGATATACCGAAATTTCATCGGCTCCCCAATGTGCAATTCCCACGGTTACAAAAGCCAAGGCCAGCATGATCATATAATCGGGTAGATGGGGATTTCTTGTAACACTTTCAGCGTAATTGGAAACCTTATTTTTAAGTTCAGTAATTGCTGAATTATCGGCTTTTAGCCATTTATCAATTTTTTCGGTTTTACCAATTCCCATTAAAAGCCCGGCCATTAGCAGGTTAGCGACTACAATGTCTACCAATACCATTCCGCCGTAAAGCTCGGGGTTGTATTCGTATATTTCCAGCATTGCAGCCTGGTTTGCTCCGCCACCAATCCAACTGCCGGCAATGGTAGAGAGACCACGCCAAATTGCATCAGGGCCTACGCCACCAACGGTTTCGGGAGAAATGGCTGACACAATAATTAAAGCTAAAGGCCCGCCTACAATAATTCCTACAGTACCCGCGAAAAACATAATGAGCGCTTTAGGACCAAGATTAAATATGGCTTTAAGATCTATACTTAAGGTCATCAGCACCAGAGCAGCGGGTAATAAAAACCTGCTGGCTACAAAATAAAGTTGGGAAGTACCATCATCTATTAATCCCAGGGAATTAAAGATCGCGGGGATTAAATAGCACATTAAGAGGGCCGGTACAATGCCATAGAATTTTTTCCAGAAACCACCTTCTTTAGAAGAGGTATAAAACACAAAACCCAAAGCGAGCATTAAAAGCCCGAAGACTATAGCGTCATTGGTGAAAACAGGAGTATCTTCCATAGAAAAATGTTATAAGCGGCGCCAAAATACAATTTTTATTAAACTCTTCTTAAAGAATCGGGGGAATCCTATTGTTAGATTTTGAACAATTCTTTTAGGCTATTGGCTACGCCGTCTTCCTTTCCACTTTCGGTTACAATATTGGCAACTTCCAGAACCTCTTTTCTTGCATTCCTAACAGCAACGCCCATTCCTACTCCTTTTATCATTTCTACGTCATTGTAATTATCTCCAAAAGCAATGCTTTGCTCGGGAGTTAAATTGAAATGATTTTTCAATAATAATTTAATCGCGGTGAGTTTTGAAATCTCTTTGTTGGCAATTTCCAGATAAGTCGGTTTCGAACGGTATAAATGAAGTTGTCCAGGGAAATTCTCTGATAAGTAATCTTTAATTTTATCAATATGAGCTTCGTCTCCCATTGCCATAATTTTGTGAGCACCTTTATTATCCTTCTTCCAATCTGAAATTACTTCCCGATTAGATCTAAGTTCGGGTTTAACTTTGGTATTGTTTTCTTCTCTTGCGGCCCACTGGTCGTATTGCGGAACATACCACTCGTCACTATTATATAAACTTAAGTGACAGTTCATATTTTTATTGAAATCGGCAAGATTTTCAAGGGTATTTAAAGGAATTTCGGTAGAGCTTATTGCTTCTCCGTCAACCAAAATTAATCCGCCGTTATAGCAAATAATGGGTTGCTCATTTATTTCAAGATCGGCTTGTAAATGACGCATTGCGGCGGGCATTCGTGCTGAAATTAGTACGAAGGGTAATTTGTCTTTTAAATTTTTTATTGTTGAAATTGTGGTGGGAGATAATTCCCGATCGTGGTTTAGTAAAGTTCCATCTATGTCTGAGAAAACGATCTTGTATTGCATTATTCTTCTTCTTTTTTATTTTTTGGGTGGCGTTCTGCTTCTTTTAGGGCTTTATTTAGCATCCACTCGATCTGCCCATTGGTACTCCTGAATTCATCAGCAGCCCATTTTTCAATGGCTTTCAGCATCTTCTCATCGACTCTAAGGGCGAATGCTTTTTTATTACTCATTTTATTTATTTTCCAGGTTTTTAATAAAATCGGTTAAAACCGGAATTATTTCGGGATGCAAGGCTAATTCAGGATTGTTATAAGTTTGATAGTTCTTAGTCAAATCATTAGAACTCACCTCTCTAATAACATGGTTCATATCTTTCAATAAAACCAATTCGGAATTTTTGGCTGCTTTATGTAGCATTTCGGCCTGTTCTTCTTTTATCTGGACATCATTTGTTCCATTGATAATCAAAACAGGAATTTGCAGATTTGCAATTTCTTCCGAAGGATCATACTTTATCCACGAAGCTAAAAAAGCCTGGTTTTCGGGAGTAAAAAGCGAACCTAATATTTGAGGATATTTATCAGTGCTTCCGGTTTCTTTAATTTCCTTAAAGCTTTGCTTAATTTCATCTTCAGACTGCGGTAATTGTACCGAAAGTTGTGCAGCTAGAATATGGTCTATACTTTCTCCCGCGCCGGCAATTGAAATAAAAGCATCGGCATTATCTTTTGCAGCCAAAATTCCTATTAAAGAACCCTGGCTATGCCCCGCGATAATTAAATGGCTGAAGTTTCTTTTTTCTTTAAAATGAATTAAGATATTTTCAACATCCATTACGAGATCATTAAACGAAATTGAATCTAAATTTAATTCCTTTGCTTTTATGCTGCGTTTGTCAAACCTGAAACTTGCAATTCCTTCATCGGCTAGTTCATAAGCGATTTTTTTAGCAAAATCACTTTTATTATTCATCCCCGCTGGAGAATTCCCATCGCGGTTAGTAGGTCCGGAGCCCTGTATTAAAATCAACAATGGAGGATTTTCTAGACTCGATGGAATAACGATAGTTCCGTCGGTAAATTTATCCACAGCAATTTCTTCTTCGGTAAATGTCTGCTCTTGTGGAAAAGCTATAAAACTTCCGAAGAAAATTAAGAATAAGCTGAGTATTAAATTTCTCATACAGTTTCTTCTAATGATTTAAAGTTCCGGCGTTTACCACTGGCGTAGCATCTTTGTCGCTACAAAGCACTACCATTAGATTGCTTACCATAGCAGCACGTCGTTCGGCATCAAGATCTACAAGATTTTTTTCACTTAGCTGGTGCAGCGCCATTTCTACCATACCCACGGCACCCTGAACAATTTTATGACGAGCCGCCACAATTGCCGTGGCTTGCTGGCGTTTAAGCATAGCGCTGGCGATTTCATTCGCATAAGCCAGGTAACCAATTCGAGCTTCCAAAACTTCAATTCCGGCAATATGTAAGCGTTCTTCGAGCTCTTTTTCCAGGGCATCGCTAACTTCATTTACGCTGGAGCGCAGGGTGATATCTTCGTCTAAACCTTCGTCTGCAAAATTATCATAAGGATAAAGACTGGCAAGTTTTCTTACCGCGGCATCGGTTTGTACCACCACAAAATTCTCATAATTATCTACATCAAAAGAAGCTTTGTAGGTATCACGAACCCGCCAAACCAGGATGGTACTTATCATTACCGGGTTCCCCAGTTTGTCGTTCACTTTTAGGCGTTCGCTGTCAAAGTTTCTGGCACGTAAGGAAATTTTCTTTTTGGTGTAAAATGGGTTCACCCAAAAAAGGCCGTTCTTTTTTACAGTGCCCTTGTAATCTCCAAACAGTAAAAGCACCCTTGAACCATTTGGGTTTACCAGGATTAAGCCGGGAAGGATAAAAAGCGAGATAATAATTCCTAAAATAAACCACGCATTGCTTAAAATAATGAAACCGATAATGCTTCCGAAGAATAATAATAAAAATACAAACAACATAATATAGCCGTTTGAAGCATTGAGATCTTTTTCCTGAGTCATAATATTTAAAATTGGTTGATATTAAAATGATATCATAAATATATTACATTAATTTATAACATTAAAAAATTTAACATATTAAAAATATGGGCTTCGCTATATTTGCCGAAAATCTAAAGGAGATTCACTTTAACCTCCTTAAACTTTAAAATTTCAATAAATGAAAAAATTACTGCTATTTGCTTTGGTTGTTTTAATAGGGAACACCGGCTTTTCTAATGATAATGACTGGGGTAAAACCGGGCACCGTGCCACCGGGGAAATCGCTGAAAATTATTTAAATAAAAAAGCTAAAAAAGCGATAGATAAAATCTTAAACGGCCAGGGTTTAGCCTTTGTAGCCAATTATGCCGATGATATTAAAAGTGATCCCGATTTTAGACAATACGGTCCCTGGCATTATGTGAACCTGGCTGAAGGTCAAACTCAATATGATACCGAAACTGCTAACCCTAAAGGAGATCTTTACCAGGCTATTTTGAAATGTAAGGAGGTATTAAAAGATGAAAATGCCTCAAAAGAAGACAGGCAGTTTTACTTGAAAATGCTGGTTCATTTTGTGGGTGACCTTCACCAACCATTCCACGTGGGAAGAGCTTCCGATAAAGGGGGAAACGATGTGCAGGTGCGTTGGTATAATCAAGGATCTAACATTCACCGCGTTTGGGACAGCCAGATGATAGATTCTTACCAAATGAGCTATACTGAGCTTGCAGCAAATACGAAACAATTAAGCAGAGCTCAAATTAAAGCTATTGAAGACGGTGAAGTTATAGATTGGGTTTATGAGTCTGGGGCTATGGCTAACGAGCTTTACGATTCTGTTGAAACAGGGGAGAAGCTGGGTTACGAATATATGTACCATCATTTACCAACCGTGTTGGAGCAATTACAAAAAGGCGGAATTCGTCTGGCAAAAATATTAAACGAGATTTACGGATAATTTGATTTCAAACATTCAAACAAGCCATTGTGGATTAGCTTCTACAATGGTTTTTTTTATTGAATTTTTCTAAACGTTAGATTAATTCTAGGTGAAACTTTCTTTTTGGTCTTTGGGAGCTGATGCTTCCAGAAATGCTGCATACAACCTTTCATCATTATAAGGCTACCGTGTTGAAGTTCAATCTTTTCCTTCAGGTTTTTGTTGGTTTTATGTTTAAACTGAAAACTACGAACGCCACCTAAACTTATGGAAGCAATAACCGGGTTTTTGCCTAAAACCTTTTCATTATCGGCGTGCCAGCCCATACTGTCATTTCCATCGCGATAAAGATTTGCCAAACAGGTGTTAAATTCAAACCCTGAAAGTTCTTCGGTTTTTTGTTTGAGTTCTAAAATTTCAGCTGAAAAAATTTCCGGTTCTAATTGCAATCCTGAATAAGTATAAGAAATTCCTTTTTCAGCAAAAAAAGCGGTTAAACGCGGCTGCGGAATTTCCCTTCCGAAGAGTTTAATGTTTTGCTGCTGCCAGGGGATTTCCTTTAGCAATTTTCCGACTAGAAAATCGGCTTTTTCCGTATTAAGAAAATCGGGGAAATAATGCAGTTCTGCATCTGGTAGACTAAAAATTTCAGATTTCATCTTTAAAATTGTAAATAGAACCAGGCCCAGTACATAAGAAAAAATTGTAGCGGGATTCTTAAAATTAAAGCCCATTTTGGGATTCCGGCACCAGCTTTTTTTGAAGAGAGCATATAAAAATGCACGAGTAGAAAAATTACGAGCATTAAAATTATTCCGTAGATCGCCAGGGCTTTGGTTTCAGGGAAAAAGAGGAGAAACCCCAGAAATATTTCTGCCAGTCCGCTTAATAAAACCAGGGGTTTATGCGCCGGTAAATAACGCGGCATAATGCGCATATACATTTTTGGTTTTATAAAGTGAATAATTCCGGCCACGATATACATCGCGCCCATTAGATAAAGGTGCCAGGGATATTGCATAATTTAAAGATAAAAATATATTTTAATGAGGTATAAAAATTATAATAATATTGCCGGTAGAAATTAATAATCTTGTGTAATTCACTAAAATAGAGTAATTTTCGCTTCCCAATTTACAACCAAACTTAATCGATCTTGAAACATATTTACCTACTAATTTTACTGGATAATTGAGGTTAAAATGCTCAAATGCCTGGCACTAAAAACTAAAAAAGCGCTCACTATGAAGCTTTTTGGGCTTAGTCCGAGGTAGTTTATTTAGTTATATAGCTCAAAATTTGCCTTCTGTAAAAGAAAGGTTGATTTTGAATTATCTCTCCACAGTTTCTGTCTTAAAAAGTAAGGCTAATAAATCGGGAATTTTTATCGCTTTATTGATTGTAGATCTGTTTTGCAAAAGATCGATACTCAAGATTATTGGATTTATTTTAAACGAAATTTTCAAGAAACGTAGAAAATACCCTATTTGATAAAATTTTTACCGTTTTAAAAGAATAATGCAATTAAGAAAAGCAATAGTTTGTTAAACATTAAAAAAACGTTAAATTTAACATGATCTGTGTCCCATAGGTTAGAACTTAACATTAATAGTATTGAGGATAAAAAACGTTACTGTTTTACTAATTTTCCTAGTATCCAGCCTTGCTTTTTCACAGTCTAAAGAAAGTAAAAGCTCTGATAGTATTAAGGAACTCCTGGACTTATCTACAGATGCCATGTATTCTTATGAATATACTAAGGCCATCGATTACTCCCTCAATTTAATTGAGCTCGCCGAGGAAGAAAAGGATTACTACCACCTCTACCATGGTTATAACAACCTCGGAATTACCTATGATGAATTGTATGATACCATAAGGGCTAAAGAAAGTTATGAAAATGCCCTTAAGTATGCCAAGATTGTGAAAAATGATACGCTGCTTTGGTGGGCTTTCAACAACCTAGGCAATATGTATACTTCTAACAAAGAAACTATTGATCAGGGTTTTGCATATTATGATCAAGCCATAAAAGCCGCTTCTAACCTCGATGATCCAGATAGCAGGGCTACACCGCTTATAAATAAAGGATGGACACATCTTTATATGGAAGAGTACGATGAAGCCTATCCCTATCTAATAGAAGTACAAAAGCTCATAGAAGATTTTGAAGACCCCTATATTCTAAGTCAAATTGCTTCTCTTTTTGGAAATTATCATTCCGGAAAAAATAATTACGAAAAATCTAAGGAATATTATGAGAAAGCTATAGAAATTGCTGAAAAAGATTCCCTGTATTATGAGGCCGTGACCGCTTATGACGGTTATGCTGAAACGTTGTTTAAAAATGAAGAATTTGAGGAAGCTTACAATGCTTTAGATAAATACATAGAATACGATGCTGAACTTTATGAAAAGGAAAAGCTGGAGCAAATGGAAACTGCCCAGGCTCGTTTTGAGACTAAACGCTATCGCGAGAATCTTGAAATAGCGAAAAGAGAACAAAAGTATAAAGATGAAGTAATTGCCAAATCTCAGCAAAATTCTATAATCATGATTATTTCGTTAATCGTGATGTTGTTTTTTATAATTCTGCTGGTTAAAAATAACAGTACCCGGAAAAAATTAATCTCCCAACTGAAAAACAAAAACAGCGAATTAATTACAGCCAAAGATGAGGCTGAGCGTTTATCTATGCTTAAAAGCCAGTTTTTTTCCACGGTAAGTCACGAGTTACGAACTCCGCTCTATGGTGTGGTTGGGCTTACCTCGTTATTGTTGGATGATAAAAGCCTAAAGAAGCACGAAAGCGATTTAAAATCCCTGAAATTCTCAGCCGATTATCTTTTGGCGTTAATTAATGACGTGCTCCAAATGAATAAAATGGAATCTAAACAGGTTAAGCTGGAAAATGTTTCATTTAATATTAAAGAATTGATTTTAAGTATTGTGAACACATTTGAATTCACGCGCCTGCAAAATAAGAACAAAGTTCATTATAATATCGATGAAAAAATACCGGAAAATCTTATTGGAGATCCCGTAAGGCTTTCCCAAATTTTAATGAACCTGGTGGGGAACGCGGTGAAGTTTACCGAAAATGGGAATATTCATATAAATGTGGAGTTACAGACGAAAGTAGAAGATAGAGCGGTGATTTATTTTGAAGTAAAAGACGATGGAATTGGTATTCCAAAAAGTAAACAAAAATTAATTTTTGAAGAATTTTCGCAACTTAAACCTTCAAATTATAATTATCAGGGAACCGGCTTAGGTTTGCCTATTGTTAAACGCTTATTGCAATTATATGAATCTCAAATTCATTTAAAAAGTAAAGAAGGAGAAGGCTCGGTATTTTGTTTTAGCTTAAGTCTTAAAGAAGATAAATCTTCAACAAAAAAAGCCGGGTTTGCACACGAAGTTTATTTAGATAACCTAAAGGAAAAACAAAGAATCCTGATAGTAGACGATAATAGGATTAACCAGGTGGTAACACGAAGAATCTTGGAAAAACAAAACTTTGAATGCGTGGTTGTCGGCAATGGGGTGGAAGCCATTGAAAGAGTTACCGCTGAAAATTTTGACCTTATTTTAATGGATCTAAATATGCCGGGGATTAATGGTATGGAGACCACCAAACGCATAAGAGAAATCAGTAAAAATGTCCCAGTTGTTGCTCTAACGGCTGTAGAAATTGAAGAAGTAAGAAATGAAATTTATGCGGCAGGAATGAACGATATTATTGTAAAACCTTATGATGTAGAACGTTTTTACCAAACCATAAAACGCAATCTAAGTTCAAATTTAGAGACAAGCTCTAAAGATTAAAGGAAGCTGGTTAATTCCTTCATATTTCAGTTCAAAAAATTATAAAATAAAAGGCCTGAAAAGTCTTGTTATCGTTAGTAGCTGTCCCTAAAAATGGTTCAGCTTTGATCCTGAAACAAGTTCAGGATGACTAATTCAACAGCTTTTCAGGCCTTTTTGAAATTTCCTATGCGGGAATTATTTTACCATATCAAAACTACGTTTTACGAAATTGGTTAGCTCTTCACCTTTAAGCAGGTTCTGAGATAATCTCGCAAGGTCTAAAGAATGCTTTATTAAGCGTTCCTGTTTCTTTTCGGTTTTGGTATTTAGGATATCAGAAATTAACGGGTGGTTGGTATTTACGACCAGATTATACATTTCTGGCATATTGCCCATTCCAAACATTCCACCGCCACCGGTTTGCTGCATTTCTTTCATACGGCGCATAAATTCCGGTTGTGTGATTAACAATGGCGCAGCATCGCTGTCCATCGCTTCCAGCTGAACGGTATATTTTTCCTTCGGAATTACTTTTTCAAAATCTTCTTTTAATTTCTCTTTCTCTTCTTCAGAAAGTTTAGAAATCTTCTCTTCGTCTTTTTTAATGAGGTTATCTACCTGATCTGAATCTACACGAACAAAAGTGATCTTTTCTTTTTCACCTTCCATCTTCTGAAGCAGGTGAGAAATAATTGGAGAATCTAATAACAGCACTTTATAAGCTTTGGCTTTTGCAGCTTCGATATAACTGTGTTGCTCGTCTTTATTAGAAGCATAAAGCACAACCAGATTTCCATCTTTGTCGGTTTGGTTGTCTTTTATTTTTTCCTGAAGTTCTTCAAAAGTGAAGTATTCATTCTCTACCGTCGGGTAAAGTGCAAATTTCTGAGCCTTTTCGTAGAATTTATCTTCAGAAAGCATTCCGTATTCAATAACGATTTTTATATCGTTCCATTTTTGCTCAAAATCCTCACGATTATTATTGAAAAGAGATTTTAGCTTATCGGCTACCTTACGGGTAATGTAGCTGGAGATCTTTTTCACAGCCCCATCTGCCTGAAGGTAAGAACGGGAAACGTTCAACGGGATATCAGGAGAATCAATTACCCCACGAAGCATGGTTAAAAATTCAGGTACAATTCCTTCAACATTATCGGTTACATAAACCTGGTTCTGATAAAGCTGAATTTTATCCTTCTGGATATTCATATCCTGCGTCATCTTAGGGAAATAAAGAATCCCGGTAAGATTAAACGGATAATCTACATTAAGGTGAATATGGAATAATGGCTCCTCGAACTGCATTGGGTACAATTCGCGGTAAAAACTCTTATAATCTTTATCCTCCAAATCGGTTGGCTGCTTGGTCCAGGCCGGTTCAGGATTATTGATAATATTATCTACGGTTTTGGTTTCCGCTTCAGCATCTTCCGGTGCGTCTTCCGGAAGAGGTAAAGTTTCTTCTTTAGTTCCAAATTTAATTGGGATTGGCATAAACTTGTTATACTTCACCAATAATTCCTGGATCCTGTTTTCTTCTAAAAACTCTTCATCTTCTTCGTTTATATGAAGAATGATTTCAGTTCCGCGTTCTTGTTTGTCGGAATCTCCAAGAGTGAACTCGGTTGTTCCTTCACAAACCCAATGCGCTGCAGGTTCGTCTTTGTAAGATTTGGTAATGATCTCTACCTTATTAGCGACCATAAAGGCTGAGTAGAACCCAAGTCCAAAATGGCCTATAATTCCGCTGTCTTTAGCAGAATCTTTATATTTCTCAAGGAATTCTTCAGCGCCAGAGAAAGCTACCTCGTTGATGTATTTCTCAACTTCTTCTTTGGTCATTCCAACTCCCTGGTCTATTACGTGGAGTTTTTTTCCTTCCTTGTCTACTTTTACCTCAATTACCGGGTTACCGTATTTTACATCGGTTTCCCCAATATCGGTAAGGTGTTTTAATTTTAAAGTCGCATCTGTTGCGTTTGAAATCAATTCCCTTAAGAAGATTTCATGATCACTGTAAAGAAACTTCTTTATCAGTGGGAAAATGTTCTCTACAGAGACATTAATTTTTCCGGTTGCCATATATTTTCGTTTTTAATACTATTTATTGTTGCTTACCTACAGTCAAAAAAAATACCATTAAAACTCCGCTGACAAACTGGCATAGCTTGTAATTAATAAAATATTTTCTCGTCTAAACTTCTGAATTGCAATTTTAATAGACAGAGATATTTTTAACAAACATTTTGTTTAATATTATGAATTAAAACTTAAACAAAATACTATCTTTGGAAAACAAATAAAAGTTATGGCCACAACCAGTAAAAAAACAACGACTAAAAAGGTTTTAGACAAGGATAAGCTTATTGCAATGTATATGGATTATGTTTTGGAGCAAGAGCATAGACCTAAAACCGTTTATAAGTTTTGTAAGGAGAATAAGATTAAGGAAGAGGAATTCTATAATTTCTACGGAAGTTTTGAAGGATTGCAAAAAGGAATTTGGGAACGTTTTTATGAGCATACAATGAATGCGATTAATAAAAGCCCTGAATTTGAAAGTTTCTCCAATAGAGAAAAAATGCTCACTTTCTATTACACATTCTTTGAAATGCTTACCGCAAATAGAAGTTATGTGTTGTTCTCATTAAAAGAACACGAAAGCCAGTTGAAAAATCTTCAGCAATTAAAAGGTGTGAGAAAAAACGTGAAATCTTTCGCCACGGAACTTATTCAGGATGGAAATTCGGATAAGGCGATCTCAGCATTACAACAGTCAGAAAAAGTATTTTCTGAAGCCACCTGGGTACAATTGATGTTTTTAATGAAATTTTGGATGGATGATAATTCTCCCCAATTTGAAAGCACCGATGTTGCAATAGAAAAATCGGTTAATACTGTTTTTGATGTGTTTGATAATACCCCGCTGGAAAGGGTTATAGATTTAGGAAAATTCCTCTGGAAAGAAAAAATGGCTTAATAAAGTCTACCCCAATTACCATGAAAACAATAGATAACATCCCAACGGGCAAAATTGGCCGAACTTCGAAACTGGTGCAAACCGGGGTGAAGTTAGGAGGCAATTACCTTAAATATTACAGTAAAAGAGCTTTTGATTCTGAACTTACCCGCGATGAATTAGACCAAAGCAATGCCGATGATATTTACGATGGCCTTAAGAGCCTGAAAGGGAGCGCGCTTAAAGTAGCTCAAATGCTTTCAATGGAAAAGAGCCTTTTGCCAAACGCCTATGTAGAGAAGTTCAGCCTGGCGCAATTTAGTGTGCCACCGCTATCTGCACCTTTGGTAAGAAAAACTTTTAAGAAATATAACGGAGCCTACCCTGAAGAATTGTACGATAAATTTGCTTCAGAATCTGTGAATGCGGCCAGTATTGGTCAGGTTCACAGAGCCGAAAAAGATGGGAAAAAACTTGCTGTGAAAATCCAATATCCCGGCGTAGCAGATAGTATAAGTTCAGACCTTGCAATGGTAAAACCTATTGCTACCAGGATGTTTAACCTTCAGGGTAAGGATTCCGCTAAGTATTTTAAAGAAGTTGAAGGAAAACTTTTAGAGGAAACTGATTATATTTTGGAAGTAAAACAGAGTAAAGAAATTTCTGAAGCCTGTGCGCATATTCCAAACCTGAAGTTTCCGAGATATTACGAAGATCTATCTAGTGAGCGAATTATCACTATGGATTGGATGGACGGTAAGCACCTTAGTGAATTTGCTAAGGAAAATAAGGATCAGGAGAAAGCAAATAAAGTAGGGCAGGCGCTTTGGGACTTTTATATGTATCAAATGCATGGCTTAAAAGAAGTACATGCCGATCCTCACCCGGGAAACTTCCTGATTGATAAAAATGCTAATCTTATCGCCATAGATTTTGGTTGCATAAAGCAGGTTCCTGAAGATTTCTATGTGCCTTATTTTGAACTGGCAAAAAAAGAAAATATTAATAATCCTGAATTTTTCAACGAGAAATTATTTGAATTGGAAATATTAAGGAAAGATGATTCTGAGCGGGAAATCAAATATTTTTCAGAATTATTTTATCAAATGCTGAATTTATTTACGAGTCCGTTTCACGAAGAAACTTTTGATTTTGCCGATGAAACATTTTGGAATTCAATAACAGCATTGAGCGAAAAATACAGTAAAGATACCGAATTGCGAAAAATGAACGGAAACCGGGGGAGCAAACATTTCCTTTACATCAACAGAACATTTTTCGGTCTATATAATTTATTACACGATCTTGAGGCTAAGATCGAGGTGAACAAGTTCCGCGATTATATGTCATAATTGTTGGTTTTATTTATTGGTTAGGTTGTGGAAAAGCGTTATTACCGTCCCTGGTAATGGCGCTTTTCCTGTTTTAAAAACTAAGGACATTTAAAATAAAAAGGCTGTTTGAAAAGTTTTTAAAAACGTCATCCTGAATTTATTTCAGGATCTAACAAGTTGATTACTGTACTCATGTTAGAAGCTGAAACAAGTTCAGCCTGACGGATAAAAACACCTCTCAAACAGCCTAAATAAGCTTATTACAACTTAGAATTTAATCTTTCAATTCTGCGGAAGTTTCAATGTCTCCAGATTCTTCTTTATTTTTTACATATTTCTCCAACCATTGGTCCTGTTCCCAAAGCACGTGTAAAACAGATTCTTTGGCGCTGTAACCGTGGCTTTCTTTTGGTAACATTACCAAACGTGCGGTTGCTCCAAGACCTTTAAGCGCATTAAAATAGCGCTCACTTTGCATTGGGTAAGTTCCTGAGTTGTTATCGGCCTCCCCGTGAATTAACAACAACGGAGTTTTCATTTTTTCAGCGTGCATAAAAGGAGACATATTGTAATACACCTCCGGTGCTTCCCAATAATTTCTTTCTTCACTCTGGAAACCAAAGGGGGTTAGCGTTCTGTTATAAGCACCACTTCTGGCAATTCCCGCAGCAAAAAGATCAGAATGTGATAACAGGTTAGCAGTCATAAAGGCACCGTAACTGTGCCCGCCAACCGCAACACGGTCACGATCAACATAGCCTTTTTCTGCAACAGCGTCAATGGCAGCTTTTCCGTTAGCAACCAATTGTTTTCTAAAACTATCGTTTGGTTCTTCTTCGCCTTCTCCAATAATTGGAAAGGATGCGTCATCCAACACCACATAACCACGGTTAACCCAGTAGATTGGAGAACCATAATAAGGATAGGTAAAATCATTAGCGTTAGATGTATTCTGAGATGCCGAATTTTTATCCTTGTATTCTCTAGGATAGGCCCAAACGATCATAGGATGTTCTTCGGGGTTTTCTTTATCGAAACCTGCAGGAAGATACAGGGTCCCGTTTAGTTCCAGGCCATCTTCACGCTCGTAAGTAATTACTTCTTTACTTACGTTTTCAAGACTTTTAAAAGGGTTTTCAAAAGAAGTGATTTGTGTAAGATCTTCATTATCGTCTATATCCCGAATATAATAATTTGGATATTCGGTTGCCGATTCTATTCTTACCAGAATTTCACCGTCTTCAATATCTAAAGCTTCAACAAGAGTTTCTTTTTTATCGTTGTATTCAGATCGATATAAACGTTCGGTTTCACCATCTTCTAGATCAATTTTATCGGCAAATGGAAACTGCCCTTCTTCGGTATAACCTGCACCAAGTAAAAATGCATCTTCCCCGTCTAATTTCAGTACGTTTTGACCGTATTCATTTTTAGTGGTTACAAATCTTCCGGGGTCACTGTAACGATCCTGGTAATTTCTGTCAAAAATCACTTCAGGTTCTTCTGAAGCATCGGACGGATTAAATACATAGGTTCGGGTATTTCTTGTATTCCACCAGTAGTCATCGACTAAAGCAATTTCATCGTTCCCCCAGGTAATACCAGAAAAACGATCTTTAGTTTTAAACATTGATTTTCCTTCGCCTTCGAAAGGAGCTTCTAATATATAAACTTCATCCCTGTAATCTACTTCAATTTCAGGATCACCTTCATCTAAAGCTTTTACGTAAACCAATGTGGCCGGTTTGTCGTTTCTCCATTGCACACTTCTTCTACCGGTTTGAGTAGACATAAAACCTTGGGGTAGATCTTCTAATAAAGGCTCATCATTTACCTGGTTTACCAGCTCGCCGGAAAGTGTATAAATGTTTGTTTCTGAAGGAAATCTGTAATAAGGAACTAAATATGAAAACGGTTTTTTAATGTGATTCACCATTACATATTCACCGTTGGGAGAGAAGGAAACGCTGCTGTACATTTTAGCGTCCATCCATTTTTCTGAAGTGCCGTCTAAATTTACTTTCACCAATTCTGAACGCGCTAATTGTTCAAAGTTATATTCATCGTTAGGATTTTTAAGCAAATCCTGGTATGTACGGTTTTGCGCTTCTTTCCCGTCGCTCACAGAAATTGTTGGCCCGGTAGGAACAGCGGTTTCAGTATCAATTAGATCTTTACGATCTTCCGGAAGCATTTTTACTAAAACCGAAGCATTGTCTTTAAACCAGTTAACCACATTCCGCATATTCGCGTTGAGGTTGGCTTCGGTTAGTTTTCGCGCCTGTGCATTTTCCACTTCCAAAACCCAAAGTTCTACGCCGGTATTGGTGGTGTGGGTAAAAGCAATTTTAGATTCATCTGGAGACCAGCTAAAATTAGATAAACGCGGATTTTCCGGAAGTCCTGTGACCTGCATTGGTGTTTCAGCATCTATGGGTTTTACTTCCAGATTATTAAAATAAGTAGCACGGCTGCTAATATTAGTTACAGGATTAATTCTTAATCCGCCCAGTCTTAATTCTTGTTCGCTCAGTTCAGCAATAGATTTATATTGATCGCGATATAAAAAAATCATCATTTCGCCATCACTATCTAAAATTGTCGAAGGCGCTAAAGGTACATCTACCAAATCCAGGATCTCCTGTGGTGGTTTTTGATAGGTTAAATTTTCCTGGGCAAAAAGCGCCGGAAAACTTAGCAAAAGGCTAAAAAGGCTAAAAATGCTTAAAATAATTTTTCTCATAAAATTGTGGTTTTAGGAAATGAAAATAAAAATGCGTCTTAATCGCAGTCATGCTAATCTTTAGTATATTGCGAACCCATTTTTTATTAAATGCTTAAATTGAAATTGAATAAGGTCTAAATATACTAAACAATAGAATATGTATCAATCTAAAATAGCCGGAGTTGGGAGTTACGTGCCAGAAAATGTTGTTACGAATGATGATTTGGCTCAAAGAATGGATACCAACGACGAATGGATTCAGGAAAGAACCGGTATCAAAGAACGCCGACATATTAAAAAAGGCGATGGAAATTCTACGGCAATAATGGGCGTAAAAGCGGCTAGAATTGCTATTGAACGTGCTAAAATTGATAAAGACGATATCGACCTGATAGTTTTTGCAACCCTGAGCCCAGACTATTATTTCCCAGGTTGTGGTGTACAGGTTCAGGAAATGTTAGATATAGAAACCTGCCCGGCTTTAGATGTGAGAAATCAGTGCAGCGGATTTATCTATGCGCTTTCTACTGCCGATCAATTTATTAAAACCGGAATGTATAAAAACGTGCTGGTTATTGGAAGTGAGAACCACAGCGGTGGACTCGATTTTACCACTCGTGGCCGATCCGTTTCTGTGATTTTTGGCGATGGAGCAGGAGCAGTGGTTTTAACCCGAAGCGACCATAATGGTGAAGGAATTCTTTCTACCCATTTACATTCTGAAGGAAAACACGCTTTAGAACTTTCTTTAAAAGGCCCAAGTACAGAGCACTGGGTTCCTGAAATTATTGCTGAAAATCCTCAGGGAGACGATATTCCTTATTATCCTTATATGAATGGGCAGTTTGTTTTCAAAAATGCCATTCAGCGTTTTTCTGAAGTAATCATGGAAGGCTTAAAAGCCAACGGGCTCGAAGTAAAGGATATTGATATGTTGATCCCACACCAGGCGAATTTGCGTATTTCACAATACGTCCAGCAAAAATTTAAACTCAGTGACGAGCAGGTTCATAATAATATTCAGAAATATGGTAACACTACTGCGGCATCTATTCCTATTGCTCTATGCGAAGCCTGGGAGCAGGGAAAAATTAAAAATGAAGATATAGTGGTGCTGGCAGCCTTTGGTAGCGGATTCACCTGGGCAAGCGCAGTGATTAGCTGGTAAGGAAAATTGATTAAAATAAAAAAATAGGTGCTCTCAAAAGTCTAGTTTCGTCAAGCTGAACTGGTTTCAGCTTCTAACATGTTTTTATTATCAACATCTTGGATTCTGAAATGAATTCAGAATGAGGCTTTATTTTTTCAGACCACCTCTCTTTTTAATGAATACTACGTGATTCAGTTTGATTCTCTTTAAACTTTTCTGAAATACCGGAATAGATCATAGAGCCCAAAAACAATAAAACCTACTGCAAGCACCGAACCAAAATTATCGGTTTCCTCTGCGGTTAGGTGCGAATAGAGCCGGTAAACTCCATAAACCAGAAATAGAATTCCCAGTATTAAATACCATTTATTACGTCTTCCTCCTTCTTTGAGGTTACTCATCTTTAAAGTCTTTTGGGAAAGTGGTTTTAGCAATTTTTAAAGCTTCATCATAATGATTTTTAACTACAAAAAGTTGTACCTGCCCTCGCAAGCCACCGCCAAACCCGGCCCGTAATCCTGAATCAAAATCGTTTCTAACCCGGGAAGAAATGTTGGCTTTATCAAATAATTCCTGTAAATATTGTACGTTGGGTTCCGAACCCGTATATACTCTTTCGTAAGATTCGTCTGAACTCATATTTAATAGTTTTTAGTCCTATCTAAAATACGAAGAACAATATAGCTTACAGGGTATTTTATACTGAGTTTAACGTTCTACGCGTTATAATATTTACTTCGCCAGATTGCGGAACTAAAATTCTTTCCTTTTTTAAATCCGTAGAAAATGGCAAGCCCTGCCACCCATTTAAAAACAAAGAAGAAAATCATAAAAAATTGGGTTGTGGTTTGCTGTGGCGAGAAAAGTCCGTCAGGAATTAAGAGTGCGAGTATAAAGCTTAGCACCAGCAGGGAACCAATAAAATTCTCAAGATGTCTAAACGGCCACATTAATAATTTTCTAAGAGGATGCAGGTCATTGCCCCATTTGTGAATCAGGTAAAAATAATCGTTCCCCATAGGAGCAAAAAGCAAGGGATCATCAGCATTTTCGAGTTTAAAAAGCTTAGACGGCGCAACTATTTTAAAACCTTTCAGGCTAATTTGTTGTTCTTTTTCAATAGCCTTAATCCTGCTCACGGCTTCATAAGGAATTTCACCTTTAAAATAACCGCTGTCTAAGAATCGCAATCGATAATCAATACAAAGCTTTTCAATATCTGAAAGGTGAAAAATTCTATTGCTTTCTAATAAATCAAGATTAAAATTGTTATTTCCGGCACTTCCGCTGTGAATTTCTTCGAGAATTTTATCGGCTTTTACAGCTTCCTGCTCAAAAATTTCCTGTACCTGTTGCAAAACATTTTCGGAAGAAATTCTTTGTTTTCGGGATTTATATAACTGCTCTTCCAGATTAGTGCGGCGCAAGGCTAACTTCAACTTCATTTTCTTTTTCTTTAGCATCTATCACTAAATTAAGTAATTAAGATGATTCATCCAATCCATTTTTTCACTGAGTTGATGTTAAAGCTATCATAATTGGTTAAATTTAAAAACTGTTTAACTAAAATAGAATTAAATTAGACAAAAATTAGATTAAGAGGTCTCTAAAAAAAATGATAGAGTTCTTTTCATCTAATTAAACACTTAAAAAATAATTATTATGAGAAAATTAAAACACCTGGGAATTCTTTGTTTCCTATTTATTGGAGGGACTTTAATGGCCCAAAACGGATCAACAATGGTCGGCGGAGCAGAAATGTCCCCCCGCAAAAATATTGTGGAAAACGCATCACAATCTAGTGATCATACAACTTTGGTAGCTGCGGTAAAAGCTGCCGGTTTGGTAGAAACTTTACAGGGTGATGGTCCCTTCACCGTTTTTGCTCCTACCAATGCAGCTTTTGAAAAATTGCCTGCCGGAACTGTGGAAGCGCTATTGAAACCGGAGAATAAAGAAAAACTACAAGCAGTACTTACTTACCACGTAATAGCCGGTAACTTTAGTGCTGACGATGTGGTAGCAGCAATTAAAGAAGCTGACGGAAAAGCTACTTTTGAAACCGTAAGCGGAGGAAAACTCTATGCTATGATGGAAGATGGAAAAGTGAAACTGAAAGATGCCTCAGGAAATGTTGCAACGGTAACCATTGCGAATGTAAACCAGTCAAACGGAGTTATTCACGTAATTGATACTGTAGTATTACCTGGGAAATAAATTGTTATTAAAAAAGAAAACTTAAGAGCGGTCTAAATGGCCGCTCTTGTTTGTTAATTAAATATCAATTAGGAAATATCCTTTTTCTAAGAATAAAGGAAGACTTATTTTCATTCAAAATTGAAACCTATGAAGAAATTAAAACTTTTTATTACCACAATTACTGCAGCTGCTTTTCTGATGTCATGTGGCTCTGGAAGCAATATCTCTAAAGATTCTGCCAGGAAATTAAAAAACTACGACACCTATTCTTATTTGCCAAATCAGGACACTATTTTGAATCGGGATTATGATAATGATCGCGTGCACGAAGTTATTATCTCTACCATAAATAATAATATGTCCAGCGAGGATTTTGCAATAGATAACCGTCAACCGGATGTGTTGATTTATGTGCACACTATGTTTGATGAAAAGGTAGATGTGAACGCGAATCCTGTGTACACCAATTTTTCATATTATCGCCCGGGACTTTATATAGGGCCATATTATGAAGATTACACCTACGAGAATTATTTTACGATTCAGCGTATTGGGGCCGATGATGCCGTTAAACAATTACCTTATAAAGAAAAGTCTATCGTTATAGATTTTATAGACCGCAGAACCAATCAAATCTTATGGCGTGGAACAGCCGATGAGGAAATTGGGTCAAGACGATTAGAAAGAGATCTAAGAAATTATGTAGACGAAATCTTTAAAAAGTTTCCATAATTTTTAAGCTGAAGATAAAAATTGGCTGTTTAATTTCAATCTTGTAGCACGTCAACCTGAATTTATTTCAGGTTGTAATTAGATTTAAGTTAGACTCGGAAACAAGTTCAGAGTGACGTTACCTAATGGATTCAAACAGCCAATTTTATATATAATTACCTCAATTCAGCCTGAAGTTCATCTTCAAACTTTTGCTGAAGTTTTTTCATCATTTTATCTACCTGCTTATCGGTAAGGGTTTTATTTTCGTCCTGAAACTTAAAACTCACTGCATAACTTTTCTTGCCTTCAGGAAGATTTTTTCCCTGGTAGACATCAAAAAGATCAACTTCCTTTAAAAGTTTTTTCTCCGTTTTTAAAGCGATTTCCTCAATTTGATCGTAAGAAATATTATTATCCAGCAATAAGGCAAAATCACGTCTCACGGCAGGATATTTAGGAATTGTGCTAAAATTGGTTTTCCTGGTTTTTACGACTTCCAATAAAGCATCCCAGTTAATATCGGCATAAAGTACTTCCTGTTCAATATCAAAATGCTTTAATACCTTTTTGCGAATCACTCCAAAAGAAATCAGGTTGTTCTTTGCTGAAGAAAATATAAGTCCTTCAGAAAACACATCAGATTTTACTGCGGAAGGCTTTAAATTTTCAATCCCAAATCTTTGAAAAATTGACTGAATTACTCCTTTCAATAAAAAGAAATCTGTTTTGGCTGAAACTGAATTCCAACGTTCGGCATTTCGGTTACCACTAATAAATATGGAGAGGTGTTTGTTTTCTACCCGGCTCCCGTTGAAATCGTGATAGGTTTTTCCGAATTCAAATAATTTAAGATCGCTGCGTTTCCTGTTAATGTTATAACTCACAGACTCCAGTCCCGAATACAACATAGATTGTCGCAAAACAGATAAATCCTGACTTAACGGATTTAGCATTTTTACATTCTGAGATTCTTTAATTTGTTCACTCAATTCAGAATAAGCCGGTGTTGTTAAAGAATTGGCCATAGTCTCATAAAAACCCTGACCCACCAACTGGTTGGCAATTATATTTTGAAGTTTATAATCTTCATATTTTGAAGAATTAGCAACTGAAGCATTTAGTTTTTCGCCAAATTTAATATTGTTATAGCCATAAACTCTTAAAATCTCCTCTATCACATCGGCTTCCCGCTGCACGTCTACACGATAAGAAGGAATGGTAAGTCCCATCCCGGTTTCGGTAACATTGTTTACCCTAATTTCAAGCGACGCAAGGATAGATTTTATAGTTTCTTCTTCAAGATTTTCCCCAATTAATTTATTCACTTTATCAAAGGTTAGGAAAACCTGGAAATCTTCAATTTTCTTAGGATAAAGATCATCAATATCACTGGTTACTTCGCCGCCGGCAATTTCTGTAATTAAAAGTGCAGCGCGTTTTAAAGCATATTCGGTAATGTTAGGATCAATTCCTCGTTCAAACCTAAAAGAAGCGTCGGTATTTAAAGCGTGTCGTTTTGCAGTTTTTCTTACGCTCACCGGATTGAAATAGGCACTTTCCAGGAAAATCTGGGTGGTTGCCTGGGTGACCCCGCTGGTAGCACCGCCAAAAACTCCTGCTATACAAAGCGGTTTTTCGGCATCACAAATCATTAAATCTTCTTCGTGAAGCTCTCTCTCTACTTCATCTAAAGTGGTAAATTTCGTTCCTTTTTCCAAGGTTTTTACATTGATTTCATTACCGGCAATTTTACCGGCATCAAATGCGTGTAAAGGCTGCCCAAGCTCGTGCATCACGTAATTGGTAGCATCTACCACGTTGTTTTTTGGGCCAAGACCTATTGCTTTTAATCTATTCTGAAGCCATTTTGGTGATTCTTCAACTTTAAGACCTGATATGGTAACGCCGCAATATCTTGGTGCCAGCGCCGAATCTTCTACCTGAATCTGGATTTTTAAGCTCCTGTTATCTACATGAAAACTACTAACTGAAGGAGTAATAAGTTCTAAATTCTTCCCCTGTTGGGTGTAACCTGCTTTTAGATCTCTGGCAACGCCCCAGTGGCTCATAGCATCGGCGCGGTTTGGAGTAAGGCCAATTTCAAAAACCTGGTCGTTTTCAACATCAAAAATTTCTGCTACGGGAGTTCCGGGAATTAGATCGTCTTGCATTACCATAATTCCTTCGTGGCTTTGGCCGAGTCCAAGTTCTTTTTCAGAACAAATCATTCCGTAACTGGCTTCACCTCTAATTTTTCCTTTCTTAATTGGCCAGGCTTCACCTTTTTCATCATAAAGCGTAGTGCCAATTGTTGCTACAGGAACTTTTTGTCCTGCGGCAATATTTGGTGCGCCGCAAACAATTTGTACCTGTTCGCCATTACCAAGATCTACGTTGGTGAGTTGTAATTTGTCAGCATTTGGATGACTTTTACATTCCAGTACATGACCAACAACTATACCTTCAAGACCACCTTTAATGCTTTGAAAAGGCTGTAAACCTTCTATCTCAAGGCCCAGATCGGTAAGTAATTCTCCCGTTTTTTCAGCATCTTCAGGAAGTTTAATAAATTGTTTAAGCCAGTTATATGAAATTTTCATGTCTCAATATTTTCAGTTCGCAAAGATAGTATTACGAATAGTTTTGGCATAATTTCAAATTTTAATTTTATGCCTTATTTTAGGTGACTGGAGAATTAAGAATTAGGGATCAAATTCATCATATTTTTAGGGAATCTTAAGCCTAACTAATATAATTCCAGATATTTTTATGTTTTGCCACCTGCCCGTAAGTAAAACGAAGCACTTTGTTCTTTTTCATAGAGAGGTTAGGGTCTTCTTTTAAGATCTTCATGGCGTGATAGCGAGCAGATTTTAATATCTGGTTGTCTTTTACAATATCTGCGATTTTCAGGTTTAAAACGCCACTTTGCTGCGTACCCATAATATCGCCGGGACCGCGTAATTTTAAATCGACTTCTGCAATTTCAAATCCGTCGTTGGTTGCGGTCATTGTTTCCAGCCTGGTTTTGCTATCATTAGATAATTTATGACCTGTCATTAAAATACAAAAACTCTGTTCAGCACCACGGCCTACACGACCCCGCAACTGGTGAAGTTGAGAAAGACCAAAACGTTCGGCGCTTTCAATGATCATAACACTTGCATTAGGCACATTCACACCCACTTCAATAACTGTGGTTGCTACCATAATTTGGGTTTCGCCGCTTACAAACCGATCCATTTCATAATCTTTAGCGTCCGATTTCATCTGGCCGTGAAGAATAGAAATTTGCATATCAGGAAATTCGCGTGCTATGCTTTCGTAACCGTCCATCAAATCTTTGTAATCCATTTTTTCAGATTCCTGGATTAAAGGATAGACCACATAAACCTGACGGCCTTTTTTAATCTCATCTTTTATAAAAGCGAAAACCTTGAGCCGGTTACTATCGTATCGATGAACGGTTTTAATTGGTTTTCTGCCCGGTGGCAATTCATCTATCACCGAAATATCCAAATCGCCATAAAGGCTCATAGCTAAAGTCCTAGGAATTGGTGTCGCAGTCATAACCAGAATGTGTGGTGGCACCTGATTTTTTCGCCATAATTTAGCCCGTTGAGCAACTCCAAAACGGTGTTGTTCGTCTATAACGGCCAGTCCTAAATTTTTAAACTGAACTTTATCTTCCAGCAAAGCATGGGTGCCAATAAGGATATCTATTTCGCCATTTTCGAGCTTTTCGTGAATTTCACGCCGTGCTTTTGTTTTGGAAGAACCGGTAAGTAAAAAAATATTAGTATCCAGATTTTTGCAGAGTTCTACGAGTCCGTTATAATGCTGAATTGCAAGGATTTCGGTGGGCGCCATAAGACAGGCCTGGAAGCCATTATCCAGGGCGATAAACATAGACATCAAGGCTACAATAGTTTTTCCTGAACCCACATCACCTTGTAACAAACGGTTCATTTGTGCGCCGCTTCCAAGATCTGCTCTAATTTCTTTAATCACCCGTTTTTGTGCACCGGTAAGTTCAAAAGGAAGGTGGTTGCTATAGAATTCGCTGAAATTTTGGCCGATTTCTTCAAAAACAAAACCTTTTATTTTTTGCTTCTGAAGCATATTTTTAATGAGCAATTGCAGCTGAATATAAAACAGTTCTTCAAACTTGAGCCGAAATTGAGCTTTGGTAAGCAAATCCTGGCTCTGCGGAAAATGAATATTAAAGACAGCTTCAGGCTTTGGGATTAGTTTTAATTCGGTAGTAATTTCTTCTGAAAGCGTTTCATAAAATTTCTCTTTGGTTTCAATAAAAAGCTGTTGCATCAGTTTATTGATAACCCGGTTGGTAATACCAGATTTCGCTAGTTTTTCGGTAGAAGGGTACACCGGTTGCATCGCGGTACGCAGTTGTTTTTTATATTCTTCAACCGGTTCCATCTCGGGGTGAGGCATACTAAAAAGTCCGTTGAACCAATTGGTTTTTCCGAAAATAACATAAGGTGTATTAATCTTCAAATTTTCCCGAATCCATTTCTGCCCACGAAACCAAACCAGTTCCATCTTTCCGGTATCATCAATAAAATCGGCGACCAGACGTTTTCCGCGTTTTTGATCTACAGATCTTATATGGGTGATCTTGCCTACAACCTGCACTTCAGCCGAATTTCTTTGCAACTCGTTTATTTTATAAAAACGGGTTTTGTCCAGGTAACGATTGGGAAAGAAATTTAAAAGATCCTGGTAGGTGTAAATGCCAAGTTCTTTACGCAGTAAATCTGCGCGGTTTGGGCCGACCCCTTTTAGATAATCTATGGGCGTTTGCAAAATATTGGCGTTCATGCAAACGAAGATATTAAAATCAGGTTTTTTAGGCTGAATTTCACTTAAAAATTAAACCTGAAATTTTCCGGGTTTAAATTTCTTCAGTTTTTGTAATTTGTGGGCCGTAGTTTTTAAATATGAAATATTCCTTTATCACCCTCCTTTTTTGTTGTAGCTGGAACTTTTATAGCCAGGCACCCATTGCAGATTCCCTCAATCAAGTTGAAAATATAGATTTTATAAAAGCTGATGCAGAAGTTTTTGTAAATCCGGCAAACAAAGAGGTTTGGGGTGAGATTGATTACGAGTTCAAAATTTTAAAAAGCATCGATTCCTTCTATGTTGATGCGCGCAATATGCATTTTGATGAGGTTTTGCTGAACGGGGAACCAAAAAACTTCAGGAATTCGCGAGCACGTATTTGGATAAAAAATGAAATAAACCATTCAGAGAATAATTCCCTTCAACTGAAATATTCAGTAGAACCAAAGGAAGCGGTGTATTTTATTAATTGGGATATTACCGATTCTATAAAGGCGCCAAAACAAATATGGACGCAGGGGCAGGGAAAATATACTTCTAACTGGTTGCCTTCTTTTGACGATCAGCGGGAAAAAGTAGAATTTAATATCACCTATCATTTTCCGAAGGATTTAGAATTGATGGCCAACGGAAAACTCACCGGCACATCTATAAATGATTCTTTAAGAGTTTGGAATTTTGATATGCAGCAGCCTATGAGCAGTTATTTACTGGCTTTTGCAGCAGGAAATTACGCGGTGGACGAAAACAAATCTGCTACAGGGGTTTCTTTGCAATATTTTATGCCGGTTTCAGAAAAAGAGAAAATGGAACCCACTTACCGGCACACCAAGAAGATTTTCGATTTTCTCGAGGATGAAATTGGGGTAGCTTATCCGTGGCAAAATTACAAGCAGGCACCCGTGCGCGATTTTCTTTATTCGGGAATGGAAAATACCACAGCCACTATTTTTGACCACGCTTTTATTACAGATTCTATTGGTTTTACAGACCGAAATTACGTGAGCGTCAACGCACACGAACTGGCCCACCAATGGTTTGGAAATTTAGTGACTGCTGAAACGAATAACGATCACTGGCTACATGAGGGATTTTCTACTTATTACGCACTGCTTGCCGAGCGTGAGGTTTTTGGAGATGATTATTATTACTGGCAACTTTATGAATCTGGGGAAAAACTCAAGGAAATAAGCGATAACGGAAAAGGTGAACCGGTTACTAAAGCCGGGGCAACATCGTTAACTTATTATCAAAAAGGAGCCTGGGTTTTGCATATTTTGCGTGAGCGAGTGGGAGATGAGGTGTTTAAAAAAGCGGTGAAAAATTATTTGGAACGCTACAAATTCAAAACCGCTACAACCGAGAATTTTATTGCTGAGGTTGAATCTGCCGCGAATGTAAGTCTGTCCGATTTTATGGCAAAATGGTTAAACCAAACCGCTTTTCAGGGTTTTGCAGCTTTAAATTCTTTAAAGAATTCAGAATTCATTCAAAATCATTTAAATATTCTGGCTCTTCGGGAAACAGCTTTAGAAAAAAAGGAAGAACTTTTAAGTGCAGAACTCGATTTCCCGGTAAGCGATTATACTGGTCAGGAAGTGGTTTATCAATTAGAAGGTGAAACTTCTGCCAGAGCTATAAATCTTTACAATAAAGCATTTGAAACAAACAACATGTATGTTCGCCAGGCTATTGCAACCAGTATGGAGAGAATTCCGCAGGAATTAAAATCAAAATTTGAATCTCTGCTCAATGATGAATCCTATGTTACTAAAGAAGCCGCTCTGCTTAAATTATGGATGAATTTTCCCCAGGAAGTTTCCACCTATTTAGATCAAACCAAAGGAATTGAAGGATTTACCAATAAAAATGTGCGTATGCTTTGGCTGACCTTAAACCTGGTGACACCAAATTATGAACCTGAGAAACAACAGGAAACATATAACGAACTTTCGGGTTATACCGCGGTTCATTTTCCCATTGCGGTTAGGGAAAATGCTTTTGGTTATTTATACCAGATAAATAGTTTTACCAATCAAAATCTGCTGGACCTGATGCAGGGAACACAACACCCAACTTACAGGTTTAGCAACTATTCACGGCAGTTATTAAATGAGCTGCTTAAAAACGAAGAATATCAGCAGAAATTCTTAGCTTTAGAGGATAGTCTTTCTCAAAAAGAGCTGGATTATTTGCAAACAAAACTCAATTAATGAGGGCATTGGTAATATCGGGAGGAGGCAGCAAAGGCGCTTTTGCCGGTGGGGTAGCCCAGTATTTAATTGAAGAATTACAACGCGATTACGAACTATATTTAGGAACTTCTACGGGGAGTTTACTTATTTCTCATCTTGCTTTAAATAAGTGTGAAAAGATAAAAGAAATTTATACTACGGTAAATCAAAGTAGTATTTTTAGTAATCGCCCTTTTCTTATAAAAAGGCGTCACGGCTACGATCAAATTAGCATAAATCACTTAAACGTACTTCTTAATTTTCTAAAAGGAAAAAAGACTTTTGGCGAAAGTAAAAACCTTAAAAAACTTATTGAAGCCACTTTAACCAAGGAAGAATTCTTGAGTTTACAGGCCGCTAAGAAGGATATTGTGGTAACGGTTTCTAATATCTCTTTAAATACGGTAGAATATAAATCGATTAAAGATTTTGAATACGAGGAGTTTTGTGAATGGATCTGGATTTCCTGTAATTACACTCCTTTTATGAGCCTTGTACAGAAAAATGGTTGCGAATATGCCGATGGTGGGTTGGGTACAATGGTGCCAATTGAAGAAGCTATAAAACGAGGCGCTACCCATATTGACGCGATTATTTTACAAACTGAAGCTACCTTTTATAATAGAATGCCTTCCAAGAACGTTTTTGGACTCATCACTAATTTGTTTCGATTTATGTTGGACAGGATCGAATCTCAAAATATTAAAATAGGGAAGTTTGCGGCTGCTAATAAAAATGTAACTATAAATTTTTACTACACGCCTACGGTATTGACTACCAATTCCCTTATTTTTGACGAAAAGCAAATGAAATCCTGGTGGAAAAGCGGTTATAAATTTGCCGAAGAAAAAAGCGAGGAAATTAATCAAATTGAACCTTAATGCGTGCACTGGTAATATCTGGCGGGGGCAGTAAAGGCGCCTTCGCAGGAGGCGTTGCTCAATATTTAATTCAGGAGGAGGGCAAGAAATACGATTTGTTTCTTGGTACTTCAACCGGGAGCTTGCTTATTCCGCATCTCGCGATGGGAAATATAGATAAGGTTTACGAGATCTACACCAACGTAAACCAGCGCAAGATTTTTAGCATTAATCCTTTTGTGGTTAAACGAAAAGAAGGAAGGGAGTATGTGACCATCAATTACTTTAATATGTTCTGGCAGTTTGTGCGGAAGAAAAGAACTTTTGGCGAAAGCCAAAACCTTAGAAAACATATAAAAAGAAATTTTTCTGAAGAAGATTTTGATAAGCTTAAAAACCAGGTTGAAGATGTAATTGTAACAGTTTCCAATTTATCCAAAAACCGCGTAGAATATAAGTCGATTAACGATTTTTCTTACGAAGATTTTTGCGACTGGATCTGGATAAGTTGTAATTATATTCCGTTTATGAGCCTTGCCAATAAAGACGGATTTGAATATGCCGATGGTGGTTTGGGTTGCGTGGTACCTATACGTGAAGCCATAAAACGCGGTGCAACTGAAGTTGATGCGATTATCCTTGAAGCCGAAAATATGGAATATAACAAAGTGCTGGGGAAAAATCCTTTTTCGTTAATGATCAACCTTTTTGGATTTTTACTGGACCAGGTAGAATACCACGATATTGTAGAAGGGAAGCTGGCCGCTTTAAACAAAAAAGTAAAACTGAATACTTATTACACTCCTACAAAACTGACTGAAAACTCACTGGTTTTCAACAAAAAATTAATGGGGGAATGGTGGCAGCAAGGTTACGACCACGCCAAGGAAAAACATATGCAATTCCTGGCAACCAAACGCAAAAGTTTCTTCGGATTATTCTAAATGAAGCGTTTTACTTCATTTTTTAAGTAAGCGATTGCAGCTTCAGTTGGAGATTGTTTTTCCATTAAATTCTTCAAAATTATCTCTCTTAATTTATCGGAATCAGTAACACTTTCCTGTTGGTTAGCTTTTCTAATAATTCCGATAGTAGCGTTTTTAGCCGTTTTAATATAATCCCAACATTCAACCGAAAGATAAATTTGCTGCGCCAGGTTATGTTCAAATTCCTGTTCAATTGTATTAATTAAGGCTCGTTCATAGGCTTCTTTATCATTAGAATTGGGTTTTACCCTGAATAAGAGTTTACCGGGAGAAATACGTTCTAAAAAGAGGGTCATTCTTTCGTACGCCTGTAATCTTAAAGGAAGCGAAGTTTTCTGATTTTCTCTATGTAAAAGAAAACGTCTTCTGTTTTCTTCATTTTTGTTATAGGAACTAAAAAAATAAAAGGCTACTACACCAACAATTAAAGCCGGTAAAATAGCTAAAAGTATTTGTGAAAGTTCTATCTGGTTCATTCGTTCTTATTATGGGGTGCGGTTTCTTCGGTTTCGGCTTCTTTGGTCGTTACTTCTTTTTGCTTATGAATTCCACCCAGATGAGGGCTATCCATATGCGTTTGAATACCCCCGAAAGGTACTTTTTCTTTGTGATATGCAAAAGTGATGGCCAGGGTTTTTGCTAGGTTCTTATCGCTTAAATTTATCTCCACATCGTCCATAGTAAATTGTGACGGATGCTCGTAACCACAGGCGTGTGTAATTTCTAAAAGCTCTTTTCTAAATTTGGTGAAATAGTAATTTACCCGCCGTGCTTTGTCTTTTACATTAATTCCCGCCTGCAACCATTTGTTTTGTGTAGCAACGCCGGTAGGGCAGGTGTTATTGTGGCAGGCCTGCGCCTGTATACAGCCAATACTCATCATTGCTTCCCGGGCCACGTTTATGCAATCGGCGCCAAGGGCAAAGGCCATTGCGGCTTTTGCGGGGAACCCGAGTTTCCCACTTCCAATAAAGACAATTCTATCGGTAATCCCTTCATTCAGAAATATTTTGTAAACATCGGTAAATGCGTAGATCCAAGGTAATGAAACGTGATCGGCAAAACTTGGAGGTGCGGCCCCGGTTCCGCCTTCGCCACCGTCAATAGTAATAAAATCGGGTCCCCTTTTCGTTTCAGCCATTAGCGTTGCGAGTTCTTCCCATTGATTTAACCTACCAACGGCCGATTTAATCCCAACCGGGAGGCCGGTCGCTTCAGCGATATCTTCAATAAAATCTACCAATTCTGGAATATTGTCGAAAGCAGAATGATTTGGAGGGGACAGAATGTCCTGCCCCATAGGAACGTGCCTAATTTCAGAAATCTCTTTAGTAATTTTTGAAGCAGGCAGCACGCCGCCTTTTCCAGGTTTTGCACCCTGCGAAAGTTTAATTTCAATAGCGCGGATTTGAGGATTCTCTTTTACAAGCGCCACCATCCTATCCATAGAAAAGTTTCCTTTTTCATCCCGAACTCCAAAATATCCGGTTCCAAAATGAAAAACCACGTCTGCTCCTTTTTGGTGATATTGCGACAGTCCGCCTTCCCCGGTATTGTGGTAGGCCCCGGCTTCTTTACAACCTGCGTTTAGAGATTCTATTGCCCTAGCTGAAAGTGAACCAAAGCTCATAGCCGAAACATTGATGATAGAGGCCGGTCTAAACGGACGTTTTCTTTTGTTAAATTCGCCCATCACTTTTGCACAGGCAATGAAATTTGGGTCTATTCTGTTCGGATGCTTTTCGTCCAGTTTATAAGGAATCATCGCGTTATTTATAAAAATATAATGCGTCGAAAAAATATCCTGATCGGTTCCAAAACCTTCGTAATTATTTTCATTTTTCGCAGAGGCATAAATCCAGCCGCGTTCTACCCGGTTAAATGGTAATTCTTCCCTGTTGCTGGCCACGATATACTGGCGTAATTCCGGACCAATTCCTTCTAAAAAATACCGCAAATGTCCCACCACGGGAAAATTATGTTTTATAGTATGTTCCCGATTGAAAAAAATATCTCTAATAGCAATTAAAACAATAACGATAAGAATCCATCCCCACCAGGGAATGCTCGCTAAAAAATCTAAAATGCTTTCCATAAATTATTGGTTTAGGTAATCTATAGCCAGTTGAGACATTGTTTTTACCCCGACTAACATTCCGCTTTCATCTATGAAAAAGTCGGGAGTGTGGTGGGGTGCCGGTTCATTGGAATCTAAAGGTTTTCCACCCAGGAAATAATAGAAACCGGGAATTTCTTCCTGGAAGAAAGAGAAATCTTCCCCACCGGTTGTTGCTTTGGCCAAAACCACATTTTCTTTTCCTGCTACCTTTTGTAAAGTCGGTAGCATTTTGCTGGTAAGTTCGGGGTCGTTATAAGTAATCGCGGTATTATTCTGAATTTCAACCGTAGCTTCCCCGCCATAAGCTTTAGCAATTGCAGGAACCATATCGTTCATTCTTTTTAGAATTAATGCTTTCATATCAGGATCCAAAGTTCTTATCGTCCCGATCATTTCAGCGGATTCCGGAATAATATTAAAACGAATACCGCTGGTGATTTTACCTACAGAAATCACCGCCGCAGCATCAACGAGTTTAGATTCCCTGCTAATTATGGTTTGCAAACCATCGATAATTTTTGCTGAAATTAAAATAGGATCTGTACCACTCCAGGGCGCTGAACCGTGGGTTTGTTTTCCTTTGACATTTATTACAAAACGCTCCACCGCTGCCATAGTACCTTCAGGCTTATACTTAATAGTTCCCACAGGAGTTTCTGAATTTATATGAAGTCCGAAAATCGCATCGACATCCGGATTTTTTAGTACGCCTTCTTTTATCATGAGGGATGCTCCGCCTTCTTCACCCGGCGGCGGACCTTCTTCCGCGGGTTGAAATATAAATTTTACCGTTCCGTTTATCTTGTCTTTGTTTTTTGAAAGTATTTCTGCAACGCCCATCATAATCGCAATATGTGTATCGTGTCCGCAAGCGTGCATCACCCCCGTTTCTGAGCCTAAAAACTCCGTGCGCACTTCAGATTTGAAAGGAAGGTCATTTCTTTCGGTTACCGGTAGTGCGTCAATATCGGCTCTTAAAGCGACAGTTTTTCCCTCATTACCGCCTTTTAGAATTCCTACTACTCCGGTTTTAGCTATGCCGGTGGTGGTTTCTATTCCAAGACTTTTTAAATGAGCTGCGATTTTTTTTGCGGTTTCGGTTTCGCGATTCGAAAGTTCAGGATTTTGGTGAAAATCCCTTCGCCAGGAAATTACCTGTTCTTCTATCTCTTCGGCCGCGGAATTGATTTCGGGATAAATTTCCTGCGCCGCTAAATTAAAGCTGAAAAGCCCGAGAAGGCTGAATATAATTTTTTTCATAGTAAGTTTTATTTCGCGCTCAATTGGATTGCAGAATTTTAAAGATATTAAAAACTTAAACAATTGCTCAAAGCTAATCTGAGTTTGTTTAAAACAAAGTAGGTTTACGGGTTTATAAATTGTATCATTTTGGTTAATTTCACGCATTTAAAAAACTGAAGAGATTGGAAGCTTATTTAGCCGAATTAAATGACGCACAGCGCGCGCCGGTATTGCAAAAGGACGGCGCAATGATTGTAATTGCAGGAGCCGGATCTGGGAAAACCCGGGTGCTTACCTACCGTATTGCTTACCTTATGAGCCAGGGAGTAGATCCTTTTAATATTTTATCGCTCACCTTTACCAATAAAGCTGCCCGGGAGATGAAAACCCGTATCGCTAAAATTGTGGGTAACAGTGAAGCGAAAAATCTTTGGATGGGGACTTTTCATTCTATTTTTGCTAAGATTTTACGTTTTGAGGCTGATAAACTAGGCTATCCGTCAAACTTCACTATTTACGATACTCAAGATTCTCAAAGCGTGATTAGGGCGATTATTAAAGATATGCGCCTGGATAAAGACGTTTATAAATATAAACAGGTTTACAGCCGTATTTCTTCCTATAAAAATAGTTTAATTACCGTAAAAGCTTATTTCCAAAATCCGGAATTGAAAGAGGCCGATGCGATGTCTAAAAAGCCACGTCTTGGTGAAATCTATCAGGAATATGTGGAGCGTTGTTTTAAAGCTGGCGCGATGGATTTCGATGATCTTTTGCTGAAAACCAATGAACTTTTAAATCGTTTTCCTGAAGTGCTTCATAAATACCAGAATCGTTTTAGATATATTCTGGTAGATGAGTACCAGGATACCAATCATTCGCAGTATTTAATTGTAAAAGCACTCTCAGATAAATTTCAGAATATATGTGTAGTAGGTGATGATGCGCAGAGTATTTATGCATTCCGCGGAGCGAATATCAACAATATTCTGAACTTTCAGAAAGATTATGATAACGTACAAATGTACCGGTTAGAGCAAAATTACCGTTCTACCAAAAATATTGTAAAGGCAGCAAACTCCATAATTGAAAAAAATAAAACCAAACTGGAAAAAATAGTTTGGACAGCTAATGATGAAGGGCCAAAAATCGTGGTGAATCGCTTGCTAACCGATGGGGAAGAGGGCCGATTTGTTGCCAGTTCTATATTTGAGAACCGAATGCAAAATCAGATGAGTAATGGCGATTTTGCTATTCTCTATCGAACCAACGCGCAAAGTAGGGCGATGGAAGACGCGCTTAGGAAAAAGGAAATTCCGTATAGAATTTATGGCGGACTTTCATTCTACCAGCGTAAAGAAATTAAAGATGTCCTGTCTTATTTAAGATTACTGATCAACCCAAAAGATGAAGAAGCTTTAAAGAGGATAATTAATTATCCGGCTCGAGGAATTGGGCAGACCACCATGGATAGGTTAAGCATTGCGGGAAATCAATATGGGAAAACCATTTTTGAAATTATTGAAAATATAGATCATCTGGATCTAAAGATCAATAAAAGTACACAGACCAAGCTGAATAATTTCGTGAATATGATTAAGAGTTTCACGATTTTAGCCGAAAATGCCGATGCCTTTACTGTTGCAGATACTGTGGCCAAAAAAACAGGATTGGTTCAGGAATTAAAGAAAGATGGTACTCCAGAAGGTATTGCTAGGATTGAAAATATAGAAGAATTACTTAACGGGATTAAAGATTTTGTGGAAGGCCAAAAAGAACTGGCTGATGCTGATGGTTCTTTAGCTGAATTCCTGGAAGATGTCGCGCTTGCAACTGATATGGATAAAGATACCGGTGATGACGACCGCGTGGCGTTAATGACCATTCACCTGGCAAAAGGACTGGAATTTCCCTATGTATATATTGTTGGGTTGGAAGAAGATCTGTTTCCTTCAGGAATGAGTATGAATACCCGAAGTGAACTTGAAGAAGAACGGCGTTTATTCTACGTAGCACTCACCCGGGCCGAAAAACAGGCTTACCTAACCTATACTCAGTCCCGATACCGCTGGGGAAAATTGGTAGATGCCGAACCGAGTAGGTTTATTGAAGAGGTAGACGAGCAGTATATGGATTATATGATTCCGCAGGATGATTATAAATACAAGCCGCTTATTGATACCGATATTTTTGGTGATGATATTGATAAAAGTAAATTAAGACAGAGCAAACCTAAAAAGGGAACTCCGCCACCGGCGCATAAACCGAGTGAATCGCAGTTAAGAAAACTTCGAAAACTAAAACCGGCCAGCCCCGAGCCTCAAAAAGCTACAAATGCAATAAAACTTGAAGTTGGGAATGAGGTAGAGCATATGCGTTTTGGCAAAGGAAAAGTGCTCGCTATAGATGGGGTAGGGCAGGACAAAAAAGCCGAAATTGATTTTGAAAACGGTGGAATTAAAAAATTACTTTTAAGATTTGCCAAGCTGAAATTGATCTCTTAAACTCGTTAAACTTCTGTTATATAAAGCCGCTTCATGCGGCTTTCTTTTTAACTTCAAAATAAAAAATGATTAGAGAAGGAAGCACTGTAAGTTGGGAATGGGGAAATGGAAAGGCTGAAGGGAAAGTCACTGAAACTTACACCAAGGAAATCAACAAAACAATAGCCGGCATTGAAATTACCCGAAAAGGCGAAGAAGGCAATAAAGCACTTTTCATAGAACAGGAGGATGGAAGTAAAGTGCTGAAGCTGGAAAGTGAAGTTTCTAAATTAGATTAGTTAGTCTATTTCAAAAATATCTGCACGAAAATTTGTAAATTCTCAATTACTAAAAAATTATAATTATGGCTGAATTACTTAAAATTTATGACGAAAATCCGAGTCAGAAACATATTAATAAAGTAGTAGAAGTCCTAAGAAAAGGGGGGCTTATAATTTATCCAACGGATACTGTTTATGGTCTTGGGTGTGATATAACCAATACCTCGGCATTAGAAAAAATCGCCCAGATCAAGGGCGTAAAACTTGAAAAGGCTAATTTCTCTTTTATTTGTGAAGATTTAAGCAATCTTTCAGATTATGTGAAACAAATAGATTCTGCAACTTTTAAAGTGCTGAAAAGAAATCTTCCCGGCCCTTATACGTTTATTTTACCCGGAAATAATAACCTTCCAAATGTTTTTAAAAAGAAGAAAACAGTAGGGATTAGGGTGCCCGATAATGCGATTTGTAAAAGTATTGTCGCCACTTTGGGGAATCCGATTGTTTCTACCTCTATTTACGATGAAGATGAAGTTATAGAATACACCACAGATCCTGAATTAATTAAAGAAAAATGGGATCATCTCGTAGACCTGGTAATTGATGGTGGTTATGGTGACAATATCCCTTCAACTGTTATCGATCTTACAAATTCAGAACCTGAAGTAATAAGAGAAGGAAAAGGAAGCATTGAAATTATGTAGTTTTTAATTTAAATTTTTGATTACACGTTAAAAGCCTGCTAAATGCAGGCTTTACTTTTTTATAGCGCGTTTTAGTACATAACTTAATAAAAAAATAGGCTATGAATTATATAGAGACTAAAAACGAAGAGAAAGGAAATAAGATTAAACTTTTCTACGAAGATTATGGTGAAGGGCAACCGGTGATTCTAATTCACGGCTGGCCATTAAGTCATAGAATGTGGGAATACCAGGTAGAGAAAATTGTAGATGCAGGGTTTAGATGTATAAGCTATGACCGCCGCGGCTTTGGAGACAGCGATAAACCTTGGAAAGGTTATGATTACGATACTTTGGCTTCAGATTTAAACGATGTTATTACCGTATTAGGACTTTCAAAAACAATTCTTGTAGGTTTCTCTATGGGTGGAGGAGAAGTAGCCCGCTTTATTGGAAAATACGGAACCGCGAATATTGAAAAAGCCGCGTTGGTTTCAGCCGTCCCGCCCTTTATGTTGAAAACCGATGATAATCCTGATGGGGTCAACAAAGAAGTTTTTGAAGGATTTAAAGAAGAAATTAGAAAAGATCGCGCAGGCTTTTTAGCTGGTTTTGGTGATAAGTTTTACAACTTCAACAAAAATAAAGATCGTATTAGTGAAGACCAGAAACATTATGACTGGAGTATTGCTTGTAAAGCTTCGGCTAAAGCAACCTTAGATTGTGTAGATTCTTTCGGTTTAACCGATTTTAGGGAAGATCTAAAAGAGTTTGATGTGCCTACCTTAATTGTTCACGGAGATGACGATGAAATTGTTCCTATAGAGCTTGCCGGGAAGAAAAGTAAGGAGTTAATTAAGAATAGTACTTATGAAGTAATTAAAGGTGCGCCTCATGGCTTGGTAATGACGCATAAGAAAGAATTTAATGAAATATTATTGCGTTTCTTGAAATCCTAATCGCAGAAATATTTTAGAAACAAAAAACCCCGCAATAGCGGGGTTTTCTTATAATATATCGGAAATAAATCAGCTTATTCAGCAGCTTCCATTCCTTCTTCGATCATTCCGTAGAACTGGTCTAATTTTGGAAGTACAACAATTCTTGTTCTTCTGTTTTTAGCACGCCCTTCTTCAGTATCATTAGAAGCAACAGGAACGTAGTAACTTCTACCAGCGGCAGTCATTCTAGCTGGCTCTACACCAAATTCGTCCTGAAGAATTCTTACTACAGAAGTAGCTCTTTTTACACTAAGATCCCAGTTATCTTCAAACATTGAAGTTTTGATAGCTTTATCATCAGTATGCCCTTCTACCATAAACTCGATGTCCGGCTTGTTTTTCACTACAGTAGCTACTTTACCAAGTACTTCTTTAGCACGATTGGTTACATTATATCTACCACTGTCAAATAAAAGTTTATCTGAAATAGAAACGTAAACCACCCCTTTTTCAACATTTATCTCAATGTCTTCGTCAGCCATATTTCCTAACGCTCCTTTTAAACTTGTTACAAGAGCTAAAGTTACAGAGTCTTTTTTGTTAATAGCATCACGCATTCTGGTAATAGCCATATCCTTTTCTTTAATGCTCTCAAGAGAACGCTCAAGGTTTTCAGCTTCTTTCTTAGAAAGGGTAGCAAGGTCACCTACATTGTTTAACAAGGCCGCGTTGGTGTTGTTAAGTCTTGAAATTTGCTGATTCAGGTTTTGTTTGTCTTCTAAACACGCGTTTAATTTAATAGTCGCGGTATTTAGTTCATCCTGAGTTTGTTGTTGTTTTTCTTCCAGCTCGGCGTATTTTTTATTAGATACGCAAGAGGAGAACAAAAGAACGGCGGTTGCCGATAAAAGCATAATTCGTTTCATAATCTTGTAATTGTTATTAATGTTAGATGATTCAAAAGTATCAAAAAAATGTAAAGCGGAAAAAGAAGCTTTAACATAAGTTTGAATACTTTATTTTAATTTAGAAAATTCTTTTTTGCTTAAACAAAAATAGGACCAAATAATAGATTTCACCTGATAATATCCAGGGTTTTTTGGAACTCCTGTTCGTTTTCTAAAGATTTTTTGAAAGTTACGGTAAAAAGAAGTATGCGCCTGAAGGATGGCATACAAATGTGAGAATTTCCCATTTGCTAAAAGCCTGATCCCCGCAATTCCATCCAGGATCATTCTAATAATCAAAATCCAATATACATTTGGCGCAGGCACGTTTTTTAAAAGCATATATAAACTGTTCCTAAAATTGAAAAAAGTTTTTCGGGGATTCATACTATCCAGAGTAGCACCACCCACGTGGTAAACGCTGGAAATCCCGGAAGATTTTATTTGGTAGCCTAAATTATGAATTCTCCAGCATAAATCTATTTCTTCCTGGTGTGCAAAAAAATCTTCATCGAGTGCGCCGGCTTCCCAGTAAACTGTATTTCTAATTGCCAAACAGGCGCCACTGCCCCAGAAAACAGGAACATCGTCGTTATACTGACCGTAGTCTTCTTCTAAAGTCTCAAAAATTCTCCCCCGGCAAAACGGATACCCGTATTTATCTATATATCCACCGGCCGCGCCCGCATATTCAAAATGATCTTTTTTCTTGAAGTCCAAAATTTTTGGTTGAACAGCAGCTGTTTTAGTTTCATTCTCAAAAATCGCAAGAATAGGCTTTAACCAGTTTTCGGTAACTTTTACATCGCTGTTTAGCAGCACGAAAATATCTTCGGATAGACCGTGGAGTGCATCATTATATCCTTTGGCGAAGCCGCCGTTTTCTTTATTCTGAATAATCTTTACCTGCGGAAAATTCTCTTTTACAAATACTACTGAATCATCGGTTGAAGCATTATCGGCCACATAAATATTGGCGTCTTCAGAAAAACTGATTATTGAAGGCAGAAACTGCTGAAGCAAATGGCGCCCGTTCCAGTTTAGTATTACTACTGCAGTCGTCATAGGTTTTCAGAAGTTTTAGTAGAAATATAATCTGGAATTTCAGTGAGAAAATCATATCGCTCCTTTTCATAATCCAGTTTACAGTAATAATGTTGCAAACCGTTGGTGAGCATTAAAAAATCGGCTTTCAGGCTGAGGTTATACCGTGCGATCTGGTCAAAAACATCCTGGGTGATCTTTATATGCGGCGCTTTGCATTCTACCACGACTTTTATTTCTCCGTCGGGATAAAAAACAACGGCATCATAGCGTTTAGTGAGTTTTCCCAGTTTGAGTTGCTTTTCAACGTTTATATGGTTTTTGGGGTAATTTTTATCTAAAGTAAGGAATTTAACCACGTGTTGTCTCACCCATTCTTCGGGGGTTAAGACCACAAACTTTTTCCGGAGTTCATCAAAAACGGCTATTTTATTTTCACTATTTTTGAACCGAAAATTATACTTTGGAAAATTTAGCGCTAACATAGGCCAAAAGTAAAAAACAAAACCACAGCGCGGCAAGCTTCGGTATAAATTTAAAAAAATCCTTCAGGTTAATGGAAGAAGCAAAAGAGATTGTAAATAATATTCAAAAAGGCAGTGTTTCGCCGCTTTACTTTTTAATGGGCGAAGAGCCTTATTATATAGACAGGATCTCAGATTTTATAGCGCAAAATTTACTGGCCGAAGAAGAAAAAGGCTTCAACCAAATTATAATGTATGGCCGCGATACAAGCGTAGACGAAATTATTAGCAATGCCAAGCGCTACCCAATGATGGCTGAAAGGCAGGTTATTATTGTAAAAGAAGCCCAGGATCTTTCCCGTACAATTGAAAACCTGGTAGCTTATGCCGAAAATCCGCAGCCTACCACTACTTTGGTTTTTTGCTATAAATACAAAAGCCTTGATAAAAGGAAGAAACTGTCAAAAGTCCTGAAGAAAAACGGGATTTTATTTGAAAGCAAACGACTGTATGAAAATCAGGTAGCCGATTGGATAATGAAAACTCTGAAGGCAAGAAACTATACAATTTCACCCAAGGCAGCACAAATGCTGGTAGAATTTTTAGGAATAGATCTTGGTAAAATTGATAATGAATTAAATAAACTTCAGCTTATAACTCCGGAGGGGACTCAAATTACGCCCGAACTTATTGAGCAAAATATAGGAATAAGCAAGGATTTCAATAATTTTGAGTTGCGAAAAGCCATAGGTATGCGAGATTCCTTAAAGGCACACCGCATTGTAAATTACTTCGCGCAAAACCCGAAAGACAATCCTATGGTAGTTACCATTTCGCTTTTGTTTTCTTATTTCTCACAAATAATGCAATATCACGGCCTCCCCGATAAATCTAAAGCTAATGTTGCCAAACAGCTTAAAGTGCATCCTTATTTTGTAGGCGATTATATAGCCGCTGCAAAGAATTACCCGATGAAAAAGGTGAGCCAGGTTATTGGCCTGCTTCATGAAAGTGATGTAAAGGGAAAAGGCGTTGGCGCGGTAAATATTTCTCACGGCGATTTACTTAAAGAATTAATGGTTAAGATCTTAAACTAAAATGGGTAAAATAAATTCGTGGATTAGCGCTGCCAGGTTAAGAACTTTACCATTATCGGTTTCAGGAATCATTGTTGGAACTACAATAGCGGTAGAACAGGGCTTTTTTAATATTAGTATTTTTAGTCTGGCGCTGGCTACAACTTTGGGTTTGCAGGTACTTTCAAATTTTGCTAACGATTATGGCGATGGCATAAAGGGTACAGATAATGAGGATAGAGTAGGACCGCAACGAGCTATTCAAAGCGGACTTATCTCCCAAAAGGAAATGTTTCAGGGAATTGTTATTACCGCAATTGTTACTTTGCTTTTTGCGATTTTGCTTATTTATGCATCTTTCGGAAAGGAAAAATTAGGTTATGCCTTATTCTTTTTCCTGCTGGGGGTTGGTGCAATTGCTGCGGCTATAAAATATACCGTGGGAAAATCGGCTTACGGTTATCGGGGACTGGGCGATGTTTTTGTGTTTATTTTCTTCGGCTTGGTCGCCGTTTATGGCTCCTATTTTTTATATGCGAATCACTGGAATTGGTTAGTGCTGCTTCCGGCATTCAGTATTGGTTTTCTGAGTATGGGGGTTTTAAACCTTAATAATATGCGGGACCGTATTTCAGACGAAAAAGCGGGGAAGAATACCCTCGTGGTCAAACTTGGTTCTAAAAATGCTAAAAACTATCATTATGCGCTAATTCTTGGTGCTATTCTTTGCCTGGTGATTTTTACCGTACTTACTTTAGAAAGTATAAACGATTTTCTTTATATACCGGCTCTTATTCCTTTAATTCTTCATCTTAAAAGGGTAGTAGAGAACGAAAATGCTACTTTACTTGATCCCGAACTTAAAATTTTAGCGCTTTCTACCTTTGCCACGGCTGTACTTTTTGGTTTAGGTCAGATCTGGTAGAAGTTTAACAAAATTATATATTTGGTCATTTCCAACCTTTTTCAGCGAATCCTTAAATTAGGGCGAACTTAAAATTTTAGTTATGAAAATCACGTATTACGGACAAAGTTGTTTCGGAATTAAAATAGCAGATATCAACGTTTTAGTAGATCCGTTTATCACCGGAAACGAACTCGCAAAAGATAAGATCAATATCAAAAATATTAAGGCCGATTATATTTTACTTACTCACGCGCATCAGGATCATACTTTAGATGCTGAAGAAATCGCCAAAAATACCGGGTCTGTAATTATTAGTAATTTTGAGATTGCTAACCATTATGAAGAAAAGGGTATTGAAGTTCACCCAATGAATCACGGAGGAAGCTGGGATTTTGAATTCGGAAAAGTAAAATACGTAAATGCAATTCACACCAGCTCTTTCCCCGATGGAAAATACGGCGGACAACCCGGCGGATTTGTAATTGAAGGAGAACACAAAAATATTTATATTGCCGGAGATACTGCGCTCACTATGGATATGAAATTGATTCCTCAACGCACTACTTTAGACCTTGCAATCCTCCCAATTGGCGACAATTTTACGATGGGTGTTGAAGATGCGATAGTAGCCAGTGATTTTGTAGAATGTGACAAGGTTTTGGGTTGTCATTATGATACTTTTGGCTATATTGAAATAGACCACGAAGAAGCAAAAAGAAAGTTTTTTGATGAAGGTAAAGACCTTATGCTTCTTGAAATAGGAGAGAGCCTGGAACTTTAGTATTGGCTTTTTTCCCAATAAAAATATATGCAGGCAGATTATAAAAAGTATATCTTAAATTTCAAACGCCCCAGCGGAACTTCGCGGGGCGTTCTTACTACTAAAGAAACCTGGTTTTTAAAAATCACCGATGGCGATAAAGTCGGGTACGGTGAATGTGGTATTCTTAGAAGCTTAAGCGTAGACGATAGGCCAGATTATGAAGAAAAATTGCAATGGGTTTGCAACAATATTAATTTAGGCGAAACGATGCTTTGGGCAGAGTTAAAAGAATTTCCAAGTATCCAAATAGGCGTAGAAATGGCTTTTAGATCTTTAAAGGCGGAAAATCCTTTTGAAATATTTCCTTCTGAATTTACTAAGGGAAAAGCTTCAGTACCTATAAACGGATTGATTTGGATGGGGGAGAAATCATTTATGAAATCCCAGATTCAGGAGAAAATTGAAGCGGGGTTTGATTGTATTAAAATGAAAATCGGCGCTATAGATTTTGAAACCGAACTGGAACTTTTAAAATATATTCGATCTGAATTTTCTTCCGGGGAAATAGAATTACGCGTAGATGCCAATGGAGCTTTTAAACCAAATGAAGCTTTGGAAAAGCTGAAGCGATTAAGTGCATTCCAATTACATAGTATTGAGCAACCCATAAAACAAGGTCAGTGGGAACAGATGGCAAATTTGTGTCATAAAACTCCTTTACCAATTGCTTTAGATGAAGAACTAATTGGTGTTTTTGATGTAACGAAAAAGCAGGAAGTATTACAAACAATAGAACCACAATATATTATTTTAAAGCCTAGTTTAATCGGTGGTTTTAAAGGCACACAGGAGTGGATAGATTTAGCCGAAGAAAACAATATTGGCTGGTGGATCACCAGCGCTTTAGAGAGTAATGTGGGGCTAAATGCAATTTCACAATTTACTTATACCAAAAACAATAAAATGCCCCAGGGACTTGGCACCGGAAATTTATACACCAATAACATTCAAAGTCCGTTAGAGGTAGAAAAAGGAAATATTCAATATAATCCGGCGAAGAGCTGGGAATTTAATTTTTAGTAAATGTATATAGCGCAGGCGTTTAGGTATCATCATGAATTATGGAGATACATTATTGGGGTAGTTTTAATTATGATTGCGGTTTTTATAGCCCAAATACCGTTTGTTGTAGCTCTTTTTTTAGAAGGTGGTATTGATGCCGCTATGGACGAAACTGCAGTTTTAAAAGTATTCGATTCTAACATAACCTTATTTTTTTTATTATTACCTTTTGCAGCCGGGCTTGTGGCGGTTTTATTCAACGTAAAATACCTTCACTCGCAGCCATTAAAAACACTAACCACTACCCGAAAAAAGATAGACTGGAGTCGGTTTTTCTTTGCTTTCACGCTGGTCGCCATCTTTACTATTTTAACAACCCTGGGGTATTATTTTTTCTATCCGGAAGATTATCAGTTAAATTTTGAACCCACTTCATTTCTTATTCTAGTAGGAATTGCGGTTATATTCATTCCGCTGCAAACCAGCTTCGAAGAATATATGTTCCGTGGATATTTAATGCAGGGGCTGGGTGTGTTTGCTAAAAATCGCTGGGTTCCATTATTTCTAACTTCTATTATTTTTGGAGGGCTTCATTATTTTAATCCGGAGGTAGGCCAGCTGGGTGATATAATTATGATACACTACATTGGAACCGGATTTATGCTGGGAATTATGACGCTAATGGATGAAGGCCTGGAACTGGCGCTTGGTTTCCATGCCGCCAATAATTTGGTTGCGGCGCTACTGGTTACTGCCGACTGGACTGCTTTCCAAACTGAATCTATATTTAAAGACGTATCTGCGCCCATAGCAGGTTTCTGGGATGTGGCTATTCCAGTATTTATAATTTATCCGCTTTTTCTTTTCATAATGGCTAAAAAATATGGCTGGAGTAATTGGAAAAATAAACTTTTCGGAAAAGTAGAAAATCCAGAAACCTTAAAACTTTCAGAAGAAAGTTAAATTTATCATTACAATTTGCTAACTTTCAATATGTAGAAATGTAACATATTTGGTTTTAAATATGGCAGATAAATATAAAGTACCGGAAACCCATCCCGATTTTAGGCTGAATAAACGACATTATACCAATGCCGAACTGCATTTAGTGGCCTATAACTTTATAAAAGAAGGAGAGGCATTTGAAGAGAAAATAGGAAGTTTTCTATTAGATTGGATCAAGCCTTCAAAATATGTTGAGGTAAAAACTTCTGGCTCTACCGGGAAACCAAAAATTATAAGGATCAAAAAAGAGCAGATGATCAACTCTGCCATTGCAACTTCGCGATTTTTTGACCTCCCTGAGAAAACCACTGCTTTATTATGTTTGCCAGCCACCTATATTGCCGGGAAAATGATGCTGGTTCGCGCCATGGTTTTGGGTTGGCAATTAGATATGGTGCCGCCTTCATCAAATCCATTAGACCAGGTTTTTAAACGTTACGATTTTTGTGCAATGACACCGTTTCAGTTAGATAATTCGGTTGGGCGATTGCATCTTATAAAAAAACTTATTGTTGGCGGTGGAGCGGTTTCTCCCAGGCTTCAAAAAATGGTAAAGGAAGTCAGTACCAAGGTTTATGAAACGTATGGAATGACTGAAACTGTTACCCATATTGCGGCAAAAAGGCTAAATCCTTCAAAAAACAAGAAAAAATCCCGGCCTTTTAAAGTCTTACCCAATATCAATATTTCACAAGATGATAGAGGTTGTTTAGTGATTAAAGCTCCTAAACTTTCAGATGAAAATATTACCACAAATGATGTGGTTGAAATCCTTACCTACAAGAAATTCATTTGGAAAGGGAGAATAGATAATGTGATCAATTCCGGAGGGGTAAAACTTCATCCTGAACAAATTGAAAAGAAGCTTTCTAAAATTATAGATCAGCGCTTATTTGTAACTGCAATGCCAGATGATTCTTTTGGTGAAAAGCTGGTGCTTTTTGTTGAAAATGAATTTTCTGAAGTTTTTCTTCAAAAACTGCAGAAAGAAATTAGTGAATTAAAAAGTCTGGAAAAATTCGAGCGGCCTAAAAAGATCTATTTTATTGAAAAATTTGAAGAAACTCACACCGGAAAAATTCATAGGGAAAATACCTTTAAAAGCAAGGTAAATTAATTCCATATATGTATAAACTATTCCTATTAGTTGGGCTGCTGAGTGTTTTAAACTCTTCGGCTCAAATTCTTCCTGAGCGCGAAAGAGCTACATTCGTAAATGAAATTCTGAACGATAAATTTGAAAATATTCTCCCCGATTTGATGGACAGGGCAGAAGTAGATATGTGGATTGTGATTTCCCGCGAATACAATGAAGATCCCGTGTTACGTACTATGCTGCCGGCCACCTGGTTAAATGCCAGAAGACGAACCATACTTGTATTCAGCAGAAATAAAGAAATTGATACTTTGGAACGCCTTGCTGTGGCTCGATACGAAGTCGGAGAAAGTATTGATGCTGCTTGGTTTCCCGAAAAAGAACCTGAGCAATGGAAAGCACTTATCGAAATTATAGAAGAAAGGGACCCGCAAAAAATTGCCCTCAATTCCTCAAAAAATTACGGATTGGCCGATGGACTGGTAAAAACCGATTCTGAAGAATTCTTGGATCATTTACCCCCGACTTATAAAAACCGACTTGTGTCTGGAGAAGACTTAGCAGTAGGTTGGATTGAAACCAGGTCCCAGATGGAAATGGAAATTTATCCTCAGTTGGTTCAAATTACCAAAAATATTATTAGGAAAGCTTTTAGCAAAAAAGTAATTATTCCGGGTGAAACCACCACCGAAGATTTGGTTTGGTGGATGCGTCAAAAAGTGACTGATCTTGGGCTGGAAACTTGGTTTCATCCAACTGTTTCCATTCAACGAGACGAAGAAGCGCTCGAAGATCATGTTTCGGCATTTTCTTCCAATAATGAAGGAAAGGTAATTTACACTGGAGATTTGCTCCACTGTGATTTTGGGATCACTTATTTAAGATTGAATACCGATTGCCAGCAAATGGCGTATGTTTTAAAACTCGGGGAAACCGAAGCTCCCGAGTTTCTACAGAAAACTTTTGAAAAAGGAAATCAGCTTCAGGATATTTTAACTGAAAATTTAAAAACCGGAAAAACAGGAAATCAAATTCTTTCAGAGAGTTTAGACCAGGCGACGGAAGCAGGTTTAAAACCTATGATTTACACCCACCCGCTCGGTTTATACGGTCATTCTGCCGGGACAACTATTGGGATGTGGGATTCTCAGGAAGGTGTGCCCGGAAGTGGAGAATATCCGCTAAATGAAAACACGGTTTACGCGATAGAACTAAATACCAGTGTGTTTTTGGAAGAATGGGACCAGGAAATTCGAATAATGCTTGAGGAAGCGGGCTTTTGGGGTGAAAATGGTTTTAGATATGTAAATGGCCGACAGGAGGAATTAATACTTATTCCTTCTGAATAAATTTCTTTTATCAATTTCTCATAATTAGAGAAATAAAATAACCTGCAGATTTTTTAATTCTGCAGGTTATTGGATAAATCAATTTTCTTATTTATCTCATATAAGCAGAAGCAATATAAAATTCAAGTTCGTTTACTTTTATCTCGTCCAGTTCAATATCATGTTTTAAATTCTGCCAGTCGTTGGTTGGATGAATTCTAATTTCCTTTCCTTCCACAAGGATGTCTACCGGCATTTTAAAATTCTCTACATCGGTAACCCAACGGGTCTGAGTTTTCCCATCCCTTTTTCTAAATTCGAGTTTAGGCAAATCAGCCTGTCTTAAATATTGCTCAAAAATTGGATCGAGGTTTACATCGGTTGCTTCATTAAAGAAGTTTTCAGTAGTTTCTGTATCGATGATTTGATGCTTATAGGTTTCGGTATAATCTTTTAAAGTTTTCCACCATAATTCATCATCATCATAAATACTACGAATGGTATTTAGCAAATTAGCACCTTTAAAATACATATCGCCAGAGCCTTCACTATTTACACCGTAATCACCAATAATGGGAGCATTGTTTCCTAATCCGCGACGAGTTCCTTTTAGGTACTCTAAAGCTTTTTCTTTTCCCCAACGGCACTCCACATAAACCGCTTCGGTATAAGAAGTAAAACCTTCGTGAATCCACATGTCGGCAATATCTTTTGCGGTAATGCTGTTCCCGTACCATTCGTGGCCAGATTCGTGAATAATTATATAATCCCATTTTAAACCAATCCCGGTACCGGAAAGATCATTCCCCAAATAGCCCATTTTATACTCATTTCCGTAGGCAACGGCACTTTGGTGTTCCATTCCCAGGTACGGAGTTTCAATCAATTTAAAGCCGTCTTCCACAAAAGGATATTCCCCCAACTTTTCATAGAAGCAATCCATCATTGGTTTTACTTCTTTAAACTGTTCTTTGGCTTTTTCGAGATTATAAGGCAACACGAAATAATCTAATTCCAGATCGCCATAGGAATCAGAGAAATGTTCATAGTTCGCAATGTTGATCATCACGTTATAATTGTTGATAGGGTTTACGGTTTTCCAACTCCATTCTGTAAAACCATTTCCTAAATCTTTTTCTCCTAAAAACTGTCCATTGGATACATTCATCAATCCGTTGGGAACAGCAATATCTAACTGAACTTCTTCTGGCTCATCACTTTGGTGGTCTTTATTGGGATACCAAAGACTGGCACCGGTCCCTTGCACGGCAACACCAATCCACGGGTCGCCATTCTCATCTTGGTCCCAGACAAAACCGCCATCCCAGGGCGCATTTTTAGCTACTATAGGTTCTCCGGAATAATAGAATTGAATTTCTCCTTTTTTATCAGATTTTACCGTTTCTTTCAGATCGATAAAAATAGCATTATGCTTTCGTTCGTAAGCTAAAGTTTTGCCGTTCTGAAGAACAGAGTCCACTTTCATATTTTCAAAAAGGTCTATTTGAATGATGGAAAGGTCTTCTTCAGCAATAAAACTTATGGTGTTAGAGCCGGAAATAAATTGTTTTTCAGGTTCCACTTTAAGCTTTAAATGATATTTCTGAACATCAAAGGTGCGCTCCAGTCTTAGTGATCCTCGAAGTGAATCGGCTTCAGTATAGTTGCCTTCTTTATTGCTTAAAACCTGGGCGCAGGAAATATTAGATGTGGCAAGGAAAACGGCCAGCATTAAAATTAGGTTTTTCATTCTTTTACAATTAATATTTATTATTCTCTATGCATAACGTATAACGGAACGTTGGGATTTTGTTCTTTTGATTTTATCATGTGAGCGTGAAGTTTTTCGAAATCTTCGAGATTTACGCCTTTACACACTCCGTATGAATAATGATATTTCAGTAGTTCAAGATCGGGTTGAGTTAATTGCCTTAAATTATTACAACCAGAAAGATAACTTTCACATGATAAGTTTTTAGAACCTTTAAAATAACCTAAAGAACGAAAAAAATGAAATTTTAATAGTTCAACAGATAGACCATTTTCAATAAGATCGCTATTAATCTTTAAGTCACCTTTATAAATTTGATTTTTAGCGTTCCAATGAACATAATAACCACTTTTGCCTGTAATTCTTGGTTCAAAGTCTGTTTTATATTCCGAATTAAGATAATAAACTCTATAGTTTGCGTCTTTAGACCGAAAGACTCTTTTGATATTTAGCGAATCTATATCTTTGGAAATTTTATAAGCAAATTGCATCAGTTCTTTAGCATGTTGATCTGAAACCCCGGCTTCAAAAAATACTTTTATAGAATCTTTCCAGTAGCGCATATACAATTTTTCTTTTTGGGATTTGTCTGTATTGTAGACTACGTTCTTATAGAGATTTAGGAAGATGCTATCTTTTGGTTCATATGCGACTTTCACCTTGTTTTTATCCAATGGAGATTTATAATCTGGAGAAATTGCTACCAGTGTATCGCCATTGTAAAATTGGAAATTGGCAGTATCCTTTCTAGTCAATTTATTACCATCCTCCTTATAATGAGAAATTGAAATATAGTGACTAACTATAGTGTCCTGAGAATATAAAGCGCCAATTATAAAGAAGAAAAGCAGGCTTAAGTATTGTTTAAAAGATTTTTTCATGTTTGAATCACTCCTAAATTAAAATCTTTTTCAATAGGCGCGTGGTTGGCGGCTTCAATTCCCATAGAGATCCATTTCCTGGTATCTAATGGATCTATTACAGCGTCTGTCCACAATCTTGCAGCAGCATAATAAGGAGAAGTTTGTTCATCATAACGTGATTTTATCGCCTCAAAAACTTCTTTTTCTTTTTCCTCATCAACCTTTTCACCTTTTTTCTCCATTGCTGCAGTTTCAATTTGAGCTAAAACCTTAGCAGCCTGGGTTCCACCCATTACGGCAAGTTCTGCACTTGGCCAGGCTGCGATAAGCCTTGGGTCGTATGCTTTTCCGCACATGGCGTAATTTCCTGCACCATAAGAATTCCCCATAATTATGGTGAATTTAGGCACTACCGAATTGCTTACCGCGCTTACCATTTTAGCGCCGTCTTTTATAATTCCGCCGTGTTCGCTTTTACTCCCTACCATAAATCCGGTAACATCCTGAAGAAAAACAAGTGGGATTTTTTTCTGATTGCAATTTGCTATAAAACGGGTGGCCTTATCAGCAGAATCTGAATAAATCACTCCGCCAAACTGCATTTCGCCTTTTTTGGTTTTTACAATTTTACGCTGATTAGTCACAATTCCCACAGCCCAACCATCAATCCTGGCATATCCGGTAATAATGGTTTGTCCGTAACCTTCTTTATATTCTTCAAATTCTGAACCATCTACCAAACGGGAAATAATTTCCCGAACATCATATTGGTCGCTGCGTTTTTTAGGAAGAATTCCGTAAATATCTTCCTGTTTTTCTTTTGGCTTTACTGCTTTTTTATGGCTAAATCCGGCTTTGTCGAAATCGCCCATTTTATCCATGATATTCTGTATACGGGTAAGCGCATCTTTATCGTCTCTCGCTTTATAATCTGTAACCCCGCTAATTTCGCTATGTGTAGTAGCCCCGCCAAGTGTTTCGTTATCTACAGTCTCGCCAATCGCAGCTTTTACAAGATAACTTCCGGCGAGGAAAATACTGCCGGTTTTTTCTACGATAAGCGCTTCATCACTCATAATAGGTAGGTAAGCACCACCCGCTACACAACTGCCCATCACCGCTGCAATTTGGGTAATTCCCATACTGCTCATCACGGCATTATTTCTAAAAATCCTTCCGAAGTGTTCTTTATCAGGGAAAATTTCATCCTGCATAGGCAAATACACCCCGGCGCTATCTACCAAATAAATAATTGGGAGTCGGTTTTCTATAGCTATTTCCTGAGCACGTAGGTTTTTTTTACCGGTAATAGGAAACCAGGCTCCCGCTTTTACAGTAGCGTCGTTAGCAACTACGATACATTGTTTCCCTGAGACATATCCCATCTTTACCACAACGCCACCTGAGGGGCAACCGCCGTGTTCTTCGTACATTCCCTCGCCGGCAAAAGCTCCTATTTCTATTGCATTCGATTTCTCGTCAAGTAAAAAATCTATTCGTTCGCGGGCGGTCATTTTTCCTTTAGCGTGATGTTTTTCTATGCGCTTTTCACCACCACCAAGTTTTATGCGTTTAAGTTTATGGTTTAATGAAGAAACCAAAAGTTTATTATGGTCCTCATTTTTATTGAATTTCATATTCATATATTATGATTTTTTAATTCCTGAAATTAGAAATATCTTTTAAACAGGTAGAAATATTATCGAAATTTCAGTAAATTTTAAATTTACAGCCGTCTTTTGGCTAAAATACAAAATAGAGTGAATTCTCCTTATGGTTTGGGAATGTAAAATAGCCGATATTTGTATAAAATCTTAAGTATGGGAATGAATAAAAATACCATTTTTGCCTGGGCATCTTTTGCTTTATTTATAATTGGTGCCGCCATAATTTTATTGGGCGTGCTTAAATATCGTGATTATGCGATTGGTTTCTCGGTTACGGGGATTGGATTTTTTGCCATTTCCTGGGCGTTTAATGCATTAAAAGGTAGAATTTAAGTCGATAATATGTCAAATTCCGGAAGTAAAGAAAAATTAATTAAACATTTAGAAGGTGGTGAAGCTTTTATGGCTTTAGAAGATTTCATCGATAAAATCCCATTTGAAAAATTAGGAGAAAAGCCTCATAATTTACCGTATTCCTTTTATGAACTTTTTTTCCATATTGTATTTGCACAAAAGGATATTTTAGAATATTCTAATTCTAAAAATTATAAAACTTCAAAGTGGCCTGATGATTACTGGCCTAAAGAATCAGCTCCAATAACAGAAGAAGCTTGGGACGAATTAAAGAAAGAGTATTTTGAAGATAGAGAGCGTTTTAAGAAATTTATTTTAGATGCTGATACCGAATTAAATCTTCCGGTTAAAAATTCTGAAAATCATAGCTTACTGCGAGAAATTATGCTGGTAATTGAGCATACGGCCTATCACACCGGGCAAATGTTAATCCTCTTGCGCTTACTCGGCCTTTATAAATAATCAAACCGAATTCTGACTTTATTTTCAGATATTTGCAATCTTAAAATAGCTTAAAAAATTCATTATGGCAGACGATAAAAAAGTGATCTTTTCAATGTCTGGGGTAACCAAGACATATAAAAATGCGAATACCCCTGTTTTGAAAAATATATACCTTAGTTTTTTCTATGGTGCAAAAATTGGAATTCTCGGTTTAAACGGTTCGGGAAAATCTACTTTACTAAGAATTATTGCCGGGGACGATAAAAATTACCAGGGTGATGTGGTTTTCTCACCGGGATATTCTGTAGGTTACCTTGAACAGGAACCAAAGGTAGATGAGGATAAAACCGTTCTTGAAGTTGTAAAAGAAGGAGTTGCTGAAACGGTGGCTATTCTTGATGAATATAATAAAATTAACGACCAATTTGGATTACCAGAGGTTTATGAAGATGCCGATAAGATGCAGAAACTTATGGATAAGCAGGCTGCGCTTCAGGATAAAATTGATTCTTCAAACGCCTGGGAGTTGGATACCAAACTGGAAATTGCGATGGATGCCTTAAGAACTCCTGAAGCCGATAAAAAGATTTCGGTACTTTCAGGAGGGGAACGAAGAAGAGTGGCACTTTGCCGTTTGTTGCTTCAGGAACCCGATATTCTACTTTTAGATGAGCCTACCAACCACCTTGATGCGGAATCTGTACACTGGTTAGAACATCATTTGGCGCAATATAAAGGAACGGTGATCGCGGTAACTCACGACCGTTATTTCCTTGATAATGTTGCAGGTTGGATTTTAGAACTGGACAGGGGAGAAGGTATCCCGTGGAAAGGAAATTATTCTTCCTGGTTAGACCAGAAATCTAAACGTATGGCGCAGGAGCAAAAGCAAGCCAGCAAACGTCAAAAAACTTTAGAACGAGAGCTGGAATGGTCTAAAATGAATCCAAAAGGACGCCAGGCCAAACAAAAAGCACGTTTAAATAATTATGATAAGTTGTTGAGCCAGGACCAAAAGCAAATGGACGAGCAACTGGAAATTTATATTCCAAATGGTCCAAGGTTGGGAACTAACGTGATTGAAGCCAACGGAGTGAGTAAGGCTTTTGGTGATAAATTGCTTTATGAGGATTTAAATTTTAAACTTCCGCAAGCGGGGATTGTGGGTGTTATTGGGCCTAACGGTGCCGGTAAAACCACCATTTTTAAAATGATTATGGGTGAAGAACAACCCGATAAAGGAAGTTTTGAGGTTGGAGAAACCGCGAAGATCGCTTATGTAGATCAGGCGCATTCTAATATAGATCCTGAAAAAACCATTTGGCAGAACTTTAGCGATGAGCAGGAATTGATTATGATGGGCGGCCGTCAGGTTAATTCAAGAGCTTATTTGAGCAGATTTAACTTTAGCGGAAGTGAACAAAATAAAAAAGTAAATATGCTTTCCGGAGGAGAAAGAAACCGACTCCACTTAGCAATGACCCTAAAAGAAGAAGGAAACGTTCTACTACTCGATGAACCTACCAACGATTTGGATGTTAATACGCTTAGAGCCTTAGAAGAAGGTTTGGATAATTTTGCCGGTTGTGCTGTGGTTATTTCTCACGACAGGTGGTTTCTGGATAGAATTTGTACCCATATCCTTGCTTTTGAAGGAGATTCTCAAGTCTATTTCTTTGAAGGAAGTTTCTCTGATTATGAAGAAAATAAGAAGAAACGTTTAGGGGGCGATATTATGCCGAAACGTATTAAGTATAAGAAGCTCGTAAGATAATTTATTAATCTGCTGAAATAGACGTCATTCTGAATTTATTTCAGAATCTAAAATGTTTGATTTTCATACGAGTTAGAACTCCGATGAAATTTCGGAGCAAGCTCGGAAACAATCCTCAAGACCCGGGATTTGTTGATATAAATTATTAGACCTCACAGGTTCTTAAAACCTGTGAGGTCTTTTTTTATATTATTCTTTTTCGGGTTTCTTTTCCTTCTTGGGCGGCATCGGACCGCGAAGGTGGATAATGAGTCCGTTTAGGAAATTCCGAAGAAATTGATCACCACATTCTACATATTTTGGGTGATCTTCGGCTCTAAAAATTGCACCTAATTCACTTTTAGTGACTTTAAAATCTACCAATGCGCAAATTTTCACAATATCGTCGTCCCTCAATTTGTGGGCGACTCTTAGTTTTTTAAAAATATCATTATTTGTTAATCCCATAAGGCAAATTTAGCTTTTTCCTTAGTTTTGCTTTAACTTTTCAGGTTTAATTGTTTTTCAATTGCGTTTATTTTCTTAATATCTGCTTCATTTTTAATTGCAGATTTCGCATCAGCAATTAGGTTTTTGGCTTCAATATCTAATACTTCATAATATTTTTCGTTAACTGCTTTTTGAGATTTCAGATAATAAAATAGCAATCCCAGTTTTTGAATAATAATAATATCGTGTTTACAATACGCTCTTATGGGCGCTAAAACCTGGTATAAAAGTTCTTCGAAATCTACACTTCGCATCTTTATTAGAACTTTTTTATCAGCTTTTAAAAATTGTAGGTCTTGTTTTTGCATTCGTAAAGCCAGAAGTTCGGCTAAATAATCAAGGGCGTTAAGGGCGGTGCCGGGATCGTTAATTCCGGGAGACATCGCTTTTACTATAACTTCGGTAATTTGTTTAAAGGCAAGTACATAATTGGTATTTACCAACTCCCCGCGCGCGAGACTAAAATTAGATAATACTTTTTTAAAGGTGTCGTCGTCTAATTTTTCTTTCGATTTAAAAAGCGGAATTCCCTGTAAAATAAAAATTCCTTTTACTGGTAGAATCTCAAACTGGGTTTCTTTTTCTTTACAGATATCCAATAGATTATCTGAAGATAAATTCTGAAAATACCCACTTTTTTCTGAATGATATTCGTACCATTCTTTAGTATCCGGAAAGTCCTGGTTTTCTTTTTCTTCAGTTTTCAACAGAAAATTTAAACGTGTCTTTGCCTGTCTAAAAATGCGATCCAGGATATTGTTAATCTGGATGCTTTGAGAAATATTATGAATAAAGTAGATAAATGCACCAATGCAAATCACGGTAAAAATAATTCCCAATAAGACCGAAAAACCGGGGGTTTGATAAGAATCTCCTTCGGGCTGAATAGAAACCGCCACGAAAATACAGTAAAGTATAGTGGCCAGGTAAATTCCTAAAATAAGCTGATGATTTTTATCAGAGATAAGTCCGGGTAACAACCTCGGTGAATAATTACTCGCTGCCTGATTTAATAGTACCATTACCATAGAAAAACTAAAAACCATCATAGAAATAAGTCCTGTAATACAAGCGGTTAAAATACTAAGCGCCGTATTCCCATTGTCTACCACCAGCATTGGGATATGATCTAAGAGATACCGGGAAACACCTTGATTTTCAATATAAATAAGTAAAAAAGCGATGAGAAAGCCGAAAATTGCGAAAACGCTGGGGTAGAAAGCAATTTTACTTTGCAGGTTGGAAAGGAGAATATAAATGCGATTAAAAAAATACTTCATCTAGTTTTAATGGAAAGTTAATCAAAAGTCAGTAGAAATAAGATTCTTTAAAGTTATTGACAAATTGTCTGTTCAATCACGAATAAAAATGCCAAAAAGACATAAAAATTAGATTGGAATTTAAATTGCTAATAATTTATCAGAAATCATAAAACTAAAGTCTAATAAAAAACATAAAAAGCTATGAGTTTAATTAAAAGGAATGAGGCCAACTGGCTGCCATCAGTTTTTGACGATATGTTTAAAACCGATTGGTTAGGAGGAACTACAAATGTAAACAGTATAGGAACCAGTATTCCTGCTGTAAACATTCAGGAAACCGAGGACAATTTTAGTGTAGAAGTTGCTGCACCGGGTAAAACTAAAGAAGATTTTAATATAGAGCTGGATAATGATGTATTAACCATTTCTTCTGAAGAGAAAAAGGAAAATGAAACTTCAGAAAAAAATGGAAGATACACCAGGAAAGAATTTAGCTACAGCACTTTTAAAAGAGCCTTTAGTTTACCAGATTCTGTAGACAGCGAAAAAATTTCTGCTTCCTATAAAGACGGGGTTCTTAATATAGAGCTTCCTAAGCGGGAAGAAGCTAAAGTGCAGGCTAAACGAATGATTGATATTTCGTAATTTAGATAGTTAATTTGATTAGTTGAAAAAACGTCCCTAACCGGACGTTTTTTTTATGGTGTGCCGTGCATGGCATATCACTTGACGGTGCAAGTCCGTTATGGGGGTTTATAGCTACCTATCATTAGCCAAAGGCAAGGGTGTCCATCGTGAGGTGGAATCTGAAGGAAGCCTGCGGCAAAGTTCCGGTCCGAGGAACACGAACATCATATAAGGCATAGCTGATCTGGATGAGCTTGCCATACAAAGCGAAGTCCTAAAGCTATACGGAGATCAGGGTGTAGATGATGCGGATATATGGAATGAAAGTGATATGTCTTACCGCGGGAGATCTCACAGACATAGGTGAAACAGTGTATGAGCCTATGGTTGAAACAA
>NZ_FUZC01000020.1 GCF_900168115.1 Salegentibacter salinarum
TTAGAACGTAAATTAGGGAACCGCCCAGTACGGAACCGTATGCTGGGTGGTGTGGGAGGACAGGTAGGGAAATAATCCTTACCTTTCTACCCGATTGCGCCGTTCATGCTGCGCTTACTAACTCTTTAATTCTATAACCTCTAAATCAGAGATATTCTCACCTTCAATTTTAAACCGAAGCATAGTCCGTTTTTTATGAAACCCCTGTTTACCGGCTGCACCGGGATTCATATGGAGTAAGCCCAGGTTTTTATCATTCATCACCTTTAAGATATGCGAATGTCCGCTTATAAATAATTTCGGCGGATCCTGTTTTATTTGTTCCCGAATTGCGGGAGAATATTTCCCCGGGTAACCGCCTATATGCGTGATCCACACATTAACTCCTTCGCATTTAAATCGTTGATGCAGCGGAAATTCCTTTCTTATCTCCGCATCGTCAATATTACCATAAACTGCCCTTAGCGGTTTTATTTTTTGCAATTCATCAGAAACATCGGTAGTGCCAATATCGCCGGCGTGCCATATTTCATCGGCTTCCCCGGCGTAGTGCAAAATTCTTTCATCTATATGGCTATGCGTATCGCTTAGCAAGAGTATTTTTTTCAATTTTGGAGTATTTTATTTAAAAAAATCATTTAAAACCTATGCTATCAAAGAATTTCAGCTTCTAATAAATGCCTTATCTTTGCAGTTCGCAAATATAAAAATAAAGAACTCGGTTGAGGTATTTTTTAGAACTGGCATATTTCGGAAAAGCTTATCACGGTTGGCAAAATCAGCCAAATGCGATTTCGGTTCAGGAAGAAATAGAAAAAGCACTTGCTATAATTTTTCAGCGGAAAACTGATATTGTCGGTGCTGGAAGAACCGATGCCGGCGTGCACGCGAAGCAGATCTTTGCGCATTTTGAGGTAGAAGCTGAATTAGATAAAGAGTCTTTTCTATTTAAACTGAATTCTTTGCTTCCGGCAGATATTGCATTAAAAGACGTTTTTAAAGTAAAACCAGATGCACACGCCCGTTTTGATGCTTATAGCCGGAGTTATGAATATCATATTGTTCAGCATAAGGATCCTTTTTTGGAAGACAGGAGTTACTTTTTAAAGAATAAGCTGGATGTTGAAAAAATGAACCAGGCTGCAGAAATTCTAAAGGATTATACTAATTTTAAGTGTTTTTCAAAGTCTAAAACCGATGTAAAAACTTATAATTGCAAGATTTCTGAAGCAATCTGGAAAACTGAAAATGAGGTGTTGGTTTTTCATATTTCAGCCGACAGATTTCTAAGAAATATGGTACGTGCAATTGTGGGAACTTTACTGGAAATTGGTTTTGGTAAACAACCGGTAGAAAATATGCATGAGATCATTAAAAGTAAAGATAGGAGCAAGGCCGGGACTTCGGTACCGGCAAAAGCACTTTATCTAACCCGGGTTACATATCCTGAAATAGCATTAAAATAAATGGCATCTAAAACCGGTAGCGCATTCGATTTTGATTTGTTTAAGCGCCTGCTTAAATACACCAACCCCTACAAAGGAACATTTTACTTTGTGGCGATTGCGGCTATCTTACTTTCATTTTTTGCTGTTTTAAGGCCGTATTTACTTAAGGTTACGGTAGATGATGCGATTACGCCGCAAGATTATAGTAACCTTGTTTTTTATGTAGGTCTAATGGCCGGAGTCTTATTGCTAGAAGTAATTTTCCAGTTCCTTTTTGTGTATTTCGCCAACTGGCTGGGACAGGAAGTGGTACGCGACCTTCGTGTGAACCTGTTTAAACATATGCTCGGTTTTAAAATGACTTATTTCGATAAGTCGGCTGTTGGGCGTTTGGTAACCCGGGCAGTTAGCGATATTGAAACTATTGCGAGCATCTTTAGTCAGGGGCTTTTTATGATCATCAGTGATATTTTAAAAATGCTGGTGGTAATTGGGTTTATGTTTTACCAGAGTTGGCAATTGACCCTATTGGTTTTAACGGTGCTTCCGCTAATTATGTACGCTACAAGGGTTTTTCAGAAGAAAATGAAAGTTGCCTTTGAAGAAGTAAGAACCCAGGTGGCGAACCTAAACACCTTTGTGCAGGAACGAATTACGGGAATGAAGATCGTTCAGCTTTTTACCCGTGAAAAAGCCGAATACAATAATTTTAAAGAGATTAACGGAAAACACCGTGATGCCTGGGTGAAAACGGTTTGGTACAACTCCATTTTCTTCCCAATTGCCGAAATGGCAACGTCTATCACCATCGGTCTAATTGTTTGGTATGGCGGACTTCGAGCGGTGGCCGATGACGGAATCACCCTTGGTGTGATTATCGCCTTTATTGAATTATCCCAGTTATTGTTTAGACCACTGCGCCAGATAGCCGATAAATTCAATACCCTGCAAATGGGGATGGTTGCTGCGAACCGTGTTTTCGGAATTTTGGATACCGAATCTTCAATTAGCAATACCGGAAAAATTGAAGTTAGCGATCTGAAAGGTGAAATAGAATTTAAGGATGTGCGTTTTAGTTATACCGATGATGAAGAAGTGCTAAAGGGTGTTTCTTTTAAGGCAAATCCCGGGGAAACCATCGCGATTGTTGGAGCTACTGGGGCCGGAAAATCTACGGTGATCAATTTACTGAATCGTTTTTATGAAATAAACAGCGGACAGATCCTGGTAGACGGTATTGATATTAAAGATATTACACTAGAATCGCTACGTTCTGAAATTGCCGTGGTTCTGCAAAATGTTTTTCTTTTTGCCGATACTATTTTAAGCAATATTAATCTTAACGATCCCGATATTACCGAAGAGGAAGTGATTAATGCCGCAAAACAAATTGGTATTCACGAGTTTATTAATACCCTGCCAAATGGCTACCATTATAATGTAAAAGAACGCGGGGCGATGTTATCTTCAGGCCAGCGCCAGCTTATTTCCTTTTTGAGGGCTTACATGAGCAATCCCAGTATTTTGGTTTTGGATGAAGCGACTTCCTCGGTAGATACTTACAGCGAAATCCTAATCCAGGAAGCGACGGATAAAATTACAAAAGGGAGAACTTCTATTGTAATCGCTCACAGACTTGCCACAATTAAAAAAGCCGATAAGATTATGGTGATGGATGCCGGTAAAATTGTAGAGATAGGAACTCATACTGAACTGCTTCAAAAGAAGGATGGTTATTACAAAAACCTGTATGAAGTTCAGTTTATGGCAGAAGAATCTTTGTGAAAATTATAAAAGGTCTTCCTTAATTCGTTCAATAAGTTCTTCGTTACTTTCAAACATTACAAATTCCCCGTCTCTTATATAGGAAATTTGTCCCGTTTCCTCACTTACAACAAGTGCGAGGGCATCGGTTTTTTCAGTAATTCCAACTGCGGCACGGTGTCTTAAACCAAATCTTAACGGAATAGACCTATCGTTAGAAACCGGTAAAATAACCCGGGTGGCGGTAATTTTGTTGTCTTCAATGATCATCGCGCCATCGTGAAGTGGTGAATTTTTATAGAAAATAGATTCAATAATGGGTTGATTGAGTTCAATATTCATATCGTCCCCGGAATTTTTTACAAAATCCAGATTCGTGTTTTTCTGAATAATAATCAATGCCCCCGTAAAACTTTGTCCCATCACCTCGCAGGCTGAAATGATATCTTCTACATTCGTGCTGGTTTCTAGATCACCTTTGAGGAACCGAAGTTGGGTGAAAAACTTCCCTTTTTGAGTGAAATTGGTAGAACCAATCATTAAAAGGAATTTCCTGATTTCCTGTTGAAAAACCACAATTAATGCAAACATTCCCACGCCAATAAATTCACCAAGAACACTACTCAAAAGCTCCATTTGCAGTAATTGCGTAAGGCTTCCCATTAAGTAAATAATAACGATCCCGATAAAGATATTCACCGCAACCGTTCCTTTTACCAGCTTATACAAATAATACAGCAGTAGGGCTACAAATACAATATCGAGAACATCAAGAAAACGAAGGTTTATTATATCCAAATTAGCGTGGTTTTGTGTAAAAATAGAAAATATGCGGCTACTTATTAAGTTCTGCGTATAATTTAGTGCATTCTACCGCTTCTTTCACATCGTGCACCCTTAAAATGGAAGCGCCTTTACTTAAAGCAATAGTATTTAAAAAGGTAGTGCCATTTAAAGCTTCCTGCGCTGAGGTATTTAAAGTCTTATAAATTAAGGATTTTCGTGAAAGTCCGGCTAAAATGGGTAGCTCTAAAGTTTTAAAAAGTTCCATTTTAGAAAGCAGTTCGAAATTCTGACTAATATTTTTTGCAAATCCGAAGCCGGGATCTATAATAAGGTCGTTAATTCCCAACGTCCTTGCTGTATTTATTTTTTCTGAAAAATAAAATAATATATCTTGAACAAGATCCTCATATTGATTCAGGTCTTTCATAGTTTGTGGTGTGCCCCGCATATGCATCATAATATAAGGGACCTGGTGTTTTGCCACGGTTTTCATCATTTTCGGGTCAAGATTTCCGGCAGAAATATCATTGATTATTGCCGCTCCAGCTTCGATGCTTTCTTCAGCTACTTTTGTTCTAAAAGTGTCTACCGAAATTAATGTTTCCGGAAAATTTTTCAGGATGTTTTCTACCGCGGGTAGAACGCGTTGCAATTCTTCGGCTTCTTCCACCTTTGTAGCACCGGGCGGAGTGCTGTAGCCACCAACATCAATAAAATCGGCACCGTCTTTCAGCATTTGTTCAACTTGCTTCAGGATGTCTATTTTCGATATTTTTCGACTTTCAGCATAAAAAGAATTTGGGGTGGTGTTTATAATTCCCATTACTTTTGGGCTGCTAAGATCTATAAGTTCACCTTTACAATTTATGGTCATTTGTTATCTGTTTTTCTGAAGTTGAAGCTATAGTTTTTAAATCTTACTTCAGAATTTATAAAATGCAGTTTTAGTATCTAAAATATTTGCACGAAATTTACGCAAATTAGATCTCTTTTATGCAGAATACCTCAGAACAGTATGACGCGGTGGTGGCTACCTGCCGCAGCCTGTTTATTAACAAAATGAAAGATTACGGAAGTGCCTGGAGAATTCTTAGGCTGCCGTCACTTACCGACCAGATTTTTATAAAAGCCCAGAGAATTAGGAAACTTCAGGAAAATGAGGTGAGAAAAGTAGATGAAGACGAAAAATCTGAATTTATAGGGATCATCAATTACTCGGTAATGGCTTTAATCCAGTTAGAAAAAGGTGTGGTCGCGCAACCCGATCTTGGGGTAGAAGAAGCTAAAGAACTTTATGACGAGAAAATAGCCGAGACCAAAGCCTTAATGATGAATAAAAATCACGATTATGGTGAGGCCTGGCGTGATATGCGGGTTAGCTCTTTGACAGATCTTATTATTCAGAAGTTATTACGCGTAAAGCAAATTGAAGATAATAAAGGAAAAACTCTGGTGAGTGAAGGCATTGATGCTAATTACCAGGATATGATTAACTATTCGATTTTTGCAATGGTTTTAATGACCGAAAACGAAGACTAGTTTTTGTAACTTTTCAGCGGATAAAAGCATTATTTAAATAAAATAAAATGAAATTATTAGTAGGAATTTCCAGGGTGCTGGTTGGCGTATTATTTATTTTTTCAGGATTTATAAAACTCAACGATCCGCTGGGATTTTCTTACAAGCTCCAGGAATATTTTAGCCCGGAAGTTCTGGGATTGGAATTTCTGGTGCCTTATTCCCTCGTGATCGCCATTATTTTAGTGGTTTTTGAACTTGTAGTAGGAATTATGATCTTAATAGGATACCTGCCTAAATTCACGGTTTGGAGCCTGCTGTTGATGATTGTTTTTTTTACGTTTCTCACGTTTTATTCGGCTTATTTTAATAAAGTAACAGATTGTGGCTGTTTTGGGGATGCAATACCACTAACGCCCTGGCAGTCTTTTATAAAAGACGTCATTCTACTTATTTTTATACTAATTCTATTCTTTAACCGAAAATTGATCACCCCGGTCTTAAATCCAATTTCCCATCGCTGGATCATCTTTTTGTCTTTTATGCTTTCCTTTTGGTTTTGTTATCATGTATTAATGCATTTACCGGTTTTTGATTTTAGAGCTTATAAAATTGGAAGTAACATCCAGGAACAAATGGAAGTTCCCGAAGATGCTCAAAAAGGGGTTTACGAATACGAATGGACTTTTCTCCATAACGGGGAAAAGGTTACGGTAACCACTGATGGAAGTTATCCCAACCAAGAGGGAGAATTTGTTGAGGTGGAAACTACTATGGTAGAAGAAGGATATGTGCCGCCAATTCAGGATTTTGAAATAGAAAAAGATGGTGAGGTATTCACCAATGAAATTCTTGATACAGAAAAACTTTTTATGGTAGTGGCCTATGATCTTTCGCATACTGAGCAGGAAGGGTTTAAAGCCATAGAAAAACTTGCCGCCGAAGCTGATGATAAAGGCTATAAAGTAGTTGGGTTAACCGCTTCAAATGATGCAGATCAGCAAAAAATCATCAGTAAATTCAAGCTCGATTTTGATTTTTACCAGGTAGATAAAAAGGTTTTACAAACAATTGTGAGATCTAATCCCGGACTTTTGGTTTTAGAAAGCGGCACAATTACCCAGAAAAAGCATTGGTTTGATGCTGAGGATATAAAATTATAAATCATCCTTAAGATTTTTTAAAATATTGGTAAAAAGCGAATCTTCATTCGGCTTAGGCGCAGCTATGTTTATTCTTATCGATATATTTGTAGGTGTGCGGATTTTTTCCGTAGAAATAAATAAAATCAACTAAGAAATTATGAGAAAAAAGATAGTAGCCGGAAACTGGAAAATGAATAATGATCTTGCTGAAACGCAGGAATTGCTTTCACATTTAAAAATGCAATTGGTAAAAGAGCCACAAGCCGAAGTTATGGTAGCACCTGCTTTTACTAATTTATACTCGGCTTTTCAGGGGTTAAAGGATACCCCGGTACAGGTGGTGGCGCAAAATATGCACCAGGCAGAAAACGGAGCTTATACAGGAGAAGTTTCGGCAAAAATGCTTAAAAGTATTGGTGTAGATACCGTGATTTTAGGCCATAGTGAGCGCCGCGCACATTTTGGTGAGACCAATGATATACTTGCCGAAAAGGTAAATGCAGCCCTTAAAAACGAAATGAGAATTATCTTCTGTTTTGGAGAGGAACTAGCCGATAGAAAGAGCGATAAGCACTTTGATCTTGTAGCGAAACAACTTCTGGAGAGTCTTTATCAGATTACAGATTCAGACTGGAAAAACGTGGTATTGGCTTACGAACCTGTTTGGGCCATTGGAACAGGAGAAACCGCTTCCCCGGAACAAGCGCAGGAAATGCACGCTTTTATCAGAAAAAATATTTCAGAAAAATTCAACGATGAAATCGCTCAGAATGTTTCTATTCTTTACGGTGGAAGTGTAAAGCCAGCCAATGCTAAGGAAATCTTCGCAAAAGAAGATGTAGACGGTGGACTTATTGGTGGTGCCAGCCTTAAAGCTGTAGATTTTGTTGAAATTATAAACGCCTTTTAATTATGTCTTCCAATTATCTCGAATTCAAGTTTAAAATAGAGCCGCTTCAGCCTGCTTCAGAAATCCTGGTGGCAGAGCTTGGCTATTTGGGGTTTGAGAGCTTTGTGGAAGAAGAAGACGGCCTTACAGCCTATATCCCTGCCGAAGAATATGAAGATGATCTTTTGGCAGGGGTTCATATTTTACAATCGGAGGAATTTCAAATTACCTATTCCAAAGGAGAAATAGAGCAGGTGAACTGGAATGAGGAATGGGAAAAGAATTTTAGTCCGATTTTGGTAGATGATATTTGCAGTGTTCGGGCACCATTTCATCCAGAACCCGATACTGAATTTGATATTGTTATCGAACCCAAAATGTCCTTTGGGACCGGCCATCACGCGACCACGCATATGATGATTCAGCATATTCTAAAAAACGACTGGAATGATAAAGCAGTACTCGATATGGGCTGCGGCACCGGCGTTTTGGCAATTCTTGCAAGTATAAAAGGGGCAAAGTTTGTAGATGCCATAGATATTGATAATTGGTGTTACCAGAATACCCTGGAGAATGTTGAGAGAAATGAATGTGATAATATTAACGTTGAAGAAGGTGGTGCCGAATTATTGCAGGGTAGAAAATATAATATGATCCTGGCTAATATAAACAGGAACATATTGCTTAGGGACCTTCCCATCTATAAAGATTGCCTGAAGAAAGGTGGAAATCTTTTTTTAAGTGGATTTTATGAAGAAGATATTCCGGTGATAAAAAAAGCCTGTCTGGAATTAGGTTTAAATTATATAGAACATATTGAACGAAGTAATTGGGTTGCTGTAAAGTTTTCAGCATAAGCATTTTATAGATAATTTGTATCTTTGAAGCTTTAAAATTGTAAATGACGATGAGTACCAAAGAAGAAGTATTAGAAGAAGTAAAAACTACGACGCAGAAGGAAAATGAAATCGTACTTTATAATGACGATTACAATACTTTTGATCACGTAATAGAAACACTAATTTATGCCTGTGAGCACACTCCTGTGCAGGCTGAACAATGTGCTATCCTTGTTCATTATAAGGGAAAATGTACCGTAAAAACCGGTTCTTTTGACGATTTAAAACCAAGATGTTCAAAATTACTGGAAGAAGGATTAAGTGCAGAGATTATCTAAACCTTCTAAGAAAAATCTTACATTATTCATAAATATTTAAATTTATGAATGCGTTATTGTTAATAGTATTTGGAATATAATTATGTTTAAGTAATAAATCAGTTCAGATCAAACTTAAACTAAAAATTATGAAATTAAAAAAACTATTACTAGCTGTTTTCTCTGTAAGTCTCTTATGCGTTTCCTGTGAGCAAGAGGACATAGAAAATACTACTCCTGAAGCAGAAGCCGAAGTTATTTCTCAGGACAAAGTTTCCAAAGCAGTACTTGCCAAATTAGAAGCTCTCAACTTGAATACAGAAGATGTAGAAATTTCTGAATTCGTATTACCCGACGGGACTAAAAAGCAGACATTTATTATTGAGGGAGATATTGCCATTGATGCAGAACAACTTGATGCTATGCAGCCGGGGAATATTACCAGCAAGCAGTACCGGACTTATAACCTGGTAAGCGCACCTAGAACTTTAAATGTTGTTGGATGGACGGGTGGTAGCCAAAGCCTTACTCAAAAACAAAGAGATGCTTTGCAGGCTGCTTTAGATAATTATAATGAAATTGAGATAGGACTTAGCTTTACTCTTGAATTTAGTACAAATCAGGCAGCTGCCGATATCGTGGTTTTTCAAAATCCGAATGGTGCAGCAGGAGGCGTGGCAGGTTTCCCAAGTGCCGGAAATCCTTATGGATTTGTTCAAATCTATTCTGGAATGGAAGCTTTTAGCCTTGGAACCAATACGCATGTAATGGCACATGAAATTGGTCATACTTTAGGGCTACGTCATACGGATTGGTTTACCAGACAAAGCTGCGGAAGACCAAGCTTTGGTGAGTTAGCCAACCCAAGTGGTGCAGTGCATATTCCTGGAACGCCTTTTAGACTTGATCCAGAATCTATTATGCTTTCCTGTTTTAGTACAAACGAAGATGGAGAATTTGGCGCCAATGATGTTGTAGCTTTAGAATATTTATACTAATCATCAAACATCTGAACTGAATAGGGGCTTCCAACAGGAGGTCCCTTTTTATCTAAAAAAATATAAGATTAAGTTTTCAATTTTTAAAAATAATAATATATTTGCAGCCGCTTAACCAAGTAGGAAAAGCAACATTTAATGGCCTTGTGGCGCAACTGAATAGCGCACCTGATTACGGCTCAGGAGGTTCCAGGTTTGAATCCTGGCAAGGTCACTTCTAAGATTAACAAATCTTATCAAAACCGCGCAAATCTTATGATTCGTGCGGTTTTTTAGGTTTTGGGTTTTCATTTAATTTGATTAATTTAGAAATGGAAAGATAACCACAGGACACCTAAATTTTCAAAAGATACCTAAGGTGTCTTTCGAAATTAATTTGATTTGAGCTTTATAGTTGATTTGACTTCATCTAATTAATAATTGTTTAATTAAAAGATGACAACTATGAGTACTTCAAACACATTTTCAATTTTATTTTTGGTTAATCCCAAAAAAATTTCCGGCGATTTGGTAACTATCTATGTTAGAATTACGGTAAACCAAAGAAGATCTACAATCAGTTTAAAAAGAAAAATCCCTTTAAAATGTTGGGACTCTGCAAAGAAAAGAGCACGAGGAACTTCTGCAGAAACAAAACAATTAAATCATTATTTAGATAAGGTCCAGGCTAGACTTTTCCAGTGTTATCAAGATCTTCTGTTTAAAGGAAAGAAAATTACTGCCCAGCTAATAAAAGCTACTTACCTAGGAGAGGATGAGAACTCTAAATCACTTCAGGATCTTATAGATTATCATTCCAGAAAAATTGAACATACTTTAGCTTCAGGAACAATCAAAAACTTCAAAATAACTGAAGGTTATATCTTTAAGTTTTTAAAGAAAGAAAAAAAGACAACTGATGTTTATATAAAGGAATTGAACTACAAGTTTCTCTGCGATTTACAGGATTTCCTGAGTTCATACTATCCGAAAGGGCATCCAAAAGCTATGGGGCATAAATTTTATATTACGGAACCTATGAACCATATTATCATCTTTCAGGCTATACTCATCCAAACCTTTTTTGCTTACCAATTGAAGATCTTTCACATATTTATCCAATGGAGTGGGGCTTATTTCATAGTCAGCCTGGGATAGACATTATTGATTTCCGAAAAGATTATAATACCCTTAATGCGAGAGGAGAAAGTTTGCTTCAATCTAAACTTTTTAAGGAACCGGCAAGAAAACGGCGCTGTTTAATCCTGGCGGATGGCTTTTTTGAACCCCATTACCCAAATGATAATTTTAAGGCTAAGCCAGTTCCCAAATATTGTTATTTGGAAAACAGAAAACTGTTTTGTTTTGCTGGTATTTATAATGAATTTGATGATGAATATTGGAATGTAAGCTTGGTAACTACTGAAGCAAATGATTTTTTCGGAAAAATTCATAATAAGAAAAAACGGATGCCTTTGGTGTTAGATCCCACTTTTGAAGCGGAATGGCTAAGAGAAGATTTATCAGATAAAGGTATTTTAGACCTGGTGAAACACGGTTTTATTAAGGAAGAATTTAAAGCTCATTCGGTAGCCAATATTTATAAACGTGAGATTAATACCAATACCCCTGAATTTTTAGAACCTGTGGATGATGGTGCAGGGGAACAAGGTAAGTTGTTTTAACTTTTTGACGCTGCTTCATCAGGTTTCGTGCTCTTTTTCTTTCCTTTAAAAACCTTACAGATATTACGCACCTCCCTATATATTTTTATATAATTTTCATTGATTTCCTCATCTGAAAAGAATTGCCCTACTTCAGGCAGTTCCCTTTCAATTAGCTGCTGCTTAAATTGTACTTTTTTATCCTTCCCATCGGCGTATGTGATAAATTCGCCTTGTTTTAAACTAAAAAACACATTCGCTCTTACTTTGTAAATTTCTTTTTCTCCTGTTGATATTTTAGTATCGAAATCTAAACCGGTACCCCGCATTACAGTTTTTGTTTCATCTTTTATAATTTCGAAAAAACGTTCGTAAAAACGTGCGGTGTCAGGATCATTTACTTTTCCGAAGAATTGATAGGAAAGATTGCTTAAAATTGCCTTACTAGCCTTGTCTCCATACATCATATCATTTTGAATCTTATCTTGCATCACATATACTGTAGCTATATCATAGCTTCTAAGAGTGGCTGGAATACGATGCATATTTAATAACCTTATAGTTGGGGCCTCTTCAATAAGTAGGAAAGATGATTTGGAGTGCCTCACGCTCATTTGTTTTACAATAGTATGCATAACCGTAGCGATCACCGGGGAATAGGAGGAATCGTATTTTGGATTATTTACAAGTGAGATTACGGCAGGGTTATCTTTATTATTAATATTTAGCGGAATATCATCTGCAGCCAACGCCATAAAAATCCGTTTACTGCTAATTTTCATCAAAGCTGTTGAAAGGGTACTCTTTACCCCGGCAGTTTGTTTTTCGGAATCTTTCCCGCTAATAAAAGCATCTGCAAATGCCCGTGAAGTTTGATTTGATTTTAAAAAACCAATAAGCTCATCGGTGCCCAAATATTGATAAATCGCAATGAGGTGGGGAAGGGTACAATATTCCGGAAATGAAACTTTTAGTTTCCATATTAATCCGGAGATTAGTCCTTGCGCAGCATCATTAAAAAATTTTCCTACGCCTACCGCGCCCGATTCTTTTTGTTCCAATAGGTTCTCAATCAAGACACGAGATACCTCATTAATATCTTCTTCATTCTCCATGTACCGCGGTGCAATAGGATTTACCCGATGAATTATTTTATCAAAGGAAAGTATATAGAACTCCAGATTCCGATTTTTAAATAGGGGATAGGCCATTTCGGTAATCTCAAAATCTTTATAGTCGTGTATAAGTCCGCAGAAAGAATTTCGACTAAAATGTTCGAGAAGATTATAGACCACACTTTCAGTCTTCCCACTACCTGCAGCACCAATTACAGAAACTCCGCGTTTAATATTATTGATTTTAAAGGATCCACTCTCAGTCTTAAATTGAACCTGGTATTTAGTTTCGATATTTGGTATTTCTTTTTTTGGTATAAAAACATAAAGAACCGTATTGCTTAAAATAAGAGGACATCCTAAGTAAAGGGCTATATTAGCTATTTCCTTTAGTGAGGGATCATTCGGTAAAAGTGCCCAAAGAAACAAACCACATACAAGTAGATTCTTAGGAAATGCAAAAGAGGTGATTTTATACATTCTGAAGAAAATTCCGGTCCCGATTGCAATGCATAAAATAATATTTAGAAAATTGACTTCCATAGCTGGTTGATTTAAATTCCTATTGATGCAGATCTTGAAGCTGTTAGGATGCCTTTTTGAATTGTTTTTATCAGTTTCACGCTTAGCTGGGCTTTAGAAAGAGGAATTACAGGCGGCAAGGGGATACCGGTTTCTCTAAGCATTTTCATTGCCAGGGCTTTTTCAGACGCGGGCAATCCCATAATAGCAGAAAAATATATTTTCGGACTATTTATAAAATCTTTCCTCGCCTGGTAAGTTTCTACAAAATTACGTTGATACTGAAATTGTTTATCAAATGTCTTTTCTGCTTTTTTGAAAAAATCATCCCTGTTAAATCCTCTTTTCACCAGTTTACCATTCAGTTCAACCTCAGAAGCTTTGTATTTACTACCGGGCGATAGGCTATGGGAATTGGAAACATCCTTTCGGCTTACTATAATATGAATATGGCTCTGATTTCCTTCCTTAAGCATTCCCTGGACAATACGTTGGCCGTTTTGCTGGTGGGGAGCTTCCCTTTCCAAATTAGTAATCTGCTGTTCCCTGGATCTTATGCTGCCTTGCATTTCACCGCCTTCTATTTTCCGAATTTCATTTTTGATCACCTGGATTTTTGTGGCATAAGGCTGATTTTCCTTTATCTGGTAATCGGTGCCTTTAAATGCTCTGTGGTTTTCGATCTTTGCGAAATATTTAATATCGCTTACATTAATTGGTCTACCATTAATCTCTCGATTAAAGCTGGAGGCATAATCTTTCATAATTGCTCTGGTATATTGTTTTAAAGCTTCAGAACTGTTTTGTAGTTTTTTCAACTCATATTGTGATGGGTTTACGGTAATAGAATAAAATTTTGGTTCCATCTTTTCCAGTTTGGCCGTATTGGCATCTATTTCCTTTACAACCATTTCCGGAGAAATTCCATCCTCCTCCTGATTGAAAAAAAGCTCCTGATCCTTTTCTTCTATACCCGCAATCTGATTTTCTTTTTCTAGATAATCAACATAATCTGCAGCACTTTGAGAATAATTTGCGCCAAGTTTCTGAGGTGTGATAGTGATATACATAACAGGTTTATTTATAAAAATCGGGATGAGTATCGTCTTCCTCATAGTCCCTTATTCGATTTTCGTAGTTATTTTTGGGATCTGCAGCTTCCATCAGAGATTCCAAAATACCTAAAGTGGGGTTTACTTTATTCTTCTCTATATCCTTCAAAATTGCGATTACTGCATTTATTCTTTTTTTGACAAGGTTTTCCAGAGTCTCCATTTTTGGACCCATCAATTCATTTGGAGAAATACTATTCATTTCAAAAAAATCAACCATCGATAATAGTGTCATTGATTGAGATTTAGATAAAGACCGGCTGAACCGTCTAAATTTTTTAGCTACGGAAGTCTTGATCTTAAGAGTCTCGAACTTCTCTTTTTTATATTCTTCATCCATTTTTTAGTAAATTTTCTGCCATTTCTCAATGGGTTTCAAAGGTTTTTAGTAATAAAGCAACTTCATTTTAATTTTGACCCTTGAATAAAATTATTTAAATAACTGGTAAACAGTTATTTATATTCAAAAAGGTGATTCTTAACGGGGTTCTGCCCGTTACCCTTTTGCTTTACCTTTTCGTCCCGCAGGGACAAAAATTTCAACTATCAAATTGAATTTAATAGCGCTTTAATTAGTAATAAACTAAATCCTCTTTTTTATGATTGGAAAAGAAATTCTTTGAAATTAACTGTAGAAAATTGGAAGAATAATTGAGAATTCTGTAAAATGAAAAACGGATCATGAACATCATAATCCGTTTTTAAAATTTTATTATGTCCTCTTATAAAATCCCATCATCGGCAAAGCTGAAGTAATCCCCATCGGGAGTTAGTATTAAATGATCCAATACCTTAATATCAAAAAGTTCCCCTGCTTTTTTGATCTTTTCCGTTAGCAATTTATCGGGTTGGCTGGGGTGCAGAGTCCCTGATGGATGGTTATGGGCTAAAATTATAGAAGTGGTTACAGACTTTAGGACTACTGCGAAAACAATTCTTATATCTACTAAAGTTCCGGTGATGCCTCCTGTAGAGAGGGTGTAAATACCTTTTACCTGATTTGAATTATTAAGGAGCAGCATTTTAAAACTTTCAAAAAGTTCAATATTTTGTTTATCCCAATGCTCAAATAGAAGGTTAGCAGCATCACGGGAAGAAGATATTTTGGGAAGGAATTTTGTTTTAATACTTCCGCTGTAACTTATAGCGATTTCATTAACTTTGGTTTCCATTACAATCTTATTTAAGTGTTGATAATGAAAGAGGGCGCAATTTTCGACGATGACGCCCTCTTTGCTTTTAATTAATTACTATCCTGTTTTGAGTTGCCCAATAATAGGATCTCATCTACCAGAATTTCGGTGATGTACTGTTTTTCTCTAGCTTCATTATTATATGAGCGATAAGTCAATTTGCCTTTAATAGCAATTTCCTTTCCTTTAGAAATATACTTACTGACAAGTTCTGCCTGCTTACTCCAGGCTACAAGCTGGTGCCATTGTGTTTCCTGAATTTTTTCTCCGTCTTTAAAAAATTGTTCATTGGTAGCCAAAGAGAATCGGCAAACCAACATCCCATTTTCAAACCTGTGGGTTTTTGGATCTTCCCCTACATTTCCAATTAATTGTACTGTGTTTCTAAGCGTTTTCATAATTAAAAGATTTAAAGGTTTATAATTGATTTTTAACTGATTTACTTATTGTATCCTGAACGTTTTCCTTTTTTGATTTTTTTAATTCCGCTTCCTTTTTGTGGATTTTGTATGATTTCATTTTTCCGTTTTTAGATTTACTTCCCGTAGCGCCTTCACTGTTACCTTTTTTTGATGCTGATACATTTTCAAGATTTAGAATTAGGGAGGACTTATAAAAAGGGAGCGCAGGGACCGGCTTTATGCAGTCCGTACTAACTTATAAATCTTGGTATTTTGCATTACAGAAAAAGGTAGTGGCAGTGAAGGCCGGGAATACTTCAAATAGGGAAATGGAAGAGTAGGGAAGGAGCAGGAAGCGGAATTAAATTAATTATGAAATCCAATTTGAGGACTTAAGGGAGAAACCAGAACCGGGAATGAAGCGTTTCCGTCATTTATGCGGAATAAGCGAAATAGAAGGTGGCGGTTTTTCGCTTGTGTCCGGTGCTTGTGAATGAAGCTCTTTTCCCTGGAGGCACGGAAGGGCAATGTGCTGAGTGTATTTAAAGTTATCCAGTATTATAAAACTTAAATCTACAGAAGTTTTTTTATAGGAATAGTTGGGGAGTATATGTGAATTAAATCAACATTACATTTACATTCCTTATTTTTTATTTGTGGATTATTTGTTTTTAGCTGTTACAAGAATCAGCTTTTCAGGTATCAAAAAGAATTTAACCTTTTATATAGCCAGGCATACTTTTGTTACTACTGTTACTCTTTCCAAGTATTGAAGTAATGGAGAGCATTTGAATTTTTTGTTTCAGAAGCAGCAAGCTATAAAAACGGCCATAGGATCCGGCGCAGGTAAGTTATGGTATATATGGGGCTGGAATTATAAATCTAGGACATTTCCCGAAAGAATCATATCTGACTACTCCTAAATGAATAAAAAAACCTTTTTTATTTGTGTAAATACGAAGGTGTAAATTTGAAGTCAATGACCTTTTACATTTGTGTTATCGTTTCGAGATATTTAAATTATAGCGTAACTTCACCTAATAAACAAATCAAAAATGTTACAGGAATTAAAAGATGCTTATGGATTTATCTTTGAAGAAGAATTGATCCGGGAAATTGAGGAAACAGGCGTTCTCAAAGTTTCTCATGCAGGTGAAATTATAATGGATATCAATGATTATATAACCTCTATGCCTTTGCTTTTGGATGGAGCAATTAAGATACTTCGAGAGGATGAAGATGGAAATGAATTATTGCTTTATTTCCTGGAAAGAGGAGATACTTGTGCGCTTACGCTTTCCTGCTGTCTTGGCCAAACTCGAAGTGAAATAAGAGCAGTGGCGGAAAGAGATACAAAGTACATTATGGTTCCTGTGAGCAAAATTGAGGAATGGACCACCAGGTATAAAAGCTGGAGAAATTTTGTTTTTGAAAGTTACCAGTCACGGTTATCAGAAATGCTTGAAACTATCGACACTTTAGCTTTTATGAATATGGATCAACGGTTACTGCGTTATCTTCAGGACAAAGCGAAAATAAACCAATCAGAGGAACTGCAGGTTACACATCAGCAGATAGCATATGATCTAAATACTTCACGGGTCGTTATTTCAAGATTATTAAAAAAGCTTGAAATGGAAGGAAAAATTCTTTTACAGCGCAACCAAATACTTGTTCAAGACTTGTAAAAGAATAGGTCTGTAACTTTTGTTACTGCCTAACCAGAAAGCCAAAGTTACTTTTGCTGGCAACTAATAAGAAAGAACTTTGGAATTAATTGACATTTTAGGATACTTCGGTGCGCTTGTAATAGGAATAACTCTGGGCCTTATTGGAGGTGGTGGATCCATTCTGACAGTACCCGTCCTGGTTTACCTGTTATCTATCAACCCCGTTACAGCAACAGCATACTCGCTTTTTGTGGTAGGGGCTTCCACTTTAGTAGGGGCAATAAACAATATGAAGAAAAAACTGGTGGATCTTCGTACTGCCACCGTTTTTGCCATACCGGCATTTATAGCCGTCTATGGTACCAGAAAATATCTTGTACCCGCAATTCCCGACCATATTTTTACCCTATGGGGTTTTGAAGTGACCAAAGATATAGGGATCATGTTGTTTTTTGCCATTATAATGGTAGTGGCTTCTATCTCTATGATTAAAGGTAACGGAAAGGAAGAATTGCAGGAAGTAAAAGTTAAGTATAACTATCCGTTGATCATCGTTGAGGGGGTTGTAGTAGGTATCCTCACCGGGATAGTAGGTGCAGGTGGGGGATTTTTAATTATTCCGGCTCTGGTTTTACTCGCTAAATTACCAATGAAGAAAGCAGTGGCGACTTCCCTGCTCATCATAGCGGTAAAGTCCCTTATAGGGTTTATAGGAGATGTGGAAAACCTTGAGATAGACTGGGTATTCCTTATGATCTTTACCGGGTTGTCTATTGCCGGGATCTTCCTGGGAGGCTATCTCAATAAATTCATTGATGGCGGAAAACTTAAAAAAGGCTTTGGCTGGTTTGTGCTGGTAATGGGTATCTATATTATCGGTAAAGAGTTACTGTAAATGCTCTTTCTGACTTCGGAAAAAAGGGATTATTTTAAGTTTATTAATCATATCCTTAAGAAGGGCGGGGAAGTGATCTTTGAAGGATTTTGCTCAAAATTCTGAATATCACACATTGAATCCTTCTGTAGAGGAACCAAAGAAGAGAAAATTTTGTTTTCAGAAAAAGTAATACGAGAGGCTTTTCACGAATTTAGTTTTGAAAAGTTTTATGAAGAAGAAATAGAAATTAACGAAGGCAAATTCCATAAAGGCAAAGGTTATGTAATCAGGTTTGTTGCTGAAAAGAATAGCTAAAAACAATATAATTTTAAAGTTTACAAAGGTGTCCCGGAGATGCCTTTTTTTGTTATTCCAAGTGTAACTTATGTTACAAGTTGGGCCAATCCCACAGCGTATATTTGATAAAAATACAAGAAGTTCAAATGAGGTATTTAAAATTTAGAAAATAAAAATGAAAACAACTATAGCAGTACAAAATTTAAAGTGTGGAGGATGTGTGAATACCATTACCACTAAGCTTTCAGAAATAGAAAATATACAAAATGTACAGGTGGAAAAAGCGTCTTCTTCAGTAACATTCAGTTACCGGGAACCTGAAGATGCATTTAAAGTTAAAGAGAAATTGAGGAAGCTGGGATATCCTGCTGTAGATGCTAAGAATTCCCTGGCCTCCAAAGCCATTTCTGTAATAAGTTGTGCGACCGGAAAAATGTAAGAATCCGGAACAGAATCTTCACAACTTTCTAAAAAAATAAATCTGTACTATGAAAAAAAAGACGAAAAAAAATTTAATTGAATACGGAATCATATTTGCCATTTTCGCCGGGTTATATATAACAGGATTACATACAGAAGTGCTGGGATTCCTTCAGCGGGGAGTGCTTGCAACAGGATTAATGGATCCCGATCTTGACAAGAATGCAGATCTTGCGGTCAACGACACCAATTCCAAAGCAGATTTTTCAATGAGCCTTATCAATTCCAAAGGTGAAAATGTGGCCATGGAAGAGTTGAAGGGGAAGGTGATCTTTATGAACCTATGGGCAACCTGGTGCCCTCCCTGTGTTGCCGAAATGCCGGGAATTAATAAGCTTTACAAGGATATAGATAAAGACAAAGTTGCCTTTGTAATGTTATCTATAGACCAGGATTTTCAAAAAGCCATAGATTTTAATGAAAAGAAAGGTTATGACTTTGAGATCTACAGATCAAACGGACCCATTCCTCAAATGTATTCCTCCCAAAGCATCCCAACTACCTACGTGATAGATGCGAGGGGAAATCTCGTCTTGACACATATGGGAATGGGCGATTATGATACTAAGGACTTCAAGGAATTCCTTAAAAAACAATACTAAGTTAAAAGCAGGAATGAATTTTTCCCTGCTTCCCTTTAGCCTTTTGGTAAAATTCTTTCATGTTACCTCTACGGGATTATAAAATTCCCAGAAATCTTTTTGTCTATGAAATTATCCAATCCTATATTTTTTTTAGTGCTCCTGTTGTTTGGAGCATCCTCTGCTGTTGGGCAAATGATGGAAGCCCCACAATGGGAGGTCAACCTTAATAATCCTGATGCTGAACCGGGGGAAAAGGTGACCATTCATTTTGAAGCAGAGATTCCCGATGACTGGTACATGTATTCCAATGATTTTGATCCTGATATAGGACCTCTCCTGACAGAATTTACTTTTGAAGAGAGTGAAGAATATGAACTTCTTGGAGATATCCAGCCGATAGGACAAAAGAAAAAGTATGATGAGATCTGGGAGGGAGAAATCAGTTATTTTAATGAAACGGCCAACTTCTCTCAGGAAGTGCTTATAAAGAAGGATTCCCCCGAATTCACGGGAAATATTTTCTTCCAGATCTGTACGGATGTCACCGGACAGTGCATTCCTTTTGATACAGATTTCGCGTTTGATAGTACTGGAAATACCCTTATTTCTACAGGTAATGAAGGAAGCGAAATTGAAAACTCCGGAATTTCTGATATATTTTCAGCACAGGGAAATACTACGACAAAAGGAAATGAAAATGTTTCTGCAGGTGAAAATGGTGAAATTCTTGAACCATTTCAGAATTCCTTCAAAACGGAATCTGATGAGGATGATCAGACCTGGGCAGGATTACTGACTTTCTTTTTTATCTCCTTTGGAGCCGGTCTCGCAGCTTTGCTGACTCCCTGTGTTTTTCCAATGATCCCTATGACTGTAACCTTTTTCACAAAGGGTTCGGGAGGTAAAAAAGGAAAGATGAACGCGCTGCTGTACGGGCTGTTTATTATTGCCATTTACACCATTGTCGGGACTTTGTTTGCAGTGCTTTTTGGCGCCGGATTCGCAAATTTCCTCTCTACCCATTGGCTGCCGAATCTTCTGTTCTTTGCAATATTCCTGCTGTTTGCACTTTCTTTCTTCGGAATGTTTGAAATCAGGCTGCCGAATAAACTGGTGAACCGGGTAGACAAACAAGCCGACAGGGGAGGCTTGGTTGGAATATTCTTTATGGCCTTTACCCTGGTGCTGGTAAGCTTTAGTTGCACCGGTCCTATTGCAGGAACTATCTTATTGCAGGCAGCCAGTGGTGAAGCCATTATGCCTCTTATAGGAATGCTTGGGTTTTCCCTGGCTTTTGCCATCCCCTTCACGCTGTTTGCCTTTTTCCCCGGATGGCTTAGTTCGCTGCCCAAGAGTGGGGGCTGGTTGAATACAGTAAAGGTAGTACTCGGATTTCTTGAACTGGCATTTGCCTTGAAATTTTTGAGTATGGTGGACCAGGTGTACCACTGGAATATCCTGGACAGGGACATTTACCTTGCTCTCTGGATCGTGATATTTGCTCTTTTAGGTTTTTATCTGCTCGGAAAACTTGTGTTTCCGCACGAAAAGAAGATAGAGAGTGTTTCAGTGCCGAGGCTCATGTCAGCAATTCTGGTGTTCAGTTTTGTGGTGTACCTCATTCCGGGTCTGTTCGGTGCACCCTTAAAAGCACTTTCAGGTTACTTACCGCCTATGGGATCACAGGATTTTAATATGGTAACAGCTTCGGCTGGCCCTGAGCTGGAAAGTAGTTCCAACTCCTGCGGAACACCCTTGTACAGTGAGTTCCTTGAATTACCTCATGGGATACAGGGGTTTTTCGATTATGAACAGGCTGTTGCCTGTGCCCGGGAACAAAATAAACCCTTGTTTATCGATTTTACAGGCCACGGCTGTGTAAACTGTCGTGAAATGGAGGCGAATGTATGGAGTGATCCGGAAGTTCTAAGAAGCCTTAAAAGCGATTATGTAGTGGTTGCTTTATATGTTGACGAAAAAACAGTATTACCAAAGGATAAATGGTATACTTCTTCCTATGACGGAAAGCTCAAGAAAACAATAGGGGCTCAGAATATGGATTTTATGATCCAGAAGCTAAATGCCAATGCACAACCGTATTATACGCTTCTTGGAGAGGAGGGGGAACTGCTTGCCGCACCCAAAGGATATGATCTTGATATAGCAGCATTTATTTCCTTTCTGGATAAGGGAAAGGAAGCGTTTTACAAGGGAAGTATTGAAATTAAACAAGATTAATGTGCTTTGATATGGCCATAAAAGAAAATAGTTTTTAAAAATTTCTTTATCCTGTTGGGATAACCTTTCTTAAATTAGTAAAATGTAGACTCATTAAAATTTGTGATATGCCAATTATAAAGCTCCAAACTTCAATAAAAGCAAACAGGAATATTGTTTTTGATTTGTCAAGAAGTATTGATCTACAGTCAAGGTTTGTTACAGGTTCCAATGAAAAAGCAGTTGCAGGAAGAACGAGCGGATTAATTAGCATTGGCGAAACAGTTACGTATAGGGGAAAACACCTTGGCGTTTGGCAAAATCTTACCTCCAGGATCACCGATTTTGACAGGCCATATTTTTTTGCAGATGAAATGGAAAAAGGTGCTTTTAAAACTCTTAGACATGAACATCATTTCTTCGCAACGGAAGAAGGCACTATGATGAAAGATATTTTTAATTTCGAGTCTCCTCTTGGCATTCTGGGGAAGCTTGCAAATACTTTATTTCTCAAATCCTATATGACCAATTTTCTTAAAAACCGTAATGAGATTATTAAAGAGTTTGCTGAAAATGGGAGATGGAAGGAACTTTTGGCGGAAAAAAATGTGGAGTATAAAGACTAATTCCCATTCTTAATAACAAAACTGAAGAAATTATTATGAAATAAAACCTTTACAATTTGCCGAATTGTCTAGGTCTCTAAGTGGTGGACTTGTTGCAAGGTGAATTTATTCCTAGTAAATCCAGACTTCTCCTATGTTTTCAGGACCTGAGATATATCCTAATTTTCGAAATTTTTGATAACAAATTCATTTAGTTGAATTTCCTTCTTCTCAATATTTTTCCCTTTCCCCAGTTCATCGTAGCGATGAAGCCCAATCAGCATCCCGATGTGCGTGACGATCTTATAATTTTTTTTCAGATCTAGATCTTCTCCTTTCACCTGTACATCACTTATACGATTACCGGTGGGTTTGGAATAATCTAAGGTATAACTAACTCCGCTACTTTACAGCAGGCCACCTACCATCTCATATTTATCTCTCGGTTTTTGATTGGTGGTTGTTTGCTCAAGGGTAGTCTTGACCTGTTCTCTGGTAAGGGTAAGAGTTGCCACTTTTGATGGGTGAGGGATTAACCTGGACAGGTTTTTACGTGTAATATCTCCCTGCAGGGAAATACCGTATCCTACTCCAGGTAGAAAAGAAATATCTACATCATATTCCTCAAGCAGCAAATTTCCAACAAGTTTTTCAAACGGACTTTCACTTTTGTATTGCCTGTGGATCACCTCTGTTGCCGTTGCTATGTTCTCCTCCAGGTGGTCCCCGGTGTGGAGCACGTAGCTCTTCAATAAGAGATCCCATCTCCGGGTCTTTCTCGTAATCACTCAACCACAGAAAATGATGTAGTGCTTTTACCCCGGTTAATTTGCGATCTCTGATTTTCAGCTCAATTTCACCCAGAGCTGCGGCATCTGCCATGGCCTGTACCATGAAAGTATTAATGATTCTTTCAGGACCTGAAATGAGGTCGTGGCTATGACCTCCAAGGATCATATCGATCTCACTGAATTCTTCTGCAATTAATCTGTCAACAGCAGTTCCCTGATGGGAAAGCAGGACGATGATATCTGCCTGTTCCTTAAGTTCGTGCAATATTTCGTTTAACACCTCATTCCCACGCCGGAACTCAAGGTCGTTCATATTTTTTGAGTTACCCGTAAGATTGGTGTTGTGGTATCCCAGTGAAAGTAGTGCGATCTTAGTTCCTTCGACTTCTTTTAAGATATAAGGATTCCCGAAAAATGCTTTTGTCTTTATATAGAGCTGTGATGTTGGCAGCACCAAAGGGAAAGCCGGCGATTTTCATTAATTCTTCGGTGCGTTTCTTGCCCTAATCGAAATCGTGACTTCCAAGAGAGAGGTAGTCAAAAGCTAATGCCTTCATCATCTTATGACCGCTTCTCCTTCCGTTAAATTCCCAAGAAGGTCATCACTAAAGGTATCGCCGGAATCCAGCAGGAGGACGTTTCCATCTTCCCTTGAATTCCTGATCTCCTTTACGGCTGTTGCCAATACGGCAAAACTTCATATTGGGGCCAGCTTATTAAAGGTGATCAATGTATCTCTGCCTGCATCCCCTGTTTAAGAAGTGGCACTTACGGTAGTTGTTAAGAAAGGCATATAGTTGCCATGGATATCGTTCGTATGAAGTATGGTAAAGGTTTGATCTTGCTGCGCTTCATGAGCCGGGGTGGGCGTTCCTTTACCATAAGCGGTAAATACTGCAAACACGACTACCATACTTAAAGTCTTTACTGTTTTGTCTAATCTCATCTCAGTGCATTTTTTATTGATAATTTCAGTCTTTAAAAAGAAAAAGCCTACCAATTCTTTGTTAGAAAAGGCAGGCTCATCCTATTTTTTTAGTTGTTACTGAAATATATATTCAGTTCCTGGAACGGTTGAGAAGGAATACTCTCCCAAATATTCACAGTACGCACGGCCATCGAGCTCTGGTGAAACCGGGGAATTCTTCTGGAGATATTCTTCGACCACATCGTGAATGGTGTAATCCTTTACCTCTACATCTTCCACATCGGGGATACGACATAGATTATCAATAGGATCACCGGGACGTACACAGGCAGAGATGGTGTAGTATTCATCCATTTGCATTTCTTCTCCTTTGATCGTTATGGATTGAACACGTTCCCCTTTATTTCCCTGGCTGTTGAAATCAACCTGCATTCCGGAGAATCTTACCAGCCATCCGCCAAATCTTTCAGTAGGAACCTGCGCAAATGCATTGTGCATTTCCCGCTCTAGCCAGTCCTTAACCTGCTGTCCAGTAACTTTTCCAGTTTTCACCTTTTCATTCACGGGAAGCAAATTCCATAGGTTAGCGCGGGTAATAGGGGCTGGTTTTCCATCTTCTGGCACAATAGGGTTTCCAAATCTGAATCCGTTGGAAATGGAAATATCGGCCCCTGTTTTCCATCTCGCGGCATCTGTGATCATATTATCCATCGGATTTTCCACCGTAAGATATCGGTAGATCGGTGTGGCTGTATGTCCCACCACAGTTTCCAGGTGCTCTTCGTAAGGTTCCTTTGCATTATCAACCAACTGCTGAAGTTCAGGATCTGCGGGATAAACTTCGGGATCCACGTCAATAAGTTCGTACTCATCTCCTACCAGCTTTCCATCTACAAAATGCAGCGTTAGTTTTCCGACGAAAGAGCCGAAAGCCCCTGGTTCACTTACCTTGGCATATTTCCCCTGGATAAGTTCCCGTACCCGCTCGTGCGTATCATTCCCAAGGATGTAATCCACGTCTTTTGACATTTCCTGGTTAGCAAGATCCACCTGTTTGAAAACTCCCATATGTGTTACAAGGAAAAGAACATCTACTTCTTCCTCCTGTTTTACGCTGCTGATGAGGTCCTTTACTTTATCTTCAATCCCTCTAAAGGTGATCCCTTCACTAAAGATGGGATTCTGGCGTACGGGAACATCGGGATCATTAATTCCAATAAATCCTATTTTCACTCCTTCAATTTTCTTTGTCCAGAAGGGAGGGAAAAGCTCTTTTCCATCTTCTTCATGGAACATATTCTGTGCGATCACGGGAGTGTCGTAATTGGTCATTATATCCATCATTCTTTCCTTTCCGTAAACCACCTCCCAGTTTCCCGGAATGATAACGTCGTATCCCATTTCACTGATAAGTTCCGGGAAAATACGCCCTTCAGAAAGCGCGGCATAACCGCTTCCCTGGATAAGGTCCCCGCCATCCACGATTACCGTGCGACCGGGATTCTTCTCTCGCTCTTCCCGAAAAAGGGTTTTTATATTGGCCAAACCGCCCCTTTCCTTAAACACGATCTCTTCATTTTCCCAGAACAATTCGGGGTGCGGATCAAGTTGCCCGTGGATATCTGCTGTTTGTAACACGGTGATGCTAAGAGTGTCAGTTTTCGTATTCTTTTCTTCTGAATTTCCCCCGGCTGCCTGGTTGCAGGATGTAAGACTTACAATTCCCAATACTGCCAGGATACATAAGGATGTTTTCAAATTAAATTTCATAAATGTTTTGTTTATAGTTGTAAACTGTAATAATTTTTATTTTTCTGTAGCTGGAAAAGGTGCGTATAAGCGTGGTCGACCACCTGTATGTACTTGTGCAATTCGGATTGATCTATCCCCTGCCTGTCCAGGGAGATCTTGCACACAAAGATGCTGACTCCTGCAGCTTTAGCTTTGCCGGTGTAAGTTTCCATCTCTTCCTTATTTGTAAGTCCTTTCACATTGGATCCATACATCACGATCTGGAAGTCGCCATACTTATCCCCGTCCTCTTCCCTCAAAGCTTCGGCTGTAAGAATTATTGGTTGTAGTTGCGGAATCTTAGTTGTTGACACCACGTAGTTGTTCAAATCTCCCTGTGGATTTGTTTGAGCATTGCCGGTAATCCCCAGCATAATAAGCAGCATAAAAATTCCTAATGATCTTTTCATAGCTCTGTTTTTTAAAGCGAAATGCTAGTGTAGCCTTTCTTTTGCAGCTGAAGGTTGTATAGGATCCCGTTCTCGACAACGCGAAATTCCGGGGAAATATCCTTGCGGTCCACTCCGAATTTATTCAGAGAGAATCCACAGGCGACCAACTCAACATCCTGTTCTTTAGCTTTATTGATATATTTCTGCATCATTTCTTTATCGGTAAGCTCCTTCACTGTTTGTCCGCAAATGATCACCTCGAATTTTCCGAAGTTATTTCCATCTTCTTCAGCTAAAGTTTCGGCAGTTAAAAAGATAGGTTGTAGCTGAGGGATCTTCTTTGTTAAGACCACATAATTCTGCTGTTCGTCCTGTACCTGTGCATTTGCTGGGCTACTTATTAAAGCAAGAAGAAGTACGATACTGCTTAAAAAATACATTTTCATAGTTATTTGTTTTTTACGCTCAATTCGGTTTGAGCAGGGTTTGTTTCTGTTACTGATTCTTTATTAAGATCATTAAGGATAAAAAAGAGAAGCCCGCCAATAATGGCAATGTTCTTAAACAATGGGCCAAGAGTATTGATTTGTCCTACCTGTACGGTAAGGGTAATTGGTATAAGAACGGCGAGAAGCACAATTGCGGTCCACCGGGTTTTGAATCCTATAAGAAAGGAAATACCTGCTATAAGCATCACAATTCCGGAAAGGATTACAAGTAATTCAGGATTGCCAAAGAAATAAGCAATCCCTTTGAAACTGGCCTGATCTATTCGGTTTGCCGTTTGCTCTACATTCATCAAATGGTTTACGCTGGCTATTAAGAAAATGCCGCTTAGCATAATTCGTAAAACCTGAATGGAGCGACGGCTTACACTAATATGAGTCGTCATAAAATATTATCATTGAGTCCAGATAGCTAAAGCCACTGAAACGTGAGAAAAAAGGTTAAAACTTTCCTGAAAAGTATTAAGCTTTTGGTGGAGGGTAGAACCTGTCTCGGTTGGAATCTGGCAGGGAAGGGGAGTGATAAGCATATGCCCTGGATTCATCGAGTACTATAGGGTTTTCCCAGTTAAAGATCTCGAATTTGAAGGAAGTATTACAAAAGGTGTCCATGGATATACTCAATTGATTGGAATCCACAGTAAAGGTTGCCGGGCTGGTATCTCCGTCTATTTTAGCATTTTGTTTAGCATTTTGTTTTTCGCAAAACGGGTTTACATAGACAATTTCATCAGTATCCAGTAGGACGACCAGGAATTTAGAATCCATCACCAGGAACTTTCCGAAGAAAATAAAGACAAACAGGATCGCTATGTAAGATTTCCATTTCATAAGAGTTCCAAATATAAAAATTTTCTTCCGTTCGATTTGTGACTTATGTTACACAAGGGAATTTATTTGGATGATAATCCTGTAAGTAACTTTTGTTACTGAAGTTAAATTAGGAAATGGAGAGCTTTGTGGCAAACCCTAATTTACCCATGAAGGCCATATTTATTATACTCTTATTTTTCTTTCAATTCACTCTCTTCTCCCAGGAGTATATACCAAAAAATGATCACCGGGAGAACCGGTTAGGGGACATTATAAGAGAAGGTACCGTACATGGTCATATCCGTAATTTTTTTATGACAACTGTTAATAGTGAAGATCTTACAAATTATTATACAAATGCCACAGGTGGGGCTGTTGGATTTACCACCGGTAATTATAAAGGATTTGAAATAGGGGTGAAGGGTATTTTTACTTTTAAAACCTTTGGCAGTGATCTTGGCCTGGAAGATCCTATAACCGGGGCAAATGCAAAATGGGAGTATGAACTTTATGATGTATTAAATCAAGGAAACTTTAAGGACCTGGACAGGCTGGAGGAACTTTTTATACGCTACAGTTTTGGAAATTCCTATATCTCCTATGGTAAGCTGGAAACAGAATATACTCCTTTGCTCAACCACAGTGACGGGAGGATGAAACCTTTCGCGCACCGGGGGTTTTGGGGATATCTAAATTTGAATCCACAGAACACTATCAACATTGGATTGCTGGATGGAGTATCTCCCCGTTCTACAACTGAGTGGTTTGACCTGGAGGAAGGGATAGGACTTTTCTTCAACGGGTTCCAACCAAACGGGGAGAGGGCAAATTATCATGAAATTTATCCTGTGAATGGCATAGGGGTCTTTAATTATAATTATAAAATTAAAAATTTTAATTTCGCTATTTATGATGTCTTCATCGATAAACTACATAATACTGTGTGGACAGAAGCAAATTATGTTTATGATGGATTTAACCTGGGATTGCAGTACGTTTATCAAACGCCAATGAATTTTTCTGAAGGCCTGGCGTACGAAAACCGCTATATACAGCCAGATGAGAATGGACAGGTTATAAGTTCGCAGCTGGGATGGGGGAATAATAGATTTAATTTCGGTTTTGCCTATACCCACGCTTTTGATACCGGCCGTTTTCTTTTCCCTAAAGAATTGGGGAGGGACAGGTTTTTTACCTCCATCCCAAGATCTAGGTTGGAAGGTTTAGGAGCTGCCAATGTTTATACTATTAAAGGAGAATTCCTGCTTCCTCGCCCAGATTTACATTTTGGTGTAGAACTGCAACAGGTCAAAGGAACAACTCCCGGAGATTTCCAGTTAAATAAATATAATGTAGATGAATCTTTCCAGGTTAATACGCATTTGACTTTTGCAGTAAATGGTTTCTTTGATGGGCTTAGTTTTGACCTTCTTTGGGTTTACCGTGAAAATAAAAACACCAGGGATGCAGAAAGTATTTTTAACAAGAGTAATTTTAATCAGTTCAATTTTGTGACAAATTTTATTTTTTAAAAAACCTCTAAAGAACCACATAAACTCATTATCTACACTTTCTTTCCGGTAAGGTGGATAATAATATTAATAGTAATAGAGATGAGGACTGAAGATATAAAACTTGGTTTAAAAGAAAACTGGAAGCAATTTACGCTACTGGTGCTGGTCAATGCTTTTGTTGGTGGCATGGTGGGGCTGGAGCGGAGTATTTTACCGGAGATTGCCGAAAAGGAATTCGGAATGGCAGCGACTTCCGCTATTCTCTCCTTTATAGTGGTTTTCGGTATTGTAAAAGCAATCTCTAATTACTATGCGGGAGCACTGGCAAATAAGTTCGGCCGGAAAAATTTACTCGTACTGGGATGGATCTTTGCCATCCCCATTCCTTTTATCCTTATGTATGCGGAAAACTGGAACTGGATCATTGGTGCCAATGTGCTGCTGGGAATCAATCAGGGGCTTGCCTGGTCAAGTACCGTGGTTATGAAAATAGACCTGGTAGGTGAGAAGCAACGAGGATTTGCGATGGGTCTCAATGAATTTGCGGGATATCTTGCTGTTGCCGTCGTTGCTTTCCTCACAGGGTGGATCGCAGGAGAATATGGTTTAAGGCCATACCCTTTTTATCTGGGAATTCTTTTAATGATTCTGGGGTTAGTTATGAGTATCTTTTTTATTAAGGACACCCGCGGCCATGCAAAGAAAGAAGAAGGTAGTAGTACAGTTTCTCTTCTGAAAAATATCTTTTGGGATACCACCTGGAAGGACAAGAACCTGGGATCTGTGACCCAGGCGGGACTAATCAACAACCTGAATGACGGGATGGCCTGGGGACTTTTTCCAATCCTGCTGGCCGCTAAAAATTTTAGCCTGGAGCAAATTGGTATTGTAGTGGCTATTTATCCCGCAGTATGGGGCCTGGGCCAGCTCTTCACTGGAAAAATGGCAGATAAATTCTCAAAAAAAGACATGCTTTTCTACGGAATGCTTTTACAGTCCCTTGTCCTTATCACCCTGGTTTGGGCAGAAAGCTTGTGGCATTTTATTGTTCTAATGTCGCTACTGGGTTGGGGCACGGCGATGGTCTACCCCACGTTCCTTGCCACAATTGCAGACAATACCCACCCCAGGGATCGGGCTAAAAGTATTGGAATTTTCAGACTATGGAGAGATCTTGGCTATGCAGTTGGGGCAATTCTTACAGGGGTCATTTCTGACTTAATTAGTATTGAAGCTGCAATTATGACCGTGGGACTAATAACTTTTGTTTCTTCTTGTATCATTTTCTTTAGAATGAAAAACAAAGATGTTGCTCCCAGCCTTGTTTCAATCTTCAGGCATAGCTCATAGACAGATTTACGAATTAGCATTATCTTTTATTTAATATAATTTTCATTTTACAGGAATACCCCGTGATTGTAACAATTGTTACTGCCAAAGGTGTTTTTTGAAAGTAAATTTGTATCAGTAAATAAAATAATAAAGTATTGATTATGACTATAAAACAATTTAAAGACGATCCATTAGCACATTATTCGTATGCTATAGTTAGTAAAGGTGAAATGGCTTTGGTTGACCCCAGCCGTAATCCTAAACAATATTATAAATTTGCTGAAGAGCACAACGCAAACATTGTAGCGGTTCTTGAAACCCATCCTCATGCCGACTTTGTGAGCGGACATTTACAAATTCACAATGAAACAGGCGCGACTATTTACGTGAGCGAAAAAGTAGGAGTAAATTACCCTCATAAACCTTTTGATGAAGGACAATCAGTGAAAATTGGAAAAATTAACATCCGACCATTGCACACTCCCGGTCACTCGCCGGACAGTTTGGCCTTTGTTGCGGAAGAAAATGGTGAAACTGCATTATTTACGGGAGATACTTTATTTATCGGCAATGTTGGCCGGCCCGATCTTCGCGAAAAAGCTGGAAATATGAAATCAAAACGGGTGGAACTTGCGAAGGCAATGTATAACACCATGCAAACCAAATTCAATGATCTACCAGATAATTCCATAGTTTACCCAGCACACGGTGCAGGTTCGTTATGTGGTAAAAATATGAGTGCCTCGCCTTCGAGCACCCTTGGCGATGAGCGTATAGGGAACTGGGCTTTTAAAGACCAGACTGAAGAAGAATTTGTTGAGGAGATCCTTAAAGATCAACCCTTTATTCCCTCCTATTTTGGATTTAATGTGGATTTGAACAGAAACGGCGCAGGAAATGTACAGCAGGAGAAATATCGTGTTCCGCTAAGAGTAGGTGTAAATGATGTTGAAGAAGGTATTACAGTGGTAGATGTGAGAGATGGAGATTCCTATAAAGCGGGACACCTGCCATACAGTATCAATATTATGTCCCGCACCGAGGGCGATAAATATGAGACATGGCTGGGAGCCATTATTGAGCCGAAGGAACCATTTTATCTGGCTGTAAACTCTGTAGAGAATATAGATGAGCTTCTCGAAAGAACCGCTAAAATCGGGTATGAGAAGCAAATGAAAGGGGTGGTAACCTTGAGTGAAAAAGTTTCCCGAACATCTAGTGATTTGGATCTTCAAAATTTTAAAGACAACAAGGATAATTATACCATAGTAGATATTAGAAACGAAAGTGAACTGGCCGAAGGTAAGATCTTTGACAGCGCCATAGGAATTCCACTTAACGAATTAAGAAACCGTGCAGATGAATTACCAAAAGACAAGCCGTTTGTGGTACACTGTGCCGGTGGATATAGATCTGCTGCCGGAAGCAGTATCCTTGAGAATAAGTTTAAAGATCAAAAGGTATTTGATCTGAGTGAAGCAATTGAGGATTTTAAATAAGGATTTAGATAAGAGGGTTAGTGAAAAGAGGTTGCCGGTATTGGCAGCCTCTTTTATTTAGGACTAGACAGCTTAATCAATCTTTTGTGGTAGCCTTGAAGATCATCTCGGGATTTCCGGGAGCTCCCGGCCTGGGAACATTTTTAAAGTCGCCTCTTAGCACCTTTAAAGCATACTTCTCACGATCCAATTCTGCCCGGGTCATTTTTCCCATAGATCTGAAGATTGGTAGGGGAGGACACCACCCCTGTAATGCGTGCTGTAAAAAGAATAAAAGTACGACTAGGGGAAGAATGATCCAGTATTCATGTACAAGAATAGTGAGAGCAATTCCAATTAAAGCAAGTGTTGACATGTTTGTCTCTAGTAACCGCTCAATGTCCCACTCTTTTTCTAGTTCCTCAATCCTGTTTTGTATTTCTTGAGGACTTTTATTCTCATATTTCCTTATGTTCGCAATTGTCTCCCGGTCTATCTTTCGGTTCTTTTTAGATGACGAGGAGCTGCGAACCCTTTCCTCATGTTCTTGATGTTGCTCTTCCATAATAACCTTCTTTGTGTTATTCACCTTCAATTTAAGGAAAACAAAAAATATCTTCTAACTTTTAAAATAGAATTGGGAAATAATAAGTTCAGTGTTTCTATCTAAGAGGACGCTGTATAAGTTTTTCTTAAAACAAGGTTAAGGTTTACTAATCCAGAGAGGATCTATTTTTATAACCAGTTAATAATGTGTAAATTGAATAGATTTTTAAAAACCGTAGTATGAAAGTTTTAAACCACCTTTTAGTAGTATTTCTAACCGCCGCAATCTTTACCTCCTGTGGGGAGGATCGTAAATCTGACACCGAAGTACCGGGAAGAGATGAGAGCACGAAAACAAATGTGCTGGAAACAGGATCTAATTTAATCCAAACAAAAGCCCCTTTTGATCCCATGGAGGTTTATTTGGTAGGCTTTCATCCTATGAAACAAGATCCCGGGCACCAAATGGAAGCTCATCATTTTTGCACTCAGATAAATGAAGATTTTGCTCAGTGTGTATTGTTTGACGGAAATACAGAAGACGCAAGACTTACGGGAATTGAATACATTATTTCTGAAAGATTGTTTGAAACTTTACCTGAAGAAGAAAAGCAGTACTGGCACCCGCACAATTATGAAATACTCTCCGGCCAATTAGTTGCACCTGGGCTACCCGATATAGCTGAAACTGAATTAATGGATAGTAAAATGAACAGCTACGGCAAAACCTGGCATACTTGGAGTACAGATAAAGGAGATGAACTTCCGTTTGGAGATCCTATGTTAGCCTGGTCCTTTAACCGGGATGGAGAAGCAAATCCAGAGTTGGTCAGGAGACGTAATGAGGCTATGGATATTGATCCAAATGAAAAGCGCGAACAGCGAAAAGAGCTAATCTCCAAGGCAAATCCGCAGGAGGGTGTGGATGCTATAAAAGATGAATTCCCCGGTCCCACGGAATTAATCCCCGGGGTAGAGAGCAAGAAAGGAAGAGATTCAGTGCAGTAATGAAGTAGTAGCCGCAACGTGAGTTGATTTTTCGGAGCTCAGGACTTTGCTGGACTCCAATAAAAAATCCCACATTCCACCAAAGGAATCCGGGATTTGAATCTATATATAAAGCTGCTTAAGCAGTATGTTTTTCTGAAATAAAAACTTTAGTTTTCAAATGAACTTTAGAAGTTATTGAGTTCGAAATAAGACAGGCTCTTTCTGCTTTGATCATTATCTTTTCTGCTTTTTCTCTTTCAGCCTCATTTGGAATGGTTACTACAGGCTTTAAAATGATCTCTGTCATTGCGAATTTTCCACCTTTTTTATCCAATATACCTTCTGCAGGGCAGGTAAGGCTTTCAAATTCTAAATTAGAATATTCGGCAATTGCCAGGAAAGTAGTCATAAAACAACTGCTTACTGCAGCGGTAAAAAGATGTTCGGGAGACCAGATTCCGGGCATTCCTTTAGGAAATTCCGGCGGAGTTGCAACTTCAACTTTCTGGTCAAGAACCGGAGAAGAAATTTCTCCTTTTCTGTCCATTTTCCATTCAAGATCTACGTGATATTTATGTGCTTCCATATTTGTTAGTTTAATTTTTAAAGATACACTGCGATTTTCTTATTGTTTATGATCTGTATCAGGTTTGAATTCGCAGGTTCCTGTGGCGCAATTTCCAGATGCACAACCAAATGCAAATAATCCCATTGCAGCCGGCCAAGCGCCAAGTAATACCCCGATCCAATGACCTTCAACAGCGCTTTGTACTATTACCCAAACTCCAATAATGAGATAGACGGCGCGCATCCAGGTCCAGTTGATAAAGATCCTGTTGATCATTTAACCAATTTTATTGTTAAGGCTGGACCAACTTCCGCCGTTATGAACATTGTTGTAACCTTGAGACTTTAGCAAGCTCCTGGCTGAAGCACTTCTCATTCCCGAAGCACAGCAGGTAATAATGGACTTATTCTTATTCTTGGGAATTCCCGGATTAGAATTTAGATTTGGTAATGGAATATTTTTAGATCCCTTAATGTGTCCGCCGGCATATTCAGCTTTGCTTCTCACATCTACAATTATTCCGCCTTCTTTAAGCAGCTGATTATAATCTGGTACCGGGGAAAAACCCAACATTTCTTTTAGTTTGTTGAACATATTATGCTTCTTGAGAGGTTAGATAATTTACATCAAGCCAGGAGCCACCGTTAACACAATCTACTCCCTGGCGGCTAACATAATTTGTTGCCTGTCCACTTCTGTTCCCGGATGCACAGCAAAAGATTATAGGTGTTTTCATCTCTTTTAGTTCGTCGATCCTTTGTTGTATCTCATTTAATGGAATATTCACGGCGCCGGAAACACTTCCTCCCATAAACTCACCGGGAGTGCGCACATCTACTATGGTACCTGCGTTGTTTTTAATTATTTCTTCTGTATTCATAATTGTTATGTTTTTAGTTTTAAACTGGTTAATTTCAGCGGTTATACCTAACTGAATTATACCCGCAAATTTAAACCTAAAGCCAAATTCCCACAGTTACTTTTGTTACATAAGAAGTTGGGCTTCAGCAATAAAAAAGTGAAGAAGAAGAGGAGTTTCTGAAGAATGTTTTAGAATAATGAAAGTGCAATCTTAGTTAAGATTCTTCGGAAGAAATATAAATTCAGGAGTAGCGGAAAAGAATTCAGGAATTGCTTTTTTGACTACCCCTGAAGATGTTTAGGAAAGCCGTTCAATTACCGTTTTAAGCTTCGACTGAACTTCCTGAGCTATACCTCCTAACTCATCATTCTCTATTGCAGTCATTGAAGCTACGGGATCTACGGCAGAAACTTCTATCTTACCATCTTCTGTTTCCTGAACAATTACATTACAGGGCAGCATGGTCCCAATCTTACTTTCGGCAGAGATTGCTTGATATGCCATCTTAGGATTACAAGCTCCCAGGATTCGGTATTTCCTGAAATCCAAATCCAGTTTCTTTTTGAAAGTTTCTTTTATATCAATTTCGGTAAGGATACCAAATCCCTCCTCTTTTAATTCTCTTAAATTTACCTCTTTTAAACCGGCAGGAAAAAAACTTAATACTAATCTTATGTGAAGATAGGGAACTTTGAAAGCGTTAATTATCAGAAAGGATAAAATCGGCAGCCATTTGTGCATGAAGTTGTGTGCTTGCGAGAAGGGGTAGATGATAGTCCTTTTCTCCATAAGCATTGGCAGCTCGGTACAACCATGTATGATCCCTTCTGCTCCTTTTGCTTGAGCCTTTGCATTTGCTCAAGGAAGAAAAATTTGGATTCCCCGCTAAAGATTACCCGGGTTAGTTCGGCAGACACGTAAGGAAGATTTTAAATTATAAACTGAGCATCGGGAATAATGGTCTCAATTCCGTATTCGGCTATTTATGCTCATATTGTAACATTTGTTACGGTCCATTGATTAAAATCATTCTTTCTTTGCACCCATAAAAAAAGAATATATATGGAATGGATTTTAGAACCCTGGCCTTGGTATGTGGCGGGACCGCTTATAGCAGGAATTATGTTTTTACTTCTTTTTGGAGGTAGAACCTTCGGGATGTCGTCTAACCTGCGCACAATGTGTACCATTGGAGGTGCCGGAAAAAAAGCAGATTTTTTTGCTTTTGACTGGAAAGCCCAGCGCTGGAACCTGGTAGTGGTAGCCGGCGCAATCCTTGGCGGATTTATAGCAGCAAATTTTTTAAGCACAGACATTTCCGTGGAGATTAATCCTGATACTGTGACAACTCTTGAAAATTTAGGATTCGCAAGTGCAGGAGAAGCTTATCTTCCAAATGAACTTTTTGCCACCAATGCCCTTACTGATCCTAAATCATTAGTCATTTTATTGATTGGTGGGTTATTGATAGGGTTTGGAGCAAGGTATGCCGGTGGATGTACTTCAGGACATGCCATTTCTGGGTTGAGTAATTTACAGTTACCATCCTTAATTGCAGTTGTAGGATTTTTTGTTGGTGGACTGGTTATGGTTCACCTGTTGTTTCCTTTAATTTTTTAATACGATATGAAATATTTAAAATTTTTAATAATAGGCATCATCTTCGGAATTGTAATGTTTAAAAGTGAAGCCGCATCCTGGTTTCGCATTTATGAAATGTTCCAGTTTCAATCTTTTCACATGTATGGAATAATGGGTTCTGCGCTCACCCTGGGTGTACTTGGAACCTGGCTGATCAAGAAATACAAATTAAAGTCCATAGACGGGGAGCCAATAAAGTTTACTCCAAAAAATAAAAGCTTTAGCCGGTATATGTATGGAGGTATTTTGTTTGGTTTAGGATGGGCACTCGCAGGATCCTGCCCTGGCCCCATCTATACATTGATTGGAGCCGGATATATCTCTATTCTGGTCGTCTTGGTGGGAGCACTTGTTGGGACTTTTCTATACGGACTTTTAAGGGAAAAGTTGCCGCATTAGGAGTTGAGATTACTCTTAAAATGTCAAATATCATTTATTCCTTTCCCTTTCAGACTTTGATTTATAGTACCCAAACAAAAAAAGCCAACTCGTTCAAATCGGCTTTTGCTTGTGATTCAGATGGGAGATTTGAGCTCCAGTGTGAGATTAGGTCCTAATATTCTAGACAATTAGAGAGGAGCGATCATTTCTGCGTTTTTGTACAGTTCGGCATTTATATTTTGTCTTTTTCAATTGAAGATTTCAGCAAGAAAGCAGCGGTTTACACCATCATTTAGGGATTTATTTCTAAACCTTTAAAAATAAGCAATCACCCGGGAAGTTATCGCTTAATTCCGTTCGAATCTTTTCCTCCCGGCCCTGAGCGATAATTCCATTGAAAATGTCAAAGTTAGCTTTTGGGGGCATTTTCACTCTGAATATTTTATGTAGATTTATATTTTCTATTATATTAAGTAATAAAAATTATTTTTATAGAATTGAAGTCAATATATTATAAATCAGTTCAAAATTAAAGATACCTAAAAGGTTACCTTTAATTTTTTAATCGCCGGAACTACCTCTAAGACTAAGATGCGCAAATCAGGTTTGAATCCTGGCAAGGTCACTCTTAAGATTCACAAATCTTATCAAAACCGCGCAAATCTTATGATTCGTGCGGTTTATTTTCTTAATATTCATTTTAATTTGATATTATTTGGGATCAAGCCTAATTGTTGAATTATTCGTCTGCTTCTATTCGAATTTATACTAGAGTGAGATCGTAAAATGCAGAATTACTAAGGCTTAGTAATTCTCCTAAAACCTTCAGTTTAGTCCGTAGCTCGACTTAAGTGAAAACCACAACTGAGAATGAGCGTTTCCGCCATTTATGAGGGAAAAATAAACTGAAAGGTGGCGGTTCTTCACTTATGTCCCGTGCTTCTGTAAGAAGCTCAATAACCTGGAGGTGCGTAAGGCGAATGTGATGAGTGGTGTGTAGAATTGTTGGGGAATTGAAAACTAATACTTTCAAAAAGTTATCCTTGAATTCTTGTGTTAAGTAGGTTTTACTTAAATTAGATATTGTGATCTTGATCAATGAATTCAGAGGGTGTCATACTAAAATGTTTTTGAAAACTTCTCCCAAAACTACTTTGAGACTTGAACCCCACTTTTTCTGAGATTTCATAAATTTTTAAGTTTGAGGTTTTAAGTAGGTATGCTGCTTTCTTTAATCGGCTTTCATTAATTAATTCATTAGGAGATAAATTGGAAATATCCTTTATTTTACGGTAAAGGGTCGAACGGCTCATATTCATATGCCTGGCTAGCATTTCCACATTTAGGTTGGTATCTTTTAAATTATCATCTATTTTCTGATCCAATTTTGAGATGAAAGATTTATCACTTGTAGCCAGAGACAGGGATTTAAGATGGGCTAGGGGAGAACTGTTATAATGACCAATTATAGATTTTCTATTTTGTAATAGGTTAGAAATTTGCACCTGAAGATGATTTAATGAAAATGGCTTGGAAATATAAGCATCCGCTCCTGATTCTAATCCCTCAATTTTAGCATTCAGGGCACTTTTTGCTGTTAAAAGTATGACTGGAATATGACTTTTATCAATATCTTCCTTGATCTCTTTGCATAATTCAATCCCACTTTTAAAGGGCATCATAACATCACTTATCACTATGTCGACCTCATAAGTGCAAATTGCCTTCCAGGCTTCCTTGCCATTCGAAGCCACAATAATATTATACTTTTCAGACAATTCGTTTAAGATAAAATCCGCTAATTCAGGATTGTCTTCAGCGACAAGAATTAATGCAGAGTCATTATCAAATTTTCTGATAATTTCATCGGATTCTTTCACCTCCTTGGGTTGATTTTTAAAAGCTCTGAATTCATTATCTTGATGAAGTGGTATTTGTAATACGAATTCATTGAGGGAGAGGTTATTGCTATTTATAAATAATTTACCGTGATGCAATTCAGCCAGAGAATGCGCAAGAGAAAGCCCTATTCCTGTTCCTGATTTTTTAGTTTCTCCCGGTACCCTGAAAAATGGTTCGAAAATACGTTGCTTTAATTCTAAGGGAATTTTTTCTCCGTCGTTTTGTACAATGATTCTAAAGTGATCTTCTGTTTTCTCCAATTGAACCTGGACATGATATTCACAGTATTTTATGGCATTACTAAAAAGGTTACTAAGGATTTTTCTAGTGGCTTCTTCATCGACGAATGCATATATATCTTTCTCCTTTTTTGTGATATCAAAATGTATATTTTTATCCTTAATCAATTGACTAAAGCGTATATATGTTTCTTCAAGGAGCTGTGAAATATTTACTTCTACGAAACTCAGTTTCACATGTTTCATTTCAGTTTTTCGAAAATCTAAAAGTTCATTTACAAGATTTAAAAGTCTTGAAGTATTTCTTTCCATAATACCTAAATTTTTCGGTATCTCTAGGGAGTTATATTTTAAACTTAATAACTTTTCAAGTGGACTTTTAATTAAAGTTAAAGGGGTCCTGATTTCATGGGCTATATTGGTGAAAAATTCGATCTTAGCCTGATAAATTTCTTTTTCTTTATCGTTTTCAAGTTGTTGTATCCTGAGGTTATTCTTATCCCGGTTATATCTGTGGTAGTACCTTAAAAGGAAGAAAATGATTAGAATAAGTAAAGCAGCATAAAAAACATATGCTAAATTACTGCTTAAAAAGGGAGGAAGCACTTCAATCTTTAAACTACTATTTTCATTACTCCACACACCATGACTATTGAATGCCTTAACCTTAAAGGTATAATCCCCTGCCGGTAATTCATTAAAACTGACCTTGTGGTTTTTACCAATAGGTATCCAGTTCTCATTGAGACCTTCAAGTTTATACCAGTATTTTGTCATCTCCGGAGCCGTATAGCTGAGGGAAGCAAATTCCAGGCTAAAAGTAGACTGTTGGTTATTTAGTTCTATATTCTCAGAGAAGGTAATTGAAGTTTCTAAAGGGGAATTATTTTTTTTTACGGAAACATCCTGATTATTTATTTGAATGTTAGTGATGTAGATAGGAGGCTGATAATTATTCTGAATAAATTTATCAGGATTGAAACTTATCAAACCATTCACGCTACCAAAATACATCTTTCCGTTTTCATCCTTAAAGGCGGAATTATAATTAAACTGATCACTTAATAATCCGTTAGATTTTGTAAATACCTTAAGTTCCTGTTCTTTCATACTGAACTCGACCAAACCATTGGAAGTACTAATCCAAAGATTAGAGTCATCATCTTCTAAAATAGAGTATGCTACATTACTCGGAAAACCGTTCTCGGTGGTATACCGATAGAAGTTATCTTCTTTTTGGTTAAAGAGATTCAATCCGTTTTCAGTTGTAACCCAAAGATTATTACTGGAATCTTCAAATAAACCGTTTATCACATTAGAACTCAAACTCGATTTATCATTGCTGTTAAAACGATAGAAGCCTTTGTCTTTTGTTTTAGGATCATAATAAAATAGGCCATCCCAATAGGTTCCCGCCCATAATACTCCTCGGTGATCTTCAATGAAAGTAGTATAGTGATAAATTTCGGGGAAACCCTCAACTAATTCAAAGCTATTTGATTCAGGCTTATAGCGGTGAATTCCGGATGATGTAAGGACATACACATCTTTATTTCGAGTTTCATAGATATAAAGAATAAAATCACTGCGTAATCCTCCTTCGTAGGATGCAGTTCCAAAATGGTGTTTAACCTTACCCGTTTTGATATCCATGATATCAAGCCCATGTTCAAATGTTCCTATCCATAATTCATCATTTCGAGGTAGTAAGCCGTGAATATTATAATGAGAAAGTATCCCACCACTACGGACAGAAAAATAGTTTTTGAATCTGCCCGTATCGGTCTCCAATTTGTTTAGACCGGCATCTTCGGTTCCAACCCATATATTTCCGAAACTATCCTTCTTTATTTCTCTAATAGCATTACCACTAATTGAATTTTCTCCAACCTTTGGAAAATAGCGATCTATAGGCGTATATTGTTTTGGGTAGTAGTTAACTCCACCAAAATAGGTTCCGATCCAAACTCCGCCTTCCCTGTCCAACACCAACGAATAGATTGCATTGTCTGAAAGTGAATAAGGATTATTATAGCTTTTTGTAGAATTTTGGTAGGTACCTTTTTCCAAATTGTAGATAAATATTCCGGATTCACTAGCTATCCATAATTCTTTATTATTTTTCATTAGAAAATCTCTTACAAAAAGAGGATTTTCATCTTCTTTCAAAAGTGGGGTAAGGGTATTTTTTATCCTATTGTATAAAAGTGCGCCCTTATTTTTGGTCCCTATAAAAATGGAATCTTTACTATGTGCATTAATAGTGGTAATTATCAGATCGCTTACGCCATTTTCTATTGCTGTCCCTTCCAACTCAATTCTTTTAAATGAATTATTCTCGGGTACATATTGATAAAACAGATCTGAAGAGGAAACATAGACATCTCCTTCTTCATTGGTAGTAATGAATGAAGTGTAAAATTGATCAAAACTTTCCTCTTTGGTCTTGTCCGTGGTCAGATCAAGTTTATGCAGAGTTCCTGAAGCAATGAACCATAAATTGCCTTTTGAGTCACCCTCAATATCAAGGATGGGCTTATCCTTAGTACTCAGTATTAATTTAAAGGATTCTGTTTTATCGTTATACTTGAATAATCCGGTATCGGTTCCTACCCAAATATGTCCATCGAATTGGTAAAGGCATCGTATAAAATTACTGCCGAGGCTATTCTCATTTTCGGATTCATTCCTGAAAATTTTAAAATTATATCCATCATAGCGATTTAACCCATCTTTGGTTCCAAACCATAGAAAACCATTGTCATCCTGCAACATACTTATCACAGAATTGTGGGATAAACCATCTTCAACCTTTAACTGTTTAAAAGAAAGATTTTGCGCTTCGGATATGTAAAACGAAAATACAAGAATTAAGAAAATTCGAAAGCTCCTCATAGTTATACAAATGAAGTCAATATCCTAAGAATCCATTAAACATATCGTTTTAAAATTATACAATATCGTTCAAAAACTCATTTATGTTAAACTTAAATTAAATCTGACCAAAAATGTTGAAATATTGATACATAAATCTTGCATATCTTAAAATTAAATTAACCTACTTTGAAAAAGAGTTTTTCGTAATAAATGTATTGGTTATTCGTATTTTACTAATATTTAATGAATAAAAATACATAATTCATAAACGGTGGTTTAATACAATCCATGATTTTTACTAAAATTTTTGTTAATGAATCTTGTTATGCTCTTCAATTTGTTTCAAATGAATAAAAACTAACTAAATGAAATTCTATGAGAACTATTTTACCTTTTAAATTAATGTTCATTGTAGGTTTCTTGCTTTTTCCCTTCCTCTGTTCAGAAGCCCAGAATGCTTCACAGGTAACAGGAAAAGTAACAAACCAGAATGGCGAGGCTATTCCATTTGTTAATGTGGTGATCAAAGGTACATCAGTAGGTACTTCAGCAGACATTGATGGAAATTACACTATTGAAGCTAGCCCGGATCAAACCCTAGTATTCAGTTATATTGGGTTTGATTCCAGAGAGGTAGCTGTGGGCGATCAATCTGTGATTAATATCCAGTTACAAGAGGATATTGCGGCACTGGACGAAATCGTTGTCGTCGGATATGGTACCCAGGAAAGAAAGGACCTGACCAGTGCTATTTCGGTAGTCAGCTCCGATCAGATTCAAAAAAGACAGACCACTACTGTAGCGGAGAGTTTGCAAGGTCTTGCTGCTGGGGTAAATGTTAGAGGGGGAGGTCAACCTGGTCAGGAAGCCAGAATTGAAATTCGCGGGCTTAAAAATCTTCAGAGCGCAAACCCTCTATATGTAATTGATGGTATGGTTACTACTGCCAATAGGGATTTTAACCCGAATGATATTGAATCCATTCAGATTCTTAAAGATGCGGCAGCTGCTGCTATTTATGGGTCCAGGGCAGCAAATGGTGTCGTTATTATTACTACTAAAAAAGGAAAAAAAGGCCCCTTACAGGTTAATGTAAGTTCCAAATTAAGCATTACCGAAGTACCACGGTATGATCTCGCGGGACAGGAGGAGTTTGTGAGATTAAATAACATGGCCTATGATAATGCCGGAATTCCCAGGCAGGATCTTAACCTGGATGTAAATACCGACTGGCAGGAAGAAGTATTCCGAACTGGAATGATTCAAGATCAAAATGTTAGTTTTTCCGGTGGTGGAGAGAACAGTTCTTATTTTATGTCCGGTAACTATTTTGGTAATAAAGGCACCGTAATCGATACTAAGTTTGATCGTGTATCTTTTAGAGTTAATAGTAGTGGAAGCAAAGGAATTTTTAGCGTGGGTGAAAACCTGGCCATCTCAAATTCCAAGAATAATGAAATTGGTGGTCCGGAAGCTTTACGAGGCAATCCTTTTATTGATGTAGTCAGAATGTTTCCTACGATACCAGTTCGTGATGAAAGTAATCCAGGCGGGTATGGTTACGGTAAATCCGGGGTAGCAAATACCTTTGGAGCAAACCCGATTGCCATTTCTAATCTTATAGATCAAACTATAGAAAACTTAAGAATTAGAGGAAATGTTTGGGCCGAATTAGACCCATTTTCATGGCTAAAATACCGGGTGAGTTATGGTTATGAAACCAGCTTTGACGATTTTAAATATTTACGAAGAGAAGGAAGTTGGACCTTAAACCAACCTCAGGATCCCTCATTTACAGATCAAAATAGGGCTCAATCACAGACGCACCTCCTGGAAAATACATTAACTTTTGATAAGGAATTTGGTAAACACGACATTTCCTTGGTTGTTGGAACAACCTACCAAAAGGATTCTTATGAACAGATTAATGGTTTAAAGCGAAATCTTCTTGTAAATCCCAACACCGGTGAATATTTCGATGTCCTTGATTTAGGAGACCAGGCACAGGTTGGAGGATTTAGAAATGAATCTACGCTTCTTTCTTACCTTGGTAGGCTTGAATATAATTTTGATGATCGTTATATCGTAAATGCCGTATTTAGAAGGGATGGATCTTCAAGATTTAGTGATGAAAACAAATGGTCTAATTTTCCTTCCCTCTCAGCGGCCTGGAGGCTGAGCAATGAATCCTTCTTCGATATTAATAATATAAGTGACCTTAAACTTAGAGCTAGTTATGGAGAGCTAGGTAGTGGGAACATCGGGAATTACGAATACCAGGGGTTCATAAATACATTCGGAGCAATTGTATTGGGAAATGGACAAAATTTATATCCATCAGCAACCCAGGTTAGACTTGCAAATTCGCGATTAAGATGGGAAACTCTAAAACAAACTAATCTAGGTGTTGATCTTAGTATGTTTAAAAATAAACTGCAGTTTACCGCTGACTATTTCGTGGCAAGAACCGAAGATGTGTTATTCGGTTTCCCAATCCTTCTTTCTACAGGGAATGATGGAGGAAACCCTATTTCAAATGCTGCAACTGTAGAGAATAAAGGTTTTGAGTTTAATGTGTCTTACAATAAAGTGGTTAATAATGACCTAAGCTTTAATGCTTCTGTTAATTTCACAAAACTTAATAATAAACTTGTAAGATTAGGAAACGGTTTAAATGAGAGTATTCAAGGTAATACAATAACCCGTGCCGGAGGACCGGTTGGAATGTGGTATGTACTTCAAACGGATGGACTGTTCCAAAGCCAGGAAGAAATTAACAATTATACAAATTCGGAAGGAGAAATAATCCAACCGGATGCTCTGCCAGGAGATATACGATTTTTGGATATTAATGATGATGGCGAGATTACCAATGAAGATAAGGAAGTAGTAGGAAGTCCCTGGCCAGATTTTGAAATGGGTCTCAATGCAGGCCTTAACTATCGGAATTTTGATTTCTCAATGAACTGGATAGGTTCTTTTGGAGCTACAGTATACAACGGCTATAGAAGTACCGTGGATCGATTTGATGATGATACTAATTATAGATCAGGAATTCAACCCTGGACCCCGGAAAATCCTAATACAGATTTCCCCAGAGTGGTAAAAGGAACTACGCTGAATTCAAGAGGGGATAGTGACAGGTGGTTGGAAGATGGCAGTTTTGCACGATTGAAATACATTGGTTTAGGCTATAACATTCCAGCCAATACCTTGGAAAAAATAGGGTTTTCAAGAGCGCGTATTAGTCTCTCCGCACAAAATATACTTACTATAACCGATTATCAAGGTCTGGATCCGGAGTTTAGTAATAACAATATTTTCCAAAGAGGAGTTGATTTGGGCTCATTCCCAAATGTTCAAACGTATTCATTAGGCGTAGAATTTGGTTTCTAAAAAAAATATATCAACGATGAAGAAATTACTATTAATATTTACAGTTTTCTGTTCCCTCTTAGCGCTAGTGTCCTGCCAGGAGGAGGAACTTGATCTTAAGAACCCCAATGCTTTAACAACCGATCAATTTTGGGTAACACCAAATGATGCCGAGTTAGGGGTTAATTCAATTTATGCCATGTTTTATAAAGATGGACTGTGGGCACGCTGGATGTACTTCAGGTTAGATTTAACTTCAGATGAAGGTTTTAGTACCAGTCCCTGGATAGAACTTGCGGATTGGACCCGCTTCAATTATATAAATTATAATTTTTGGGAAGGTAACGCGGTTACATGGAGGGATTCCTATAAAGCAATTTTCAGGGCTAACCAGGTTCTGGCAAATGTACCGGAAATTGAATTTGAGGATGAAGCCCGAAAACAATCAATCATTGCGGAGGCTAAATTTTTAAGAGCATTACATTATTATTATGCCGGCCTACTTTGGGAAAACATTCCTATGGTACTGGAACCTTCTACTCCTGATGCACTTCCGCAACAAGTTTCACAAGAAGAAGTTTTTGCCCAGGTGGAACAGGATTTAAACGATGCATTTACAGATCTGCCTATGCAATGGGATGCTGAAAATGTGGGAAGACCTACAAAAGGAGCTGTAAAGGCTATGCTCGCCAAAGTTTATATGCAGCAGCATAGGTGGCCAGAAGCAAAAACAGCATTGGATTTTCTAGTCATTGGTGAGGGTGCGAATTATTCACTTGTGGATAATTACAAGGACAATTTTACCGATATCAATGAGAATAATTCCGAGTCTGTATTCGAAATACAATTTGGCGATCAACGCCGAGGCGGTACAGGAGAAGGCCAGGATGCATCAGTATCCAGTACAAGAGCACAATTTTTTGCTCCAAGAGGTATTGGATGGTCTGATGGACAAGCCAGATTCTGGCTAGTTGATACTTTTAAAGAAGAACAAACCGTAGCTGGAGAAATAGATCCCAGATTACAACATTCGTTATTTTATCCAAGTTTATTTGAAGATTTCGGAGATAGAACTTACGGAAGAGAATGGGAATGGGGCGAAGACGAAGCTTGGTTCAGAAAAGGTGCAAGAGATTATAAACGAGATAATGAAGATTATTTTTCTGGTGTAAACTGGAGACTTATCCGATATGCCGATATTTTACTACGCTATGCTGAAGTTTTAAATGAACTGGAAATGACCTCTGAAGCTTATCAATATGTGGATATGGTAAGGGAAAGAGCAAACATGGCACCTTTAGCAGATACTTACCCTGAAATTGGAAATGATCAGGATAGATTCCTTGATCGGCTAAAAATTGAGAGAGTCCTGGAACTATCGGGAGAAAGCGTACGTTGGGAAGACTTAAAACGCTGGGGTGACCTGGAAGATCAGGCTTCTGTAGATGAAATAGCGGAAAGAGATCCTGATTTTAACAATTTCGAGATAGGTAAGAATATTAGAATGCCCATACCTCAGAGCGAGGTTGAAAACAATCCCAATTTAGAGCAAAATCCTCAATATTAATTATTAAAGAATCCCTGGAGCTTTGAATTAGCCACTGCAGGGATTTTTATTTAAATAAATGTATGAAAAAGACATATTTCCTATTGTTATTGTTAATGTCCAGTGTTCTTTTTTCCTGTAAAGAAACCCAGAATAAGGAAGAAAATATAGCGGCCAACAATTCAGAAGAAAGGGCTTTAGAAACCCGAACCATTTGGAGTAAGGAAAAAGCTGAAGAATGGTATAGTAAGCAACCCTGGTTGGTAGGAGCAAATTTTAATCCCAGTACTGCGATCAATCAGCTGGAAATGTGGCAGGAAGAAACCTTTGACTCAGAAACCATAGATAAGGAACTGGGTTGGGCAGAAGACATAGGTATGAATACTATGCGGGTCTATCTTCATGACTTATTGCATAAAAACGATCCGGAAGGTTTGTATAAAAGAATGGATGAATTCCTAAAAATAGCGGATAAGCATAGAATGAAAACATTATTTGTGCTATTCGATTCCTGCTGGGATCCATTTCCTGAGGCAGGAGAACAGAGGGCTCCAAAACCACATGTACACAACTCCGGATGGGTACAGAGCCCTGGGCAGCAAGTATTGCAGGATAGTTCACAGTATGATAGGCTTGAAAAGTATGTAAAGGAAACAATTGGCGAGTTCAGGAATGATGACCGAATTCTAGGATGGGATGTATGGAATGAACCTGATAATATGACGGGACCTTCCTATGAGGATGTAGAAATACCCAATAAAGTAGAATTGGTCCTACCGCTTCTAAAGGATGCTTTTGGATGGGCGCGAGCAGCCAATCCTACCCAACCCTTAACTTCCGGTGTCTGGATCGGCGATTGGAGTGATCCGGAGAAAATGGAACCAATGCATAAAATGCAATTGGAACAATCTGATATAATCACTTTTCATAATTATGATTCACCAGAAGACTTCGAAAAGAAAATCAAAGATTTACAGAGATACGGAAAACCAATTCTTTGTACGGAATATATGGCACGACCTAATGGAAGTACCTTCCAGGGATTTCTTCCCATAGCCAAAGAATATAACGTAGGAATGTATAACTGGGGCTTTGTAGATGGTAAAACCCAAACTAAGTATCCCTGGGATAGCTGGACCAAAACGTATACTTCAGAACCGGAGGTGTGGTTTCATGAAGTTTTCAGGAATAATGGAGAACCTTATGATGAAGAAGAAACGGAATTGATTAAAGAACTTTCCGCAGAGGTGAATACTCCTTAGAATACTGAGCTTAAAGTTAACACTCAACCCTCAACTTATGAAACATTTTAAATTTATTTTCATCTTACTGGGACTTTCCAATGTACTGGCTCAGCAACCGGATCCGCCCGGCCAAGTAAATTCAGGGGAAAAAGCGGTAAATGAAGCTTATCTATTTGCCCATATGACTCATAAGGATTACGGAAGGTTGTACTATTCTGTGAGTAAAGATGGTTTGCACTGGCAAAATTTGAATGAAGGTGAGCGGGTTTTTGATAACTATCAGGGACATCCGGATATTGTAAAGGGACCAAAAGGGAATTATTATATCGCGGGGAATACAAGCGATTCATCTCCTGATATTAATATCTGGAGTTCTGATGATTTGATAACCTGGGAAAAACATGCCATATATACTCCTGATTTAACTGCTACTCCCGGTTATGAAAATGCCTTGCAGAGAATTGGTGCTCCAAAACTCTTTTATGATAAGGCTTCATCACAATTTATTATGACCTGGCATACTCCCCATAAGGAAGGAACTAAAGAGGACCCCGAAAGATATTGGGCAAGCCAGCGTACTTTGTTTGTACTTTCGGATGATCTCAAAGAATTTAAGGGTCCACCTAAAATGCTATTTGACTGGAATATCGGTACTATAGATGTGATTATCAGAAAAGTGGATAGCAGTTATTATGCAATTATAAAGGATGAGACTTATCCTACGCTTTATTGGCCAACTGGAAAAACCATTCGCATAGCGAGAGCAAACTCGTTGTTAGGACCATATTCTCTCCCGCAGGAACCCGTAAGTCCGAATTTTAGGGAAGCGCCGAGTTTGATTCCTTCACCAACTGGAGAAGTCTGGTATCTCTATTATGAACAATATCCTGGGGTTTCCTATGGCCTCTCCATAGCGGATAATCTCAATGGGCCCTGGTACCAGGCTTCAGGATATACCTTTTTTAGCGATTGGGATAAATACAGCTTACCTGAGAAGGTAAGACATGGCTCTATGATTACTATTTCAGGAAAAGAATATGATACATTGGTTAATGAATTCGGAATCTCATTAGAGACAAAAGGTGAAAAATAGGGTTATGAAATTTTTAATAAAATTATTCCTTGCAGCTTTGGTGATAGTAATGATAAGTTGTTCCACAGATGAAGCTCAGCCTAAAAACGATGAGATTGATGATGATCCCGTTTCTGGAATTGAATCCAGGACGCCGGTTGCAGGAGTTAGAATTGCCTGGGATTTTAATACGAAAACTTTGGTCTCCCAAGAAAACGACACAGGCTATAGTGGTTATCCCCGCTTAATTCAACTCGAGGATGAATCCCTTTTGGTTGTTTATGAGTCCAAGGGAAATGTTTTAGTAAAGAAGAGTAATGATTCGGGTGAGAATTGGTCTGAACCAATAACGGTTGTCAAAGGTGACCAGGGGGTTAATATGGCGACACCTGATGTCTTGCAATTGCAAAACGGAGCTATTTTAGTGATGTATAATCCACGTCCTGGAGAAACCGCTGACCCGACTAAAAAATTTTTAATCAAGACGATTTTGAGTAATGATAACGGAATGAGTTGGCAAAACGATCAGGTCGTATATGAAGGCGACACGGAATTTGAAAATGGTGTTTGGGAACCAACGGCATTACAACTTCCAGAGGGGGAAATTCAATTATTTTTTTCCAATGAAAGTATATACCCGAATTCAAATGAACAAAATATCTCGTTACTGCGCTCAAAAGACCATGGATTGACCTGGAGTGAACCGGAAATTGTGAGTTTTAGAGCAGGTAGTAGGGATGGAATGCCTGCTCCCTTATATTTAGACAATCAGAATGAAATTATGCTCTCCATTGAAGATAATGGAGAGCATAATCAATTCAAGCCTTATATAATTAGAAATTCTGTTTCTGAAAACTGGTCACATACCATTGGGGGTAGCAGTGAGCAAAGAAATTATGCTTTGTTAGAGGAATTGGAAAATTCGGAATATGCAGGAGCTCCTTATTTAGCTCAATTGCAAACAGGAGAGACATTACTTTCTTACCAGGGAACTGATGCGCGCAATGGGAACGATTTGAATAATGCCGATATGAAAGTAGCTTTAGGCAATGAGAATGGAGAAGATTTCAATAGGATTTCCACACCCTTCCTAATACCTGAAGGAAAATCAGCACTATGGAATAGTATCGCCGTATTGAATGATAATACAGTAATAGCTCTTACCACCACAAATGCATTTTCCTCAGCTAATGCTTCAGAAGTCTGGATGATTAAAGGTCAGGTAATTCCTGAATTAAAGGCAGAGCATACTTCCCTAGAAATTGATGGAGAAACTACAGAAGGTATATGGAAAGATCATTTTCCGATTTTTATTGGGCATACAAGTTCCACGCGACTTCAGGCTAATGTCTCTTTCGATAACCAGAATCTTTATATAATATCCAAGGTATCGGATGTAACAGTATCAACCGATAATCAAAATATAGCCAATAATGACGGCATGGTAATTTATTTAGATCCCTCCAATAAAAGCTTTGAAACCCCTGGTCCGGGTACCTATAAAATAATTATTTCAGCATCTAACCAGGTCTTGGCTTATGAAGGAAATGATTCCCAATGGCGGGAGATCGAATTGACGGAAATGGACACCGAAGTCATAAATAATGAAGAGGGATATGCCCAGGAAATCGCCCTGGCTTGGAACGCTATAGGAGGTAAACCAACCTCTAATACGATTGGTTTGAATGTGGAACTCATAGAAAGAGGTGACTCCAACTATATCGAGACAATTTCAGCCACTCAGACAGATGCACCTTATACCTGGTTAAGCTTAAAGTTATAAAAGATGAACACAGAACACCAATACATAATCGGCTTACTTTTTATCCTGATGTTTGCAAATTGTTTTTCACAATCCAAAACTTTTACAAACCCCTTATTACCATCAGGCGCAGATCCTTATAGTACCTACTATAATGGATATTACTATTATACCCATACCCTTCAGGACAAGCTTGTCTTGTGGAAGACTAAAAACCTTGCCAATATTGCAGCGGCCGAAAGTAAAATCATTTGGACGCCTCCCGAAGGAACTATGTATTCCAAAGATATCTGGGCTCCGGAATTTCATATAATTGATAACAAATGGTATGTATATTTTGCTGCGGATGATGGGAACAATGAAAACCATCGAATGTATGTACTTGAAAATGATAATGAAGATCCTTTTCAAGGAGAGTGGGACTTTAAAGGTAAAGTGGCGGCCTGGCCGGATCGCTGGGCTATTGATGGGAATGTGTTTACTTATGAAGATGAACGCTACATGATTTGGTCAGGCTGGGAAGGACATACCAATGGCCAGCAGAACATTTATATCGCAAAAATGAAAAATCCCTGGACAATTGAGGGCAAACGCGTGCTGATTTCTGAACCTACCTATGTTTGGGAAAAACAGGGTGATTTGGATGACGAGGAGAACCCACCACACGTTAATGTCAATGAAGGTCCTCAATACTTAGAACATAACGGAGAAATTTTCATTGTGTATTCAGCAAACGGGTGCTGGACGGATTACTATTCCCTTGGATTACTTAGTTTTAAGGGTGAGGATATTCTCGATCCGGGTTCCTGGATAAAACATAATAAACCGATTTTTAAAAAGTCGGAAGAAAATTCTGTCTATGCGCCCGGCCATAATTCCTTTTTCAAATCTCCCGACGACTCTGAAGATTGGATTCTTTATCACGCTAATTCCCGCCCAGGAGAAGGTTGTGGTACAAGAAGGTCTCCCAGGATGCAAAAAATAAAATGGAATGAAGACGGTACACCAAATCTAGGAACTCCAGTTTCAGCAAAAACTATATTAGAAATACCAACACTAAAATAATTTAATTATGAAAAAAAATATTCTTACAACACTCTTAGTAATCATCTCCTTAGGTAGTTTAAATGCACAGGAGAGATGGAGCCGAGAAAAGGCTCAGGACTGGTATAATCAACATGACTGGATAACGGGCGCAAATTTCAACCCCAGTACAGCCATTAATCAGTTGGAAATGTGGCAGGAAGAAACCTTTGATCCCGAAACCATCGACAGGGAGTTGGGTTATGCTGCTCAAATAGGATTTAATACGATGAGGGTTTATTTGCACAGCCTTGCCTATAAAGCCGATCAAGAAGGTTTTAAATCCAGAATGGAAGAGTATCTGAAAATTGCAGACTCCCATGATATCAAAACCATGTTTGTGATATTCGATGATGTTTGGGACGCTAATCCTAAAACCGGAAAGCAGCCAGAGCCTAAACCCGGAACACATAATTCCGGATGGGTGCAGGATCCCGGCTATCCTGAATCGGTTGAGATGGCAGATTCAAAAGAATTAGAAGCATATGTGAAGGACATACTTAATACGTTTGGAGAGGATAAGCGGGTGTTGCTTTGGGATCTTTATAATGAACCCGGAAACAATGATAAGGGCAATGAATCTATGCCTTTGTTGAAAAATGTTTTCAAATGGGCTCGAGAGGCCAATCCCTCACAACCTTTATCAGTAGGACTTTGGAAATGGAATTTAAAGGATCTGAACACTTTCCAGGCTCTAAATTCAGATATCATAACTTATCACAGCTACGATGAACCCGAAAAACATAGACGTATTATTGAATTACTAAAAACCCATGGACGTCCTATGATATGTACGGAGTATATGGCACGAACCAGAAACAATACTTTTAATAATACCCTACCGATGCTCAACGAAGAAAATATCGGTGCCATTAATTGGGGCTTGGTTAGCGGGAAATCCAATACGATTTATGCCTGGAATACCCCCATAGAAAGTGGGGAGGAACCTGTGGAATGGTTCCATGATATATTTAGAAAAGATGGGACACCTTACCGCCAGGATGAAGTAGACCTGATTAAAAAATTAAATGCAGAGACTCCTTAGGAAGATGTCAACCTTGTAAAAACACATGGATAATTGTAGCAGAGAGTTTAAATAGCAAAAATTTCACATAAAGAAAAAATGAAAAAATACATTTTAAAAGTGCTAATGTTTATCGTTGTTATACTAAACATTTCATGTACCGATGGAAAAGGTAATTCCAGGTCGGAGAACGATATTTCCCCGGATACTGAAAATGAAACTAAATCTGAACAAATTGAACTTGCTGATCCGACAATTTTCTACCATAATGATACCTATTATTTATACGGAACCTCACAGGGAAGCCTTGCTGAGAAAGGTTTAGGTTTTTTAGTGTTTACTTCGGATGATATGGAGAATTGGGAAGGTCCGGTAGGTAAGTCAAATGGCTTTGCGTTAGCCGAAACCGAGGCTTACGGAAATCAAGGTTTTTGGGCACCCCAGGTTTTTGAATATAAGGATACCTTTTATATGGCATACACTGCCAATGAGAATATAGCTATTGCAACAAGCGATAGCCCTTTGGGGCCATTTGTCAATGCGGGGGAAGCCTTATATGCTGAAACTAAACAAATTGATCCATTCGTTTTTTTTGACAACGGAAAAGCTTATTTATATCATGTGAGGCTTGAAGATGGAAACAGGATATTTGTAGCCGAAATGGAAGAAGACCTTGAAAGTATTAAACCTGAAACTCTTAAAGAGTGCCTATCGGCAACACAACCATGGGAAAATACAGCGTCTGCCGCATGGCCCGTGGCCGAGGGCCCCACTGTTTTAAAACATAATGAACTTTACTACTTGATTTACTCTGCCAATGATTTTAGAAACCCTGACTATGCTGTGGGATATGCAACGGCGGATAGTCCTGTGGGACCCTGGGAAAAGTCTGGTGATAATCCGATTATTAACAGGGAAATGGTAGGGGAGAATGGCTCGGGGCACGGTGATATTGTAATAGGGGAAAATGAGGAGATGCACTATGTGCTACACACCCATTTTTCCAATGCGTCGGTCCATCCAAGAAAAACAGCCATAATTAAACTTAATTTCAATGAAGATGCGGAGGGGAATGTGTCCTTAACTGCAGAGGAAGAGAGCTTCAAATTTTTAAAATCAAATTAGAATTTATGAATTATAAACCATTATTACTTCTTTTTGTTTTATACGTGACCTTCGGGTGTAATCAATCAGATAATGAACCATCTTCGAATGATGATAATGATAGTTCCGTAGTAGCGGAGGAAAACACGTTTAAAAATCCATTATTATCGTCTGGGGCCGATCCCTGGGTGATAAAAAGAAATGGTACTTATTATTATACCCATACCACAGGAAATAAACTGCAAATATGGGAGACCAAGAACATGGAAGACCTTAGCAGTGCAAGCCCTAAAACTATTTGGACTCCACCTTCGGGCGAGGAATATTCTACTCAGATCTGGGCCCCTGAATTACATTATATAAACGAAGCATGGTATATGTATTTTGCCGCTACTTCCAATAATAGCGACAAAGACAGGAGAATGTTTGTGCTGGAAAACACGGCTGAATCTCCCATGGAAGGAGAATGGGAATTTAAGGGCAAAATAGCCGATGAAACCGATCAGTGGGCTATAGATGGTACAGTTGTAGAAATTGCAGACGAAAAATATTTTGTATGGTCTGGTTGGAGAACAGAAAACCCGGAAGTTAATTCAGGCAGACAGCAGCTTTATATCGCCAGGATGGAGAACCCCTGGAGTCTCGAGGGTTCCAGAGTGATGATTTCTGAACCGGATTATGAGTGGGAAAAAAACGGGTTGGTAAATGAAGGGCCGGTAGCCTGGAAAAATCCAAATGGGGAATTGTTTATGTTTTATTCAGGTTCGGGTTGCTGGACCGATGATTATAAGATAGGGGTACTTTCTTTCGAAGAAGGAGATCCTCTTGACCCGGCTTCCTGGAAAAAGCATCAAGAACCTGTGTTTGAAAAGAGTGAGATCAACAATGTGTATGGTCCAGGTCATAACAGCTTTTTTAAATCTCCGGACGGATCGGAGGACTGGATTTTATACCATGCTAATGATCATTCTAGTGATGGATGTACTGATAAAAGAAAACCACGCGTGCAGCAAGTTCATTGGGATGAGCAGGGGTTTCCTGATTTCGGAATACCGGCGGGCAGGAATGACCAATTAACACCACCTTCTTCATAATAATAAAACCAAATTCAAATGAAAAAAAAATTTAAATGCCAATATCTTCTTTTTATAAGCCTGGCATTTTTAGCTTTCTCTTGCAAACAGGAAGAAAAGAAAAGTGATAACAAGAAAAAAGATCTTGCCCAGGTCAAAACATATTCCAATCCCCTGGATGTCGAATTCGGAGATCCCTATATCTTAAATGATGGTGATGGTAAGTTTTTTATGTATGGCACTGGCGGCGGGGTTAAGAACGGTTTTGCTACATATTCTTCTAATGATTTGGTGAACTGGGAGTTTGAAGGCCAGGTTTACAAGGGGAATGATGAAGATTCCTGGGCAATAGGCAGTTTCTGGGCTCCTGAAGTTTATAAATTCAACAATAAATATTATATGTTTTTTAGTGCTCAATGGAGAAAGAATCCCAGTGATGAACTGGAAAACTTTAAAATAGGGGTGGCGGTTGCTGATCAACCAACCGGCCCATTTAAGGAAGTAAGTGATGAGCCGCTTTTTGATCCCGGTTACCCGGTGATAGATGCGAATGTATTCCAGGATGACGATGGGAAGTTTTACCTCTATTATTCAAGGGTAGCCTATAAGCACCCGGTAGAAACAGAAATTTCTGAATGGGCCAGGGAGAAAGGTTGGTTTGATGAGATTGAAGAAAGTTGGGTGTATGGTATAGAATTGAAACCAGACTTTAGCGGAGTAATAGGAGAACCTCAATTATTGCTTCGTCCACCAAAAAAGATGGATGAAGATAATGCAGAATGGGAAAGTCTTTCTGTTACCACCAGGGAAGTCAATCGTAGATGGACCGAAGGATCTTTTACTTTTAAACATAACGGGATATATTATATGATGTATTCCGCTAATTTTTATGGGGGTCCAAATTATGCCGTAGGATATGCCACGGCACCTTCACCTCTAGGCCCTTATCAAAAAGCTGATCATAATCCTATTCTTGCGAAGAATATTGAAAAAGGAGGTAATGTTACCGGAACGGGACATAATAGCCTGGTGTTTTCAAAAGATAGCACTAAAATCTATGCTGTTTATCACGGCAGAACTAAATCCACGGGAGATGAGCGTGTAGTTTTTATTGACAGATTAAGAATTCTTGAAAATGGAAAGCTTCAGGCAGAAGGGCCAACAACAACAGATCAACCACTTCCATTTCTAACTAACGAAACTGAATAACCTAATAAGATACCTATGAAACAAGTATATTTCTTAATGATAATAAGTTGTCTGAGTACAGTCTTCTATTCCTGTAAAGATGAAACTAAATCAACAAAAGGATTAACTTCAAAAGAATCACAAACAATGAAAAATAACCCGGAAGAGCTTCTTAAAGCCGAAAATTTCGATACTATAATTGATAACAAAAAGGTCAGGTTATACTGGTTAGAGAATGATAGTATTAAAGCTGCTTTTACAAATTATGGAGGAAGACTTGTGGGGTTATGGGTTCCAAATCGTAAAGGCGAAATGACCGATGTAGTGGTAGGAATGAACAGTGTAAAGGGGTTTGTAGAATCAACGGAACCCTATTTTGGAGCAACCATAGGCCGGGTAGGCAATAGAATCGCTGATGGTAAATTTCAGTTAGAAGATAAAGAGTATAACATTCCCAAAAACAATGGTGAGAATAGTTTACACGGTGGGAATAAGGGATTTCAATATGTGGTTTGGAATGCTACCCAGCCTGAAAAAAATAAACTGGTACTGGAATACCAATCTCCTGATATGGAAGAAGGTTTTCCAGGTAATCTTGATGTTAAAGTAACCTATTCCCTCACCGATGACCAGGAAATTGTAATGGAATACGAAGCTACCACCGATAAAGCTACGCCTGTAAACCTAACCAATCACGCATTTTTTAATTTGAATGGAGAGGGCAGTGGAGAAATTTTGGATCATCAGCTTCAACTCAATGCTGATAGATTTACTCCGGTGGATAGCGGATTAATCCCTACAGGGGAATTACGCGAAGTGCAAGGAACGCCTTTTGACTTCAGAGAATTTCATAGAATAGGAGAACGTATAGAAGAGAATAATAAGCAATTAAATTATGGTAAAGGTTATGATCATAATTTTGTGCTCTATCAAGGGGAATCGAAATTTCAGGATCTGACCCACGCAGCAAGTGTTATTGGTGATCAATCCGGTATTAAGATGGATGTGTTCACTGAAGAACCCGGAATTCAATTTTATAGCGGCAATTTTATGGAAGGGAAGAATAATTTCAAATCAGGAGCCAGTGATGACTTCAGGACAGCTTTTGCCTTGGAAACTCAGCATTTCCCTGATGCTCCTAACCAGGATAATTTTCCATCAATTATACTGGAACCTGGAGAAAAATATCAGACTCTTTCAAAATATAAATTTTCGGTAATAGAGCAGGAAAACTAATGAGGCAGGTTTTTTACATATTAATATTTTTATTTGCAGGCGGGGTACATGCCCAGGTCAAAAATTATAAAAATCCTTTAGTAGATTTTAATTTTCCGGACCCTACTGTAATCAAAGCAGAAGATGGAAATTACTATGCCTATGCTACAAATACTGAAAGAAAGGGGGAGGTAATAAATATCCAGGTATTGAAATCTGACAATTTGGTATTATGGGAGGAACTGGGTGATGCGTTGCCGGAGAACCCAAATTGGGCATCTTCTGATTTTTGGGCACCCCACGTGGTTTATAATAAAAAAAATAGAAAATATTACCTGTATTATTCCGGAGAATCAAATGATAAAACAATAGGTAAATGCCTCGGCATTGCAATTTCTAATTCACCGGAGGGACCTTATATAGATAAAGGAGAACCATTATTATGTGGAGATAATTTTGTGAATATTGATCCAATGGTTTATCAGGATGAGAAGTCAGGGAAGAATTATCTGTATTGGGGTTCGGCTCATGAAAGTATCAAAATGCGCGAACTATCCAGGGATCTTTTAAATTTCAAAAAAGGTTCAGAAGTTAAAGAAATAATTCACCCAGTAGAAAATTCAGAAATTGAGAATTATGAAAATTTAATTGAAGGGGTATGGTTATCTAAGCATAAGGATTTCTTTTATTTGTATTATTCAGGTGATAATTGTTGTGGTGATGAGGCACATTACGCTGTTATGGTGGCTCGCTCGAAGAGTCCAGAGGGTCCATTCAAAAAGTTCAAAAACCCTAAGGGAAATTCTGTTATTTTAAGTCGAAATAAAGACTGGATTGCTCCAGGTCATAACTCCTTAATAACAGATGAAGAGGGGACTGATTGGATAATGTATCATGCGATAGATCCAAAAGACAGATCAAAAGGCAGAGTTTTTTTAATGGATAGCATAAATTATAAGAACGGCTGGCCTATAATTAAAAGCGGATCACCTTCGAGAAAATGGTTGCCGGCACCTCAAACCAATTAGCAATTAGACCTGGAATGTCAAAGATACTTTATTGTTAAATGTGGAAAAATTAAAAAACGAGGTTGTAGGTCAGAAATGGATTTTCACTTCTAGAAACAAGACCAAAGCCAAGGTTAAGATCCCTTTTTTAGATAAAGCTCTAGAGATACTCGAAAAGTATGACGAACATCCAATGACAGAAATAACCCAAATTACAATTTCCAACGTAGAGTTTGTTTTAATGGGTAGGAAAGAGAGGTATTAGACTTTCTGGGCTTGGTATTTGAGAATATTTCTTCAATTTTAATTTACTCACCTGGTAATAGTGTTTTGTCACAAAAATTTAAAATATTTGTGACAGAATTTTACGCAAAAGATGTCTGAATCCATTGAAAATAGAGTAAAAAAGAAGATTGGTAATTATAAGAGAGGAAAAATTTTTTCCCCGTCTGATTTTACTAATTTAGGTTCCTCAACAGCTATAAGACAAGCCTTAAATAGATTAGAAGAAGATGGGTTTTTAACTAGATTAGCTCACGTAATTTATTTGTATCCTAAAGAACATCCTATTTTAGGTGAATTAATACCTACTACAGAAGAGATTGCATTAGCTATTGCAAAAAGAGATAGAGCTCGAATAATTCCTACAGGAAATCAAGCCCTTAATAAACTCGGTCTTTCAACTCAAGTACCAATGAATATAGTCTATTTAACCGATGGCTCTTCCCGATCAATCAAGATTAATAATGGAAGCGCCCAAAAGCATAATCTGCCAGGTGTTGGCCGCTCCTTAATCGCTGTTTTCAACTTAAATTCAAATATAAAAGTTTTAATAAATCATCATATTACCTTGATGATAATAAGCCGAGACACTTGAGATTTTCCTAATTTTTTTTCTAAATTGGTTTGTTTTAATAAGTATAAGCATAAGATTCAAGATGGAATAAATAAAAAACGTAGTTATGAAATCTTTAAAAACCCAGCTATCTATTTTAACAATCATACTATGTTTTTCAGCTTGCAAGGAAAATAATGCAAGTAATGATGACTTCAGCACTAAAGAAAGGCTAATAAGAATAGCAGAATTAGAAATTTACCCTGAATACTTGGAGGAATATAAAGTGATTCTAAAAGAAGAAGCTGAGGCTTCAGTTAGGGTAGAGCCCGGAGTGGTTTCAATTTTTCCCATGTACCAGAAAGAAGAACCTAACCAAATAAGGATATTGGAGATATATGCTGATGAAAAAGCCTACGAGGCTCACTTGGAAACTCCCCATTTTAAATATTATAAAAACAATACTCAGAAAATGGTAAAATCCCTGAGATTAATAGATATGAATGCTATTGATGAAGAATCGATGCCAGAAATATTTAAAAAGATTCAGGGTCTTGACTAGCAGATTTCCTATTATTCCTCGATAAATTTAATAATGCTTGCCAGAATGCCTCCTACATAAATTCCTTGGTAATGAATCCAATTTCCATAAAGAGCAACTGTAATTGAAATCTTCATTAGTATTTAGAACTAAAGAGCAAGAAATAAAATTAAATTTTAAAAATTTCTCCAAAGTGGGCGTTAAAGTTCTAATCAGTTTAGGTCGTTTGAAGGGTTCTCCTAAGGCATTGCGTTTTTTGGGTCTGTAAATTAAACTCTGTCTGATATTTCAATTCCTCTGAGACTAGCCTCAGAGGAATTGGCGTTTATGGCCAGTGGTATCCGGTCTCCAAATTTAATATAAAATTGTTGGATCGTAAGGCTCCAATTATGCAAAGGAGCGGTCCATTTCTTCTCAATGTTTCTTGTAGCGAGGTAGACCAGTTTGAGTAATGACATATCATTAGTGAAAGCACCTTTGGTCTTGGTAACTTTCCTGATCTGACGATAGAAGCCCTCTACGGCATTGGTGGTATAAATATCTTCTGTATACTCAAAATACTGGGATAGCTGTTCCCAGTTACGTTGCCAGCTTTCAATGACTACAGGATATTTACTTTCCCATTTCTCTTCCAGGTTAATTAGTTCATCTTCGGCTACATCTTTAGTGACGGCCCTATAGACCTTTTTCAGATCTTTCATAAATTCCTTCTGATCCTTTGAAGCCAAGTATTTAAGTGAATTACGGATTTGATGTACAATACAAAGCTGCACCTGGGCCTTTGGATAAACGCTTAAGATGACCTGGGTAAAGCCTTTGAGGTTATCTGTACAGGCAATCAGGATATCCTGTAATCCGCGGTTCTGAAGATCGGTTAAAACCTGTAGCCAGAAATTAGCATCTTCACTCTCAGAAATGTACATCCCCAGGATTTCCTTTTTTCCTTCTTTTGTAATACCCAGGATGTTATAGAGTGCTTTGTGGGTAATCTTTCCATCCACTTTAATTTTATAATGCATGGCATCAAGCCACACAATGCAGTAGAGCGGCTCTAAAGGACGACTTTGCCAAGCTTTTATATCAGGAATAATCTGATCGGTGATCTGGCTTAAAACCGTATGGGAAATATCGGTATCGTACATTTCCTTGATATGCCCGGAGATGTCACGGTAGCTCATCCCTAGTCCATAAAGACCGATGATTTTCTCTGAAAGATTATCCGCTAGAATCGTCTGTCGTTTTTTGACCAGTTCCGGTTGGAAGCTGCTTTGACGGTCTTCAGGGTTTCAATATCAAAAGAGCCAAAGCCACTTTTGAGTTTTTTATTTCCCTTGCCATTACGCTTATTCCCTTTGGAGCGTTCATCGCTATTTAGATGGGAGTTCATCTCTGCCTCAAGGGCTTTTTCGATAACGTTCTTTAGCATCGGTGCAAAAGCACCGTCTGCACCAAAAAGGCTCTTGCCAGACATGAACTGGTCGAGTACCTTCTTCTCGAATTCTTGTTGTTCTTTTGTTGTCATAATTCTGTATGAATGAAATTAATAAATAATTCAATTCAGACAGAGTTTATTTTACACCCTCCGTTTTTTGGGCCCATTTTCATTATAAAGATCTGCTTAATTAATTCTATTTCTTTTTTATATTTTAAATCAGTTCTAGTAGCAAAGTGAAGTGTATTGGATACTTCTTTCAGACCGCTCCATACCAGTTTCATTTTGTTCGATTCCAGGGATTCTTTAACAAGTCCAGACCCCTGTTTTAAGTTTCTTGTTGCCCTTACCATTACGTGAAATAACTCCGATAAAATCTGATAATAGGCAGTTGGCCGATTTGCCCTTAAGACTTTTCTTCCATCGAAAAATTGGAATAAATAATGAAAGTGTTGGTGCTCTTAAAATCCTATGAACAGATATGATTTTAAATGGCCAGTTCAAAGTCAAGTACTTAAATCCTTATTAATCGTTTGATTTTCAAGGTTTTTTTGTTTTTAGGAGTCTTTGTCTATCCGCTGTTTTAATATCCTTTAAAATGGTGAAATAATTTATTTACAGTTTATTTGGTGATTTAATTGACAAACTTTTTTGAATTCAGTTTTTGTAGACAAAAAGATTTGTTTCTAGTTTAAACGTCAATTTCATCGACAAACTGTTTTGAATTCAATTTCTGTACACAAAGTTATTTGTATACAGTTTTTATGTCGATTTGATGGACAAACTGTTTTGAATTCAATTTCTGTACACAAAGTTATTTGTCTACAAGTTTTATAAGAAAGTGATTTACAAATTTTGTGAACCTAAAATTCACTATTTGTATACAACTTAAGGGTTATAATGGAAATCAAATAACTTTGTGTCTTATTTTTTGCTATTTTTGAGAATCAAAACATGAATTATGGATTTTAATGAAACAGAAGCAGTTCGATATCATTACGGAAAATTTCCACCTAAGAATATTAGCTATAATAATTTTATTACCGAAATTATTAAAGCCACGGCCGCTCTAGCGCGATTTGATCAAATGCTTAAAAACTTACATAATAATGAGATTTTGTTAGCTCCGTTAAGAAATCAAGAGGCTGTTATTTCTTCAAGAATAGAAGGTACAATAAGTACAATGGATGAAATTCTGCAATATGAAGCTGATGACGACGGTGGGAATTTAAATGCCAGATCAGAAGTAATTGAAACGATATTATACCAACGTGCACTAAAAAATGCACAAAAAGCATTGGAGGATGGATACGAACTTTCTACAAGTTATATAAAACAAATGCACCAACAATTATTACATTTTGGTAGAGGTGCAACCAAATCGCCAGGAGAATTTAAGACGGAACAAAATTACTTAGCAGATAAGATTAAAAAGAAGATCCAGTTTATTCCTATTAGTCCGGAAAAATTAGATGAAGGTCTTGATGAACTTTTTAATTACTTAAAGAATAGTGATGATCCCGCATTAATAAAAACTGCATTAATGCATCTAGAGTTTGAAGCACTTCACCCTTTTCAGGATGGAAATGGAAGAATTGGACGAATGTTAATAACTCTCTTTCTATGGAAAGAGGGGATACTCTCACAACCACATTTTTATATTAGTGGTTATATGGAAGAAAACAAAGATCAATATATAGATACTATGAGAAAAGTATCAGAAAAAAACGATTGGGAAGCCTGGATAAAATTTTTTTTAACGGCTGTGGAAAAACAAGCCATCTGGAATTTAGAGATTGCGGAAAATATAAGGACTCTCTATGAGAAAATGAAAATCGAATTTTCAGATATTCTTTCGTCCAAATGGAGTATGAATACTTTAGATTTTGTTTTTACTTTTCCGGTTTTTAGAAATAATAAATTTATATCCACTTCAGGTATACCTTCTGCAACTGCAGCAGGAATTACCAAAAAATTATTAGAAAATGGTTATTTGCTTCAAAAAGAAGAAGCATCAGGCAGAAGGCCGGCTTTATATTCCTTTGAACCACTTATGAGAATTGTGAGAGTGTAAAAATATTTCAATGCTTCTTTTAAAGCTCCTTCCATCTGCCGAAATTTAATTTCCGTTTTCTTTTATCTCTCTTATCATAGGCAAACAGATTAAATATGTATTACAATACGGGATTAGCTTTGTCCTATTACCAATACAATAATCTTTGTATTTTTATAGAATTGAAGTCAAAATATCACAAAATAGTTCAAAATTAAAGATACCTAAAAGGTTACCTTGATTTTTTAAAGCCCCGAAACTACATCTAAGACTAAGATGCGCAAATCAGGTTTGAATCCTGGCAAGGTCACTCTTAAGATTACCAAATCTTATCAAAACCGCGCAAATCTTATGATTCGCGCGGTTTTTTAGGTTTTGAACTTTCATTTTATT
>NZ_FUZC01000021.1 GCF_900168115.1 Salegentibacter salinarum
AATTGTCTGTACTCAAAGATGACTTCTCTAGTCTTAATTCTAAATTATTTGTATCATTTCTCTCTCGAAAAATGTACGCGCTGTCAATTCAATAAATCAATGAACTTCCCCGATATTACTCGGGATATTCTCGCCGAAACTAAAGGACTCGAACCTTAACTCTATCTTAACCCACCCGGGATTTCTTTTCAATATTTCTGGGAACTTGTTTCCGCTGTAAGCGGCTGCAAATATACACTACTTTTTCTTTATACGCCAAATATTTTTTAGAAAAATTTTTGACTTTATTTTTTAAAAGCAACACCTCAAAAGAACTTTAAAAACACCGCAAAATTTTAATTAAAATCCTTCGTTGTTTTTGCGGGTGCAAATATACCACCTCTTTTGAATCTGGCAAGTAAAAAAAAATATTTTTTTACTTTTAATTTTTAAAGCTTTCTGCAACTCTAAAAAAAACCTCTTCCCAGTATGTAATGAACTTCTTCGCTTCTACTCGCCAAGCCTCCTTGTGTCTCAAAGCGGGTGCAAATATACTGCGGTTTTTTAGATGCACAAGACTTTATTCAATTTTAAATATTTTTCGGGAAATTTCAATAGAATTTACTTTATTCTCATAAATATCATGTTTCAGCCGCGCCACTCCTTCTAATTAAGCAAACAATTGGCTAAAAAACATTAAAAAGAGAATTGCTTCCCAAGAAAAAATTAAAGAAAAAAGTTCCAAACCACACCAAATCGAAGTAAAAAGTCTCTATAAGGATAGCGCGGTGCTACAAAGTTATTATTTGCCTCCAGCAGCGAATTAACATTTTCAAGCTTCAAAAATATTCGAGTCTGATCTACTTTTGCATTGAAAAAGAAATCTACCACGGGATAATTCCCAAATTCGGCTGAATTCTGTACATAGAATTCGGCTAAAACAGGATCGTAGGCATTCATATTATAATTAGTAAAGTATTTAAAAGTGAATCCTGTTTGGAGGTAGAGCGCCTTGTCAAACCATTCGTCTTTATAATAAATAGAATTTCGGGTTACAAATTCCGGAAGATTTAAAACCGAAGCTCCATCAAGAACATTTTGATACATTAATGTATTATCTATAGCAAAAAGGCCAAAATCAAAATCCTTACTTGCCTTTAACTTTAAGTAACGAACCTGGTCTCCAGATTGAAATGGTTTCACCAACGTATCTTCCCCTTCGGCAAAATAAGTATAGTTTTGAATTTGGGTTAATCTACCTTCAACATTCAATAACTTTTGAGAACGTAATTTTCCGTAGATACTTTGGGTATTTACATTATCAAATTCATTTTGCCAGTTATAGTTTATATAATTACTCTGGTAAAGCAGGAAATTATAATTAGGCATATGGCTGTTTTGATTAACCCCAAACTCTAACCTATTCTCTTCATCGAGACTATAACCAGCGTGTGCAGAAAAATAACTCCCGGTAAAATCGCCTGCAAGGTTGAGCATGACATCGGCCTCTACATCAAAACCGCCTATACTTTTTCTATATTCTCCACCTATTGCATAATTTGAACCCGTAAGTTTATTATTAATTGTATCACTTTCCCGGATATAGAATGTTTTATAACCGTATTCAAAATTCTTAACGGCGGCTTTAGCTTTTACTTCACCCAGGGTTTTATTAGACCATTGTACATAAGCTTCATTATAAAATTCGGTTAAGCGTACACGGTCCCGCAAATTATTTCGCTGAAAGGAAGGACCAAAAATATCGTTTACCGCATTAGCCTGAAGAAAATCGAATTTCTTATAATCGTGATTAAAAATGTGACCGACTTTGAGTGCATTAGAGGAAAGAGTATCAGGCCTGGTAACGTGATAAAAATGATCCAGGTAGAAACGCTTTCCGTATAGTGTGCTTTCGGCATTCTCGAAATTCATGGCTAGCAATGAGCGGTCTTCAAATTCCTCCTCTTTATTGATGTATTGCTGAAGCGCTAAATCTGAAAGTCCGCCGTTTTCCTGGTTCATTAAATCATGAGAAACAAAGTGCGTTCTTAAATGATATTTCCTGTCCAGCGTTTTATAAGTTAAACCGAACCGAAAAATGCCGGTACTTGTAAGTGCATTTTGATATCTACCTAATGCGCGGACGCCTTTATAAGCTACCGAAAAATTTAATCGCTCTGAAGTATTAATAGTAAATAATACATCTAACTGCTGACCCTGTTCGGGTACCGTTTTAAAATAGGCTTCGGTTACCGGAGTGGGTACGTGGTAATAATAAATATCTTCTATATCTAAAAGATTATAATGCCGGGCTTGAGCGCCAAATTCGGGATATAACTTTTTTGCATCAAAATCTACTCCCAGCCGATTATAGGTTTGCCCGGTGTTGGAAAATGGTAATAATTCAAAATTGTCTTTACGGCGGTAATTGAATTTATAATCTTTTTCTATGGTAAGGGTGGTATCTAAGAAAGTAGTGTCGTTTTCTACCGAAATAATTTTATAATCAGAAATTGGGGGTTTTATGGTGTCTTCCTGAGTAGTGCCTTCTTCAGTATTTTGATTACCTCCTGCACCGCTTAATCGATTTTGAGAAAGACCACAAATAGGAATTAGAAGTAAAACAAAAAATATTTTCTTCATTTAATAAGGTTTACAGCAAAGTTATATTATTTGAAAAACATTTACTCATTTCCTCACATTTAAAATACCCTATATAATTAGAAGATTATTATTTTTTAATCAAAATGGATTAAAACAGTTTAAAAAATTCTGCACAAGCAGCTTAAAAAAAAAGCCCCCGGAATACCGGAGGCTTTAAAAATATCAAAAAAACTAATTTTAGTTATTTTGAGTATTAATTGCAGGGTTAGCTTGAATTTCCTGTTCTGGAATTTCAAAAGTCAAACGCTCGTCATCAAAAGGAATAGGTTCCCCTACAAACGACAAGTGGTTAGGCCCTCTTACAACAGTAGCTTTGTTTCTTTTCAAAGCAAGGTAACTCTTACCTTCTCCCCAAAGTTCAATTCTTGTTTGAAGGTATATCTCATCTAACAACGCCTGACCAGAAAGACCGTCTACATAAGATGTATCGTCCATTCTTTCATCAAGAAGAGTCTTAAGAGTAGAAATCGCTTCTGCCTCATTGCCCAACTGAGCCGCAGCTTCAGCATGTAATAAGTACATTTCAGCAACTCTCATGTATACGTAATCTGTTTCCACGGGATCCTGGCCTCCTACTACGCGGTTTGGAGCGTAAAATTTATTAATAGGCATTAGATCTTCATATATTCCTGTAGGAGCCAGGAATTGAGCCTTACGCACATCACCTTCTGGGATTTTATTGTAAAGATCTTCATCTATTGCTTTGGCATCACCTGCCCAGGCATAGCTATAGGTAAAAAGGTCCATTTGACCCCACCAGGAAACTAAAGCCAGTTCCTGATCTGAGGTAAGGTCCACACCCCACATCCAACCTGGGGTACTAAGATCACCAAAGCCTCCACCATAAGGATCTGTATCAGGTCCATCGTGGCTCATACGCACAACTTCTTCAGCAGACATTAAGGTATAACCACCATTGGTAATTACATCGTTGGTTAGATCATAAACCTCTTGCCAGTTACCTTTAACACCTTCCACGTAGGCTTTGATTCCCTGAGCCACCGATTGATTTATCTGGTTTTTACCCGTACGGTTAAAACCATCGAGGTGAGCGATCGCATCATTAAGATCACTATCAATCTGTGCATAAATTTCCGAAGCTGGAACTTTAGGTCCATTTTCATCTTCTAGCGAAGTATAAATTGGTAAAATCTCTTCGCTTGGATCATAAGTCTTTTGGAAATATTGAGCTAAATAAAAATAAGAGTGAGCTCTCATCGCTTTTGCCTGACCCATAATGTATAGGTTCTCTTCATTCTCGGGAACCACATCATTCCCACCAAGTGCATCAATTACTGTATTTGTAGAACGTATAATTCTATAGTAATATCTCCAGGGCTGATAATTAGAGTTACGTGTAAAATCTAAAGGCGCCTGGAATTCGGTAATATCGGCACGATACCATCCATAAGTACTAACACTAAGTGCTACATCCCCACTTAGCATATCTCCATAGATATCATAACCCTTATGACCAAAGTCTGTATGACCGGTAGTTCCCCCGGTTTGAGTTTGAAAGGTCTGGAAATAAATACCGTTCATGGTACCTATAGTCACATCAGGATTTTTCTCTGCTGCCGCTCCAACTTGCTCGGTTGTTAAAAACTCTGAAGGCTGTTTGTCTAAAAACTCTTCGCTACAACCTACCGAAAACATCAGCAAAGCCGCAACTCCCGTTAATTTAAATATATTTTTCATAATTCTTTTTTTTTAAAATTTCACTCTTACACCTGCAGTTATTGTAGTAAGTGGTGCATATAAAGCTCTTCCTGAGTTACCAGTTTCCCTGGTGAAAGGTAAAAATCCATCTCGAGCAGTTTTTGCCCATAGGTTATCCCCAGAAAAGAAAATATTAATAAAATTAATTCCAGTATCCCCAAGCAACTCTTCACTTATGGTATACCCAATACGGGCATTGTTTAGCGCCACATAATCTGTACTGGTAAGGAATCTGCTAGAAGTAGCTGTACTATTTACATCAAAAGCATCAGACAACCTTGGTACGTTAGTCACATCACCAGGCTCTTGCCATCTTTGTGCGATATCTGTATGATAGTTATTTCCAACTGCTCCAAAACGGTCGCTCATCAACTCTCCATATTGTGCATCATACGCATGACCACCCAAGCTATATAGAAGCTGTGTAGAGAAATCAAAACTCTTATAACGACCACCTAAACGGATAGCTCCACGTACATCTGGAATAGCGGACTTACCTATGAACTTATTGGTTGCCTGAGAATAAGTCTCTGTAATCTCTCTTTCTATATCAGCTCCAGGATTATCATCTAAGTAAACAGGAAGATCTGTAATAGCTCCATCCCCTTCATCAAAAGTACCATTCCCATTCACATCATCAAAATAACGATACCATTGAGGCGCTCCGTTTTCAGAATTAACTCCGGCCCATTCTCTCATATAGAAATCAAATATTGATCCTCCATCAGAGTACGCGAAATACGTTGGGGACGTATCTAAAACTCTAGGCTCTCCGGTAGATGGCTCTATAGGCATAGCTGTAATTTTGTTACTCAATACCTCTCCGTTAATATTAAGGTCTAATGAAAAATCTTCGGTTGTTACCAGATGCCCGGTTAAATTAAATTCCAGACCAGAATTTCTTAAATCTCCATCATTAACATCAATGATTGCGATACCTTGAGATGGTCCAACTCTTCTTTCAAAAATTTGATCTTCCGTATCTTTTATATAATAATCTACAGTTGCATCTAAGAAGCGGCCTAAACTAAACTCTACACCAGCCTGATACATTTTAGATGTTTCCCAGGTAAGATTAGGGTTACCATTATCTCTCTGCGTTATAGAAATTCCACCTCCTAAAGTACCAAGGCTAAAAGTATCGTATCCAGCATAGTATCCTACACCAGCCTCATCTCCGGTAATTCCGTAAGAAGTTTTAAGCTTTAAGAAAGTGATAAGATCGTTATTGGCTAAAAAGTCTTCATTTGAAGCAACCCACGACACACCTGCAGAACCAAAGGTTCCCCATTTATCATTAACAAAACGAGAAGAACCATCTCGACGAAGTGAACCACTGAAATAGTACTTCCCTAAATAGTTATAATTGATTTGACCAAAGTAGGAATCTAAAGCTCTTCCTTCAACAAATCCAGTTGGTGGCGATAAATTATCTACGAAGTTATTAAGCTCATAAATATCCGGACTTACTGAAGTCCCTTTGTATTGTGAAGAATAAGATATATCAAATTCATTGTTCTCATGAGCCACAAGTGCCTCTATGGAATGATCCCCCCATTGGTTTTCGTAACGTAACAACTTTAGCCAGTTTGTGGTTAAACTTTCATAATCTCTTGTTATAAGATCCCCACCGGTAGCGTTACCACCTCCATAAAATGGATTTCTAAAATCTTTATTCCTACTCATAAAATATTGAGCACCAAACCTGGTTTCAAAAGTCAGATTTTCAGTTAAGATGAAATTTAAAGCGAAGTTACCATTCATTTCATGTCTATCAGTTCCGTCAAAATCATAAAGAGCTGAACCAATTGGGTTAAGGTTGTTCGCATTTGGTCTCGGCCTAGCAGTAATACCTGGGTTTTGAGTACCAGCACCTGTTGAAGCTGAACCATAATCATATTGATTTCCTCCAAATATAGGATCTGCTACCAAATTGCCTGCATCATCCCTAAGGAACACAGGGAAAATAGGAGCCATCTTATCTGAAAATTCGAATAAGTTCTCAGCTCCATCAGTTTGCCCGTTCGCTATTCTCTCCGAATAAGCATATCCCATGTTAGCTGAAACTTCTAACCAATCTTTAACATCTGACTTTAGGTTTAACCGCGTACTATATCTTTCATATCCTGTATTAATAGCGGTTCCTTCTTCATCTAAATAACCTACAGAAGCAAAGTAAGTTGTTTTATCGCTTCCACCACCAAATCTAACATTAGCTTCTTTTCTAAGTGCCCCCTTTTGGAATGCAGCATCTTCATATCTTTCCGGCGTATACCTACGGGTAACACCATCTCTAACCATGCGAGTGTCTGGATTAATCAATTCTCCACCATCTTCTACATTCCACATGTTATAACCTGGCGCTACATAGTCGTTGCTAAACAAACGCTCGTTTGCAAACTGAACAGGATTTTCACTGTCCTCTAGTACACCCCTGTTGTAAATACCTTCCCAAACGGCACCAATATATTGCTCAGGAGAAGATATAACATCATAACGAGGAATCCATTGATTATTCACACCTGTCTTTACATCTACCTCTATATAGCTCTCGCCCGATCTACCTGATTTGGTATTAATAAGGATCACCCCGTTTGCACCTCTGGAACCATAAATAGCCGTGGCAGTCGCATCTTTCAAAACAGTTGTACTTTCGATATCTGCAGGGTTAATAGAGTTTAATGTAGATTCTACAATAGCGGCTTGTGCATCACTATTTGGATCTCCACTAGATAATGGCACCCCATCAATAACATAAAGAGGAGCACGGTTTCCGTTAATAGATCCAAAACCCCTAACTCTAACAGTAGAAGTGGTACCAGGCTGACCAGAGTTGTTAATAACATTTACCCCTGCAACTTCCCCGGCTAGTGCCTGGGTTACGTTAGAGAAGTTTTTACCTTCAAGATTTTCTCCATCAATAGTTGTAGCAGTACCAGTAAATGACTGCCTTGTAGCAGTACCATATCCAACAACCACTACCTCATCTAGTGCCGCAGCATCTGTACCAAGGGTAACATCATAGACATCAGCCTCTCCTACAGTAATTTCCTGCGTCCTAAAACCAACATAACTAAACACAATAATATCCCCTACATCAACTGAAAGACTGTATTGCCCATCAAAATTAGTTTGAGAACCATTATTGGTTCCTTTTTCAATTACGTTCACCCCAGGTAGGGGCAAACCATCTTCATCGACAACGGTACCCGTCACCAATTTTTCCTGTGCAAATGTAAATTGCACTACGAACGCTAACAATAGCGTAAGAATTCCATGTAATTTGTTTTTCATTATTATTTAAATTTGAATTAGCCTACGCCAAAAATCATAATAAATTCTTAATAAACCAAATGATTTTTTAATTGAATTATCAATTCAATTATTAAAACATCTTTGAAAGATATAAAATAGAGCCGGTTTGAGGGCTTGTTTTTTTACGAATATTGCAAAAGTTCATAAATATGGCAGTTTTCAATGAGCTAAAACTTTATGAGGATTTTAATACAAAAAAGGCAATAACGAGCGTTTCCTATCGTTTCGCGCAATTTTTTCGGTCTACATTATATATTATATACGAAGAAAAAGAAGCAATAGTTTTGTATTTAGCCGGAAATCTTACAATTTTTGCACTACCATGTTAAAGATGTTCAATCTCCCCTGTCAAATAGCCGGCACCGACGAAGCCGGGCGCGGTTGTCTTGCCGGTCCCGTAACCGCTGCAGCTGTTATTTTACCAAAGAATTTTAAGAATAAATTATTAAACGACTCAAAACAAACCAAGCTAAGCGATAGAAATAAACTGAAAGAAATTATTTTAAATGAGGCTATCACTTTTGGAATAGCCCACGTTTACATGGAGGAAATTGATGAAATTAATATTCTAAATGCTTCAATTCTGGCTATGCACAGGGCAATTGACCAGCTAAATTGCGAACCGGAACATATTATAGTAGATGGAAATAAATTTAAGCCCTACCGCAATATTGCTTATGATTGTATTATAAAAGGAGATGGAAAATTCTTAAGTATTGCTGCAGCCTCGATTTTGGCAAAAACTGCCAGGGACGAATTTATGCAAGAAGTACATAATGAATTTCCTATGTACAACTGGCATCAAAATAAAGGTTATCCTACCAAAGAGCATCGCCGGGCAATTATGGAGTTTGGCAGCACTCCTTATCACAGAAAAAGTTTTAAACTTTTACCCGAACAATTAAAACTGAGTTTCTAAATAAGAAATTATATTAAAAAGCCGTCTAAACAAAATCGTTTAGACGGCTCTTATTTTATTTAAAATTATAAATATGTTTTAAAATTAATTTTGATCTGACTCAGTGATATAAGGGTTTGCATTGATCTCAGCCTGAGGAATTTTCCAAATCCAATCGTCATTTTCAGAAGGTCGGTCTTGGGTGAAACCATCCTGATACAACACTCTTGCTGCACCAGAATTAGTATGATCCAACGGCTCGTCCCATCTGATATGATCATGGAAACTAAAGCCTTCTCCCCAAAGTTCTACTCTTCTCTGGAATTTTATCTCTTCCATTAATTCTTCCTGGGTACTGAATTCAGACACATCAAAAGCTGAATCACGGGCATTTCCTAGAATAGCCAATGCCTCCTGAGCCCCTTCAATATCGTTCATCATAGCTCTGGCTTCAGCTTCAATTAAAACCATTTCTGAAGCTCTCATATAAATAACATCATCTGGGTCTATTGTGCCCGGATTCTGCTGCAAGAATTTTACAGTCATATATGGATGGGTATTATGACCTGAGGTCATTCCATAGGTAGCTATAATTTCTTCCCAGGCATTCCAAAACTCGTCTTCGCTATCGTAATTAGGATCAGATTCGAAACCTCCACCCTGATCATTAGATGCAGAAGGATTCGTGTTTGGCGCCAATGGCAACCAGGCTTCACTTCTGTAATCAGTCTCAGGAATTTGATCGTATAATTCTGAACTTATAATTTTAGGATTACTCCTGTTTTGACTTCCATTGAAAGTTGGAGAAATGTAGTAGAAATAAGACTGGAAGTAATTAGTCTCACTGTCTATTACTCTACCACCCCAAATAACTTCTGAAAGGTCGTAAGTATTAAAACCAGACAACCACTCTGATTCAGAAAGCAATGGGTAACCTTCTCTGGCCGCTTCTGCAGATGTTGCAGCAACTTCCCAATCTCCTTTAGAAAGTGCAACCCGGGCTTTAATACCGTGTGCTGCATTAATGGAAATATGAGATTTATTCGCTGGAGCACTTGCATCAGCTAAATAATCTATAGAGGTATTAATATCAGTTTCGATTTGATTATAAACCTCTTCTACACTAGATCTTGGTGCGCTTTCATAAGGAGGTTCTGTAGAAAAAACCAACGGAACACCAGGATCTGAAGAAGGATTTCCAATTAAATAACCTTTTGCAAAAGTAGTCACCAGCCTATGGTAAGCCCAGGCTCTGTAAGCATAGGCCTGTCCCAGAATATTATTTAATTCAGGAGTTTCTGCAAAATCACCCTCTTCTATTGTATTAATAATAGAATTTGCACTGGCTATAAAATGATAACGTTGGTACCAAAAATTATAAACAGTTGTAGTATTAGGATTAGTGTGATTCAACCACTGTAAATCTGCAGTCATCCATCCATTTCCGGGGGAGGAATGTATAATACTCCCTCCTTGCGCATCTAAAGCTGGAATAAAATGGCTTTCCCCACTTCTACTCGATTCCCCGCCTGGTAGTGGATTTTGCGCGTACATTATTCTATGAAGCCCATTTAAGACTAGCATCATATTTTCCGGACTGGAAAGCGCAGCATCAGCAGATATTGCATCTGTAGGTGCCGTGTCCAGAAAATCTTCGGTACACCCTATACTTATTACTGTAACAACAGCAATTACTATAAGGCTTTTCAATTTTATTATATTTTTTTTCATCATACTATTTTTTCAATTTAAAAAGCAACATTCACACCTACTGAAATTACCCTGTTAGGATTATAGTCGTTTCCACTAGGAGTACCAGAAAGATTGTATTGAGGATCTAAACCTGTTCTTTCTGTTAATATGAAAAGATTCTCTGCAGAAACAAACAATCTTAACCTATCCATACCTATTTGATCTAGTGCACTTTCGCCCAAATCGTAAGATAGATTTACGTTTCTAAGAGATAGAAAAGAAGCATCTGTTAACCATCTTGAAGATAAGGTAGGAGCAAGAGTATTATTCCCGGTCTCTAAACGAGGTACATCTGTAATATCTCCAGGGTTCTTCCAGGCATTTAAAATATCTGGATGAAAAGAGTCTCCGTAACTACCTTCGTGCATCATATTAGCATAACCATAATCTAAAATTTCTCCTCCAAGCTGGTAGGTAAACAAAAAGTTTAAATTGAAATTTTTATAAGTAAAATCATTTCTAATAGATCCAATAAGATCTGGTATTGAAGTAGCATCAACATATGCCCGGTTAGCATCATTTTGATCATTAACTGTTTGGTGTGTTCCATCATCATTTAAAACAGGAACATTTTCCCCGGTTTCATCTTCTTCATACGCATAATACAATGCATCTCCATTTTCAGGATCTACTCCTGCATAATGGTGTATAAAATAATCGTATCGCGATCTTCCTTCAATCCATCTTTTAGATCCATCTACAAAGGGATCTGGAAGGAAAGTAATTTCATTTTTAAGTGTTGAAGCCTGTAAACCTAACTCCCAGCTGAAATCTTCGGTATCTACGATTAAGCCTTCAAGTCCTAATTCCCAACCCTGGTTGTACATATCTCCAATATTCGCAGGTCCTTCACTAAGCCCCATAGATATTGGTAACGGAACATTATAAAGAAGATCTGTAGAATTTCTTCTATAGAATTCAATAGATCCAGATAAACGATAATCAAAAAAACCAAACTCCAGAGCTACATCCCAGCTTTCTACAGTTTCCCAGGTTAACTCTTCGTTTCCTAAATCTGACCAAAAAATACCAGGCTCGCCGGCGTTAGGAAATAATGAATAACGCGGTTGCGAGATAAAGTAATCGTTCAGGTCGTCATTACCTACCTCACCATAAGAAGCTCTTAATTTAAGGTTATTAACAAAATCTACGTTATCCATAAATGCTTCCTGGTCTATTCTCCAGGCACCACCTACAGAATAAAAATTACCCCAACGTACATCTTCATTAAAAACAGAAGAACCATCGCGTCTGGCCGATGCACTTAGGTAATATTTCTCGTCAAAATTATAATTTAACCTTGAAAAATATCCCTCTAGTGTTTTATTAGAGCTATATCCAGATAAATCGGCGATGGTAGAGAAGTTATCAAACTCATAAATTCCTACTGCAGTTTGGGTATTTTTAAACCCATCTACTTCAGAATAATGACGGTCAAAGCTTTCATGACCTAACGTCAAATCGAAATTATGATTTCCAAAACTTTTAGCGTAAGTTATAATTTGGTTGAAGTTTTCTACTGTCCTTCTATATCTCAATTCACTATATCGTCCAGCCGGAGCACCATCTCCTACAAGATTATTCTCGTATTCTTTATTGAGATAGTCATTTACATCCTGCCCGTAACGTAAGGTTAATTCCAGACCATCAATTATTTTGAATCCGGCATTGTACCTAAACCCGTAATTATTGGTTTTGGTTACATCACTATTTAATATCGCCTCTTCTATTGCATGACGGCCAACATTGTTCGGTCTCGATCTAATACCCAAATCTGGATATCCTTCACCACGATCATACTGTAGGTTACCTTCAACATCTCTTACGTATTCTCCCGTGGCCGGATCAACAACATACACCGGGTAAATAGACCCCATGTCTTTAGCAAAACTAAACGGGTTTGCAATAGAAGTTCCTCTTGAAGAAGGACCCGTGGTATTTGATAAGGACAAATTAAGGTTACCACCTAAAGTCAACCAATCGGTTGGTGTAAAATTGGCATTTAATCTACTAGTAGTTCTTCTAAAGGAGCTTTCAACAACATATCCCCTTTCGTGCAAATTTGATGCAGAAAAGAAAACAGTATGATTGTCACCTCCACCGGAAACACTTAAGTTATGGCTTTCTCTACTTCCCTGACGTTCCAGAGCATCATACCAATCTAAGCCCTGAAAAATCACATTCGCATTAGGATTTAATTGCCCATCGGTTCCAACAATTTGATCGTTAGGAACATCAAAAGGATTATAACCCAAACGATTATAGATAGTAGCCGAAGCTTCAGCAGCAGGGTTATCTACATCTAAGGAATTTTTATACCCTTCCCACATCAACTCGTAATATTGACCAGGACCAACAAAATCATACTCATCTATCGCCTTGTCTATTACTCCATATTGGGAATTGACATCTACTCTTAAACCGCCGGCTTTTTTTCCGTCTTTGGTAGTAATCAACACAACTCCATTTGCCGCCCTCGAACCATAAAGGGAAGTAGAAGCAGCATCTTTCAATACCGTAATAGATTCAATATCATTTTGGTTTATTGCATTAAGATCACCTTCAAATTGAACTCCATCTACAATATATAAAGGATCGGTACTACCATTTAAAGTACCAACTCCTCTAATTACAATGCCTGGAGAAGAACCGGGCTGACCGGAAGAAGTAGTAATTTGCACCCCGGTTGCATTCCCTTCAATTGCGGAAATAGGAGAAGTTAAACTACGCTGCTCCATTTGTTCCGATTTAATTACCTCGGCAGAACCTGTAAAAGCTTCTTTAGTTGTGGTACCATAAGCTACAACTACTACTTCTTCTAAACTTCCGGTATCGGTATCCAATGCCACGTTGTAAACATCATCGGCCCCAACTTGTACTTCTCTAGCTATAAAACCAACATAACTAAAAACCAAAACGTCACCCGGCTCAACAGAAAGACTAAACTCACCGTCAAAGTCTGTTTGAGTACCGTTATTTGTTCCTTTTTCAATTACGTTTACCCCCAATAATGGAAAACCATTATCATCAGTTACTTTACCAGAAACTGTTTTTTCCTGGGCAAACGAAAATTGCATCATTAACACTGCAAAAAGTGCTAGAATTCCATGTAATTTCTTTCCATTCATATTATACTTTATTAGAATTAGCCTAATTCAAAAATCTTAATTTTTTCCTAAACGAAGAAATTATTTTAACTTTTAATTTAGTCTTGTGTACCCTCAAAAATTAGGTTATTTATTGATTTTAAATAAATGGGCTGCTTTAAAAAACGCTTATGTTCTTTTTGTAAAATTTTTAATAATTAATCTCAAAAAAATGACCTTATTTTACCAAAATGATAAAAGTATATTTTTTAGTAGCAAGGCTTATTCCTGAGCCTATAACTTTTATATTTGCTGAAATTTTTAGCTTTTATGAAGAAAATTCCGTTCAAAATTTTACTGGTTTTCTTTTTTATTTCCTGTCAAAATCAGGAAAAATTCGTGGATCCTTCTGCATTTATTTCTGAAGATGCTGCGGTAATTATTCAAACTCCTAACCTTAAGGATCTTCAGCAGGATTTAGAAAACTTTAGCTTTTTTAATAAAAATAAACTGACTGCTGAAAATCACATCAAAAACGTTTTAGGATTTTTGAAAAAAACAGATACTTTAACCGAAGCGATAATTAGCATTTCAACATCAGAAAACGATAAATTGGTTTATTCCTTATTATTTAAAGACCAACCAAAATTTCAATTAGATTCTATTAAAAATAAATCGGTAGAAAGTATTAAAGCGGAAGGTCATGCCTATCAAAAAATGGTCTTAGAAGAAAATACTTTTTTTATTTCAACAGAAAATGCTCTTATTATAGCATCGAATTCTGAAGAAAAACTGATACAGCTACTTAATGAAGAAAAGTTGCTGAAAAACGAAGATTTCAAAAGAGTATATTTGGCTATAGATCCTAACAAGACTTCTGTAATCTTCAATCACCAAAATTTTAAAGATTTTCAGCAAAAATTATTTCCAAATTTAGAGCTGCAAAATGTAGAAAACTATGCCGATTGGAGCGCAATAGATCTCGACATTTCACAGGAAGACGTTTCCTTCAACGGACTGAGTATTGCACAAAATTCCTCTAATCTTCATAAGATTCTTCAAAATCCAGGTACTGTTTCACAGGAATTTGCTTCAATCACACCAGTAAACGCGCTTGGTTTTACAGCTATAGGTTACAGAAATCCTGAAATATTTCTTAGAAATTTAAAAAAGTTTAGAGGGGATTCCGTTTCTAATGCTATTGATGAAATTATCTTAAAAACCCAGGAAGCCGGAATTATATATACGGAAGAAAATCCCCTTTTCGGAATAAAAACTTTGGTGAATATTGAAGCTACCGATTTGATTTCAGATTATGCCGAATTGGAAGAAAACTATCGGGATTTTCCTATTTATAAGGTATCACAACCCAGAATTTTTGAAAAACTCTTTAGTCCGATATTAATTTCGAAAAAAAATAATTTCGCCGCAGCGATTGACGAATATCTCATCTTCGCCAGTTCAATTCCGCAACTGCGGGAATTAATTGCCGATTATGTAAATCAGAATATCCTGGCGCATCAATCTTATTATAAAAATAGTCAACAAAAACTTGCCCGGGAATCTTCAATACTCATTGTTGGCAAACCCGAAGCATTAAAATCCAGGCTGGCTAAGGCCGTTGCAAACGAGTTAAGTGAAGAAATGAACAATTTGGATTTCGGCGAACATAAACTGGCGATTTTACAATTGGTAGAAGAAGGCGATTTCGCCCATATTCACGGGACTTTTGTGGCGCAAAACAACAAAAATAATTCAAATACAAAAACGGAGGAAATCCTTTCGGTAAGCCTGGAAGCCGAATTATTAAACGAACCGGTTTTGGTCAAAAATCATTTGAATAATCAAATGGATATTGCGGTTCAGGATATTAATAACACGCTTTATCTAATTTCTAATAAAGGCATGATTTTCTGGAAGAAGAAATTAAGCGGCCCAATCCTGGGCGAAATTAAACAGGTAGATCTTTTTAAAAATGGCAGGTTTCAGCTTGCTTTTGCCACTCCTTATTCCATTGAAGTCTTAGACCGGAACGGAAACACTGTAGAATTATTTCCCTTAGAATTTAAAGATGAAATCACGCAGCCTTTGTCTTTATTCGATTATGATAATAACCGGAAATATCGCTTTTTGATTACACAAAACGATGAAGTTTTTATGTATGATAAAAATAGGAAAAGCGTAAAAGGATTTGATTTTAGAAAAACCAATTCTGAAATTTTGCAAGCGCCAAAACATTTGAGAATTCAGAATAAAGATTATATCGTTTTTCCTGAAAAATCGGGCAAACTTAATATTTTAAGTCGGCAAGGAGATCATAGGGTAAGCGTAAAAGAAAGCATAGATTTTTCAGATAACCAATGGTATGAATTTGAAAACGATTTTGTTTCAACCAATGCTGAAGGCCATCTGGTAAAAGTCACGCAATCTGGACAGGTAACTACTCAAAATACCAATTTTAGTGAAAACCACAAGATTTCTGCCAGACCAAATTTATTGGTTAGTCTTTCAGAAAATATTTTAAAGATTAGGGACAAAGAATTAAACCTGGATTACGGACTTTACACTGAACCAGAAATCCATTACGTAAACGACAAGTATTACATCAGCTTAACCGATTTCCAAACTCAAAAAGTTTACATTTTTGACAGCAATGCAGAACTACTTGCCGGCTTTCCGGTTTATGGTACTTCAAAAATCAATTTAAACAATGCCGATATCGATAACCGTCCGGAATTTGTAGTAAAAGGTGGGGAGAAAGAAGTTTTATTGTATAAACTCTAATTCAATTCCGCTTCAAACAATTCCCCAAAATGTTTCAAAACTTTCTCCTGAACTTCAGCTAAGAGAATTTCCTTTTTTCCGAGTTCTACATTTAAAGAAGTGACTGCTTTTCCTTCAATTCCGCAGGGAATAATATGGTCAAAATAACCCAAATCAGCATTTACATTTAAAGCGAAACCGTGCATAGTGACCCAGCGACTGGCACGAACACCCATAGCACATATTTTTCTGGCAAACGGCGTTCCTACGTCCAGCCAAACTCCGGTTTCGCCGGGACTCCGTTCAGCCTTTAAACCATATTCGGTTAAAGTGAGGATAATACATTCTTCAAGAAACCGAAGGTATTTATGAATATCAGTAAAGAAATTATCCAGATCTAAAATTGGATAACCAACCAACTGCCCCGGCCCATGGTAAGTGATATCGCCACCTCGATTAATCTTGTAATATTTGGCCTGTCTTTTTTCAAGTTCGGCTTCAGAAATTAGCAGATTTTTAATATTACCGCTTTTCCCCAAAGTATAAACGTGCGGATGCTCCACCATTAGAAGGTAATTTGGCGTAATTTCATTTAGATTCTGTCTTCGGTTTTTAATTTTCAGCTCAAGAATTTCCTTAAAAAGACTTTCCTGGTAATCCCAGGTTTCTTTATAATCCCTATACCCTAAATTCTGCAAATTTATCTGCTTGTTCATACGCCCTTTCTCGGATTATTCAAAATAATAAGTGCCGCGATCACTCCGGGAATCCATCCCAAAATAGTAAGAATTAAAACGATTAAAATAGACCCACAACCACGATCGTAAACCGCAAGAGGTGGAAATAAAACAGAAAGTATTACACGCCAAACACTCATATTATTTAAAGCTTTTATCAAATATGTCGCAAAGATAAGATTATAAATACAGAAATCTTATTGGAGAAGCGACCTCATTTTATCGCTAAAATATTATCAAAAATTCAGGTTTATATCGCATTGGTTGGTAGCCACATAGTCACTATATTTGCACTCGTTTTGCCAAAGCAAGCAATAAATTCAAATACTAGTATGCAATTATCTGAACAGGAAATAGTAAGAAGAGAGAAGCTTTCTGCACTGAGAAAAGCAGGTATTAACCCCTATCCGGCAGATTTATTCCCGGTTGAAGACACCAGCAAGGGAATAAAGGAAAATTTTGAAGATGGAAAAAAAGTGGTACTGGCCGGGAGGTTAATGTCTCGACGCATCCAGGGAAAAGCCTCTTTTGCCGAAATACAGGATTCTAAAGGAAAAATCCAGGTTTATTTTAACCGTGATGAAATTTGCACCGGTGAGGATAAGAGTAAGTACAACGATGTATATAAAAAATTGCTCGATATTGGCGATTTTATAGGAATTGAAGGAGAACTTTTTAAAACCCAGGTTGGTGAAATGACGGTGATGGTGAAAGATTTCACTTTGCTTAGCAAATCTATTCGCCCTTTGCCACTTCCAAAAACCGATAAAGACGGAAATACTTACGACGGATTTACCGACCCCGAACACCGTTACCGCCAGCGATATGCCGATTTGGCCGTAAACCCAAAGGTTAAAGAGATTTTTGTAAAGCGCACAAAGTTGTTCAACGCGATGCGAAATTTCTTTAATGAAAGAGAGTATTTTGAGGTTGAAACTCCAATTCTACAATCAATTCCCGGTGGTGCTGCAGCAAGACCGTTTGTAACCCACCATAATGCTTTGGATATTCCGCTTTATCTTCGAATTGCCAATGAATTATATCTTAAGAGATTAATTGTAGGCGGATTTGACGGAGTCTATGAATTCTCAAAAAACTTCAGAAATGAAGGAATGGATAGAACCCATAACCCGGAATTCACAGCGATGGAAATCTATGTAGCATACAAAGACTACAACTGGATGATGGAGTTTACCGAAACCCTATTAGAACATTGTGCTATTGCAGTAAATAATACTACCGAAGCAGTTTTCGGTCAACATAGAATAGATTTTAAAGCGCCATACAAACGCGTTACAATGACTGATTCCATCAAGGAGTTTACCGGATTTGATATTACCGGAAAATCAGAAGCTGAAATTAGAAAAGCAGCCGAAGATATGGGAATTGAAGTTGATGAAACAATGGGAAAAGGAAAACTCATTGACGAGATTTTCGGCGAAAAATGTGAAGGCAATTACATCCAGCCAACATTTATTACCGATTATCCAAAAGAAATGAGTCCGCTTTGTAAAGAGCACCGTGAAAACCCTGAGTTGACCGAACGTTTTGAATTAATGGTTTGTGGTAAGGAAATTGCAAATGCATATTCTGAATTAAACGATCCAATAGATCAGCGGGAACGTTTTGAAGAACAGTTAAAACTGGCTAAAAAAGGAGACGACGAGGCAACCGAATTCATAGATCAGGATTTCTTGAGAGCCCTGGAGTACGGAATGCCTCCAACATCTGGATTAGGAATTGGGATGGATCGTTTAATTATGTTCTTAACCAATAACCAATCAATCCAAGAAGTTTTATTCTTCCCACAAATGAAGCCGGAACGAAAAGCTGTTGAACTTAGCGAAGACGAAAAAGCGGTTTTTCAGTTATTAAAAAGTGATGAAATCCAGGAGTTGGAAACTATAAAAACCACTTCGGGTTTAAGTAATAAAAAATGGGACAAAACCCTTAAATCACTTAGAAAATATAAGATGATAGATGTTTTTAAAGATGATGAAACAATGAAGATTAAAGCTGTGTAATTATTCAAATTATATTTTATAAAATTTGAACAAAGGTTAAATTAAGGCTTTTTTAACTTCAGTTTTAAACCTTTTTAAGATATTTCAGTCAAAAGATCACCAAATGGTGGTCTTTTTTCGTTTTTTAGCTTTCGCTAAAGAAAATTTATCACTTCAATTTAATCACACAAACCAAAATTAAACTTTATGACCAAACGATTTACGCATAAGCTCTTTTTAGTAGTCTTATCGGTTTCGGTTTCCAGTTGTGCGGTTTTTCAGCCTAATAAATCTTCGGCTGATGCCTCCAAAGAAGAAGCCTCAAAAAAGAATGGAGACTTTGAGCCTTACGCCAAGGTAATCACCAAAGACGCTAAAAGCGACGAGGGTTTATTCACCGTACACCGGGTAGAAGACAAATATTTCTACGAAATTCCAGATAGGCTTTTTAATCGTGAAATGCTTACGGTAACAAGAATTGCCAAAACTGCTACCGGAATTGGTTTTGGTGGCGGAAAACAAAATACCCAGGTTCACCGCTGGCAGAAAAAAGACGGGCACGTACTTTTACGAGTTGTTTCTCACGAAATCTACGCCGCAGATTCACTTCCTGTCCATGAAGCCGTGGTAAATTCTAATTTTGAACCTGTTTTACAGCGTTTCCCTATAAAAACTGTAGGAAAAGATTCCGTTAGTAAAACTACAGTGATTGAAGTAACCGATCTTTATACAAAAGATGTTCAGGCGCTTGGTTTAAGAGATGGTGCAAGAAAACAATACAAAGTTTCCCGTTTAGACGATAGCCGTTCTTATATAGATACTATCCGCAGCTATCCTGAAAATATTGAAGTTAGACACGTAAAAACATATAATGCAGGTGAACCGCCTTCTAATGAAAGTACCGGGTCTATTTCTTTAGAATTCAGTAATTCTATGATCTTACTTCCAAAAGAGCCAATGAAACGCCGTTATTTCGATCAGCGTGTAGGTTGGTTTGCCCGCGGGCAAACAGATTACGGGCTTGATGCTCAGAAGAGTAAAGAAGTAAAATTTCTTGATCGCTGGAGACTTGAAGTTAAGGAAGAAGACAAAGAAAAATTTGAAAACGGCGAATTGGTAGAACCAAAAGAGCCTATTGTTTACTATGTAGATCGTGCCACTCCAGATCAGTGGATACCATATATCAAACAAGGTATTGAAGACTGGCAGGTTGCTTTTGAGGCCGCTGGGTTTAAAAATGCAATTATCGCTAAAGATCCGCCAAGTAAAGAAGAGGATCCAGACTGGAGCCCCGAAGATGTACGCTATTCGGTAGTGCGCTACCTGGCTTCTCCAATTCCAAACGCAAATGGGCCTCACGTTAGTGACCCACGTTCGGGAGAGATCCTAGAATCAGATATTAACTGGTATCACAATGTAATGACCTTGCTTAGAAACTGGTTCTTTGTACAAACTGCAGCTATAAACGAAGACGCTCGTAGCGTTGAGTTTGAAGATGAAGTTATGGGTCGTTTAATTCGATTTGTTTCCTCTCACGAAGTTGGACATACTTTAGGACTTCCGCATAATATGGGAAGTAGTGTTGCTTACGCTGTAGAAGATCTTCGTGATCCTGAATTTACTGCTGAATATGGAACTGCACCATCTATTATGGATTACGCACGTTTCAACTATATCGCACAGCCTGAAGACGGTGATGTAGCGCTAATGCCTGACATTGGGCCTTACGATAAGTACGCAATTGAATGGGGATACCGACCAATTTTGGATAAATCTGCTGAAGAAGAAAAAGAAATTCTTGACGAGTGGATTCTTGAAAAAGCTGATGATCCTTTATATCGCTTCGGAAGCCAGCAAAGTGGCGGAGTGATAGACCCAAGTTCTCAAACTGAAGATCTTGGTGACGATGCAGTTTTGGCCAGTGAATATGGTATTAAAAACCTGAAGCGTATAATGCCAAACTTAATTGAGTGGACTGCCGAAGACGGTAAAAACTACGATGATCTTGATGATTTATACGGACAGGTTTTAAGTCAGTTTAACCGTTATATGGGACATGTAACTGCAAATATTGGTGGTGTTTACGAATACTACAAAACTTACGACCAGGAAGGTGCTGTTTATTCTCATGTAGATGCTGAACGCCAAAAAGAGGCGATGAATTTTTTGCACGAACAATTATTTGAAACTCCGGAATGGATGATAGACCAGGAGATCTTCAATAAAATTGAATTTGACGGGCAGGTAGAACGCATTAGAAATATGCAGGAACGCAGTCTTAATAATCTACTGGATTTTGGAAGAATGGCGCGTTTAATGGAAAATGAAGAAATAAACGGTGAAGAAGCTTACGCTTTAATAGATATGATGACTGATGTTAGAACCGGAATTTGGAGCGAACTTTCTTCGGGACAAAATATAGACCGGTACCGCAGAAACCTTCAGCGGGCTTATATTGAGCGTATGGAACATTTAATGACTGAAGAGCAGAGCGAAATTCCTTCAAGATACAGAAGCTGGATTAGCCGAAGCAATATAGATGTTGCCCAAAGTGATATTCGTCCTGTGGTAAGAGGAGAGCTTAAAACGCTTCAAAATCAAATTAGAAGAGCAGCCAACCGGGGAGACCGTTTAACAAGATACCACCTCCAGGATGCTTTAGAAAGAATAGATTTAATTTTAAATCCTATAAAATAACCTCAACGTTTTTTGGATTTATTAGTTTGGAAAGCCACCGTCCCTACGCGGTGGTTTTTTTATCCTTTAGATTAAACCTTTTTTAAATTACAAAGTCTTATTATAAAAGCCCCACTTAAATTGCTATGAAAAAGATTTTTTTGATTGAAATTTCAAAAAATCAAAAGTGACTTTTTAGATTAGTTAGTTAGTTTAGTTTGTTTTGAATTGAGAGCAGCATCGGTAAAAATCGAAAATCTAAATTTTATCCTACCCATATAAAATTTACCTCCGTACTGCTCTCTTTTTTATTTAAATAAAAAACTTAGCAATAAGTCCGCCCGCAAGCCACAGGTAACATACAAAGGCAATATATTTTAAGCTCGTTTCTAACAACTGACTTTTAGGTGCCATTTCTTTCATATGCATCACATCCTTTCGCTTAAAAAATCCAAGATAAATTAGCACCCCTGAAATTGCTAAAAAGAGCATATTCAGCCAAAAAGTATAATCTATTTTAAAATGTTCGGCATCGGTTATTTTTACTGATGTTGGATCTGGTAATAAGTTAAATAGATTAAACCCATAATGCAGTAATAAAGAAGTACCAATTAGCGCGGTAAAAAGAAGAAAAAGTATAAATAAGGACATTTTCCAGCCATAATATTTCGCATTAATTCTTAAAACCGGGAAGACTACCAAATCGCTAAAAATAAAAGCCATTACCCCGGCAAAACTCACTCCTTTTCCGAAGAGAAGCGCGGCCAAAGGAATGTTTCCCATTGAACCTATAAAGGTTAAAAAAGCTGCTATAGGCCCTACAATTATATGCTCAAGAATGGTAAAAAAACCAAAATCTATATTTCCATCACCGGTGTTTATAAATAAGGTTTGAAAAAAAGAATCTGGAACAAATGCAGCTACCACTCCGGCAATTGTAAAACCAAGTGTCACATCCTTCCAAACCATCTTCCATTCCATCGCATATTGCTTGGAAACTTTAGCCCAACTGGTTTCCGACTTTATTTTTTTCTTCCAGGATTTTTCTGAATCTTCATCATCTTCATCTTTTTCGTCCAACCGCTCACGCGCTTTTTTAATTAATTTCTTCGGATTGATAAGTCTGATAAGTATCCAGCTGATTAGGATAAGCAATATTCCACCAACATATTCTCCTACTACAAACTGCCAACCTAAAAAGATAGCGATTAGAATTCCCAGTTCTATTACAAGGTTGGTAGAAGCCAGTAAAAAAGCAATGGAAGAAGAAAAACTGGCTCCTTTTTTAAACAAACTTTTTGTTGAAGCCAAAGCAGAAAAACTACAGGAACTGCTAACGAAACCAAAGAAAGTTCCAAGTAAAATACTTTTAGATTCGTCTTTTCCCATAGTTCTTTCCATACGTGTTTCGGTCACAAAAATCTGGATACAACTACTTATTACATAACCTAAAATAAAGGCCCATAAAGCCATCCAGAAAAAACCGGCGCTGGTATACGCCGCTTCTCCCCATTTGCTTAAAAAGTCCTGCATTTCTATTAGTTTTTGGTTGGTTAGTATTCTAATCTAATTTCGCACTTTTTAATCTTAAAGCATTTGCAATTACTGAAACTGAACTAAAGCTCATTGCCAAAGCAGCGATCATTGGTGAAAGTAAAAGTCCGAAAACGGGATATAAAACCCCTGCCGCAATTGGTACTCCCAGCGTATTATAGATCAAAGCAAAAAACAGATTTTGTTTAATATTTTTCATCACCTTTTTACTTAGCATCTTGGCCTTTTTCACTGCTTTTAGATCCCCTTTAACCAGGGTGATTTCGGCACTTTCTATCGCAACATCGGTTCCGGTTCCCATTGCGATCCCAATATCGGCTTGTGCCAGGGCAGGCGCATCGTTTATTCCATCTCCGGCCATCGCTACTTTTTTACCTTCCTTTTGAAGTTTTTTTACTTCATTTTGTTTGTCTTCCGGAAGCATTCCGGCTTTAAATCCTGTTAATCCAAGTTCTTCAGCAACCGATTTCGCAGTTTTCTCATTATCTCCGGTAAACATATAAACCTCAACCCCATCATCCATTAAAGATTTTAAGGCTTCCCTGCTCGTTTTTTTAATGGGATCAGTAATTGTGAAATATCCAGCTACTTTTCCATCTACCGAAACATAGGAAACGGTTTTACCTTTTTCCTGTTCTGCAGTTACTCTTCTAGTGATTTCAGAAGGAATTTCAACATTTTCTGCCTGCATCAGTTTATCATTTCCAATGGCTATTTTTTTATTATTTACCATCCCTGTCACCCCTTTTCCCGTAACAGAATTAAAATCTGAAGTTTCAGTAAATTTCTGTTCCTTTTCATTTGCAAAATCCACTGTGGCTTTTGCCAGGGGGTGCTCACTTTGAGAATTCACAGAAGCAATAAGTTTTATAATTTCATCTTTATTTTCTTCAGAAATCACTTCAACTTTTTCCACTTTGGGCTTGCCTTCGGTAATGGTGCCCGTTTTATCGATAATCAAAGTATCAACATCATCCATTTGCTCTAAAGCACGTGCATTTTTGATTAGGACCCCGTTTTGAGCACCTTTTCCCACTCCCACCATAACCGACATTGGTGTGGCCAGGCCAAGGGCACATGGACAGGCGATAATTAAAACTGCAATCGCATTTACAAGCGCATATACATATTGCGGCTCAGGACCGTACACAGCCCAAACTATATAAGTGATCACTGCAATTAGTACTACAACGGGCACGAAATAAGCTGAAATCCTATCGGCTAATTTCTGAATAGGCGCCTGAGACCGGCTGGCATCATTTACCATTTTTATAATCTGAGAAAGCAGGGTTTCCTCCCCTACCTTTTCGGCTTTCATAGTAAAGCTTCGGTTGCCGTTAATTGTTCCCGAACTCACTTTGTCTCCTTCAGCCTTATCAACCGGAATAGGTTCTCCGGTAATCATGGATTCATCAATACTGGAATTTCCGTTTTCAATAATTCCGTCTACCGGAATTTTATCTCCGGGTTTCACCCTTAGAATATCTCCTTTTTCAATTTCATCTATAGAAACTTCTTTTTCTTTACCGTCAACTACCTTTATCGCTTTGTTTGGAGCAAGTTTTAGTAGCTCCTTAATAGCTGAATTTGTTTTACTATGGGCTCTTGCTTCTAAAACCTGGCCAAGCAAAACAAGAGTAAGAATTACCGTTGCGGCTTCAAAATAAACGTGCACGGTCCCCATTTCGGTCTTAAATTGCGGCGGAAAGAAATCGGGAAATAATAATCCAAAAACGCTAAAAAGCCACGCCACCCCGGCCCCAATGCCAATAAGGGTAAACATATTTAGGTTCCAGGTTTTTATAGATCGCCAGGCGCGTTCAAAAAACATCCAGGTAGCGTAAAATACTACGGGAATTGATAATCCAAGCTGCACCCAGTTCCAGTATTCCATATCTAAAATATCGTACAGGGGATTGCCCGGAATCATCTCAGACATCGCGATAATAAAAATAGGTAGGGTAAATGCAACCGCGATCTTAAACTTTTTTAGCAGTTTTTTATATGATTTACTTTCTGAGGATTCTTCGGGTTGCTTAGGAACCAGGTCCATCCCACATTTTGGGCAGGAACCGGGACCATCCTGCACAACTTCCGGGTGCATTGGGCAGGTATATTTTGTGGCTTGAGGCTTGAGGCTGGCCTCTTCAACAAGATCCATCCCGCAAACCGGGCAATCGCCAGGTTCATCGTAAGTTTTCTCGCCTTCACAATGCATGGGGCAATAATAAACTCCGGTTCCCTGTCCTGATTTAGAAGATTTTTTATTTTTAGATTCTACTTTTTTTCCTGGTTCGTGAATTTCATAGTTTCCACCATCTTCTTTTAATGCTTTTTGCAATTTCTCTAATGAAACATTTTTTTCAGCAACAATTTTAGCTTCCTGTTGTTCGAGATTTACTTCGGCAGTTTTTACTCCTTCAACTTTACTCAGAGTTTTTTCTAGGTGAGATCTGCAGCCCTTACAGGTCATTCCACTCACGGGATATGTTTGTACGATTTCGTTTTTTGGATGAATTTGATAGTTGCTATCTTCCAGTGCTTTTTGAAATTCTTCAATTTCAATATGTTTTTGCATTTCGATTTCGGCAGAAGCTTTTTGAAGATCTACCCGGGCATCTGTAACCCCTTCCACATTTTTTAAAGTATTTTCAACGTGGGCCCTGCAACCCATACAGGTCATTCCAGAAATTTGATAGGTATGTTTCATAGATTTTATTGAAGAAAAAAAGGCTGTTTGAATTTTGAATAATCATCATCCTGAACTCGTTTCAGGGTCTAGTTTTTTTAACCTATATGCTAAAACAAGTTCAGCATGGTATCGAAACCAGACTCAAACAGCCTTTAAAATTTAAATTTTATGCCAAATATGCTTCACAAGCTTTTGCACACTCACGGCAGGCTTTAGCGCAATCCTCACAGTGTTGGTGATCGTGTTTACCACATTCGTCGGCGCAGGCATTGCAAATTTCAATACAGTATTTTACGAGTCCCTCTACATTTTTATAGCCGGTAACCAGCACCTGGTTAAGTGTACTACAAACTTCTGCACAAACCCTGTCGGTTCTAATGCAGTCTTTCATCATTTTCACATTGTCTTCATCAAGACAGGCATCAGCACAATAATTACAGTGGTTAATGCAATTTCCTAATGTGCTTAATAATTTCTCATTTCTCATAATATTGGTTTTTAATGGTTTAACCCAAAGTTAAGGACTATAAACCGCAATGAGTTTTAAAATTATGGTAAGAAGTTATAAGAAAATTGAAAAGTTAAAAAAGGGAAAGACGTAAATTTACTATTATTAAATAGTTCTTTTCGGTAGGTTATAAAATCTATAAAACAAAAAGGAACCTAGTTACTTCCCATTCGAGAATTCGGGGCAAAAAACTGATTATAACTTATCCAGAGATTTTCGTTCCTGGTGATGGAGCTTGTATTGGGATGGATTTAGACCGGTTTCTTTTTTAAAGAAAGTTGAAAGATACGCCGCACTCCCAAAACCCATTTTATCGGCAATTTCAGAAATATTTAATTCATCATATTCCAGCAATTCTTTAATACGCTCTGCCTTAATTTTATTCTGAAAACTTTGAATGCTCTGCCCGTCAACTTTACTGAAGATACTTGTGAGATGACTGTAATCGTAATGCAGTTCTTCACTCAAGACTTCAGAAAGTTTTTTATTCTTAAAATCTTTTCGTTCGTAAACCCACTCAATAATTATGGATTTAATATCGGTTACAATTCTGTCATGGCGTTCAGCCACTATTTCAAATCCGTTGGCCTTAAGCGCTTCTTCAAAAAGCTGAAATTGAGCTAAAGAAAGTTCTTTTTCAAATTCTATCCTGCCCAAACTTATATGAACATACCTAAGCTTTTGTTGCTGCAAAGTATTTTCTACACTCATAAGGCAACGATCGCAAACCATGTTCTTTATATGCAGGATGTTATTATTCATTGTTTATTAAACTTACTTACGCATTTGTATTAAGAGATTAAAATAATGATTTTGAGTCACACCAGACCTTTTACTGATAGATGGATAAGACCCCAAATTAAATAAACTGAAATAAAAAATTAGTGATTGCAAAATTACGAAGAATAAAACTTCCCGCTATGGGTTTAAAATCCACTATAAGAATTGAGAATTAAATATAACCAGAATTTTCATTTTTAATAATTATGAGAAAAAAGTTATTTAAACAATTTCAAAAAATTTTAAAACCGAAAATTTTAAGCAATCCATTGCGTAGACTGGGCTTAGCGGCACTACCCCCTTAATTTAAAAGTGTTTACAGCATTTTCTCTTTCAAAAAAGCCGCAAATAATTTAGCAGGTAAAGAAAAAATTCAGTTATTTTATGTGTTAATAAAAACAAAAAATTATGTGGGGATTTATTGCATTACTTTTCTTTAACCTACAAGGGGGGATGGAAGTCACCAAAACTTCCCCTTCTACTACAGAAGATAAAATTGAAGTAATTACTCCCAAAGAAAACCTGGGAGAAAATAATCTTGCTTATAAATGGGGGAAATTGGCTTTAGTTGCCACCGCCAAAGACACAGATAGATTTAAACCAAGACCAACGATAAGTTCGCGTTTCCTGGGGCTTATTTTTACCGCAGTTTTTGATGCCTGGTCCAGGTATGATGAAAAAGCAGTTCCCGTTTATATGCATGACATAGAACGTCGGCCGCTTGATGAACAAAATTTAAGCAATAAGCAAATTGCCATAAGCTACGCGGCTTTTAGAGCAATGAACGAATACTATTTTACCGATGAAGCGATTTTTCGGGAATTCATGGTGGAACTGGGATTAGACCCAGATGATACTTCTTTAGATTCTACCACCCCTGTTGGAATAGGTAACCTTGCAGCAAAAGCCGTAATTGAAGCTAGGTATAATGACGGTGCTAATCAATATGGGGAAGAAGAAGGTTCTAATGGTGAAGCTTATTATGATTATATGGGTTATGAACCCGTTAATTCAGCTGATGAGAATATAGACCTGAACAGGTGGCAATCTAAATATTTCTCTGATGGCAAAGGCGGGCAATTCGCACCAGAATGTTTAACGCCTTACTGGCACAAAGTTGAACCGATTGGATTACAATCCTCAGATCAGTTCAGGCCGGGGCCGCCTCCTATGGTAGGTTCAACTCAATTAGAAGAAGAAGTAGAAGAAGTAGTACAATTACAGGCAAATCTAACCGATAAGCAAAGGGCCCTGGTAGAATTTATGCGAGATGGGCCTCAGTCTGTGCAACAGGCGGGCCATTGGTTAAAGTTTGCCCAGGAAATTTCGGTTAGAGATCAACACAACCTGGATAAAGATGTAAAAATGTATTTCTATAACCAGATTACCGCAATGGATGCATTTATTGCGTGCTGGGATAGTAAAATGTATTACGATTACGCAAGGCCCTATGCCTTAGTTCACGAATTTTTCAAAGACGAAGAGATTTACGGTTGGGGTGGCCCGGAGAAAGGAATGATAAAAATGAAAGGGCAGGACTGGAGACCATATTCTCCTTCAACTTTCTTATGCCCGCCTTTTCCAGGTTACGTATCGGGTCACAGTGCCATTAGCGGTGCCTGCGGTGAAGCTTTAAAACTTTTTACCGGAAGTGACGAATTTGGATCTGAAGTTAAACTAATTCCCGGTATCCTCACAGAACCTGACCGCCTGGGTGAAGAAGTTACTATAGAATTCCCTACTTTTTCGGAAGCTGCAGAAATGGCCGGTTTATCTCGTGTTTTAGGAGGTTACCATATCCAGGCAGATAATATTGCTGGTCTGGAGTTGGGAAGGCAAGTTGCCAGGGAAAATTGGATTTTCTTTAAAAAGCATCTCGGAGAACCTGTGATAAGTGACCACAACAGCCTTTCAAATAATTAAATTAATTTCTGGAATTTCAATTAATAGTCGTACCAGATAAAATTTAACAATAGCCTTCAAAATAATTATCCCAAAATGAAAATACTCTTTAAGTCATTTTTTCTGATTCTTTTTTCTTTGATTATTTCCTGTAAAGATTCCGACCCGGAAAAGGAATTAGCGAAAAAGGAATCAACTGAAAATACTAAAATTTTCAGTACTGTTTCTGCTGCAAGATCTGGTATAGATTTCAGCAACGACCTTACCGAAAACGATTCCTTAAATTACTTCACCTACTCCTATATTTATATGGGTGGCGGGGTATCTACCGGAGACATTAATAATGATGGTCTTCCAGATGTATATTTTACAGGAAACCAGGTTCCCAATAAACTTTATTTGAATAAAGGAAATATGGAATTTGAAGATATTACAGAATCTGCTGGTGTCGCGGGAGATGAGAGATGGTACACTGGAGTAACCATGGCCGATGTAAATGCAGATGGTTTTCTGGATATCTATCTCTCTGTAGGAGGGAAATTTCAGCCTAAAAACAATCAGCTATTTATAAATAATGGAGACGGAACATTTAGTGAGAAAGCTAAAGAATATAGCTTAGACGATCCCGGCAATAGTGTACAGGCCACGTTTTTTGATTACGATAAGGATGGAGACCTGGATGTTTATATCGCCAATTATCCTCCAACCCGGTTTGATGCACCAAATTTTGTGTATGAATATCAAATGAAAAGTGTAACCGATCTGCAAACCGATCACCTAATGCGCAATGACGGTGGGAAATTTACCGATGTCACTAACGAAGCCGGGGTTAGAAGTTTCGGATTAACGCTCTCTGCTACCGTAGGAGACTTAAATAACGATGGCTGGCCAGATCTTTATATTTCTAATGATTTTAGCTCGCCAGATTTTATGTATATAAACAACGGGGAAGGTAGTTTTAGAGAAGTTGTAAAAGATGCTACTTCCCATACTTCATTCTACGGAATGGGTGTAGATATTGCAGATTATAATAATGATGGCCTTCTAGATATTTATCAGGTAGATATGTCTGCCAAAGATAATAGACGAAAAAAAGCAAATATGGCCAGTATGAACCCAGATTTATTCTGGAGCACCGTGGAAGCCGGTTTTCATTATCAATATATGCAAAATGTGCTGCAAACTAATACCGGGGTTTTTAATAATGACACGCCGTTTTTTGCAGATCAATCCCGTATTGCCGGGGCAGCTTCTACAGATTGGAGTTGGGGTCCGCTTTTCGCCGATTTTGATAATGATGGTCACAAAGATCTTTTTGTAACCAATGGGACGAGAAGAGAAATCAACAATAATGATTATTTCAATGAGCTTAAAGACAAGTCATTGAGTAAAGAAGATCGCCTTGAGAAAAGTTTAAATATCCCTTCAGAAAAAATAGACAATTTTATTTTTGAAAATAACGGCGACCTTACCTTTAATATAGCGAATGAGAAATGGGGAATTAAATATGAAGGATTTTCCAACGGGGTAGTATATGTAGATCTTGATAATGACGGTGACCTGGAAATTATCACCAATAATATTGACGATAAAGCTTCTGTTTTTGAAAATCAGAGTTCTAAAAACAATAATTACGTACAAATAAAACTGGAAGGGCCAGAAAAAAATAAATTCGGTATAGGCAGCCGTGCTTATATTACCGCCAATGATTCTGAACAGATGCAGGAACTCACATTATCCCGCGGATTTCAATCTTCTGTGGCTCCTCAACTGCATTTCGGGCTTGCACAGGCAGATCTTATTGATGAAATTAGAATTGAATGGCCAGATGGTAAAGTTGAAATAAAGGAGAATGTTGAAGCAAATCAATTTTTAAGTTTCAACTATAAAAATGCTTCAGAAATAAAAACTCCTAAGGAACTAAAGCCTGAAACCTTATTTACCACAATTACAGATTCAACTTCATTCCCTGCTCACAAACATATAGAAAACGAGTACGACGATTTTAAAGATGAAGTACTCTTACCTCACCGCACCTCTACCTTTGGCCCAAGTATAGCGGTTGGAGATTTAAATGGTGATGGCAAAGAAGACTTTATTGTAGGAGGAGCAGCCACCTATGAGGCCGGATTATACTATTGGACTGAGAACGGCTTTGAAAAGCAAAACAGTTCGGCCTTTGAAAAAGATAAAGCTTACGAAGACCTGGATGCCTTAATTTTTGATGCCAACGGAAATGGCCATAACGATATTTATGTAGTTAGCGGAGGCAATGAGTTTGATCCAGATTCTGAGATGCTTCAGGACAGGTTATATATTAATGATGGAAAAGGAAATTTCACCAGAGACTTAAACGCTCTCCCAAAAATGCACGACAGCGGTTCTAAAGTATACAAAGCCGATTTTGATAAAGACGGAAAGGAAGAATTATTGGTATTGGGAAGATTAGTACCGGGTAATTATCCAAGCCCTGCTAACAGTTATATTTTGAAGAATAATAGTAAAAATGGTAAAGTATCGTTTAAAGATATCACACAATCGGTTGCTCCTTTTCTCACTTCTTTAGGTATGGCAACCAGTGCAGAAATTGTTGATATTGACAATGACGGCTGGCAGGATATTATTATAGTTGGAGAATGGATGCCTATTAAAATCTTCCGGAATAATAAAACAGCATTTAAAGATGTCTCTAAGAAAATGGGAATAACCGATGACACTGCCGGCTGGTGGTGGAGTATTAAAAAAGGTGATTTTGATAATGATGGAGACCAGGACTTTGTCTTAGGAAATTTAGGTGAAAATTATAAATACACCGCTAGTGAAGATGAAACCTTTGACATCTATTTTAAGGATTTTGATGATAATAATCACAGTGATATTGTACTGAGTTATTACAACAAAGGTGAAAAATTCCCATTGAGAGGAAGAGAATGTTCCTCGCAACAGATTCCGGGTATAAAAGAGAAGTTCCCAGATTACGAATCTTTTTCAACAGCAACACTTGAGGAAGTATATTCAGAAAAAGAATTGGAGAATTCCCTACACTACCAGGTAAAATCTTTTTCCAGTATCTATTTAGAAAATGCAGAAGGGAAATTTAAAATTCATAAACTCCCAAATGTGGCCCAAATATCCTCAATAAATCAAATTCTCGTAAAGGATTATAACAATGACGGGCATTTAGACGCTTTAATTGCGGGGAACTTATTCTGGTCTGAAGTAGAAACAACAAGAAGCGATGCCGGGTATGGAATGTTTCTTAGAGGAGATGGAACGGGAAATTTTGAAGGTGTTGTACCTGCTGAAAGTGGTTTCTTTTTGCCTGGAGATGTTAAAGATATGACAACTATTCAGGTTGAAGGCCGTGAAATTATTATTGCAGCAAAAAACAACAATCCTGTTCAATATATTCACCTAAAGAACCAAAACCGTTAGTGATATGACAATTACTCTTCTATATATTACACAATCAATGAATTTATGGAAAAAAAATACGAAAATTTGAGATTTTTTTTAGAAAACCGATTGCGTAAATTTATTTTTTGTTACTTTTAAACCGAATTAATAAACTAACTAACAAATAATTATGAAAAACAATTACTTGAAAAGGGGGCTTTTCATTGTAACATTTCTTTGTTTTGGCTTCATGACAGCCCAGCAAACCGTTACGGGAACAGTAAGTGACGAATCCGGTCCTATACCAGGAGTGAACGTCATAGAGCGAGGAACCTCCAACGGTACAACTACAGATTTTGATGGAAATTATAGCATAGAAGTAGGCGAAGACGCAGTTCTCGTTTTCAGCTATATAAGCTATCAAACCCAGGAAATTGCCGTTAACGATCAAAATGTAATAGATGTAAATTTAGTAGCCGGGTCAGAATCCCTGGACGATGTTATTGTGGTAGGGTATGGTACTCAAAGCCGTGCTGAAGTTACAGGAGCAATTTCCTCTATTGACACAGAAGAGATTAATAGTCTTCCGGTATCTACCGCAGAGCAGGCCTTACAGGGTAGAGCTTCTGGTGTTACCGTAATTAACTCAGGTTCTCCCGGGAACTCACCTGCAGTTAGGATTAGAGGTTTGGCCTCACCTAACAATAACGACCCTTTATATGTTATAGATGGTGTTATCGCGGGCGGTTTGGGTAGCTTAAACCCCAATGATATTGAGAACATACAGGTTCTTAAAGATGCATCTACTACAGCTGTTTACGGTTCTAGAGGGGCAAATGGGGTTGTACTTGTTACCACCAAATCTGGAACAGCTTCACAAAAAGCTCAGTTAAGTCTTGATACTTATACCGGGGTTCAATTTAATAGTAATCGTTACGATTTATTAAATAGAGATCAATACATACAATATGCAAGAGAGGTAACAGATACTGATCCAGAGCGCATTACAAACCCTGAGTATGCAGACTTTATTGACAACAATACCGACTGGCAGGACGAAATTTTTAGAACTGGAGTTATGAAAAGTATCAACCTTGGACTTTCCGGGGGGAATGAAAACAGTAATTATAGATTTTCAGGAGGATATCTTAACCAGGAAGGTGCGGTTGTAGAAACAGAATTTGAACGTTTTAACTTTAGATCCAATAGTAACTTCAATTTTGGGAGACTTAGTTTTGGCCAAACATTAAATGTGGCTTTCACTTTACAAAATCCTGAAAGAGAAGACGGAGGTAGATCAATAATAGAACACGCAATAAAGTCTGCGCCTTATTTAAGCGTTTACAACCCTGACAACAGGGGTGGCTTCCAGGGACCAAACTCTGCGCTCGATGGTCAGGATGCGGCGAACCCGGTTAGAGTTCAAACCATTGGAAGTGCTGAGAATAAAGGACTTACTATTTTAGGAAGCCTTTTTGCTGAGTATGAAATAATTGACGGCCTTACTTTTAAGAGCCAGGCAGGTATAGATTATTATAAGTACAACAACAATAATTTTATTCCTTCTTATAACGACGATAGTAATGGTGGAACCCACCAATTTGATTTTGCTCAAATCACTAAAAACAGTGGTACAAATCAATCACTTACGCTAACCAATAGCTTAAACTACAAGTTTGAGGTTGCAGATTTACACAACTTTGAAATTTTAGTTTTAGCTGAAGATCAAACAATCGATAGTGAAAGTTTGAATGCTAGCAGCCAGAATCCTATTACAGATGATGTGGAAGAACTATCTCTGAATCAAGCCGGATTAGAATCAGCTTCTTCAGAATACAGAAGATTTGGATATTTAGGACGACTAAATTATAATTTTGATCAAAAATATCTTTTATCTGGATCTTATCGTAGAGACGCATCCAGCCGTTTTGGTGCCAACAACCGTTGGGGTACTTTCTGGTCTGTTTCGGCAGGTTGGAACGTAGCCAAGGAAAGCTTTATGCAAGATACAGACTTTAATAATTTCAAAATTAGAGGTAGCTGGGGTACAACCGGTAACGACCAGATTGGTAATTATCGTTACGCTTCTACACTGGTTACAAGTTTTATTTACCCAATTGGAGGCGCAGCCTTACAGGGTACTACTGCAGAAGGACTTCCTAATCAAAACCTTAAATGGGAGGAAGTTACTATGAAAAACATAGGTTTAGATTTAGGTATGTTTAATAATGCATTAACCCTATCCCTTGAATATTATAGTAACCAGAGTGATGATCTTCTTTATGAATTACCACTTCCACTTAGTTTAGGTTATAATGTACCAACCATCGCTTCTAATGTTGGGTCTGTAGAAACAACCGGTTTCGAGGCCGATCTTGGATATAACGATTACGAAGGTGAGTTTACCTGGTCTGCCAATTTAAACCTGGGAACAAGTAGAAATGAAGTTCTTTCTATAGGTAGCCTGGATCAGGTTCAGGGAGGATTTTTTGAAAATGAATACCTTACCAGAATTGCACCGGGAGAACCATTATTTCATTTCTATGGTTTAAAAACTGATGGTATTTACCAAAATCAGGCAGAAGTTGATGAGGTTTTCACAGCTAATCCAGATCAAACAACCGTGCAACCTGGAGATATTCGCTTTGTAGATATTAACGGAGACGGGGATATAACCGCCGCAGATAAAACAGTAATCGGGAATCCATATCCAACTCTTACTATGGGACTTAATTTAAGTGCTCAGTATAAGAGTTTTGACATTTCTCTGTTTATTCAAGGCGCGTATGGTCACGAAGTTTATAATACAAACCTATATGACCTTCAAGGAATGCCAAGATTATTTAATAGTGGTGTTGCTGTGTTAAATAGATGGACTGGAGAAGGAACTTCTAACACAATACCACGTGCATTAGGAGCTCCACAAAACCTAAATGCTTCAGATCGTTTTATAGAAGATGGTTCTTATACCAGGCTTAAGAATCTAAATATTGGATATACCTTTGATGAAGATATATTTGGTGAATCTCTTGCCAATCTAAGAATATACATAAGTGGACAAAACCTGATTACCCTAACCGATTATTCCGGACTTGATCCAGAAATTGGAGTTGATAACGTGTTGCAACAGGGTACCGGGGCTATAGGTATAGATAGAGGTTTATATCCTCAGCCTACTTCATTAACTTTTGGTCTACAACTAGGATTTTAAAAAAATATAATTATGAAAAAAATAAGAATAATATTAATGGTCTTTGTCACATTGTTCGTAGTAAACGGCTGTGAAGAAGAAGATTTTGAACTAACAAACCCTAGTGGTCTCTCTCCAGAAACCTATTTTAGGACAGAAGCCCAGGTGCAATCGGCAGTGAATGCTGTATATGCTAACACGCAGACAATAGGATTATACACCAGAACTATGTTTTTCGCGATGGATATTATGTCTCGTGAAGCGCTGGGTAATCCACAGTTAGAGGCAGATAAGCGAGTTTATCAGGACTGGTCTTTTGACGCCAGCCACCCTCCAATTGCCTGGTACTGGGATTCTTGCTTTAGAGGAATTAATAAAGCAAATTTTGTGATTGATAATGCAGATAGAATTAATGAAATTCCATCTTCCTTATTAAGTGATGAGAAAAAGGCAAGATTTATTGGTGAAGCCAAATATATGAGAGCTTTTTACTATTTCTTATTGGTAACCCGCTTTGGTGATGTTCCATTAATTACAGAAGTTCCTGAAGATGGATCTGGTTTTCCACGTACTCCTGCAGACCAGGTTTACGACCAGATAATAGCAGATTTAAATGATGCCAGCCAGTCTTTATGGGATAAAGGACGTACTGAAAATGGTAGAGCCACCCAAGGTGCTGCTTTTGCCCTTTTAGGAAAAACACACCTATACCTGGAAGAATATGAAGAAGCATTAGCTGCTTTTGATAATATTTACGGAGAATATTCTCTTGAAGAAGATTACTTTGCAAACTTCAGAGAAGAAGAAGAATTTGGACCTGAATCAATTTTTGAGATTCAGTATGACGATGATATGGGTAATTCTGCCGTATGGAACTCTAACGCAGCCGGTGAAGATGCAAATGAAGTTACCTTTCGTGGCCAGGAATATGGTTTCAACGATTGGTTTAATGTATACCCTAATCCAGTTCTTGTTGATGAATACGAAGACGGTGATATTAGACGTGATGAAACTTTCTATTTCCCTGGCGATACCTTTGCAGGTGGAGAAATTGAAGAATTACCACTTGAAAGAAATGCTGCCTGGAGAAAGTATCAGAATTATTACAAAGATGTGAATGAAGATCAGGCTTCCGGGATAAACATGAAAGTTATTCGATATGCTGATGTCCTTTTAATGATGGCTGAAGCTGAGAATGCAATGGGTGCTGGTGATAAATCACAAGCAATTGATTATATTAATGAAGTAAGGGAAAGGGCAGAGTTAGCGCCTCTTTCTGACGATCTTTCTCAAGATGAAGTTTTTGATGCCATAGTACACGAAAGAATGGTAGAATTAGCCGGTGAACAAGTACGTTTCCCAGATCTTGTAAGATGGGGACTTGCTGCCGATTACCTTTCTGAATTTGGTTTCCAGGCAGGCAAACACGAAATCTGGCCTATTCCTAATGATGAAATATCAGCAAATGAGGGTATAAGTGCGGAAGATCAGAATCCAGGATACTAATAAGTATTCAGGCATTAAACTTAAAGTCCTTTCATTAATTTGAAAGGGCTTTTTTTATCTTCAAATTCTTCAGAAAAATATAAAAACGGAAACTATCTGGGAGCAAATACACAAGGCATTTAAATTATGCGTAGGACAAGTCTCGGGGCATTGGATTCTCTATTATCGAGTAATTACAATTAAGCTGAGAAATAATTTTTTGGAAGTAAATAAAAGTTTTCAGCATTGGAAAAGCACTATATAAATTGAAATAAGCTAATTACAAGCAGTTCCCCCAACAGGATTTTCTTCGGCATCTAAAGATCTTTAGACAGGTAATAAATCATTATTTAAACCCTTAAATCGAAAAATACTGAGCTGTGGTTATAAAAAAATCTGGCCTTGGTGCCAGATTTTTTTATTTCAATAATGATGCTTTCTGAAAATCATTTGCAAAACATTAAACTTATCGTCTTGAGGTCAATTATACATTATTAATTAAGTAAATCACGTACAGCATTCACGAGATAAATATAAGAGGCGCCAACACTTACCACGTACTCATTTTCTCCCCATAGAAAGGGCCAATCTTCTTTGTTTTCAGGAAAATCTGGCTTTAAAATAAGTACTCCGGGCACTACCCCACCGGCAATAAATGAAAAATCTGCCCGGTTCATTCCATAAGCTACTTTCTTAGATTTAGTTCCCACTCCCGAAACAAAGGAAATATCTGAATCAGGATGCGTTCCGTAGAGATAATTAAGACCTTTAAAAACTTCTTCCTTCTCAATAAGATCCGGAAACGCCTTATGGAGATGGTAATTATTAATAGCATAGGCTACAATTTGACCATTGCCGGCCCAACCCCCTCTACCAATTGGCACTCCATAAGGATTCTCTTCACTGTGCGCAGCGATCTCATCTCTATAGGCTTCTACCCTGCTTTTAAGTTTCTGTTTAAAATCCTCATCCATAAAAGGCAAGATTTTTATCACCCGACCTGCATGTAGGTTAAAGTTTTTATCTATGATTGGCCACATCTCTTTAATTCGCGTGGCATACATTTCATCTTTAGTAGAAAGTAATAATTCTACCGCTGCTTTTAACTCTTCATCTTCTAAAGTGCCGCCGGTAGTATTTCCGTGATGAAAAAGATCTGGCTCTTTGGAATGTTCTTCTTTCCAAACATTTATAGCGGTGTTTATACATTCCTCTGCTAATTCATCATTATAACCTTTTAACACCCGACTGGCAGCAGCTAATGCCGCAATAGAACCATAATTTAAAGGCGTACTTTTGCTCGTAAAGGCCCACCTGTCATCAAACTTTCCACTTCTATAACCATCAGATTCCAGGGGCTCCATTTCTTTATCATATATCAGGTTATCTGTCATGGTTAATCCGTCTCCTAAATGGGTATACTGAGAAATATCGGGTACAATAATCCCGGGAATAGCTCTTCCAAGAGCACGATGCTGGGCTATTAACCCCAGGGTTCCGTGTTCTATTTGCTGAAGCATATCCGGTTTCCCATCTGGATTATGTAGATCTACATATTTGGAATCGTAATCTACCAAAGTCTGGTCTCGTTCCAGATTAAAATCTTCATAAGCATGAGCCAGGTTAGAAACTACATAATACTGGGTTTGAGTTCTTATATCATAATCCCCTGCATCGTACCAACCTCCAATATTAAGCCCCGGAATATGTTCTCCGGGTTCATAATCGGTATCTGTCGTGGGACCTTGGGCATAAAGATCAAAATGCTCATGATTAACAGGCGCCTGTAAAGCATCATCCAGGTGGGAAGCACCGTGCCAAACCCTATACGCTTCGTTTACCAGCATATGATCCATCTGCACCGGAAAAAAAACATCGTTTGTAGGGTGCCAGGCCTTTTCATATACATCTTCATTAATTTTAAAAGGAGCCGTAGTTTCTTCTTTATATGAAATCACATATAAGCCTTCTTCTTTTACATCAGAAAAATCGAAATATAAATACTCATACCTTGTATATTGTCCCCAATTAGATAAGGCAGCTGTATGTTTTTCTACCTTTTCTCCTATTTCATTTAACTTATAAAGTGTGGCCTGGGCAGCAGGGGAGTCATTTTTATCGAGCTCAATAACTGCCACTTTTTCCTGAGTAGGATGATATCCAACCTGAGAATGCCCAATAACCGGCTTACGCGTCCAGCCGGGGGTAGAATTAACATCTAAACGCCACTGTAAAACTTTACCTGTTTCACCTTCGGGAAGTAAACTTCTAACCACAAACCAGCCGTTTTGCGCCTTATCTCTTCCATCGTGAAGCATTAAATTCGCTTCATCTGATACAATTGTAATTTTTCGTTCAGGGTCTCCCGGAGCAACTACTAGGGTTTTCCCTTCAGCAAACGGTTTTGGCGCTGTGTAGCCTGTTGTATCTTTATCCATACTACTATGAGGATACAACGGGAAATTCCCTCCTTCACCGTCCATATAATATGTTTTCTCAGAATAGGCCGAGGGTATAAACTCTAGGTTAAACCCGGCTCTTCCCTTTAATTCCTCCGGAACCGGCTCTTCTAAGTGTACACTTAAAATCACTTTATCTCCATCTCGTTCGGCCCGAATCATATATTCAAAATCGTGGTCGGGATATTTTTCATAAGTATCTATGCGGATTTTCTCTCTATCCACTTCCCTTCTAACAAAGGTAGGAATCGCGTCCCATTGCTCCGGGGTAGCGTGTAGCCTTACATCACCGTTAGTGACTGTTCTCACTCCGTGATGAATAACTTCTATACCACTAATTTTTGAATCACTAAACAGACCATCATACCAATTACTAAAAACCAGAATATTTACTCCTGGCTTTTCAAAATATTCTTCTTCATTAAGTGTCAGCTGTGAACTCTGACCAAATAGACTGCCTACCATTAAAAATGTACTCATATAAATCGCCTTAACGAGAAGTTTCTGGCAGAGATTATTATGAGCTAAATAAGGTGCTCTTGTAATATTCTTCATAATATTTATCGGTTTTATAAGCTTTATGGGTTAATCGGAAATACCTCTAGCACTATTCCTAATAAAATCAATCGGTTGCGTAAATCAGTTAAAAAATCCAGCAAAAAGTTTCAACTATATTTAACTCAAAAGTTTCATGGGTAATTTCTTATTTCTTCTGATAATAGAATACTGAAAAAAGTATTATTTCTTAAAAATATACCTTTCTCTTCAGCAAAGCAAAAAATCTTAAAACTGAATTTAGATACTTTGCATCAAGAATGAAAAACCACACTCTCTCAATACAAATTTTTACTAAAAATAGTTTCAAAAGGCTTTCGATTGCGAAAAACGATCAAACTATATTCAGGGTATTACAGCTTTCTATTACCAAAAACCTTCAGATTCATTTATTTGTCCCAAAGCTTCTCCGGCTGTAGTTACCGGAAATTTACATACATGATCTTTACAAACATAAATAGTTGTTTGCCCTTCTATAAATTTGCCTTTTAATAATTCTAAATTGCCTTCTTCCTCCCCACCCATTAAAATAACATTGGGAAGGTAATCATCATTAAGTTCTTTCTTTACGCTATTGTGATTCTCTCCTACTATCGCTACTTCAAATGGAGGTTTTACCAGGAGCGCTTCTACTATAGCCCAGTTTGCATAAAAATCCGGGTATTCCTTTAAATCCTTTTGTACGTTTAATAACATTTGTTCAGCTAGATCTTTGTTCTCGTTATCGTAAAAATAATGTCCCAGAATCAAAAGATTTTTTGCCATCTCTGAATTAGAGGAAGGAATAACATTATCCAGAATTTCCTTTTGCCGCGTGATTAGACCGGAATGATTATCATGGGTGTAGAAGAACATCCCGGAAGTAGAATCGAAGAAATGTTCTTTCGTATAATTTGCAAGATCTTGCGCTTGAAACAACCATTTTTCATCAAATGTAGCCTGGTAAAGATCGATAAATGCAGAAATTACAAAGGCATAATCATCTAAAAAGCCGGGAATACTCGTTTTTCCGTTCTTATAATTTCTGGTTACAGCCCCATTTTCAGCAATAACATTTTCATTTAAAAAACTTGCGTTTTTAAGCGCAGCTTCTAAAAATCGTTTTTCGTCAAAAGCCTTATAGGCATTCAGGTAAGCTTTTATCATTAACGCGTTCCAGGAAGTAAGCACTTTATCATCCAGGGCAGGTAATGTTCTCTTTTGCCTTTCTTTCAGCAATTTATTTTTCCCTTCAGAAAGTATTTCTTTCAATTCTTTGCGTGAGAGTGAATTTTCATCGGCAAAGGCTTTATCAGATTTTTCCCTATGCAGGATGTTTTTTCCATCTTCCCAATTACCTTCTTCTTCTACATTATAATACTCTTTAAAAAGGGAGGAATTTCCACCTAAATGAGTATCAATTTCATCGGCGGTCCAGACGTAAAACTTTCCTTCTTCTCCATCGGTATCTGCATCGAGTGAAGAATAAAACGCTCCATTTTCAGCGGTAAGTTCTTGTCCTACAAATTCCAGACTTTCGTAAACTACTTCTTTATAAAGCGGCTTCCGGGTTTTTTGCCAGGCCTGGGAATAAAGCTCAATAAGTTGTGCATTATCATAGAGCATTTTTTCAAAGTGAGGTGCAAACCAATCTTCATCTGTAGAATACCTGGCAAAACCTCCGCCAAGCTGATCGTAAACTCCTCCATAAGCCATATTTTCAAGGGTAATATCTACGGCTTCCAAAGCACTGGGGTCGTTGGTTAAATAGTTATAGTGAAGAAGAAATTTCCATAAAACCGGCACCGGAAACTTTTGCGTTTCTACTTTCCCCCCTTTTTCAAAATCTATTTTAGATTTTAATTGAGCGTACAAAGTTTCAAGTTCATCTAAAGAAAAAGCTTTCTCTTTATCAACAATTGACATGTGTTCCAAAGATTGAATACCATCAGTTATTTTCTCGGCTTGTTCTACAATGGCGTTTGGATCATCTTTATTTAGTTTTACAAAGTGCTTAAGAATTTTAAGCCAGTCTTCCTTAGGATAATATGTTCCTGCATAAAAAGGCTTTCCATCTGGCAATGCCAAAACATTTAAAGGCCAACCTCCACTGCCAGTCATTAGCTGCGCAGCATTCATATATAAATTATCTACATCTGGACGCTCTTCCCGGTCTACTTTTACCGAAATAAAATTTTCGTTCATAAGTTCGGCCACTTCGGGGTCTTCAAAACTTTCCTCTTCCATCACATGGCACCAGTGGCAGGCGGCATATCCAATACTAATAACCAGTAGTTTATTTTCTTCCTTAGCTTTATTTAATGTTTCCTCGCTCCAGGGATACCAATTGACAGGATTATGGGCGTGCTGTAATAAATACGGACTGCTCTCATTCACGAGCATATTGGTAAACTCGTGTTCTGCGGGCTCTTTATCTAATTGATTTTCACTCGAGGAATTATTCTTAGATTCATCTACACAGGATATGGTGAGAAAAAAAGTCAGTAATATTCCGGTAACGGAAGACAATTTCATATTCTTATTATTAATCTTTGTAAGATAACTTGCTAATTGAACTTTTCAAATAAAACCCGCGTTTTTTCGAAAAACTACGTATAAAAAAGCCTACCAACGTTGAGTAGGCAGGCTCTATTTGTTATTTAGTATATCTTAATTTAGAGTAGCTTCTACCCTACCGCATTTCAGCATTTTATCGCCATAATACGGATTAAAAATATCTTTTGAATTAGAATACCAATAATCACCTTTTCCTTCAAAAGCCATGGGGCAGTATTGCTTATAAATCTCGCCCGATTCTAAAGCATCCTGCAACACAGGCTCCATAGCTGCAGTAAGTTTAGAAAAATCTTCCCGTTGTGTATTTACATCCTCACTTTCCGCTATTTGCGTTGCCGCAGAAGCTATTTCTTCGTTTTCACCAGCTTTTTCAGCAAGTTCTGCAGCTTTATCACTGGCAGTTTCAGCATCGGTATTCACAAAAGCATCCTTAATTTCTACGTACAAATTATAGACTTCTGCAGTATTTTCATCCTTAAATTCGGCCTCCAATGATTCGCCTTCATAAGTTTCCATTGTAGCCTGGTCTTCAGATTGGTGCATTTCATTTTGCATAGGCTCTGCCGGTTCGTCCTTTTTTTCTTCGGCATCGCGGCAAGAGGTCATTGATATTGCTCCTGCTATCAGGCTAAGCATCATTAAGTTTCTTAGATTTTTTTTCATCGTTTCTGTTTTTAATTTTATTTGTATTTATTCTTGTTTAACCACTTTAAGGCTTTTGATTCAGCAAACTTATATAAATTTATTTTTTCGATTCCTCTTTTATTCTTTTCACTTACTCTTTTCTTATTGCTCAATAACACTCGTTACTTCCCCGCAATTCAGCATAGCACTACCGTAATATGGATTCCTTATTTCTTCTGAAAGGCTTAACCAATCGGCGCCTTCATCGTTATTCGCCATAGGACAATGCTGAATGTAAATCTGCTCATTAAATGGTTTTAAACTTTTTGCCATCCTGATCATTTCTGCGGAAAAATCCATAAATCCGGTTCTTAATACTGAAATATCTTCGGAAGCTTTCAAAACATTTAACTGTTCCTGAAGCTCGGTTTTATAATTCACCATAGCCTCTACTGCTGAAGCGTCAAAACCTGAATTATCTACTGCTTCTATTTCATTTTCTACCGCTGTAAGCTGATTTTTAGCTTCTTCAAAATCATCTTCTACCAGGGCATCTTTTAGAGCTAAATAAGAAGTAAATACCGCTAGAATTTCGCTTTTTTCGGCCTCAGATAATTCTATTTCATTAATATTTCCTGCTCCATTTCCCGGTGGATTCATCATACTTGGTTTTCCAGCTAACTGTACCGCGGCATCCACGGTAAAAGTACCATTTACCACAATTTCCTCACCTTTATTCAAACCTTCTTTAACTACATAAGAATCACCTAAAGAAGAACCTAAAACCACCTCACGGTGTTTAAACCCGGCACCGCTTTCCACGTCTTCCTTAACGTATACCACAGAACGCTTTCCTGTCCATAAAACAGCAGATTGTGGAATCACAATTTCCTCATTTTCTGCATTTAGGCTATTTTCTATAATTCCTGTAACAAACATTCCCGGTTTAATACGCCTGTTTTCATTGTCTATTTCTACTCGTGCAGTAGCCACACGGGTATTATTATTTAACAACGGATCTATAAAATCTACCTCTCCTTCAAAGGTTTCCCCGGGCAGCGATTGAATGGAATATTTTATTTTGCTTCCTTCCTCAATCAAGGCCATATTGCTCTCATAAACATCAAAAAGTACCCAAAGTTTATCCAGGTTGGCAATTTCGTAAATAGGCATTCCCCTTTCCAGGTAATCGCCCTGTTCTGCCATTAGATCGGTCACAACACCACCAACATCGGCGGTAATTGGAAAACGATCTATAGCCTCTCCCCTGCTTAACATACTATTAATTTGGGCCTCACTAATTTTCCAGTTTCTAAGCTTCTGTTTTGCGGCTTCAAAAAGTTCCGGCTGACTTTCCCTTATCTCGGCTGCCTGTAATAATTCTTCCTGAGCGGTAACCAAATCTGGCGAATAAACGCTGGCCAAAACCTGCCCACGATTCACTTTCTCACCGGTAAAATTCACTCGTAATTGCTCAATTCTCCCCGGGATATGGGTAGATTGTGTGTAAGTGTTACGCTCGTCTACCTCAACTTTCCCGCTAAGCCTTATTTCTTTTGAAGTTTCACCTGCTCCAACAAGCATGGTCTCTACATTTGCGAGTTTCAGGGCATTATCGCTCATTACAAACATATCTGAATCCAATTCCTTTTCATCTTCTGAAACCGGAATAAGATCCATTCCGCAAATCGGGCAATCGCCGGGTTCATTTTGTCGTACCGAAGGGTGCATGGAACAGGTCCATATTTGATCTTCGCTCATTTCAGAGTGATTATGATCTTCAGCTTCTTCAGCATCATTTCCTCCACCAAAAAGCAGATATCCAAGTAAAAGTCCCAGAATAAGAATTCCGGCGGCTTTCCATATATTATTAATTCGTTTCATCGTAATTTTCAGTTTTAGCTGATAAATAATCCATTTTTGCCTGAGCCGTAAATCCGGTTTTCAAAGCTTTTATCTGCTGAGTTTTCAGCATTAAAATATCCTGGTTCATCCTGAGCACTTCCTCAAAATCGCCATCGTTATTACTAAAAGCCGAAACCAGAAGTCTGTTGGCCTGGCCAGAACTTTCTATTTGCCGTTCGTAAAGTTTTAGCAGTTTGGCAGCTTTGTTTAAATCATACACCGTTTGCTCAAATTCACTCTGCAACTGATTCTCCCGTGCTTCTTTATTTTGAATTGCAGCCTGCTGCATTAATTCGGCTTCTTTTTCTGCGGCTTTATATTTCTTTCTGAAAATTGGTAAGCTCACCGAAAACATAGGCATTATTGCGTCCTGCCCATTCATTGGCGGATTTGCATCTGTTCGTTTTGAAATAACCGAGTAATCTACACCAATCCCAAAATTAGGTAAACCCGATTTTTGAGCGGTTTCTGCACGATGTTCGTAAGCCTCCCGCTCCTTATCAAATTTGGTAAGTTCAGGATGTGTGCTAAAAGCTGCTTCAGTATCAATTATTTCATTTTGAATTCCAGAGTTAAAAATCAGAGTATCCTCAATAGAAACTTCGGCTTCCCTATCTCTATTCAATAATATATTAAATTGCTTTTTTAAACTTTCCAGCTGTTCTTCTTCCAGTTCAATTTCGGTTAAAGATTCATCACGCTTGATATCCACTCGCACCACGTTCACCATTTTTGAGCTTCCGCTTCTAAACTTACTAAGAGAAAGCTCACGATAGGAATCCAGAATATCAAGATTTTCCTCTTTTAAAGAGATAGTTTTCTCTATGGCAAAAAGTTCTGCATAGGCTTTTTTTATTTCAAAAAACAAATCGGCTCGCATTGCCAAATACTCTTGAAATCGTGCTTCTGCCAGTAAATCGGCTGCTTCCCTTTTTGTTTTTAGAGTTCCAAACCACGGAAACATTTGCATAAGGCTGAACCGGGCTTCCTGGGCTCCCAACCGGGTTTCTATCATCCTGCCAAACGCACTAAGCGTTAGGGTAGGATCTGGCAAAGAAGCAACCTGCGGCGATTGCTGCAATGCAGCTTCAAATTGCGTATAAGCAGATTGTAGCTTCGGATTATTTTCTGCTGCGATTTGGAGATAATCTTCCAACTCTTGCGCAATTCCAACTCCTCCCCAAAGGGGGATTAGAAGCAAGCTTATAAATATTTTTTTTGTGTTTATTTTCATTATCTAATTCTTATTTCTTTCAGAAATTCTAAGCCTCAATTGTAGTTGGTTCTTCTCCATTTTCTTCTGTGAAATTGGAAGAAGCATTCTCCCGCCATATGGCCTGTAAAACTGGCACCACAAAAATTGTCATAATCTGGATCAACATTCCACCGACAATTGGAATGGCCATGGGCACCATAATATCAGATCCTTTTCCGGTGGAAGTAAGTACCGGGAAAAGTGCAATTATAGTAACTGCCGTGGTCATCATTGCGGGCCGAACCCTTTTCAAACCCGCTTCCATCACCGCATCACGAACTTCTGAAACTGTTTGGGGGTTTTTCCGTTCAAAAACCTGGTGAATATAAGTTCCCATCAAAACGCCATCATCGGTTGCGATACCAAACAAAGCGATAAATCCAACCCATACTGCTACGCTTAAATTAACTTCCTGCATTTGAAAAAGGTTGCGCATATTGGTTCCGAACATATCAAAATCCATAAACCAGCCCTGCCCGTAAAGCCAGATCATAACAAAACCACCGGCAAAAGCTACAAATACTCCTGAAAAGTGGATTGTTGAAGCGATAATGGTTTTAAATTGAAAATACAGCAACAGGAAAATAATAATCAAACAAATAGGAATTAGGATCGTCAAACGTTCTACCGCCCGAACCTGGTTTTCATAATTTCCGGAGAATTTATAGCTCACTCCCTGCGGCACTTGCAATTCACCGGCATCAATTTTTTCCTGAATATGCTGCTGAGCATCGTTTACTACATTAACTTCAGCATAGCCATCGCGTTTATCGAAAAGTACATAGCCAGTTAAAAAAGTCTCTTCACTTTTTATCATTTGCGGACCACGTTCATATTTAAGCTCGGCGAGCTCTCCTAACGGAATTTGAGCCCCATCTGAAGTCGGAATTAGAATGTTCTTAATACTTTCAGGATCGTCTCTTAATTCGCGGGGATATCGCACCCTAACCGGAAAGCGTTCCCTGCCTTCTACCGTAGAAGTGATTTCCATCCCCCCAATCGCAGTTTCAATGGTTTGCTGAACGTCTTCAATACTAAGTCCGTAACGGGCAATCGCATTTCGATCTATATCTATTTCCAGATAAGGTTTTCCAACTACACGATCGGCAAAAACAGCTTCAGATTTTACTGAAGGCACTTCTTTTAGCAATTCCTCCAGTTCCATTCCAAAATCTTGAATAGTCCTCAAATCTGGTCCATAAACTTTAATTCCCATCGGTGCCCGCATCCCGGTTTGTAACATTACCAGACGGGTTTCTATGGGTTGTAATTTTGGCGCCGAAGTAACCCCGGGAAGTTTGGTGCGTTTTGTAATTTCATTCCAAATGTCGTCGGGACTATTAATATGTTCACGCCAGTTTCGGTAGAACCTTCCATCTTCATCTTCAATTAAATTTGAAGCGATTACATCTCGCTGGATAGCTTCAGTATTAGTTAAAGTGTCCCCTGATTTCAGAATAAATCGGTTTTCATCATCAACTTTAAAACGCTGCATCGAGCCGTCTTCAGCATGAATATATTCCGGTTTATAATTTATGATATTTTCAAACATAGAAATTGGCGCGGGATCCAGAGCGGTTTCTGCCCGACCTAATTTACCAACCGCAATCTCAACTTCAGGAATACTGGTTACCGCCATATCCAATTGTTTCAAGGTTTCGGTGGTTTCTTCCATCCCGGCGTGCGGCATGGTAGTTGGCATCAGTAAAAAGCTGCCTTCACTTAACGATGGCATAAATTCCTTGCCCACCCCGGGGAAAGTGTGTGCCATCCCGCTCCAAACCTGGGTTGTTCTCACATTCCAGCCTACTTTATCAAATCCGCTGGCTACAAATCCGAATAATTTTGGAAAACCAAACCAGATCATCGTACCACAAAAGATGGTAATAATAGGGAGCGTTAAAAACTTCCCTTTATTGGTTAAACACCAGTTTAAGATCGGTTCGTAAAACTTCACCACCATCATTAACACCGCCAAGGTGATACTTAGTAAAAGAATTACAAAGATATAATTGGAAAAAGCCGATTTCTGAAAGCCAAGCGGCATCCACTCTTCAGCCAGAAAGAATACGGTAACCGTCAGGATTAAACCGGGAATAACCAAATTTGTATATTTTCCAAAAAACTGTGGGTTCCTGTCTTCAACAATTTTTACAATTCCAATTAATGTTAGAGCTAAAGGCAACCAAAAACTGAAAATAATAGTCAATGCGATTCCTGAAACGATTAAAACAATATTCCAGATTTGCTGGGTTTTCTTTTTATTGATTTTAATATTGAAAAAGAAATACGACAGCATTGGCAACACAAAAACCCCGATAAGGAAAGCCGCAACCAAGGCAAAAGTTTTGGTAAAAGCCAGGGGACGGAATAATTTCCCTTCGGCATTTTCCATAAAGAACACCGGGATAAAACTCACAATTGTGGTGGCGAGTGCTGTTGTTACCGCTGGAGCTACTTCAGCGGTAGCTTTGTAGATTACTCCGGCGAGTTTATTTCCGCGGAGATCTTTATTTTCGGGCATTTCGAGCCAGCGAATGGTATTTTCAACAAACACAATCCCAACATCTACCATTACTCCAATAGCGATGGCAATCCCGGAAAGTGCAACCACATTTGCATCTACTCCAAAATAGCGCATCGCGATAAAGGTCATAAGCACCGCAACCGGCAGTAAACTGGAAATTAAAATAGAAGCTCGCAGGTTTAAAACCAATACAATTATCACGATAATACTAATAAGCACCTCGTGAGAAAGTGCTCTCTCCAGCGTATTTATGGTTTCGTTAATCAGTTGGGTTCTATCGTAAAAAGGCACGATAGTTAACTGGCTTTCGGTACCATCGGAAAGTGTTTTAGAAGGTAAGCCGGAAGATATTTCCTGGATTTTATCTTTAGTATTTTGAATAACCGCCAGCGGATTTGAACCATAGCGGGCAACAACTACACCGCCCACAACCTCAGCGCCACCTTTGTCCAAAACTCCACGGCGTTCGGCAGGCCCCAGGCTCACGCGACCAAGGTCTTTAATAAGTACCGGAGTGTTATCACTTTCGGCAACAACAGTATTTTCAATATCTTCAATAGATTCAATATATCCGAGTCCACGCACCAGGTATTCCACCTTATTAACCTCTAAGGTTTTTGCCCCGGCATCGCGGTTAGAATTCTTAACCGCCATCATCACCTGGTTGATGCCAATTCCGTAGGCTTTAAGCGCATCGGGATTTACATCAATTTGATATTCCTGCACAAAACCTCCAATGGAAGCTACTTCTGAAACTCCTTTTGCTCCGCTTAGTCCGAGTTTTACATAATAATCCTGAACCTTGCGCAATTCGTGAAGATCCCAGCCACCGGTTACGTTTCCGTCTTTATCCCGGCCTTCGATCGTGTACCAAAAAACCTGGCCCAAACCAGTAGCATCAGGGCCTAAAGCGGGTTGAGCATCATCGGGTAATAGGCCTGAAGGAAGTGAATTCAACTTTTCTAAAACCCTGCTTCTGGACCAGTAAAACTCTACATCTTCTTCAAAAATGATGTAAATACTGGAAAATCCAAACATAGAAGAACTACGAATAGACTTCACGCCCGGAATTCCCAAAAGGGAACTGGTAAGCGGGTACGTAATTTGATCTTCTATATCCTGCGGCGAACGCCCGGGCCAATCGGTAAAAACAATTTGCTGATTTTCTCCAATATCGGGAATAGCATCTACAGGAACGGGGTCACTTGGTAGAAAACCGGTGTTCCAATTAAAAGGAGCAGTAACCAATCCCCAGCCGATCAGAAAGACTAACAGCAAGATGGAAACCAACCGGTTATAAAGGAAATATTTTATAATCTTATTGAACATGAATGTGGATATACATTTATAACTATTTGATTTTGTAGTCACAAACAGAGTGTAAAATCTGATTATGAACTAAAAGAAAAGGTCAAATTGAGCTTGATTCTCAAGAATTCCGAGGCTAAAAAAGTTATTTTAGTTGGAAAGATTCTCGATACAATTCCGATTTTATCGAAATCACTCGAATTGACAAATAATTATAAAAAGTATATCAAATAAGGAAAACCTGGTCTTCGAGCTGAATGTCTTTCACCAGAAGTGGTGGGGAATAGTCTTTAAAAGGAATAATTTCTTTTGAAAAATCTTCAAAAATATAGATATAAGAATAAGCAAAGCCGGATAGGAAAACCTGTTGATCTAAGTTTAGAGAATCAAACTGGTGTTTTAACTCGTCCTGCCCTTCTACCGCTACTTTTTCATTGGAACAGCAGGAATCTTCAGTTGAAGCTTCCATTTCCATCCCGCAGGTTTTGGCTTCAGAAAAAATAGCTTTATCAACTAAGAAGCTTCCACAGAAATGCTTATCAACCGTAAAAGAAAAGGTTGAAAATAGCACTAAAAATGCCATTGCTATAGAAATACTATGTTGAAAAGCTTTTTTCATCAGCTACAAAAATAGGGAAAATTTTGATATGAAGCCGTTTCGGATTTTTCGAAATAACTTTCAATGTTATAGGTTTTCACGCTTTTTCAGTCGATAATAATAAAATGCGGGCAGTAAAATAAGAATAAATATAGGGTGAATTAGAAACCGGCGTACATAAAATAAGCCCATTACATTTTCTGCATTCAAATTAAAATAAAGGACACTGAATGTTACCAGGCCAATTCCAAAAAGTAAAGCAAAAAGCAAGGCTGCAAATTTGACGATATTCTTATCTCGAAAACTTACAAAAAGGATTACCAGGGAAATTGCAGTATTTAGCCAGTAGCGTAAACTGATATTCATTAATAATTTGGGAAAGTTAATTTCAGGGACTTCCATTGCTAAATGCCCACCGTAACGATAAAAATCGATAAGTGGATCATAAAACAGCTGATACTCAAAGTGCCTCACTGAAACCAGTAAAAGAACTAAAACTCCAATTTCCGAAAGTCTTATAAATTGTTTCATACTTTCTGTTTTTGGCTATAAATACGCACCCAGATTATCCATAGTAAAAATACGGTACCGTAGATAATCAATGGAAAAATGATGCTATGGAGAAATTCTGTATGCTGCGGATATTCGTAAATCCCGATGGTGAGAATAGCTATTCTAATAATATTCATCGCGTAAATTATTACAGTACCTGCCAATAAATAAAGCAACGTGAGTTTCAACCTTCCAAAGAATGAAAGGACAAATGCAAGAAACAGAATTATTATACTAATGGCATTGCAGCCTTCTACAATCCTTGCCAGGTAAACTTCATTCACAATAAGTTTCATGGAAAGCTCTGACTGGTGGGGTAGAATTTGCGCATTATAACCAAAACTACTGATTAAGGCTTCGCTTTGTTTCGCCACAAGATGAGTGATGTAATCTGGGAAATAAACCTGCGACCTAAAAAACTCTAAATAAACGCTATAAATAAGGGTGAAGACCAGGTAACTTCCCAAAAACATAAAAATGAAACGAAGTACTGATTTATATTTAACGAATAACCTGATCAATTTTCGAAGGGGTTTTTAACAAATTTATATAAATATGAGCCTGCGCTTGCTATAATTTTTGAATACTTTTGTAGCAAAATATCAACTATGCCATTTCAGAAATTAAAACCAGAAATTAAAACGATTCTTGAAGACGAAAATCTATCGATAGACCACAGGCTATCGCAGGTGTGCGAAGTTTTAAAAGAAAATATCCCTTATTATGACTGGGTAGGTTTTTATTTTAAAAATGGTGATAAAGACGAATTAAAATTACGTTCTTTTGCCGGTGAACCTACAGATCACACAATTATTCCCTTCGGAAAAGGAATTTGCGGCCAGGTAGCCGTTTCTAATAAAAACTTTGTAGTACCAGATGTAAAAGCGCAAAACAATTACATTGCCTGTAGTATTCATGTAAAAGCCGAAATTGTTGTACCGCTTTTCTTAAAAGGTGAAAATATTGGCCAGATTGATATAGATTCTCACACCCCAGATCCATTTTCTAGGGAAGATGAAGAATTTTTGGAATGGGTTAATGAGAAAGTGGCAGAAGTTTTAAAGGCCTAAAAAGAGAAAAAAGATTAGAGATAAAAGAAGAGGAAGCAAGAATCAAGACCTTAAAAGTCTTTGTTCTAAAATCTGTTTTCTATTGTCTTGAATTTTACATTCCCGTCCTAATTGCTTCAACAGGATCTAATTTTGAAGCCGAAATTGCGGGTATTATTCCTGAAATTAACCCTATAACTGCAGAAACTGCAGTTCCTATAAACATATTCCAGGAAGAAAGTACAAACTCAAAATCACCGGTGAATTGCGAAGCCGCAATAGATCCCAACCAAACCAATCCCAATCCAACAAGTCCTCCAATAACAGCAAGAATTATCGCTTCAAATAAGAATTGAAAAAGAATAAATTTATTCTTGGCGCCCAGTGATTTCTGAATTCCAATTAAATTGGTTCGCTCTTTAACGCTCACAAACATAATATTTGCAATTCCAAAACCGCCAACAAGTAATGAAAATCCGCTGATGATTAATCCTATAAAATTAAGTTGGCCGGTAATATTATCTATTAAATCGGCAAAACCCTGGAGCTGGTTAACAAAGAAATTATTGATATCGCCGGGTTTTATACCGCGGTAATTTCTGAGTCGCTGTTCTAAAACTGCCATATATTCGGCATTATCAACATCATCTTCAGGTTTCAAAATCAACTGCGGAAAAACACCTTTATTGTTATCGCCATAAACCCTTCTGGCAATATTTGCTGGAATAAAGACCTGCCCATCCCGGGAGCCCCCAAATAAACTGGCACCCTGTTTTTTCAGCACACCAATCACCGTGAGTTTTCTTCCATATAAGCGCACTTCCTTGCCAAGAGGGTTAAGTCCGCCAAAAAGGTTATTTGCTATTTCGTGACCTAAAACAATTACAGGAGAACCGCTAACCGATTCAGATTCGTTGAAAAATCGACCTTCCTCCAGTTCCAGAGCTTCAATATCGTAATATTCGTGAGTAATGGCACCAACCCCAACCCCGGTACTGGTTACATCCTGGTATTTTATAGACTCATCGGGAACGCCTATGGTAAAACTTATAGATTCAGTATTGGGAAGATTTCTCTTTAAGAATTGATATTCATCATAAGAAACATCGGGGAATTGTTGTCGTTTCCATTGCGGAATATCGGTTGGGCCAAAAGAAAAACGCATTACAATAATTGTACTGTTATCTAAAGCGCTTAAACTTCCTTTAATTTCACGCTCTAAAGAATCTACTGCAGCGAGTACACCAATAATGGAAAAAATTCCAATAGTAACTCCAAGCAAAGAAAGAAATGTTCTTAACTTGTTGTTTTTAAGCGCGTTTATCGCAAAATTAAAACTTTCCCTAAGTACGCGTAAATATATCAGCATAATAAATAAAGCTCGGGATAACCCCACGAAGCATTAGATTGTAAATTTAAACATTCTGCAAGCCGGGCACATTAAATCTCAGGATATCGAGTAAATAAAGCCCGGATATTTATGTGCTTAATGGTATGACGCCCGGGTTTAAATTTCGTTACAAAATTTCTGGATAAATAAAGTAAATGCCTTTTATGTTTTTGGGTTAAATACTTACTTTTGCCACTTTAACAAACACAACACAATGAGCGACTTAAAAAAAGCAAAATCTGCTTTAATATCTGTATTCAGCAAAGATGGCCTGGAACCTATTGTAAAAAAACTTAACGAACTGGGAATCACCATTTACTCTACCGGCGGCACCGAAAAGTTTATTAAAGATCTTGGAATTGATGTAGTCCCTGTAGAAGATGTAACTTCTTATCCTTCAATTTTAGGCGGAAGGGTGAAAACGCTCCACCCAAAAGTTTTTGGAGGAATTTTAAACAGGCAGGATAACGAAAGTGACGTTAAAGAACTTGCTGAATACGAAATTCCGCAAATAGACATTGTGATTGTAGACCTCTATCCGTTTGAAAAAACCGTTGCTTCGGGAGCTTCAGAGCAAGATATAATTGAAAAAATAGATATTGGCGGAATTTCCCTAATTCGCGCTGCAGCAAAGAACTTTAAAGATGTGCTTTGTGTTTCTTCGGTAGAAGATTATAAAGATTTTGAGAATTTACTGGAAGAAAAAAACGGCGAAACCAGCCTTGCAGATCGTAAACTTTTTGCCGGGAAAGCTTTTAATATTTCCTCGCATTACGATACTGCTATTTTCAACTACTTTAATGAGGATGGTGGAGTAAAAGCCTATAAGGAAAGCATCCAAACAGGAAAAGAATTGCGTTATGGGGAAAACCCACATCAGCAGGGAACTTTTTACGGAGATTTTGACGCAATGTTTGAAAAACTCCACGGAAAAGAACTTTCTTACAATAATCTCCTTGATGTTGATGCAGCGGTAAACCTCATCAACGAATTTAAAGGTGAAGCCCCTACTTTTGCAATTTTAAAGCATAATAATGCTTGTGGCTTAGCGCAACGCGACACTGTTCACCAGGCTTATGTAGATGCTTTGGCAGGAGATCCTGTTTCAGCTTTTGGTGGAGTTTTAATTAGTAATGTTGAAATTGATAGAGCTACTGCTGAAGAAATTCATAAATTATTCTGTGAGGTGGTAATTGCACCTTCATTCTCTAGTGAAGCCGAAGAAATTCTGAAAGGAAAAAAGAACAGGATTTTATTGATTCAAAAAGAAACTGAACTTCCGCAGAAACAAGTTAGAACTTGCTTAAATGGAGTTTTAGTTCAGGATAAAGACAATAAAACAGATACCCTTGAAGATTTAAAGGAAGCTACAAACAATAAACCAACAGATGGCGAGTTATCTGACCTGCTGTTTGCTTCCAAAATCTGTAAACACACAAAATCAAACACTATTGTTTTGGTAAAAAACAAACAATTGTGTGCCAGTGGGACCGGGCAAACTTCTCGTGTAGATGCTTTAACACACAGCATAGAGAAAGCGAGATCTTTTAAATTCGATTTAAATGGAGCGGTTATGGCCAGTGATGCGTTTTTCCCTTTTCCAGATTGCGTAGAGATTGCCGGTAACGAAGGAATTTCAGCAGTAATCCAGCCCGGAGGATCTATAAAAGATCAGTTAAGTATAGATTATTGCAACGAAAATAATATAGCTATGGTGATGACGGGAACTCGCCATTTTAAACATTAAATTTATTACATTTACCAAACCTCAATACCAAACAAAGCATGGGATTTTTTGACTTTCTCATTGAAGAAATAGCGATAGATTTAGGAACTGCCAACACTCTTATTATTCATAATGATAAAGTGGTGGTTGACAGTCCCTCAATTGTTGCCCGAGACCGTACTACGGGAAAAATAACCGCAGTAGGGAAAGAAGCTGCGATGATGCAGGGAAAAACCCATGAAAACATAAAAACCATTCGCCCCTTAAAAGACGGTGTAATTGCCGATTTTGATGCCAGTGAGAAAATGCTCACGATGTTCATCAAGGAAATTCCCGCGCTTAAAAAGAAAATGTTTACCCCAGCGCTTAGAATGGTAATTTGTATTCCTTCGGGAATTACAGAGGTTGAAATGCGTGCGGTAAAAGAAAGTGCCGAGCGTGTTAACGGGAAAGAGGTTTACCTTATTCACGAACCTATGGCTGCAGCAATTGGTATTGGTGTAGATATTATGCAGCCAAAAGGAAATATGATCGTAGATATAGGTGGTGGTACTACTGAAATTGCGGTGATTGCCCTTGGGGGAATTGTTTGTGATAAATCTGTTAAAATTGCGGGTGATGTTTTCACCAACGACATTGTTTATTATATGCGTACTCAGCATAACTTATATGTTGGAGAACGTACTGCTGAAAAAATAAAAATACAAATTGGAGCGGCGACTGAAGATTTGGAAGTTCCGCCGGAAGAAATGAGCGTGCAGGGGCGTGACCTTTTAACAGGAAAACCCAAGCAGGTAAATATTTCTTATCGTGAAATTGCCAAAGCTTTAGATAAATCTATTTTAAGAATTGAAGACGCGGTGATGGAAACTTTATCCCAAACTCCACCAGAACTTGCAGCCGATATTTACAATACCGGAATTTATCTTGCCGGTGGCGGATCTATGCTTAGAGGACTGGATAAACGATTATCTCAAAAAACTGATCTTCCGGTTTATATTGCTGAAGATCCTTTAAGAGCCGTGGTAAGAGGAACCGGAATATGCTTGAAAACCCTTAATCGTTATAAGGGAATTTTGATAAAGTAGGAGAAGTAGTTTTATGCAGCAAATTTTCAATTTTCTTATTCGGAATAAGAATAATATTTTATTCCTGTTTCTGCTTGCATTAGCTGTATTTTTCACCATACAAACCCATTCTTTCCACAAAAGCAGTTTTATAAGTTCGGCAAATGTGCTTACCGGTGGCATTTATTCCTGGGCCAACGATTTTGACAAGTATATGCACTTAGATGAATACAACGAGCGCTTAATGGAAGAAAATAAGCAGCTTCGTAATATATTGACCAATTTAAACGATACTATTTCCGTAGAAAATTATACTGATACCACCAGTTTTGAGAGCACGTACTATTTTAGAACCGCAAGAGTTATTAACAACAACTACGCAAAACCTAATAACTTTTTAACCTTAAACCAGGGAAAAGAAGCTGGAATTAAAACTGAATTTGGAGTTATTACCAGCAAAGGAGTAATTGGAATTGTAGACAGGGTAAACGATAGGTTTTCGCGGGTAATTTCTATATTAAATTCAGATTCCCAAATTAACGCACAGTTAAATAAAACCAATCATTTTGGAAGTTTAATCTGGGATGGTAAAAATCCAAATATTGTTCAGTTGATTGATGTGCCACGACAGGCACCCGTAAAAGAGGGTGACACCATAGTTACCGGCGGGAAATCCTTAATTTTTCCTGAAGGAATTCCTATTGGCAGTATTGAAGATTTTAAACTGGACCAAAGCGAAAGTTATTACAATATTAATGTTAGGCTTTTTAATGACATGACCAACATTGGTTATGTGTATATAATTGAAAACCTGGATAGGGAAGAAATACTGGAATTAGAGCGCGAAGATGAACAATAGTATTTTAAAAAATATCATCAGGTTTGTGGGATTAGTATTTATACAGGTACTAATTCTTAATAACATTAATTTTTTGGGGTATATAAATCCTTACCTGTATATATTATTCATTTTACTTTATCCGTTTAACGGTAATCAGAGTTTATTTTTAATCCTGTCTTTTCTATTGGGCTTCAGTATAGATCTTTTTGAAGACAGCGGCGGGGTTCACGCAGCAGCTTGTGTAGTGATTGCTTTTATACGGCCAAATTTGCTTCGGTTTTCCTTCGGAATAAGTTATGATCATCAAAATTTAAGGCTTTCTACCACACCTTTTGGAGCCAGATTAAGCTATATTTTTATTAGTGTAATTATTCATCATTTTATATTATTTTTCTTGGAAATGTTCAGCTTAAGTCATATAATAATAGTCCTTCAAAAAACGTTATTTTCAGGGATCTTTAGTGTTGTTATGATTATACTAAGCCTTATTGTTTTCAGTAAAAAATATAGATGAGAAAATTACTTCTTTACATTATTATTCTTACCACCGGCATAATTTTTCTTGCCAGGTTGTTCTATTTGCAAATAATGGACGATTCTTTTACGGTAAGATCGCAAGATAATGCTATAGAAGTGGTATACGATTATCCGCAGCGCGGTTATATTTCAGACAGAAACGGGAAGTTGATGGTTTCTAACCAACCTTCTTACGACGTCATGGCAATTCCGCGAAACCTAAAACCTTTTGATACTACTGAATTCTGCGAAATTCTAAGCATAGAACCAGAAGAACTGGGCCGACGATTAGACAAAGCCAAGATCTACTCCCCTATTCTTCCTTCGGTAATTATTCCGCAGCTAACAAAATCGGAATACGCGTATTTACAGGAAAAAATGCGGAAATATGAAGGATTTTATATTCAAAAGCGTTCCTTAAGAGATTACCAGGTAGATCACAGCGCCAATGTTTTGGGCTATATTACCCAGGTAAATCAGAAAAAAGTTAACGACGACCCTTATTATATTTCCGGTGACCTTATTGGAAGAAGTGGGGTAGAATCGGTTTACGAAGAATTACTGCGTGGCGAAAAAGGGGTAAAGTATATTCAAAAAGATAGATTCAACAGGGATATTGGCCCATATAAAGACGGGATTTACGATACGCTTCCCACCAAAGGAAAAGACATAAACATAACTTTGGATGCCGAATTACAGGCATATGGTGAAAAGCTAATGGAAAACAAACGAGGTGGAATCGTAGCTATAGAGCCTGAAAGCGGTGAAATTTTGTCCCTGGTAACTGCTCCTAATTACGACCCTGCGTTATTAGTAGGCCGGAAAAGATCTCCAAATTATACAAAACTTTATTACGATTCTATTGCAAATCCTCTTTACGATCGCGGACTTTTAGCAGAATATCCTCCCGGATCTCCTTTTAAAACTTTAACCGGTTTAATTGCCCTCCAGGAAGGGGTGATAGATACTGAAGACAGGTTCTCCTGTAACAACGGGTATAACTATGGTGCGAGGCGTCCTTTGGGCTGCCATGCCCATCCAAGTCCCCTGGACCTGGTGCCGGGAATTGCACATTCATGTAACTCATATTTTGCCCAGGTTTATCGAAAAACAATTGAAAAATATCCCACTCCACAGGAAGGAATGGACACCTGGAATAAACATCTACAAAGTTTCGGTTTGGGACAGTTTATGGGAAATGACCTTAGCACAGGGAGACCGGGTAAAATTCCCGATGCCGACTATTATAACCGAATTTATAACTACCCTACCTACAAATGGTATTCTACTGCTACAATTTCTAATGCTATTGGCCAGGGGGAAGTTTTAATGACGCCTATTCAGTTAGCAAATATGACCGCCACTATTGCAAACCGTGGGTGGTATTATACTCCACATATTTTAAAAGCAGTGGAAGGTGATCCTATAAAAGAAGAGCAATTTACTGTAAAAAATATTACTACAGTCGATCCCAAACATTTTGACCCTGTAGTTGAAGGAATGCACCAGGTATACAAAAGCGGTACCGCGAGAACGCTACAAATCCCCGGCATTGAGATTGCCGGAAAAACAGGCACTGCCGAGAATTTTGCTAAAATAGATGGAAAACGTACCCAACTTACCGACCACTCTATTTTTGTGGCTTTTGCCCCGGTAGATAATCCCAAAATAGCAATCGCTGTATTTGTTGAAAACGGATATTGGGGAAGCCGTTACGCCGGAAGAATTGCCAGCTTAATGGTGGAAAAATATATTAAAAAAGAAATTACCAGAACAGATATGGAAGACTGGATTTTAAGCCACAGTCTTGAAGAAGAATACGCAAAACCACTAAGCGGGGAACCTTTTATAATAAATAGGTAAATGAGTAAAAGCGTAGCAGGATTTGATTGGATTACCATTTTAATTTACCTTTTATTAGTTGGCTTTGGTTGGGCTAATATTTATTCAGCATCATTAGGATCTGGTACTCCTATTGATTTTTTTAATATGGATGCTCCTTATAGCAGGCAGGCCCTGTTTATAGTTTTGAGTATCTTTCTCATTATTTTAATCCTATCTATCGAGGCAAAATTTTACCAACGTTTTTCCAGCGTAATTTATACCATAAGTCTTTTAAGCTTAGCAGGATTATTTGTTTTTGGAAGTACCATTGCAGGCCAGACCGCCTGGTACCAAATTGGTCCTGTTAGCATTCAACCGGCAGAATTTGCCAAAGCAGCTACCGCCTTAGCCGTAGCGAAATATCTAAGCGGCATACAAACCAATATTAAGGATTTTAAGCACCAATTAAGAGTGTTCTTAATAATCGCCCTGCCAATGATTTTGGTGCTCTTACAGCCCGATGCAGGTAGCGCAATGGTATATTTTTCCTTTGCATTTGCTTTATACCGGGAAGGCTTGCATTTCGCTTATTTATTACTCGGATTTTTCGCAGCTATCCTATTTGTTGCCACCCTGGCATTTGGCCCGTTATGGGTAATTGGCGGTGTATTATTAATCGCAATAATAGTTTACCTGAAAAACCGAAAAAGAAGACCTAATATTTTAAAGTATTTGTTTTTCGCAGCAGTTGCAGTCGGCTTTTCTCTTTCGGTAAATTATGTATTTGAAAACGTATTTAAACAGCATCACCGCGACCGATTCAATATTGTACTAGGAAAAGAAGTGGATTCCCGAGGAATTGGTTATAATACCAACCAAAGTGAAATTGCTATAGGTAGTGGCGGATTATTCGGAAAAGGCTGGACAGAAGGAACACAAACAAAAGGTCATTTTGTGCCAGAGCAACACACAGATTATATTTTTAGTACTGTTGGTGAAGAATGGGGCTTTTTAGGCAGCACCTTTATTCTTGCGCTTTTTGTGCTACTTATGCTGCGTTTACTTTATATGGCAGAACGGCAACGCTCAACCTTCAACCGGGTATATGGATATGGAGTAATAGGGATAATTTTTATGCACTTCCTGGTTAATATAGGGATGGTAATAGGTATTTTTCCCACCGTGGGAATTCCACTGCCATTATTAAGCTACGGCGGCTCGGGGCTTTGGGCATTTACTATTCTCCTGTTTATTTTTATTAAACTCGATTCAGACAGGATGTCTTTCTAATTACAGCGCTCTGCTAACAACAAAGCAGCTGCAACAACCAGAATGATTAACGGATAAATATATTTTCTTTTCAGCATAGCGCAAAGTTAAACTTTTCGGCATAAAATTAAGGCGTAGATAAGTTTTCAGTTAATTAATTATCGATCGGGTAGAAAGGTAAGGATTATTTCCCTACCTGTCCTCCCACACCACCCAGCATACGGTTCCGTACTGGGCGGTTCCCTAATTTACGTTCTAACTTTAAGGTAATAGTCCAGAAGAGAAGTGTAACCAGCCTGTCTCAGTCTGTGGATGGTAATAGTCCTTTTGAGGATAAAGCTGTTAGCTGTATGCCAGTAGCTTTTCCTCGTGTTGGCATATTCCCACGCTTTCCACTTGTTCAGGCCAAGCTTGATAAGCATCTTTCCTTTCGTGCGGATGCGTTTCCATTGTTTCCAGATACACATCCTTAGACGTCGACGGTACCAGCGATCTATGTTTCT